>JBIIRY010000004.1:0-84198 GCA_044341305.1 Candidatus Planktophila sp. | reverse complement strand
GCCAAAGAAGATTGGGAGTTTCAACAAAAGTTCCTCCCGCAAGCGAGTGAGCCGACAAAGCCGAAAGGAACAGAATCTGAAATCTGACAAACAAAGTCATGAGGCGCTCATCGAGGACACATTACAACTATAGCGAAATAAAGAAGAGTCGCCCTATAAGCCGGAATGGCTCAAGGTCCTACTGGACTAATCCTTTTGCCTTAAAGCATCAATCGCTTCTGAGATAGATACTTTGCCAGCTTTTTGCAACCCAGCAATTACCCCATCCAAATCCGCCTTAGATTTGTTTTGACTCATCTTGAATGAAGCCTCAATTCGGTTGATTTTAAGTTCAACACCAACTATGGCTCTTATCTGCCCATCCACATAATCTGTCGGAGCTTGATCAACATTCCACGGTTTAGGTTGATTTACCTCAAAGTGATTAGTAAGACGTGTTACTTGATGCAAAATCCAGTCTGGATCGTTGTGTATTACCAACTGACCATATGCATGCACCATCATGTAATCCCAAGTAGGCACAACTTTGTGATGTTCCTCTTTAGATGCATACCAATTTGGAGAAATATAGGCTTCATTAAGCATTGAGATAACAAGTGCCTCTTGATTAGTTGGTAAAGAAGCTTGGACATTGAGCTTAGCAACATGCCCTAAGAGAGAATTAGTTTCTTGATCATAAATTAAAGGCAGTAGCGTGGATACAAGACCTTTTTCAGTATTGCTTACTAAGTGTCCCGATTCAATTTGTGACAAGAATTCTTGAGCCGCTTTATTGCTCGGCTGAAAATGTTTAGGGATATACATGTGCTGATTTAATCATATGGCAACTTATTTGTTTATTGAAATTAAAGAAGAGTCGCCCTATAAGTCGGAGGAATTGACTCTCATCAGATTGACATTCTTAAGTTGTTTATAGTTAAAAAGTTGCCCATAGGACTGCCCATATTTGCCCATGGTTTCCCCATAAAAACATCTCAATCTGCGACAGGTTATGCAACAACTTGTACAACCAAAATGCACAAAGGTGAGCGCAGTTTTAACCTGCGCCCACCTAATTAGAAGAAGAGTCGCCCTATAAGCCGGATCCTGTGGTTCTTGCGAACCGATCACCATCCATCTAGTTACGTAATCACTTACGTAATCAAGCAACCTACCCGTTGACTCGTGCGAGCAGCACTCGAACGCCAACTGCGTGGTCTTGCTTCAGGCGGGGTTTACATAGCCAACTGCATTACTGCAATTGCTGGTGGTCTCTTACACCACCGTTTCATCCTTACCAATATTTCTATTGGCGGTTTACTTTCTGTTGCACTGTTCCCGCGGATTGCTCCGGGTGGGCGTTACCCACCGCCTTGCTCTGTGAAGTCCGGACTTTCCTCGGTGTCTTGCGACAACGCGGTGATCCGGGCGACTCTTCAGTAGTTAAGGATACGGCAGGGATAAGTAATTAGTAAATGAGATTTATTTACGCACAAATTAACTTAAATGCGAGTCGTTGCTGACCATACGCAAGCAACGTAAACCATCACTCGGCCAGATGCTTAAAGAAGTAACTGATGTCGGGGTGATGTCTATGTGGAATGCGCCTTCAATTGGTGCACCGATAGTGATTCGTACTGCGTGACGAATAACCATGTTATGAGTTACTACAACAACTTTTTTGCCTGGGTATGTATCAACTAATTGGCTCAGTGCTGCTTCGATGCGAGCAGCAATTGAGTTATGTGATTCGCCATCTTTAGGTGCGATGGCAGTTGATGAAAGCCATGCTTCATACTCCTCAGGAAACTGTGCGCGAACTTCTTGGTTTGTTAATCCATCCCAGTGACCAAATGAAAGCTCGGTCCAGATTTCATCTTCAATAATTGGCAAGTGAGTTGATTGAGCAATTGCTTGTGCGGTTTGTTGCGCGCGCTTCATGGGAGATGAAATCAAAACATCTGGCTTTATCTCTTCAATAACTTTGGCAACGGCTGCGGCTTGTATAAGTCCGGTCTCGGATAGACCAGGATCATTTGTGCCGGATCCAGAGAATCGGCGCTCTGGTGTCATTGGTGTTTCACCATGGCGAATCAAATAAATCGTTGTTGGAACTTCATCAGAGCGCAGACGATCAGTGAGGTAATTAATCTGCACAGGTGCGTGAGTTTCTGATCCGCCACTTTCATTATCGAGTGCTTTGTTAGCCAAACGATCGGCGTGTGAATTAAGGTCGCGCGGAATCCATGAATATTTAACTAGTGATGGAGTATGTGCGGCGCGTGCTTGTGATGCTAGTTCGCGCATATTCGAATGTTTGATTTGCCAACGACCACTCATCTGTTCGACAACTAACTTGCTATCCATTTGCACTTCAACGGTTGCATCTGGATCAAGTGAGTGAATGTGAATTAAACCTGCAATAAGGCCTTGGTATTCGGCAACGTTATTTGTTGCAACACCGATGTAGTCATAGAGCTCGGCAACGATTTTTCCATCTTCGCTAACAACTGCGCCGTAACCAGCAGGACCAGGGTTTCCACGTGATCCGCCATCTGCGGTTAATGTAAATGCTCTAGCCATTTCTTAAACTCCACGCACCAAAATGCAGCGGCACTCTTCGCAGCGAACAACTTCATCTTCACTTAAATCCAGAATTCGCTTTAGTTCGACAGCGTTAACAGAAAGATGGCATCCACCGCATTGACCGCCTTTAAGAGGTGCAGCTCCTGATCCCCCACCGGTTCTGATTTTTTCGTAGAGCTCAAGAAGCGCGACATCAACAGATTTAGATGTTTCGCTTCGATCTTGTGTAATTTTCTCAATATCTGAATGGATAACTGTCAGCGCGTTTTCTTTTTTAATCTCAAGATCTGCGATTTCTGCTGCAAGATCTGCTTCTTCTTTTTCGAGGGTTGTGATGCGCTCTTTAATTGAATCCATGCGCATCATAATTTCGAGTTCAACTTCTTCGAGTTCTGCACGGCGCTTATTCAGCGTTTCAACTTCATGCGTTAAACCCTCTAAATCCTTAGCCGATCCAGTACCTGAATTAAGGCGAGCTTCATCTCGTGTAATGCGTGTGACAACTTGTTCGACATCGCCTTCTGCCCGAGTTAGCTCGCGCTGCACATCACTTGCTTCCGTTTGAGCGGCAATACGTAAGTCGCGTGCATTGTTTGCACGAATAGTTAGTTTATTTATCTCAGCAATTTCAGGAAGATTGGCTGCTTTGTTTTTGAGAGTTGCGACTGAGAAATCAAAATTTTGAATATCTAGAATTTGGCGCTGATCGCTGGGGCTGGCTTTCATAACGCCTCCCTGGCTTGGTAAGTGCAATATGTGTAATTGTTTTTAGTACCTGGTGGGCGCTGAGGGTTTCGAACCCCCGACATTCTCGGTGTAAACGAGACGCTCTACCACTGAGCTAAGCACCCTTAAGTTCCACCGTTAAGTGGAAGCCCTAAGTCTAACCTATTAAAGAGATGAGATTGCACCCTTGTAATCAGCGACGTTACGCGCATCGCCTAGGCCATTTACTACCTGCCAACGCAGGATTCCTTCTTTATCAATTACGAATGTGCCACGTGTTGCGCAGCCACGTTCTTCATTGAAAACACCATATGCCTTAGCAGCTGCGCCATGTGGCCAGAAGTCTGCAAGGACTGGGAACTTATAACCTTCTTGTTCTGCGAATGCACGTTGTGCATACATTGGATCGCAAGAGACAGCTAACAATTGAACGTTATCATTTTGAAATGCTGCAAGATCATCACGGAGTGCACAGAGTTCGCCCGTGCAAATTCCTGAGAATGCGAATGGATAGAAGAGAACAACAACGTTTTTCTTTCCCTTAAATGAAGAGAGCGAAACATTAGTTCCGTGTTGATCCATCAAATTAAACTCTGGGGCGGCTTGGCCAATTGTTAGTGTCATTTGCGCAAACTTATCGTTTGCCGGCTTTACGTGCCACTAGTCGTGTGGCGGTCCAATCTTTTGCAAGTGGAATCGATGATGTTTGGCTTAATCCCGCGATTGGCGCTGCATCTTGAATCTCACTTGGTTCTACGTGATACGGACGACCGAGCTTTGGAGTCAGTACCCAGATTGGTCCAGTTTCCGATAGATAAGTAAGTGCATCCACTAACTCATCGACAAGATCGCCATCGCCATCTCGCCACCACAAAATAACCGCATCGACTACTTCATGGATATCGCTATCAAGAAAATCGGTACCTGTGATTGATTTAATAGCGCTGCGAAGTTCTTCATCACAATCACTGTCGTATCCGACCTCGAGTACGAGGTCACCTTGGGCGACTCCCAGTCTGGTTGGCACGGGCTAAGTCCACACAATGATTGGCGCGAGCGCAAGTGTTTTGCTCGCATTCATCGGCTTCAATTTCCACTAACTGGCCAGTACGTGGAGAATATGTCCATGAGTGAAACTTTTGAGGCACCTGACCAGATCATCGAACAGCTGGTGGATACAGACCCAAGTGAAACCGCTGAATGGCAAGCATCTTTTGATCAGGCCCTTAAACATGCAGGACCCGTACGCGCTCGTTACTTAATGCTCAATCTTTTAAAGCATGCACGCGAAAATGGCGTTCCGCTCTCTGCTCTTCGTACAACTGATTACATCAACACTATTTCTCCTGCGCACGAACCAGCGTTTCCAGGTGATGAAGCCGTCGAAAAACGCATTCGTCAATTTAATCGTTGGAACGCAGCGATGCTGGTTCATCGCGCACAACGTCCAGGCGTTGGTGTTGGTGGACATATTTCAACCTACGCTTCTTCAGCATCTTTATATGAAGTTGGTTTTAACCACTTCTTCCGCGGACAAGATCATCCAGGCGGCGGAGATCAAATATTTTTCCAAGGACACGCATCTCCCGGAATGTATGCACGTGCATTTCTTGAAGGACGCTTTAACGAAGATCAACTAGATGGATTCCGCCAAGAACTTTCACATCCTGCTGGTGGATTATCTTCATATCCACACCCACGTTTGATGCCAGATTTTTGGCAGTTCCCAACTGTGTCTATGGGTATTGGTCCAATCAATGCAATTTATCAAGCACGCTTTAATCGTTACTTACAGAACCGTGGAATCAAAGACACATCTGATCAACGCGTCTGGGCATTCCTTGGCGATGGCGAAGTTGATGAAGTAGATACTCTCGGTGCAATCGGATTGGCAACTCGTGAGAATTTAGATAACCTCACATTTGTCGTTAACTGTAACTTGCAACGACTCGATGGTCCTGTGCGCGGTAATGGAAAAATTATTCAAGAACTTGAATCAATCTTTGGTGGCGCTGGATGGAATGTTATTAAAGTTATATGGGGTCGCGGTTGGGATCCACTTCTTGCGCAAGATCGTGAAGGTGCACTCGTAAACCTCATGAACACCACACTCGATGGTGATTACCAGACATTTAAAGCAGAAAACGGCGCATTCGTTCGCGAGCACTATTTCGGTCGCGATCCTCGTACTGCAGCAATGGTTGCTTCATGGAGCGATGAACAAGTGTGGGCACTTCAACGCGGTGGACATGATTACCGTAAATTATTTGCGGCATACACTGCTGCAACAGAAAATAATGGTCGTCCTACAGTAATTCTTGCTAAAACAATTAAGGGTTGGACACTTGGTTCGCACTTCGAAGGTCGCAACTCAACCCACCAGATGAAGAAGATGACTAAAGAAGATCTTCTCGTATTCCGTGATCGCCTTCAGATTCCACTGACAGATGACAAGCTTGATCCATATCTACCTTCTTATTACCGGCCACCTGCTGATTCACCAGAGATGAAGTACTTAACAGAGCGTCGCCAAGCCTTAGGTGGATCTATCCCACGTCGTCGAAGTGTTTCAAAACCACTAGAACAACCAAAAGATTCTGCATACGAATCCGTTAAGCGCGGTTCTGGCAATCAAGAAATTGCTACAACGATGGCATTTGTTCGCTTGTTAAAAGATTTGATTAAAGATCCAGGCCTTGGTTCACGATTTGTTCCGATTATTCCTGATGAGGCTCGTACATTCGGTTTGGATTCACTCTTCCCAACTCTGAAGATTTATTCACCAAAGGGACAGCAGTACATGTCCGTCGACCGTGAATTGATGCTTTCTTATAAAGAGTCAACACAGGGTGTAATCCTTCACGAAGGAATTAACGAAGCAGGTTCGGTCGCATCATTTACCGCTGTTGGCTCTTCCTACTCAACACATGATGTTCCGATGATTCCTATTTATATTTTCTACTCAATGTTTGGTTTCCAGCGCACGGGAGATGCTTTCTGGGCTGCTGCCGACCAACTCGTTCGTGGTTTCGTTGTTGGTGCTACTGCAGGCCGCACAACTCTTAATGGAGAAGGTTTACAACACGAAGATGGTCACTCACACCTTCTTGCAGCCACAAACCCTGCTGTCGTTTCATACGATCCAGCATTTGCATACGAAGTTGGCCATATTGTTAAAGATGGTCTGCGTCGTATGTATGGACCAAATTCAGAGAACATTTTCTATTACATGACGGTCTATAACGAGCCATATGTACAACCTGCAGAACCTGAAAACTTAGATGTAGATGGTCTCTTGCGCGGTATCTATCTGTACGCACCAGCAACAATTAAGAGCAAGAAGAATGTACAAATTTTGGCATCTGGTGTTGGTGTTAACTGGGCTCTCAAGGCGCAGAAGCTGTTGGCTGATGACTTTGATATCGCAGCATCAGTCTGGTCTGTAACTTCTTGGAATGAACTTCGCCGTGATGGACTAGCAGTTGATCGTCACAACATGCTTAATCCAGATGACCAACGCACCGCATACATCACTAGCAAGCTAGATGGTGCAAAGGGTCCAATCATCGCTGTTTCAGACTTTATGCGCGCAGTACAAGAGCAAGTGGCTCCATGGGTAAAGCAACCATTTACAACGCTTGGTACAGATGGCTTTGGTCTTTCAGATACACGTGGTGCGCTTCGTCGTCACTTCAAAGTTGATGCCGAGTCAATTGTTGTTTCAACTCTTCAACAATTAGCCGCGCAAGGCGTGATAAAGCCAAAACTTATTCAAGAAGCAATTGATAAGTACCAAATCAACGATGTGCGAGCCGCAGATGCTGGCAACACCGAAGGTTCTGGCTGATTCTTAAAATAGCGCGTTAGCTAAATCACTTCGCGCTTTAATCAATCGTGGATCTGCTGGATCTACTAAAGCAAAGAGTGCGAGCAAGTGATCTTTGGTGCTCTTCTTGTCTTCATCCGTTAAGTTTCTGACGCAGTGCAAAAGTCGATCAAATGCTGCCTGAACGTCGCCGTTGATTATCTCCATGTCAGCACATGCCATAGCCGCTGCAGCATTGAGTGGATCACCTTGTGCTGCGCTCTTGACTGACTCTAAATTCAATCCTTGCGTGCGAATGAATAACTCAGTCTGTGCCAGACCTAGTTTGGCAAATGAATCATTTGGTTTGCGCGCAAGTAATTTCTTATAGGCAGCTTGGGCAGTTATGAAATCACCAGTTTCAAGAGCCTTAAGTGCCTCTTCCTCTTCAGGTTCGATCACTTCAGGTGGCGGTGCACCGACACCTTGCTGCGCCGATAACTCAAGAACTTTATTAATAACGAGTGCAATCTGCTCTTTTGCATATGGTTGTTCGAAAAGTGGAACCAACTGAGCAGCTACGAAAGCAACTGCATATGGAACTGTTTTTGTTTGAAGAGCTTGTGCTACTTGAGGTTGCTCATCAATATTCACGTTACCAAGTCGCCATGTTCCGTTACTTTCTGATTCGATTTCTCCGAGAATTTCTAGAGTGGCCATCGATTCAGGACTTCGCGGTGACCAGCACAAAATAATTGCTGGTTTATTTGCAGAATAATCTAGAAAATCAGCGGTGAGATTTTTAGCAGTAACCGATATTCCAGCCAGTTCTGCCGGAACTTGTGGTGCAGGTTTACCCAGTGATGAAAGGTCAACCGCTTGGCCAAAGTTTGGTGGAAGCGTCATGCGATGATCCTGCCAGAATCACTTCTAAAAGGAAGAATTTCAGAAATATACGACCTTGTTGCATTATCAAGTCCGACATCTCCACCAGCTTTTTCACTTAAGTTCCAGCGATGCTCCAATATTTCGTGGAACATCTGGGCTGGTTCTACTCGCCCCACTAACTCCTGTGGCACGTGTGCAAGTGTTGGTCTGAAAACTTCATTTAGCCATTTCAAGGCACTTTGATTTATTGGTGGCCGTGGTTCGTCCATGCGAGATCTATATCTATCAAAGGATGCAAGTAATCGTTTTGCCTGTAGCTCTTGTGTTTCAAGACCCGTTAGTTCCAGTAATCGTGCCTGGTGATATCCGGCTGCAACGAGTTTAGGTTGGAAGATTAATGTTTTATTCTCACCATCGAGTGAAACAGAAACTTCTTCGACAGTAAATCCTAAATCGTGCAACGCGCGCATTGCACGTTCGACTGCGTGACGATCATTTGGATCTAGTTTTTGTGGCTCTTTCAGCGCTGTCCATAATCGGCGATAGCGCTTGATCACTGTCTCACTCGCTCTTATTGGATCGATATCTGGATACAAAACTCCAGACAGGGCCAAGTCTTCTAACTCTGCTGCCACGTTAAAGTGCGCAATTTCTAAATCATGTTCACGTTGCCCATCAGTGAGTGTCTTTTGAAACTCACTTGTTTCAGCATCAACAAGGTATGCGGCGAAGCCTTCTGCATCTCGTCTAAAGAGAGTGTTAGAGAGAGAACAATCTCCCCACCAAAAGCCCAGTAAATGCAGACGAACTAGTAAGAGCGCCAATGCATTTGTCATTGTTGTTACGTCATGTGCTGACACATTGCCTGATAGTAAAACTCGATATGGCAGAGAGAATGGCAAGAATCGGGTGGCAAGTGCGCACGGCAAATCTTCTCCAGAGCTATCGGTGCGACCTTCGACAACTGCAATGGGGTCAACACTGGGTGCGCCTAATTGTTTAAGCTCTCGCAGCACTTTGTATTCACGATTAGCGAATTCAGAGACAGTCTCTTTAATTGCATACACTTCTGCATCCGGATCATCTGTAGCCCGAACTAAACGAACAACATGGCGAGAAATACCGCGCTTTTCAGCAAGTAGCGGATCTTCAGGCCAATTCTCCAAACTCATCTGCCATGGCAAACCTGTGACAGCGGCTATCTCTTCGCCAAGTCCAGTAATTCGAAGTGCCATGTTCGCATTCTCTCACATTGAGCCTCTTGGGCTATCGAGTGCTTTAGAATGAAGATATGGCACTCGCGAAAAGAATTTTAAAACCTCGAAAGAAAAAAGAAGTTGTATCCCAAAATTATGGCGTGATGGGCGCTCCAATTAATCGCTCAAATCCATTCTATTTTGGTTTTATCGCAACTCTCGGTGGATTGTCCGCAATTGTTTTACTCCGAGCACTCGGAAGTGTCAGCCAAGTATTTGTTCTCATTCTTATTGCGCTTTTCTTAGCAACAGGTCTTAATCCAACTGTTGAAGCCATCAGATCACAAGGTGTATCTCGCGTAACGGCTGTCGCTATCATTTTCGTTGGTGTAATTTCATTTGTAATCTTCTTCGCGTGGGTTGTAGTTCCTCCAGTAGTTTCACAAGGATCCCAACTCATCAATAACTTGCCTTCCTTGCTACAAGATCTCAAATCAAATGCCACCATTAATCGTTTAAATGATCAATTTGGTTTGATAGATACATTACAAGCAAAACTACGAGAATTTACTTCAGATGGAACGATACTTATTTCTACATTTGGTGGAGTAATTGGTGTTGGTAAATCTGTTATTTCAGGGACTTTTTCAGCACTGACAATTCTTGTACTCACTCTTTATTTCATCACGTCTCTGCCACAAATGGTTCAACTCGGCGTGCGCCTAGCACCTGCTAGTCGTCGCGATCGAGTCGCAAAGTTAACTAACGCAATAATTGGCCGAGTTGGTTCATTTGTTGGAGCACAGATATTTATAGCTTTTATGGCTGGTGTTTTTGTCTTAATCCTTGGCACAATCATTGGACTTCCTTCACCGATTGCAATTGCAATGGTTGTGCTGGTCTGTGCACTCATCCCACTTATCGGTCACTTTTTGGGTAGTGCGGTTGTCACTATTATTGCTCTAACTGTTTCTATCCCAGTAGGACTCATTGCCTTAGTTGCATATGTGGTTTATGTCCAAATTGAAAACTACGTTGTTACTCCAAGAATTATGAAGAGAACTCTTGAAGTTCCCGGCGCCGTCACAATCATCGCCGCCCTTATTGGATCTTCACTCCTTGGCTTAATCGGTGGCTTACTCGCTGTGCCAATCGCTGCAGCAATTATCTTAATTTTGGATGAAGTTGTTTATCCGCGGGCGGATAACTCTTAAAACTCATCTGGTAAAGGTAAGCGCTCTGGTGCAATAATTTTGGTTATTTCACTGAGCACTCTATAAACAGCAGGTTCTCCTACCCAAAGGTGCTTTGCATCCTCTACGGGAATAATTGATATTTGTTTAAGGTCGGCAAACCTTTTGACTGCCTCATCTGGCTTCAGATAATCATCATGCTCTGGAACTAAAGCGATTACTGGGCGTCCGTCATTGCCCCACCATTTGAGATCTTCTTCAGTTGAGTACCTAAGTGGTGGACTCAAAAGTATTAATCCTTTGATTCGTTTATCTTTCGCAAACTTAAGTGCTAAATCTGTACCGAAAGACCAACCAACTACCCAGAGATTTTCTACTTTTAATTCATCCAAGCAATAGCTAACCATTGCTTCGACATCGAAGCGTTCTGATTCTGCATTATCGAAGTGGCCAGTACTTGTACCAGCATCACTCGTTGTGCCACGGGTGTTAAATCGAATAACATTTATTCGGGCCAGTGCTGGCAATCTATTGGCAGCCTTCTTATACACGTGGCTATCCATCATTCCGCCAGCTGTTGGAAGTGGATGCAACATTAAAATCGAGCCATTTGGCGTACCAAGTGTTCGCGCGATTTCGCCAACAAGATCTATTCCATCTTCGGTACGAACTAGAAATGGGGTTCTCGCAGCGGGCAGAACAGTGCTCGGGCGAATTAGTTCGGACATGGCTGCAATCTTATCTACCAACTGGATTATCTGACGACTACTCTTTGCACATGCCTACACGTCTAAAGACTTTTGCTTCACATTACCCAGTAACTGGCGAAGCCATTGGAACTTTTCCGATTCACACAGATGCAGATGTTCGAGTCGCTGTTGCTCAAGCTCGTATCGCATCAGATAGATGGGTTGCACTCGGCTTTAATGGACGTAAGAAAGTTTTATTAGCATGGAGCAAATTGTTGATGGAGCGTGTTGATGAGTGCACCGCACTCATTTCAATGGAGACAGGAAAACCTGTCAGTGATGCAAAACTTGAAGCATCACTTGCTGCAGGTCATCTCGCATGGGCTGCTCGACATGCACACCAAGTAATGCGTACATCGCACCGTTCACCTGGTGCAGTGATGGCAAATATGTCAGCAACCGTAGAACGTTCACCACTTGGTGTTGTCGGTGTCATTGGTCCTTGGAATTACCCAATCTTTACTCCCATGGGATCTATCGCATACGCCCTTGCTGCAGGAAATACAGTTGTATTTAAACCAAGTGAATACACACCAGGTGTTGGTGTGTGGCTTGCTCGCACATTCGCAGAAGTTGCACCCTTTGCAAATATTTTTCTATGCGTAACCGGTCTTGGCGATACTGGACGAGCGCTGTGCGAAGCGCATGTAGATAAGTTAGCTTTTACTGGTTCAACAAAGACTGCAATGGTTGTTGCAGCAACGTGTGCGAAAACCATGACTCCTGTTGTGCTTGAGTGCGGTGGAAAAGATCCCGTCATCATCGCCCACGATGCAGATATCAGGCGAGCTGCTGAAAACACAATTTGGTCATCGATGTCTAATGGCGGACAAACCTGTATCGGTGCAGAACGCGTTTATGTCGTCGATAGTGTTGCCGACCGATTTATTGCAGCGATGTTAGATGCTGTTAAGGATATTAAACCTGGCGAGCCAGGTGTTGGAAACTACGGACCAGCAACAATGCCTAAGCAGTTAGAGATTATCGACGCACATATTAAAGATGCAATTAAAAGTGGTGGTCGCGCAATTTATGGCGGAGCAAAGTCAGTTAAGGGTCCCTACGTTGAGCCAGTTATTCTGATTGATGTTCCTGAAGATTCAACTGCAATGCAGGATGAAACCTTTGGCCCAACTATCGTAATCAATCGCGTAAAGAATGTAGATGAAGCAATCATTCTCTCTAACGCATCACGCTATGGACTGGGTGCATCTATTTGGTCAAAGCGTCAAGGAAAGAGAATTGCTGCCCAGCTTCATTGTGGAATGGTTGCCATTAATTCAACGATTTCATTTGCTGCAGTGGCTTCTGTTCCCTTCGGCGGTGTGAAAGATAGTGGTTATGGGCGTATTCATGGACCAGAAGGAATTCTTGAGTTTACATATGCACGAACAATTGTGCGTGCTCGTTTTCAATTACCAATCGCGTTCACAAGTTTTAAGAGAACCGCCGGTAATGACAAGTTGATTATTAAATTAACTAAGTGGTTAAACGGTCGCTTCGGTTAACAATCTTTAACTAGTAGCGAGGTGCATTCCTAGTACGTTCCGTCCGTGGTTTTCTATCTCCACGTTTTGACCAACATGCATTGTGCCAATGACGTCGTCCTTCTTCATCGCCTTCAAGCCATGCAACTGTGTGAGGAGTTGCCATTGGAATCATTTGATCACAGCCAGGACATCGATACGGTTTATTAGATGATGAACCTGTAATCTTGCGAACTACATAAGAACCGTCTGTGTGTTCTTCAATACTTTGATTAGAAGTTGCGATGTCACGCTCTTCATTGTGTGGCCGCTTATTTTTGGGATAATTCTTACGCGGGCTCATGAAGTTATTTTCTCGCATTTTTGACTCAATTGTGGCAAGGTAGCCATGTGAACGTCATCGAAGTTCAGGGATTACATAAATCGTATGCGGACACCAAAGCCGTAGATGGCATAGATCTCACTATTGCCCACGGCGAAATCTTTGCTCTTCTTGGCCCAAATGGTGCGGGTAAGACTACGACGGTTGAAATCCTTGAAGGATTTAGAAAAGCTGACTCAGGTTCTATCTCTGTTCTTGGATTTGATCCTGCGCGGCGCGGAATCCAATCTCGAATATGGCGCAATCGAATTGGCATAGTTTTGCAATCAACAGCAGATGCCGGAGATCTCTCAGTTATCGAGACGCTCTCACATTTTGCGAAGTACTATTCAAAAGCTCGGGATGTAGATGAAGTAATTACCTCGGTTGGGCTTGATGAAAAACGCAATGCACTCATTCGCACATTATCTGGCGGTCAACGTCGACGATTAGATGTAGGTCTTGGAATTATTGGCTCGCCCGAACTCTTGTTCCTGGACGAACCAACTACTGGCTTTGATCCAGAAGCTCGTCGCGCATTCTGGTCACTCATTGAAAGTTTGCGTAAAGGCGGAACCACAATCTTGCTCACTACGCACTATTTAGATGAAGCCGAAGCATTGGCTGATCGAGTCGCAGTGATCACTCGCGGAAAGATTCTTGAAGTATCAACGCCGGCGCAATTGGGTGGGCGTGCATCGGCAAAGGCACGGGTTCAATGGAAATCCAATGGAGTAATGCAAGAAGAGTTCACCGATAATCCCACTGACGTTGTTCGCAAACTATCCGCACAATTTCCAGGTGAAGTTCCAGAGTTGCAGGTACTTCGTCCTTCACTTGAAGATATTTATCTCTCCATGATTGGAGAGAAATAATGAGTGCAAAGAATTCTCTGCCCACCACAATCGCACTCGGTGTTGCACGTGGTGGATTAGAAATACGCCAATTTATGCGCCAACGAGAGTCAGTTGTTTTCACACTGGCATTTCCAATTATCTTATTAGCAATATTTGGTTCCGTTTTTAAAACAACGATCGCAGATGGGGTTACCTTCAGTCAATACTTTGTAGCTGGCATGATCGCATCTGGACTTGTAAATACCGGTTTTCAACAACTAGCAATCACTATTCCGATGGAACGTGAGTTTGGTTCGCTCAAGCGTTTGCGTGGAACTCCTATGCATGTTGCGAGTTATTTCATTGGAAAATCCATCTTGGTCTTTGTCAGTATGGCAATTCAGGTTCTTTTACTGCTTGCCGGTGGAATGATCTTTTTCGGCGTAGAACTTCCGTCTGACCCATATAAATGGTTCGTCTTTACATGGCTCATTGTTTTCGGAAGTGCTGCATCCACAGCCCTTGGTATTGCCTTTGCTGCTGTACCCAAGAGTGGCAGAGGTGCATCAGCTGTGGTTTCACCTGTTGTGATTATTCTGCAATTCTTTAGCGGAGTTTTCTTCGTCTTTACAGATTTACCAGGTTGGATGCAGCAAGTTGCGGCTATTTTCCCACTCAAGTGGATGACACAGGGAATGCGTTCTGTCTTTCTTCCTGACTCATTTGCGCTGCGCGAAGTTGCGGGTACGTGGGAAACAGAGAGAACCTTCTTTATTTTGCTCATCTGGTTAATTGCAGGTATTTTTCTAGCCATCAGAACCTTTAAATGGAGTCGAGATTGAAAAAATTAATTGCAGCATTTGTGATTTCTGCTCTGACTCTTTCGATAACTTCTGCCTACGCGGCCACGTCAACTCCGAAACCAACTCCAAAACCAAGCCAAAAAACAGGCACGGAAGTTTCTGCCAAAGAGACTAAGAAGCCAGTAGAAAAGAAGAAGGTTACAAAGAAGAAAAAGAAAAAGAAGAAGAAGCTTCCTCCGCTGCAGCCTGTCGTATGTTTTGGTGAAAAATGGCCACCGCGTCTTGGGTTAAATGAATTTACTAAAGAGGGCGAAGTTTTTGCAAAGATTCCTACAGCTGCAGAGTTGCAATGTGAATCCTCACTTAATTCAAGTCCCTCAAAGGCACCACTTCGTGCAGATCTCTTAGAGTGCGATGAATATGCATGTGGCGCGATCACTGTGGCGTCTGAGAATAGATGTACGTGGTGGGAAGTTACTTCTACTTTTGAACGGGTTGATTTAAAGACGGGCAAAATAGAAGCAGTCCTCGGAAATTTAAGGACAATTTCTAAGGGGACAAATGCGCAGGTATTTCAAAGCATCATGTTAGTGAGTCAGATAAAACATAGAGATGCTGATGGAAATATCCTAAAAAATATTAAGGCAAGCAACCTTGCAATTAGTTGCCACCATAATCCTGCACCAGATTTAGTTAAGCGAAACTTCTTTACGCCAAGCTAACGATTGGCTCCGGGTACCCACAGCTGATCGCCAACTTCTTTATTGGCTACTCGTGCAAGTACAAAGAGAAGATCTGATAGGCGATTCAAGTACTTTGCTGTGAGTGGATTGACTCCCCCACCAAATGCATGAATTGCTGCCCATGTTCGACGTTCTGCTCGACGAGTAACAGTTCGCGCAACGTGCAAGTGAGATGCTGCAGGTGTGCCTGAAGGAAGAATGAAAGACTCAAGAGGCTCTAGCTCTTCATTGAACTTATCAATCTGTGCTTCTAAATAGGCGACTTGAGATTCAACAACTCTTAGAGGTTCGATCTTTGGTTCATCAACAACTGGTGTACATAAGTCGGCGCCAACATCGAAGAGATCATTTTGAATGCGCACAAGAAGCGCACGAAAGTCACCACTAATTTCGTCGGTAGAAAGCACGACACCAATAGATGAGTTAGCTTCATCGACATCGGCATAGGCCTCGAGGCGAGGATCGTTTTTAGATGTACGGCTCATGTCTCCTAGGGAGGTTGTGCCGTCATCTCCTGTCTTTGTATAGATACGCGTTAAATGAACCATGGGTGGAGCCTATTAGGAGAGTTACGATGTGACCACTCATAGTATGGGTATTGAAGAAAAAATGGGCGGGGGTAAACCGGTGGCTGATGCCGATCGTTTTCGCGTCCAAGGCGGGGCTAATCTTCGCGGCTCAGTTCACGTCACTGGCGCTAAAAATTCCGTTCTTAAGTTGATGGCTGCCGCTCTTTTGGCTCCCGGAACATCAACAATTACAAATGTTCCAGATATCGCCGATGTAAACATCATGGCAGATCTGCTGACTCGTTTGGGTTGTTCCGTAGTAAATAACGGTTCAGAGTTAAAAATAATTGTTCCAGAAACTCCAGGACATCGCGCTGATTACGATTTAGTGCGCAAGATGCGTGCATCAATTAACGTACTTGGTCCACTTGTTGTTCGCACTGGTAAAGCAGAGGTTGCACTTCCTGGTGGAGACGCCATTGGTTCGCGTGGTTTAGATTTTCACATTAAAGGTTTGGAATCACTCGGCGCTAAAGCGCATATCGAACATGGTTATGTCATTGCAGAAGCTCCGAATGGTCTTACCGGAGCGCCTATCGAATTAGATTTTCCAAGTGTTGGTGCAACTGAAAATATTATGACCGCTGCAGTTTTGGCGCAGGGCACAACAACTATTGAAAATGCTGCTCGCGAACCTGACATTGTGGATCTTGGAGAGTTTCTCATTTCAATGGGAGCAAAGATAAGTGGCTTAGGTTCACCAGTTATAACAATTGAAGGCGTAAAGAAGTTAAATCCAACTACTCATGCCACTATTCCTGATCGCATCATCACAGGAACATGGGCATTTGCTGCTGCAATGACGCAGGGAGACATAACAATTCATGGCGCCCGTCCACAAGATTTAGAGTTACCACTTGAAAAGTTAACATCAGCAGGTGCAATCATTACCAGCACCGATGATGGGATACGTGTACGCATGGATTCTCGTCCACAATCAATTGATGTTTCAACACTTCCCTATCCGGGTTTTCCTACAGATTTATTGCCTATGGTGATTGCACTTAATTCGATTGCCACCGGTGATGCCATAGTTACTGAAAATGTCTTTGAATCTCGATTTATGTTTGTCAATGAATTGACTCGTTTAGGTGCACAAATCACGGTTGATGGACACCACGCCTCTATTCACGGTATCTCACAGCTCTCTGGTGCTCCCGTAGAAGCAACTGACATCAGAGCAGGGGCAGGATTGGTTTTAGCAGCCCTTGTAAGCGAAGGTGAAACCACAATTGACGGTGCATTCCACGTTGACCGCGGATATCCAAACTTTGCGCAACAATTGTCCTCATTGGGGGCAGATGTTCGAAGGGAGAAAGCGTGAGTGCAATTCAGGATCCAGATCGCAATCTTGCTCTCGAACTTGTTCGTGTAACAGAGACTGCGGCCGTGGCAGCGGCGCCTTGGGTTGGTCGTGGTGAAAAGAATTTAGCCGACCAAGCAGCCGTTGAAGCTATGAGAAAGATGATTAATACAGTTGATATGTCTGGCGTTGTTGTCATTGGAGAAGGCGAAAAAGATGACGCACCGATGCTGCATAACGGCGAAGAAGTTGGTAACGGTCTTGGACCCGAGTGCGATGTAGCAGTAGATCCAATTGATGGAACATCTTTGACCGCTAACGGAATGAACGGTGCAATTAGCGTGATTGCTCTGGCACCACGCGGTTCTATGTATGACCCATCAGCGGTTTTTTACATGAATAAAATTGTTACTGGACCAGAAGCTGCGTCGGTAATTGATATTAATGCTTCAACTAAAGCAAACATTCAAGCGGTTGCAAAAGCTAAACGCATGAGCATCTCAGATATAACTGTGGTCGTACTCAACCGTCCACGTCATGACACTCTGCTTAAAGAGATTCGTGAAGCTGGTGCGCGCATTCGATTGATTCAAGATGGTGATGTTGCTGGCGCAATCGAGACAGCGCGACCAGATACTGGAATTGACTTGTTAATGGGTATTGGCGGAACACCAGAAGGCGTGATTACGGCTGCTGCAATGCTCTGCCTAGGGGGATCTATTCAAGGAAAATTACATCCTAAAGATAATGATGAAAAAGAACGCGCCCTCGCTGCCGGTCATGATTTAAGCAAGGTATTAACGACTCGAGATTTAATCAACTCTGATGACGTGTTTTTGTCTGCAACAGGAATAACAGATGGTGAGTTACTACGAGGAATTAGATACATGTCATACGGGGTAATAAGCCAGTCGCTAGTTATGCGGGGTAAGTCCCAGACTGTTCGTTTAATTCAGACCGAGCATCACCTTAAATAAGCGGCGAGCTGACTGATTATTTCTGTGCGTCAGTTGATTCAGTAAGAATTGAAACTCTGTTATTTGATACAGAGATAAATCCACCGTGAACACTAAATTCGGTGGAAGTTCCATCAACACCATCAATTCGAACAACGCCGTCAACTAGTACGCCAAAGAGCGGAGCGTGATCTGGCAATACACCGAGATCACCTTCGATCGTGCGAGCAGAGATGAACTTTGCTTGCCCTGACCAGACTCGCTCTTGTGGCGATACTAATTCGACGTTAAGTGGCATTAGTTATTACTTTCCAACACTGGCTGCTAGTTCGGCAGCTCTACGTTCTACGTCATCGAGTCCACCACACATGAAGAATGCCTGCTCAGGAATATGGTCGTACTTTCCATCTGCAAGTGCTTCGAATGCCGCAATGGTGTCTGCTAGTGGAACGAATGAACCTTCGATACCAGTAAAGACCTTTGCAACGAATGTGTTTTGTGACAAGAAGCGTTGAATACGACGAGCACGTCCAACAAGAATACGATCTTCTTCTGAGAGTTCGTCGATACCAAGGATTGCAATGATGTCTTGAAGATCCTTGTAGCGCTGCAAGATCTGCTTAGTGCGGTTAGCAACACGGAAGTGGTGCTCACCGATATAGCGTGGATCCAAGATGCGAGATGTTGAGTCAAGTGGATCCACAGCAGGATAAATACCAAGCTCTGAAATCGGACGAGACAACACTGTTGTTGCATCTAAGTGCGCGAATGTTGTGTGTGGCGCTGGGTCAGTAATGTCATCTGCAGGAACATAGATAGCCTGCATAGATGTAATTGAGTGACCACGTGTTGAAGTAATACGTTCTTGTAGCTGACCCATTTCATCTGCAAGTGTTGGCTGGTAACCCACAGCAGATGGCATACGTCCAAGAAGTGTTGATACTTCAGAACCAGCCTGTGTAAAGCGGAAGATGTTATCGATAAACAAGAGCACGTCCTGCTTTTGAACATCGCGGAAGTATTCAGCCATTGTCAGCGCTGAAAGTGCAACGCGAAGACGCGTTCCAGGTGGTTCGTCCATCTGACCAAAGACCAAGGCTGTTTTATTGATAACACCAGTCTCTGTCATTTCAAGGAATAAGTCGTTACCTTCACGAGTACGTTCACCAACACCGGCGAATACAGATACACCACCGAAGTTTTCAGCAACGCGATAAATCATCTCTTGAATAAGAACTGTCTTACCCACACCTGCACCACCGAAGAGGCCAATTTTTCCGCCCTTTACGTATGGAGTAAGTAGGTCAATAACTTTGATACCTGTTTCGAACATCTCCGTCTTTGATTCGAGTTGATCAAATGCTGGGGCGTTACGGTGGATTGGCCAACGCTCTTTGATGTCGAGTGAAGAGGTTGGTACATCCAAAGATTCGCCAAGAGTATTAAATACGTGTCCCTTTGTTACATCGCCAACTGGCACAGAGATTGCAGCGCCGGTATCTGATACCAGTGCACCGCGAATCATTCCATCCGTTGGTTGCATTGAGATTGCGCGCACGAGGTTATCTCCAATGTGCTGTGCAACTTCTAGGGTCAACGTACGAGTCTGACCGCTCATGGTCACATCTACGTGTAGCGCGTTAAAGATCGAAGGCATTGAATCGGCTGGGAATTCAATATCCACCACCGGTCCGATTACTCGAGCTACGCGGCCCTTACCGCTATTTTCTTTCGACATCATTCACTCCCTGCATTTGCCGAGGACAACGCGTCTGCGCCGCCAACAATTTCGCTGATCTCTTGTGTGATTTCGGCCTGACGAGCCGCGTTCGCAAGTCTTGTTAAGGACTTGATTAACTCATCAGCGTTGTCAGTCGCTGACTTCATTGCACGACGACGAGCTGCATGCTCTGACGCCGCTGATTGCAACATTGCGTTAAAGATTCGAGCCTCGATGTAGCGAGGAAGAAGTGAGTTGAGCACTACTTCGGCGTTAGGTTCGAATTCATACATAGGCAATAAAGAGGATGCAACGGGTGCATCACTTTCTACGACTTCTAGCGGCAACATGCGCTTTGCAAGTGCGTTCTGAGTCAACATAGATTTAAATTCAGTAAAGACGATGTGAATTTCATCCACGCCGTTCTTTTCTACTTGTGCATCTGCTAAGAAAGCTTGAATCAGCGCATCTGCAACGCTCTTGGCATCTTCATACGTTGGAGTATCTGAGAATCCGCTCCATGAACCAGCAATAGCGCGGTTACGGAAGCGGTAATAATTCACAGCTTTACGTCCAACAAGATATGAAGCAACTTCTAATCCACGTGAGCGAATAAGAGCTGCGAGTTGTTCGCCCTCTTTAATCGCGTTATTTGAATATGCGCCAGCCATTCCGCGGTCTCCAGAAATAATTAGTATCGCTGCGCGCTTTGGATTTTCAGATGCAGTAGTCAAAGGGTGATTCGTTGATGAATACGTGGCAACTGCGGATACCGCACGGGTCAACTCATTTGCATAAGGAGTTGAGGCTGCAACTCGTTGCTGCGCCTTGACAATACGAGAGGCGGAAATCAATTCCATCGCTTTCGTAATTTTCTTGGTCGCTTTAACGGATCGCATCCGTCGGCGATAAACGCGAAGTTGGGCACCCATTTTTTACTTCTTCACCGCCGGTGGCACGTGCTTAGTAATTTGTTCTGCCTCTACACCTTCGAGAGCTGCAGCTTCTGCTTCATTCACAGCAGCTGAAACACTTGGAACGAAGATCTTCTTAAATGCAGTGACAGCTTCTTCGAGTGACTTAACAGTGTCATCTTCTAGTTGCTTTGTCTCTGAAATTACATCGAAGATTGCTTTGCGTTCGCGTGCGATGTAATCAAGTAATTCCGATTCAAAGCGGCGAATATCAGCAACTGCAACATCATCGAGCTTTCCAGTTGTTCCAGCCCAAATTGATGCAATCTGACGCTCTAGTGAATACGGCGAGTACTGACCTTGCTTGAGTAGTTCAACCATGCGTGCGCCGCGTTCTAGTTGTGCCTTTGATGCAGCATCTAGATCTGAACCGAATGCAGCGAATGCTTCGAGTTCGCGGAACTGTGCAAGGTCAAGACGCAGACGTCCAGCAATCTTCTTCATCGCCTTAGTTTGTGCTGAGCTACCTACACGAGAAACAGAAACACCTACGTTAATCGCTGGACGAACGCCCGCGTTAAAGAGATCTGTTTCAAGGAAGCACTGACCATCAGTAATAGAAATAACGTTTGTAGGAATGAACGCAGAAACGTCATTTCCCTTTGTTTCAATGATTGGAAGTCCAGTCATTGAACCGCCACCTAATTCATCAGAGAGTTTTGCACAACGCTCTAGAAGACGTGAGTGTAAGTAGAAAACATCGCCTGGGTACGCTTCGCGACCTGGTGGACGACGTAGCAACAATGAGACTGAACGATAAGCCTCAGCTTGCTTTGAGAGATCATCAAAAACAATAAGTACGTGCTCGCCCTTGTACATCCAGTGCTGACCAATTGCAGAACCGGTGTATGGAGCGAGGTATTTAAATCCTGCTGGATCTGATGCAGGGGATGCAACGATGGTTGTGTATTCCATTGCACCAGCTTCTTCAAGAGCACCCTTAACGGAAGCAATTGTTGAACCCTTTTGACCAATAGCAACGTAAATGCACTTTACTTGCTTCTTTGGATCTCCAGACTTCCAGTTTTCGCGTTGGTTAATGATTGTGTCAATCGCAACAGCTGTCTTACCGGTTTGGCGGTCACCGATAATCAACTGGCGCTGTCCACGACCAATAGCAGTCATCGCATCAATTGCTTTGATACCAGTTGCAAGTGGTTCCTTAACTGGTTGACGTTGAACTACAGAGGGAGCCTGTAATTCAAGTGCACGACGTGCATCAGCTTTGATTTCGCCTTTGCCATCAATTGGACGACCGAGTGGATCAACCACGCGACCAAGGAACGCGTCACCTACTGGTACAGAGAGAACTTCACCTGTACCGCGGACTGATGTTCCTTCTTCAATTCCTTCGTATCCACCCAAAATAACAACACCGATTTCACGGACATCGAGGTTAAGTGCAAGACCCAGTGTTCCGTTCTCGAACTGCAAGAGTTCGTTCGCCATTGTTGAAGGCAGACCTTCGACGCGAGCAATACCGTCACCAGCTTGGCTAACAGTTCCTACTTCGTCTCGAGCTGCAACGCCTGGATCGTATGACTTAACAAAATTCGCGAGTGCATCGCGGATTTCATCAGGTCGGATCGTTAGCTCCGCCATTTTTTTCTCCCTTTTCCTTTTTCTTCTCTAGTTAAATCTTCTTTACGCACTCTTACCAGCAAGTGCACGACCTGCTGATGCGATGCGGTTTACGAGTGTTCCATCAACTAATTCATCAGCAAATTTGACTGAAAGTCCACCCACAACGGTTGGATCAACTTCAACATTTACGCGAACTGGTTGGCCAAGTTGTTTAGTCAGTGCTGCGACTAAACGGTCGTACTGAGTAGATGAAAGCGCCACTGCTGTGCGTGCTACTGCGATGAGGCGGTTGCGTCGTGCGGCAAGTGCGTATTGATAATCATCAAATGCGGCTTCAACACTTCGTGCGCGCCAGTTATTTACAACATGGTTGACGAGTTTGGCAGTAGATGATGACGAGTTCTTTCCAAGTAACTCTGCAATCAGAGATGACTTGGCTTTTTCTGCTCCTGCGGTGATCAAGGCGCTACGCAATTCAAAAGATGTCGAAATAGCGCGAGCAACAGTGAAGAGTTCGCTTTCTACTCGATCTAATTCATTTGCGATATTTGCAGCTGATGCTTCCGCTTCGATTGCTAGTTGTTCTAGTACTTCTACAAGATCAGATGAGGCTGACCAGCGCAACTCGCTCACGCCAGTGATTACATTAAGTGCAGGTGCGCCAACGCTCTTTCCGAAAATTTCTTTTAGAAGTACTGCTTTTGACTTCGCGTCACGAGAAGGATCATTGATCGCTCTGCGCAATGAGATATTTGAATTTAAAACAGTTGTAATGAAGAAGAGTTCGGATGAGAGAAGGGATGCTGCATCGGCTGTTGAGCCTTTTGCGGCAGCATCAATAAAGCCACGTGCAATCACAAGTGATTGACGGCTTCTGCCCCCGAAGTGATTTCTCATTACTAGTTCCTGTTTCCTTTTCTTACTTTTTGGACTTCTCTAAATCATCAAGGAAGCGATCCACGATGCGTGATTGACGGGCCTGGTCTTCTAGTGCTTCTCCGACGATCTTTGATGCGAGTTCAACTGCAAGTGTTCCAACTTCATTGCGAAGTGAAGTAACTGCTTGTTGACGCTCGGCTTCAATGGATGCGTGTGCAGCTGTAGTAATACGTGCTGCTTCTTCCTGAGCTTTAGCGCGAAGTTCTTCAACAATGGCTGATCCTTGTGCGCGTGCTTCTTCGCGAAGAGTTTGTGCTTCTTCGCGCGCCTTCGACAACTGTTCGTTGTATTGAACAAGTGCACGCTGTGCTTCGAGTTGTGCTTTTTCTGCACGCTCCATGCCACCTTGAATCGCTTCAGTACGTGCAGCAAATGCTTTTTCAAACATCGGCACAACTTTGCTTCTCAAGACAAGGAAGAGAAGAGTGAATGCAATCGTTCCAACAATAAGTTCTGCTGTGTGCGGAACGAGTGGATTGATTTTCTCTCCTGCAGCCAAGATCACTGATTTAGACATTTTTTACTCTCTCTATTAGTTATTAACTGGTAGTTATTAACGAGCTATTAGAGAACGAATGCGAGAACGAGACCGAATAGCGCAAGGGCTTCAGCAAGTGCGAATCCAAGGAACGCGATTGGCTGTAGAACGCTGCGTGCTTCTGGTTGACGAGCAACACCGTTGATGTAAGCGGCGAAGATAAGTCCAGTTGCAATACCAGGACCGATTGCTGCGAGGCCAAAACCGACCAGGTTAAGTGTGCCTTCCATTTTTTTCTCCTTTTTTCTTTTCTTTAGGTTTGTACCTAATTAGTGCTCGTCGGCAAGGGCGCCGGCGATATATAGAGCTGCCAACAGAGTAAAGATGTACGCCTGTAGACACTGGACCATGAATTCAAAGAAAGTCAGCACGATGCCGATAAAGAAAGCAAACGGGCTAATTAACTTCAAACCAATAACGCCTTGGAGTAGATGTTCTCCACCCAAGATAAAGACGAGCAGGAGCAAGTGCCCTGCAAACATATTCGCAAATAAACGGAGTGCAAGAGTTAATGGACGAACCACTAAGAATGTCAACAACTCAAGCGGGGTGATGAGTATGTAGGCGGCCTTTGGAACACCCGGCATGAACATAATTTCCTTGAAGTATTTCCATGCACCATGTCTGCGGATACCTACGTAGTGAAAAACCAGATAAACAGTTATTGCTAGTACGTATGGGAAAGAAACGCGAGACATTGTTGGGAATTGCAAGAAGGGAACAATTCCAAAGATGTTGTTGGTCAAAATAAAAGTGAAGAGTGTGAATAGGTATGGAACAAAGCGCATGAATTCATGGCCGATAACATCTCGAGCTAGATCATTTCTTACGAATGCGTAAATGCTTTCGCCCGCAAATTGAAATTTAGAAGGAATAATGGAAGCTTTACGAGAAGAAAGAATGAAAAATACTGAAACTAAAATTACTGAAAGAAAAACTAGAAAAATTGGTTTTGTTGTAAAGGGGCTATCGCCAAAAATTGGTGGGAGTTCGAAGTCTTTACTGCTGGGTGGGACGAAGCCTTCACCCTCTGCGCTTAAAACCACTAACGAGCGCACGCACTCTCCTTCAAATACACTCAAATGAATTTTGACGGACTTATCAAGATAGGACGCCGGGGATGCGTTCTGCGGGCAACCTTATGGGGAAAAGTGCCGTCTGTGAAATCGGAAAATGGACCAGCCGAGTGCCGCTTATTCGCGACCAAAACGGAGCCAGACGAGGTAAATGCCTGAGCCAGCCCCTAGAAGCAAGCCGGTTAGTAGAAGAAAAGATGTACCAAGCCAGGTATCAAGGCCCCAGCCAACGCCACCCCAGAAAAGTAGACCGGAGAGCAGGTAACCAATTATGGAGAAGGCGGCATTCTCATCACGAGCTGCCATGTGAGATCTCCTTCACTCTAGCGCGACTATTTCTTGGTTTCAGGCAGGGGTAAATGTATGCGCAACTTCATATAACTGGCAATTTCCCCGCCTAGCCATGCAAAAGTCAGCGTGATTGCGGTGGCACCAAAACTTGTTCTATTTATAGTTTCACGAGATGTGAATGCGCTGAGGAGATACAAAAAAACTCCAAGAAAAAGCAGCTTTGCAAAGTAAGAAAATACCGCCAAAGCCATCGTGCTCATCGGATCTAAGTTTCGTGCAATTCGAGAGACACCAATGTGAATAGCAAAATAAATAATGACAACAAATTGAGCTATGAGAGCTCCGAGAAATCCTGAGAACCCAGCAAATATCGAACAAATAATTATGGCAATAACACCAACAATAAATGATGGAATCAAAGCCCCCCGAAGCATGATGCTCTCTGAGCTTTTTTGATCAGACATACACTGAATCCTTTTTTCCGTTTCGAGTAACCACAATTGTGATTATTGCTAGTACCGCTGCTACTAGAAATGCTACCCATAGAGGTGCGAATGCAGAAATAGTTATTGGGAAAGCAAGCGTTGCAGTCCACAAATACATGATGACCGCAGTTCTTACGTGAGAATTGCCTGCTGAAAGCAATCTGTGGTGAAGATGATCTTTATCTGGGGCAAAAGGGGAACGACCTGCACGCAAACGTCTTGAAATTGCAAGAACTAAGTCAGCTAGAGGAATTGCAAGAACAGCAAATGGAAGCAATAGCGGCAACAACGTTGGTCCTGCTTCAACTGCTGAAATTGCATTTGGATCAACTTGTCCTGTTAATGTGATTGCAGCTGATGCCAGCAATAAACCTAAGAACATCGAACCAGAATCCCCCATAAAGATCCGAGCTGGGTGGAAGTTATGGGGCAAGAAGCCAAGACAGATTCCAATTAAAACCGCAGTCATAAGTGATGGTGCACCTGCACGGCTAAAGCCCCACACGACAGCCAATAGATAAGCAAATGTAAAGAAGGCCGCCCCTGCTATTGCAACGATGCCTGCAGCTAAACCATCTAGGCCATCAATAAAGTTAACGGCATTAATCGTCACCAAGACAATCAAGACCGTAACAAGTTGTCCGATGCTTGGTGGCAGAGTTATTACGCCATTAATCGGTAACCACAAGATTTGTATTCCGTACACAAGCAGAATTCCTGCAGCAAGTGCTTGTCCCGCTAATTTGGTCAGGGCATCTAATTGGTAGCGATCATCTGCCATTCCAAGCAGAACGAGAAAAGTTCCGGCAAGGAAAATTCCTTGGGCTTCATGTCCAAAGGATTTTCCAACGAGAGCGAGATGTTGGACGATAAGAAAGGTGATGGCCATTGCCGCCCACATCGCAACGCCACCCCACCGTGGTGTTGGTGAGGTATGAACATCGCGACTGCGTACAGCAGCAACTGCACCAAATTTGGTTGCGAGTGTTCGGATGAATGGCGTAATCAAATAACACAGCGCTGCAGAAAGCAGCAATGTGAACATGTACTCACGCATGGAGTAAGTCTATGCGTTATAAATTGGGAATTTTGAAGTTAACGCGTGAACTTCATTCTTAATTGCGCCCAAAACGCTTGGATCTTCGCTACGGATGGCACGAGAAATCAAAGATGCAATGGTCTTCATTTCTGGAACACCCATACCTTGAGTCGTTGTTGCAGGAGTTCCCACGCGAATACCACTTGTGATGCCTGGCTTTTCTGGGTCAAATGGAATTGAGTTCTTATTGAGAACAATGCCTGCATTACCGCAACGTTCGTCGGCAACTTTTCCAGTTACACCTGTTCCGCGAATATCAATGAGTGCGAGGTGGGTTTGTGTTCCACCAGAAACTGCGCGCATTCCTTCGCCTTCAAGAGCAGTACATAGAGCTTGTGCATTAGTAATTACATCTTTTGAATACTTTTGGTACTCCGGAGTTGCACACTCTTTAAGCGCAATCGCCTTTCCAGCAACTGCAGACATAATCGGTCCACCTTGCATTCCAGGAAATACTGCTTTATCAATGGCAGCTGCGTGTGCTTCTTTTGCAAGAATCATTCCACCGCGTGGTCCACGCAGAACTTTATGTGTTGTAAATGAAACAACATCTGCATATGGCACTGGCGATGGGATTGCTTTTCCAGCAACTAATCCAATGAAGTGTGCGGCATCAACCCACATGATTGCGCCAACTTCATCACAGATGGCGCGGACCTTTTCAAAATCCACAAGACTTGGGTACGCGGTAGCACCAGAGCAAATCATCTTTGGTTTATTTGCAATCGCTAAATCGCGCAATTCGTCATAATCAATGAGTTCGGTATCTTGACGAACGCCGTAAGAAACTACGTTAAACCACTTGCCTGAAAAGTTAACAGGAGAACCATGTGTGAGGTGGCCTCCATGTGGAAGTGACATTGCAAGGATTGTGTCACCGGGTTTTGTGAACGCTTGATACACGGCGATGTTTGCACTCGCACCTGAGTGTGGTTGAACATTCGCATGATTTGCACCGAAGAGAGACTTTGCACGTTCGATAGCTAGGTGCTCGGCCTTATCGACTTCTTCGCAACCGCCGTAGTAACGCTTGCCTGGATAACCTTCGGCGTACTTGTTGGAAAGAGTAGAACCTAACGCTGCAAGTACCGCGCGCGAAGTGAAGTTTTCGCTGGCAATTAACTGCAAGTTTGTTTGTTGGCGCTTGAGTTCTGAGAGCAATACTGCAGATATCTCAGGATCTTGCTTGCTCAACAAATCAAAGTCTGGTCCGTAAAAAATATCTTTCGTCATTTGCAGATTCTAATCCGTTGTACCGAAATTGTCAGGGGATACTTTTTGAAGAGATTCACGCGAGATTGCGCCTTCTCGGGTGAGTTCTATTCCATCATCTGAAACGTTTATGACTGTCGTGCGAGGACCAGCCGGAAGATGGCCACCGTCAAAAATTACTTCCACGCCAGGATTTTCAAATCTCTCGACATCAAGCAAAGTGGGCAAACCATTATTTGTAATCGAAGCAATTGCCAGTGGTCCACTCTTTTGCATTAACTCCAAAACAAATCCTTCTTGCGGCATTCGCAAACTTATGAGATCTAATCTTTGTCCATCTCCTAAATCCCATGCCAAACCAACTTGCGGTTTCAGATTCACACTGAGCAATCCAGGCCAAAATGCATCCAAGACCACTTGAACATCGGAACGAATGCTGCGGGACAAACCTTGCGCCGTTTTTGCATTAGGAATAATTACTTGTGAGAGCACCCCAAGTGCGTCGCCACGAAGTACGTGCATCGCACGAACTGCAAAATGACTAAATGCATCACATGCATACACATAACCATGTTCTAGCGGTACAACAATCACATACCCATCACGAATTGCTTTGAGTGCGCGTGCTAAGTGCTCTTCACGATTACCATTAGTGATGTTTATTCTCTCAACTGGATTACTCATGTATTTTTCCGAATCGCACTAGTCCAACGTGGACGACCAACTAAATCTTCATGCAACCGTATCTCATCGAAATCTCTTGCGAGTTCGTCAGCGATTAATGTTCCCTGAACCTCATTATGTTCGATGGCCAACAAGCCACCAGGTTTTAATAATCGAGAAGCTGCAGAGATAAATTCACGCGGAGCATCCATCCCATCTTTGCCACCAAAGAGCGCGATTGCTGGCTCATGTTCTACGACATCTCTAGGTAAATCTGATTCGGTTTCGATGTACGGCGGATTAGCAATAACAACATCGCATTTAATTCCAAGTAGAGCATCTTTAACATCGCTATGAACAATTCTTAAATCTTCAACAATCGCTTCTACATTCTTTTTCAACCACACAAGTGCTTCATCACTTTTTTCAACAGCAATCACTCGACTATTTGCAGCCTCTGTTGCAATAGCAAGGGCAAGGGCACCTGAACCAGAACCGAGATCAATTACGCTCACTGGTGCCGGCAGATTGGCTATGTGCGTTAAAACTGCGCCAACTAGTAATTCGCTTTCAGGCCTTGGAACCAAAACTCCTGGACCCACCTTTAATTCAAGATTTCGAAAGTAAGCGCTTCCTGTGATGTATTGCAACGGTTCGTGAAGAATTCTTCGAGCCAAAAGATTGTGAAATGTTTCTAGCAAAACATTTTTGTCATCAATTGCGTCCAACGTGCGCTCGAGCACCAGTGGGTTGTGTAAATCCATCCGTGAAATACCGATTACATGTGCCAACAAAATCTCTGCATCAACGTTGTCAATTTCTGAAAGGGCTAGTTGCGCTTTTGCATCCTTTAGAATCTCACGCACGTTCATCTTCGTTCTTACTCCGTTGAGGCTAACTTTGCTGCTTTATCAGCATCAAGGAGGGATTGAATAACATCATCGAGTTCGCCATTTAAAACTGAATCTAAATTATTTGATTTGTAATTAACGCGATGATCGCTCAAGCGATTCTCTGGAAAGTTATAGGTTCTAATGCGTTCTGACCGATCAACTGTTCGCACCTGATTCTTACGTTCAGCTGAGGCCACAGCATCGGCTTTTTCCTGAGCATCGGCTAATAAACGTGCGCGCAAGATTCGAAGCGCTGACTCCTTATTTTGTAATTGACTCTTTTCATTCTGGCAAGAGACAACAATTCCCGTTGGTACGTGCGTAAGTCGAACCGCAGAGTCAGTGGTGTTAACGCTTTGTCCGCCAGGACCTGATGAGCGATAGACATCCACGCGAACATCATTCATATTCAATTCGACATCGATTTCTTCCGCTTCAGGCAGGATAAGAACACCTGCTGCAGATGTGTGAATGCGGCCTTGGCTTTCAGTTTCTGGAACGCGTTGTACACGGTGTACTCCGCCTTCAAATTTCAAACGTGCATAAGGTGATTCACCTGGCGCAGCTGTGCCCTTTGATTTAACGGCAACAGAAATATCTTTGTAACCACCCATTTCGCTTTCAGTGGCATCAAGAATTTCCACTTTCCAATTTCTTTTTTCCGCATAACGCATATACATGCGTAGCAAATCTCCGGCAAAGAGTGCGGATTCATCTCCACCTGCTCCTGCTTTAACTTCAAGAATCACATCGCGATCATCATTGGGATCACGTGGCAGCAATAACTCTTCAAGTTTTTCAGCAGCCTTGTGCGCAGTTTCTTCGAGTGCTGGAATTTCAGATGCAAAGTCAGGATCCGTTGCAGCTAACTCTTTGGCAGCAGTTAAATCTTCATCCGCGCTCTTCCACTCTTTAAATCCAGCAACGACTGGACCAAGTTGGGCATAACGACGACCTAATTGACGAGCCTTGCCTTGATCATCGTGAATAGAAGGATCAGCCATTGCAGCTTCGAGTTCTGCGTATTCGCGAACCATTTCATGTGCTGATGCAAAACGATCATTTGTCATCTGACTTCTCCTTCCTTTGCAATCTCAATGCTCTTTTGTACTCAAACTAAATGAAAAGCAAAAGACCGCAACCACTACGGATGTAGTGAATGCGGTCTCTCTAGAAAGCTATTTTTTACCGAAGCGCTCTTCGAACTTCGCTACGCGTCCACCAGTATCAAGAATGCGCTGCTTGCCTGTGTAGAAAGGGTGGCAAACTGAACATACTTCAACATAAATTGAACCGCTTGTAACTGTTGAGCGGGTAACAAACTTTTCACCGCAACCACAAGTTACTTGTGTCTCTTTGTACTCTGGGTGGATCTCTGACTTCATTTCATTTCCTTATTTCGTGACTGGGTCGTGATTTCCACGTGAACCAGTCGGGCGGTTAATAGGGCTAAAGGTTAACCCTATTGGGTGGGTATTTAAAAATTTGAGCGTGAACTTATCCTTCAGAACCCGGTCCGACAGTTGTCTTCTGGATCTGCATCAAGAATTCAACGTTGGACTTAGTGCCCTTCATCTTTTCAAGAAGAAGTTCGAGTGCTTGTTGTGGTTCGAGAGCGTGCAATACACGTCGCAGCTTCCAAACAATATTGAGTTCTTCTGTTCCCATAAGAATTTCTTCCTTACGAGTACCAGATGCAACTACGTTAACGGCTGGGAAAATTCTCTTATCTGCCATGCGGCGATCAAGAATAAGTTCCATGTTTCCGGTTCCCTTGAACTCTTCGAAGATAACTTCATCCATACGAGAGCCAGTATCAACAAGTGCGGTTGCAAGAATTGTGAGTGAACCACCATCTTCGATGTTACGCGCTGCACCGAAGAACTTCTTTGGTGGATACAACGCTGCAGAATCAACACCACCGGAAAGAATTCGACCTGATGCAGGAGCAGCAATGTTGTACGCACGACCTAGACGTGTAATCGAGTCAAGAAGAACAACAACGTCGTGACCGAGTTCTACGAGGCGCTTTGCGCGCTCAATAGCTAATTCAGCAACAGTTGTGTGGTCATCCGCAGGGCGATCAAATGTAGAAGCAATAACTTCACCCTTAACAGAGCGTTGCATATCTGTAACTTCTTCTGGGCGCTCATCGACTAGAACAACCATCAAGTGACACTCTGGGTTATTGGTTGTAATCGCGTTTGCAATTGATTGCAAAACCATTGTCTTTCCAGCTTTTGGTGGAGAAACAATGAGACCGCGTTGACCTTTACCAATTGGTGAAATCAAATCAATAACACGAGTTGTCAAAATGTTTGGTTCAGTTTCAAGGCGCAGACGCTCTTGTGGATACAAAGGAACTAACTTGTTGAATTCAACGCGATTGCGTGATTCATCAGGAGTTGAACCGTTGACTGTGTCCAAAATAATTAGAGCGTTGAATTTTTCGCGACGTTCGCCTTCGGCTGGTTGGCGTACTTGACCTGTTACAACATCGCCCTTACGAAGTCCGTACTTACGAACTTGTTGAAGCGATACGTACACATCGTTTGGTCCTGGCAAATATCCACCTGTGCGAATAAATGCATAGCTCTCAAGAATGTCTAGAAGACCGCCTACTGGCAGCAATACATCATCTTCTGAAAGTACTGGCTCACGTTCTTCACGGTTTCCACGATCACGATTGCGATCACGTCCGCGACCACGATCACGTCCGCGACCACGATCGTTGCGATCGAAGCGATCACCGCGGTTGCCTTGTGAGTCACCATCGGAATCTGAATCATTATTGGAATCTGAGTCACGTGGCGCATCTTTCTTATTTCTATTGTTGCGCGCTTCGCGACGAGCTTCGCGTTCAGCTTTAGCTGCTTCTCTGTTGGCTGCTTGTAAATCAGCAATTGCCTGAACGAGAGCATCTTTCTTTAGTTTAGGAGCCCCTTCAATACCGAGTTGCGAAGCTACTTCCTTGAGTTTCGGAAGAGACATTGCATTTAACTCGGGGCTATCTGAACGTATTGGTTCTTTTTCTGTCATTGTTTTCATTTCAGTAATGGCCTTAAGGATTGCCCAAAAGGAGCGAGTAATTTATTTATCTGAAAAATCTTGCACCGATTAACTAGAGCCGGCTGATCAGATGCCATAAGGGTAGCACCGAGGCGCCAACTCCTACAAATTCGAAATTAGGCGACTATTCCCGCTCCCGTAGTGCAAATACTTAGTGCCTTGACCTCAAATGCTGAGCCAGCTGCGCGCTGTAATTCAGTAATTTCATTGGCGTCCCCAGTGTGAAGAGCTAAGACAGTTGGACCCGCACCTGAAATAAAAGCTGCAACTCCGGCGGCGCGCAATTTATTTAGTAGAGCAAAAGATTTTGGCATAGCTTCTTGACGATACTTTTGGTGAAGAAAATCTTCAGTGGCTACTAGCAACAAATCAGGTCGTGAAGTGAGTGCATAAATAAGTAATTCACCCCGAGTTGTATTTGCTACAGCATCTGCATGGGAGACATTTTCTGGCAAGAGTTTACGGGCCTTTGAAGTTGCCACTGCACTTTCTGGAATAAATGCAATCGCACTAATGCGTGGGTCAACATGAATTTGCACCGCACGCGCAACGTTCTTTCCTCTTTGATCTTCACTCCATGCAATTGTGGCATTTCCAAAGATTGCGGCCGCAACATTATCTGGATGGCCTTCCATCTCTGTTGCAAGGTTTAGTAAATCTTCATTACTCATCTTGTCATCACCAGTTAAGACAAGAGAACGAGCCAACATCAATCCACCAACGATTGCACTGGCCGATGATCCAAGACCGCGACCATGTGGAATCACATTAAGAGCGCGAATAGCAACACCCTTTGGTTCGCCACCTAGGAATTTAAATCCTCTGTACATAGCCTTAACGAGCAAATTCTTTTCTGTGCGGGGCAGAACATCTGCACCTTCTCCAGAAATATCAATATCCAAACCTGGGTCATCAAGAATTTGTGCTACATATCGATCGTGCATTCCGAGTGCTAAACCAAGTGAATCAAAACCAGGACCAAGATTCGCACTTGTTGCTGGAATCTGAATTTGTACAGCGTTTGCTCTAAAAGTTGGTTTAGCCATTTTCTGATAGACCTAACGCTTTTGCTGCAGCTTTAACGCTTACTTGCACAACAGTTGGTTTCTTAGCGCCTTCAAGGGCCCACGGAATATCTTTTAATCCGTGACCTGTCACAGTAATAACAATCGTTTTATTCTTCGGCAACTTTCCTGCTTTGTGGTACTTAATTAATCCAGCTAAACCAGCGGCTGAAGAAGGTTCTACGAAGATGCCTTCCTTTGATGCAATGAGGTGATATGCGGCCAGGATTTCTTTATCTGTTACGGCATCAATTAATCCACCCGATGAATCACGTGCGTCTAAAGCTTGCTGCCACGATGCTGGGTTACCAATTCGAATAGCTGTTGCAATCGTGTCTGGGTTCTTAACAATTTTTCCTTTAACAATTGGTGCAGATCCAGCTGCTTGAAATCCCCACATTGCTGGTAACTGTGTACTCATGCGATCAGAACGGTATTCCTTGTAGCCCTTCCAATATGCAGTGATATTTCCTGCGTTTCCAACTGGCAACGCGTGAATATCTGGTGCATCACCGAGTGCATCGACAACTTCAAAGGATGCTGTCTTCTGTCCTTCAATGCGATATGGATTAACAGAGTTAACGAGTGCAACTAGGAAATTTTCAGATAACTCTCGTGCCAAAGTGAGGCAGTCATCAAAGTTTCCATTTACTTGCAAGATTTTTGAACCATGGGCGACAGCTTGTGCGAGTTTTCCAAGTGCAATCTTTCCCTTAGGAATAAGAACTGCAGGAACCATTCCAGCTTTAACTGCATATGCAGCAGCAGATGCCGAAGTATTTCCAGTGGATGCACAAATAACAGCCTTGGATCCATCTTCGGCTGCTTTCGAAATAGCCATAGTCATACCGCGATCTTTAAAAGATCCAGTCGGATTTAAGCCTTCATATTTAATCCACACATTATTTTTTAATAACTCAGAGAGATAACAAGCAAAAATAAGTGGTGTTCCACCCTCATTAAGTGTTACGACTGGAGTCTGTTCGGAAACTGGCAAGCGATGACGATATTCATTAATAACACCGCGCCATTGATGCGCTCCTGGTCTGCGTGAAAATATTGACATCAGCCTTGACTTCCAAGCACTCGAAGAACGCTTTCAACTTTAGAAACAATTTCCATTTTAGAAAGAGCGCTAACAGTGGCACTAAGCGCGGCTTCTGTAGCACCATGGCTGACAACGATGAGTTCAGCATCATTGCCTCGACCTGATTGACGAACAGTTTGAATGGATACGCCTTCTGTCGCAAAAGCTTGAGCAATTGCAGCTAAAACGCCTGGCTTATCGGCAACATTTAAACGAATAAGGAATTGTGTTTTTGTATCACTAATTGGTGCTATTGCACGATCGGCATAATCGCTTTCACGTGGTCCGATTGAATCGCCAACTTTGTGTCGAGCAACTGCTACTAGGTCACCCAAAATCGCACTCGCAGTTGGAGCGCCTCCGGCACCGCGACCATAAAACATGAGTTGCCCAGCCGATTTTGCTTCAACAAACACAGCATTGAAAGCATCTCGAACTGCAGCAAGTGGATGACTACGCGGAATCAAAGTCGGGTGAACTCGCACTGAAATTCGATCATCTGAAGTCAATTCGGCAATCGCTAATAACTTAATAACGTGGTTCATTGTTTTTGCTACTGCAACATCATCTGCAGTAATTGATGAAATTCCTTCACGATAAACATCGTCCACAGTCACTCGTGAGTGAAACGCAAGTCCCGCGATGATTGCAGCTTTTGATGCAGCATCGATTCCTTCAATGTCTGCAGTTGGATCAGCTTCGGCATATCCAAGGTTCTGCGCTTCTTTGAGAACATCTGCGAATGCGCGGCCTTCTTCATCCATCTTTGTCAGGATGTAGTTAGTTGTGCCATTTACTATTCCCATTACGCGAGTAATTTGATCTCCAACCAGTGATTCACGCATTGGACGAATAATCGGAATCGCACCGGCAACGGCTGCTTCGTAATAAAGATCTACGCCTTTTTTATCTGCAGCAGTAAATAGGTCGGCACCATGTGTTGCAAGCAGAGCCTTATTGGCAGTTACGACAGATTTGCCACTATTAATTGCAGAGAGAATTAGCTCGCGAGCAGGATCAATTCCGCCCATGACTTCAATAATGATGTCGATATCAGGATCATTAATAATTGATTGTGCATCAGTTGTAAATAACGCTGGATTTACTCCGTCGCGAGCTGCTTTAGCATCGCGAACCACAATCTTCTTCAAAACTAGCGTCGCACCTGCACGAGTAGAGAGTTCAGCATTATTTTTTTCGAGCAGCGCTGCAACTTGGCTGCCGACAACTCCGCAGCCAAGCATGCCAATGTGGATATTTTTTTGCGCACCCATGTGCTTATTCTTTCACAGATGAGCAGATGCGCGTTAAATATCTAGGCGCAGGAGATCTTCGATGCTCTCACGCCGCAGGATTACTCGTGCTTTTGCATCTTTTATGGCCACAACAGGTGGACGCGTGATGTGGTTGTAATTCGTGGCCATGCTGCGTCCATATGCACCTGTTGCTGGAGTAGCAAGTAAATCCCCCGGGGCGATATCTGCAGGCAAATCTATGTCCTTAATAACTATGTCCCCTGTTTCGCAGTGTTTTCCTACGATACGTGTTGCCGTTTTCTTGGATGAAGATTGGCGATTAGCAATAATTGCGGTGTATTCGGCGCCGTATAAAGCAGTGCGCAAGTTATCGCTCATTCCGCCATCGACTGAAACATAGTTTCGAGTTGAGCCATTATCTAAAGTCACAACTTTAGTTGTGCCCACTGTGTAGAGAGTGAACATTGTTGGCCCAACAATTGTGCGACCTGGTTCGATTGAAATCTTTGGTACATCGAGTGAGTGCTTGGCACAGGATTGCTTGACCACGATTGCTAAAGTCTTAAGTACATCTGATGCTTGAATTTCGGCTTCATCATCTAGATACGCAATTCCATAACCTCCGCCAAGATCAAGTTCTGGTAATTGTTCCCCAAACTCTGCGTTGAATTTTGCTAGGAGTTCTATGAGTCGATCTGCGGCAAGACCAAATGGTTCTGTTTCAAATATCTGAGAACCAATATGTGAATGAAATCCACGCAATTCAAGAGTTGAATGCTTTTTGGTTTGAATAACTGCTTGCCATGCCGCTCCACTTGCAATAGAAAACCCAAACTTTACATCCTCGTGTGCCGTGGCAATTGATTCGTGAGTATGCGCTTCTACTCCAGCAGTTAAGCGGAGTAATACCTTTTGAACTTTTCCAGCTGATTGTGCAATCGCAGCAACTCGCTCAATTTCAAAGAGTGAATCGATAACAATGATGCCTACTCCGGCAGAAATTGCTTGTTCTATCTCTTCTAACGATTTGTTGTTTCCATGTAGCTCAATGTTTTCAGGCTTGATGCCACCTTTAAGTGCAACTGCGAGTTCTCCTCCAGTGCACACATCGATTCCAATACCCATGTCAGCAATCCATCGTGCTACTTCTACGCAAATGAATGCTTTTGCAGCGTAGTAAACGCGACCAGCCTGTGGGCCGAATGCTTTGGAGAGTTCAGAGTTCCAGGTCAATGCGCGTGAACGAAAATCATCTTCATCTAAGAAAAAAGTAGGTGTCTTAAACTCTGCTGCCAATGCAGTAGCTGAAATGCCAGCGCAATAGAGCTCGCCATCCTTGATTGAAACATTTTTTGACCACAAAGGTTGAAGATTTTTGCTCATTACATTTTCTCCGGTGCGCTCACGCCAAGTAAATCTAAACCATTGCGAATAACTTGCTTGGTTGCCGCGCATAAATTTGCACGGGCGCTATGAATCGCAGATACAGATTCGTCGCCAAGAGGCAGGACGCGACAATCCGCATAGAAACCGTGATACACACCTGCAAGCTCTTCGAGGTAGCGAGCAACTCTGTGGGGCTCTCTCATTTCTGCCGCCCCTGCAACAATCTTTGGAAACTCAGCAAGTGCTCCAAGTAATTCGTTCTCACGGTCATGAGTGAGCTGAGCCGGATCAAAGTTTTCAAGTCCCACTGGAATCTTGAGTTCTTGGGCATTGCGCAGAACACCAGCAATACGTGCATGTGCATATTGAACGTAGTACACCGGATTTTCATTTGTATTTCGTTTCAATACATCAACATCTAAAATCATTGGCGTATCTACCGGATAGCGAATTAATGTATAGCGTGCGGCATCTACTCCAACTTTTTCTACAAGTTCTTCGAGAGTAATAATCGTTCCAGCACGCTTGGAAAGCTTTACTTCTTCTCCGCCTTCAATAATTTTTACAAGTTGCCCAATGAGTACATGGATGTTGTATTCAGGATTATCACCAGCGCAAGCCGCTGTGGCCTTTAAGCGGCCCACATAACCGTGGTGATCTGCTCCCAACATATAGATACAGATATCAAATCCACGATCTCGCTTGTTAATGTAATAAGCAGTATCAGATGCGAAGTACGTTAAATCACCATTTGCTTTAGTGAGAACACGATCTTTGTCATCACCAAAGTCAGTTGTACGCAACCATGTTGCACCTTCTTCTTCAAATACGTGGCCTTGCTTGCGCAATTTCACCATTGCTACTTCTACAGATCCGCCTTCATGCAGCGAGCGCTCTGAGAACCAGACATCAAAGTGAGTTTCAAAGTTATCGAGTACTCGTTTTTGATCTCCGAGTTGCCATGCATAACCGCGTTCACGAAATTCATTGACACGGTCTGGTTCGGGCAGCGAAATCAAATTAGCATCTTGCGCGACAAGTGATGCTGCAATGTCAGCAATATATTGACCTTGATAACCATCTTCCGGAATTGGTTTTCCAAGTGCTGCGGCTTCGAGTGAGAGACCAAATAAATCCATTTGGTTGCCACGATCATTTATATAAAATTCGCGAACAACTTCGGCTCCTGCAGCACTTAAAACACGGCCGAGTGCATCACCAACTGCTGCCCATCGTGTGTGACCGAGATGGAGTGGTCCTGTTGGGTTTGCGCTAATAAATTCGAGATTAATCCGCACGCCCTTAAGTCCAGCGCTCTGCCCATATGTGGATTGTGCATTTAAAATTGTGCGAACAAGTTCGGCTTGACTCGCTCGATTGAGAGTGATGTTGAGAAATCCTGGTCCTGCAATATCTACTTTCGAAATTTCAGGAATGACTGCCAAATTAGATTGCAAGATTATTGCGACATCGCGAGGATTTTTTCCTGATGGTTTAGCTATCTGTAATGCAATCGAGGTTGCATAATCTCCATGATCGCGATTCTTTGGACGCTCAAGTGCAATCGTCTCTGGAAGAAGAACACTAATCTCTTTAGGCAATTGCCCAGATGAAACGGCAGCCAGAATTGCAGCGCGGATATGGGTAGAAATCTGCTCCGAAAGGGAGACTTCTGTGCTGCTCATCTGCCAAAGGTTACTCGCAGCACCTGCACTCTGGCGTTGATATCAAAGCAGCTGGTTTTTCCATCGCACGAGATGCTCAATTCCTTCGCAAGAACGTAGCCGTTTTGGCAACATGACGAAGTAGCCTCTAACCTTGGGCTTAATTCCACGGGATTTGTATAACGATCCAGTGACACTCTTTTGCGGGAGTGGTGAAATGGCAGACACGCAGGTCTTAGGAACCTGTGTCTTCGGACGTGCGGGTTCAAGTCCCGCCTCCCGCACCATCACGATTACATCTTCGTTGTGCAAGTTGCTTGCAAGAACTAATCACTCGTGAGAACAATTCTGAACTTTTTGTTACTTTCTCTCCCTGAGTAAATCGCTCAATTACATCAAGGAGGTAGCACCTAATGTCAGATAAGAAGTGGTCTTTTGAAACATTGCAAATTCACGCTGGTCAGACACCTGACCCAACAACTGGTGCACGTGCACTTCCTTTGTATCAAACAACTGCGTATCAATTTAGAGATACCCAACATGCAGCAAATCTCTTTGGATTAGCAGAACTTGGAAACATCTATACACGCATCATGAATCCGACTCAGGATGCTGTTGAACAACGTCTGGCGGCTCTTGAAGGTGGCGTAGCTGCGCTTCTCGTGGCATCTGGTTCTGCAGCAACAACATATGCGGTTCTCAACGTCGCAGAAGCAGGCGATCACATTGTTTCGAGTCCAAGTTTGTACGGCGGAACTTACAATCTATTTCACTATACGCTCCCAAAATTTGGAGTAGAAGTAACTTTTGTTGAGGATCCAGATGATCTTGATTCTTGGCGCAAAGCTGTGCGACCAAATACAAAGGCATTCTTTGGCGAGACAATTGCTAATCCAAAAAATGACATTTTAGATATCGAGGGTGTTGCCAAGATTGCTCACGAAATTGGCGTTCCACTTATTGTAGATAACACAGTTGCAACACCTTACGTGATCAAGCCAATCGAATATGGTGCAGATGTTGTTATTCACTCTGCAACCAAGTTCTTATCTGGTCACGGCAACGCGGTTGTTGGAGCAATTATTGATTCTGGCAACTTTGATTACGCAAAGTATCCTGCAAAATTTAAGGGATTTAATGAGCCAGACCCAAGTTATCACGGTCTTGTCTTTGCTCAAGCTCTCGGCGTTGGTTCTGCATTTGGTGCAAACCTTGCTTATATTTTCAAAATTCGTTTGCAATTGCTTCGTGACATTGGAGCTGCTGTTGCTCCATTTAACGCGTGGTTACTTGCGCAAGGTTTAGAAACATTGAGCCTTCGTATTGAACGACATCTAGAGAATGCAAAAGCCGTTGCAGAATGGCTTTCAAAACATCCAAGTGTTGAGAAAGTTAATTACGCATCTCTTTCTAATTCTCCTTGGAACAAGTTGGCAAAGAAGTACGCACCTAAAGGATCTGGAGCGGTACTTTCCTTTGAGCTCAAAGGTGGCGTAGAAGCAGGAAAGAAGTTTGTGGAATCACTCAAACTCTTTAGCCATGTTGCAAACATCGGAGATGTGCGTTCGCTGGTCATCCATCCAGCAACAACTACTCACTCTCAATTGAGTCCAGAGGAGCAACTGGCTGCTGGCGTAACACCAGGTCTGGTCCGCTTAAGCCTAGGTCTTGAAAATATCGAAGACATCAAGGCTGATTTAGAAGATGGGTTTACAGCTTCTAAATAATTGCGATGGGCATAGTCTTATCTCATGACTACGCAGGTGCCAGCGCCACCAAAACTACGAGGGTGGTTTCACCTTGGCGCTACACCTGTAGTAATCATTGCTTCCCTGGTTCTATTCATTCTCAGCAACTCTTCACTTAAGTTAGCTGTTGCGCTGTATTCAATTACAGCGATCATGCTCTTTAGTGTTTCAGCAATTTATCATCGTGTTCCATGGTCTCCTGTAAAGAAAAAAATGTGGCGGCGTTGGGACCATGCCAACATCAACTTACTTATTGCTGGTTCGTACACTCCCTTTGCAGTTGCACTTCTAGAAGGTCGTGATCGGCTAACACTTCTTCTCGTTGTGTGGATTGGTGCAGTTATTGGGGTTGCACTTCGCGTATTTTGGGTTGGTGCACCGCGCTGGCTATACGTTGCTAATTATTTGTTACTCGGCTGGGTGGCCATTATTTACACTCCGCAGTTGTATAGAGAAGGCGGACTATGGGTTCTGCTTCCAATTATTCTTGGTGGACTCTTCTACTCAGTTGGAACGATTTTTTATGCGTTAAAAAAACCTGGGAGATTTGCAAAATATTTTGGTTTTCACGAGCTCTTTCATATCTTTGTTTTGGCAGCCTGGATTTCTCAGTACGTCGCGGTTTCGATAGCCATTTACCGCAATTAGCTCCCAACTCACTACTCGCTCTAACCCTATCGGCCCACGCAGGGACTTTTGCCGATGGCCCCAACTGCTCTAATCTAGAGCCCCTAGAGTTTCTCTAGTAAACATCCGTCGGCAGCAAGGAAAATGATGAGCGAGAAGAAGAGCTTCCTTAATTGGGTCGGTTTCAGTGGTGAAGAGAGTGCAACACCTGGATCTGTTGACCGTATTCGCGAACTAGAAGCGCAACTTGCTGATCTTCGCTCACGACGTGACATAACAAGTTTAAGTAAAGAAGAGTTTGAAATTCTTGCAACCGAAACTGCAATGTCGATGATCAAATCTGCTCAGTTGCGTGAAGCTCGTGCACAAGCAGCATCGGATCGACTTGTTAATGAAACTTCGCGTGCTGCAAAAGATGCACTCGAGGCCGCACAAAATAAAGCCGCTTCGGTGCTCTCTGGTGCTGAAGCACGTGGACGTAAATACATCCAGGCAGCCGAATCAGAAGCTGATGAAATGATTGCAAATGCAGAAGATGCTGCAGAGCGCGCAATGGAAGATAAGAAACGCGAAGTTGCAGCGCTAGCTCAAGCTGCACGCCGTGAAGGTGAACGCATTATTTCTGGAGCGACGGCTGAAGTTTCAAATTATCGTCAGTGGCTCTCAGGAGTTATCTCTGAGGCGGAGCGTCTCTATCGAATTCAAACTCAATCACTAGATTCAGCAGAAAATGCGATACAACAATCTCGCACTCGCTTAGAGGTTGCTTTTAATAGATTGGCCCAGCTTCAAAAAAGCGTTCTCGATAACTTAAATCCAGATGACACAATCATTAACCGTGGCCCAATTCGTGTAGAGAGTCAGCGAACCAAGGCGGCATTGAATGCACCTAAGGAAAGGTCAACCAAAAAGGTTGCAAAGAAGAGTTCAGCAAAGCGTAAGTAATCTGTATGTCTGCTCAGCGCGGAGTTAAATACATCCCTGCCATCGACGGACTGCGTGCAGTCGCCGTCATTGCGGTGATGCTCTACCACTTAGGTGTCTCCTGGATTCCTGGTGGGTTTCTGGGCGTTGATCTCTTTTTTGTTATTTCTGGATACGTAATCACGCGTTTGCTTTTGGATTCAATTCAGCGAAGTGGTGGTTTGGATTTAAGAGCATTTTATAAATCTCGTGTCCGTCGATTGCTTCCACCATTAGTTTTTATGATTGTTACCACCACACTTTTTATTGGGGTGTGGGCACCAGACACAATCAAGAGATTGCTCACCGATACGCCATTTGCCCTTACAGGATTTATGAATTGGTGGCTCGTATTTCGTCAGCAAGATTACTTTGAAGCGATTGGCCGTCCACCACTTTTGCAACACACATGGTCACTAGGTGTTGAAGCACAGTTTTACTTCATTTGGCCACTGATTCTGCTTCTTGTTCTTCGTCAACTCGGGCGCAAAATTATTCCGGCAGCAGCACTTGTAATTGCCATTGCATCTGGAATTACACTCTTACTTGTTTCGCTCAGTATCGATGCAAACTCTTCTCAAACTGTGAGCCATGTTTATTTCGGAACTGATACGCACAGTATTGGCCTCTTCCTTGGGGCAGCGCTGGCCGTAAATTGGATTCCACAAAACTTAAAAGTAGATATTGCTAAGAGGGCTCAGGATGTAATCGATGGAATCGGTGTATTTGGTTTTCTTGGAATTCTGTCTTGTTTTCTCTTTATCGATGAAAGTAATCCAACTCTCTACAAAATAGCATTTCCATTGGCAGGCATTTTTGGCTGCGCAATCATTATGTCAATCGTGCACCCAGCATCAAGATTTGCACCTTTGCTACAAGGGCGAGCCATTTTGTGGATCGGTGAGCGTTCATATGCAATTTATTTATGGCACTGGATTGTCTTCCAAGTTACAAGACCGAGCGTTGACCTAGCGGGTGCTAGCTGGGCTTTGTATGCACTTCGTATTTTGATTGTCTTTGCTTTGGCCGATATCTCACTTCGATGGGTTGAGTTGCCATTTAGAAACGGATACATCGAATCGTGGTTCAGAGGTATGAAATACCGGGCCAAGAAAGTTCGTGTACGTCAAAAAGCAACTCTGGCTGCATCAATACTTTCGGTTTTAATTGCTACTTCTTTAGTCAGCGTGAATGCGATTGCTGTAAGTAACGAAAACATTGCTAAATTAAAGATGGAAATCACCTCAAAAGCAGAAGTGCAGACTCAGATCACTAATCCGTCAGATGGTTTATGGGTTGTGGGCGATTCAGTCATTCTTGGTATACGAAATGAATTATCTAATCGCCGCCAAGTAGGTTTGATTAATGCACATGTTGGTCGTCAAGCACCAGAGTTGATTTCAGTTCTCAACAAAGACAAATCTCGTATGGTTGGTGCTCCTGTGATTGTAAATATGGGAAATAACAATCGTTTGGTTGAGAGTGAAGTTATATCAATCTTCGAAGCTATTAAAGATCAACCGCAAATTATTGTGATTAATACTGCGGTTCCGCGAAGTTGGAAAGATGAGAACAACTCTCTTATTGCACAAGTTGCAGCTAATTATCAAAATGTAAGGATTGTGGATTGGAATCAAATTTCAGAAGGACATCCCGAATATTTCGCCCCTGATGGTGTGCACTTAGTTCCGACGGGAATTAGTGTTTTTGTCGATGCGGTTGTCGCCGAACTCAAATAAAAAAGCCCCCGCATTTCGCGAGGGCATTTTTATTTAAATCTTTACTTGTACTGTCCAGCAAGTCCGAAGATTTTTGCAGATGCAGTCTGACCATCCGCATAAACGCTTGTTACACGGAACTGTGTCCAGCTATCTGAACTTGTCAGTGTTACAGCATGTGTTAATTCTGTTGGACCAGTTGTTGCAACAACTGCCCAATCGGCACCAGCTGGTTTTAGTTCTACATTAAATCCTGTAAGTCCATCTGTTGCCATTGGTGCTTTCCAGCGAAGATTCATTCCATCTGCTGAGCGAAGCGCAACGAATGATGATGGTGCTTCTACTGTGCCAACTGGTTCTGCAGGAGTTGTTGGTTCCTCTGTCATGGTCGCTGTTGCTGAAGGTGTTGTAGGTGCTGCGCCTTCATCACTATCTTTTCCAGATTGTGACCACACGAGAATTGCTAGAAGCACAATTCCTACGACAACAATTGCTACAACGCGGCTTGATGCGCCTTGCTTTGGATTGTTATCAAAAGAGACAGATTTAGCAGCAGCACGTGGTGCTGGCACTGTTGAAACATCTACGCGACCGCGAGCGCCACCAACTGGTACAGCTGGTACGACTAGGCGATCAACAGATGTTGCGCGACGTGAAGACTTCTTTGTTGTCTTACGCGCAGAAGACTTCTTTGCACTCTTCTTAACTGCAGATTTGCGAGCTGTGCTCTTTTTAGCAACTTTTTTAACGCTTCGCTTAGCAGTTGATTTACGAGCAACAGACTTCTTAGCGGATTTCTTCGCTGTTGACTTCTTAGCGGTTTTCTTAACAGCCACATGCACTCCTTGGGTAGCGGTACGTACTTACTTCACGCACTCGGATAGTAGAAGTTTACCCCAGCGAGGTCAGCAAATTGATTACGTGAGGTGCTATCGAACGGAGTGATTTACCGCGATGACTTATCAAATCCTTCTCCTCTGCGCTCATTTGCGCGCTGGAGATTGCTAGTCCCTGTGGTCTAAAGAGGGGGTCGTACCCAAATCCTTGATCGCCAATCGGGGCATAGAGAATGGAACCTTCAAAGATTTCTTCAGTCACATACTCTCGACCATCAGGAAGCACTAAGGCGGCGGCGCATGTGAAGTGCGCTCCACGCTCTTCTTCAGGAGTGTTTGCAAGTTCCTTTAACAACTTTAAGTTATTTGCACTGTCATCACCATGTACTCCTGCATATCTTGCCGAGAAAATTCCTGGCGCACCATTGAGTGCATCTACACATAAGCCACTGTCGTCAGCAATTGCCGGTAAGCCTGTTTCACTGCACACGCTTCGTGCCTTGAGCAAAGCATTTTCTCTAAAAGTGCTGCCTGTTTCTTCTACTTCAGTTGTATCGGGGAAATCTTCGAGCCCAACAAGATTTATTGAACCCTGTGAGATTGCATCAAGAATTCTTCGAAATTCTCTAATCTTTCCTTGATTTCGTGTTGCTAAAACTAATGTTGTCGGTGTGCTCATTTAGAGAGTGCTGAGCTCTGCATTCCAGCTAAATCTTTACATCCGGCTACTGCGTGATCTAGGAGTTGATTCAGTAGTTCGCGATCGAATGGAACACCTTCTGCGGTTCCTTGTACTTCAATAAAGCGTCCATCGCCGCTACAGACAACGTTCATGTCTGTATCTGCGCGCACATCTTCTTCGTAGCAAAGATCGAGCATTGGAACGCCATCAATGATTCCTACACTCACTGCCGCAACTGAATCTGCAAGTGGTTTGGATGATGCTTTGATGTGACCCTCTTTTTTCGCCCATGCAATGGCATCGGCTAATGCGACATATGCACCTGTAATTGCTGCTGTGCGTGTTCCGCCATCTGCTTGCAAAACGTCACAATCAATAACAATTGTGTTCTCGCCAAGTTCCTTCATATCAACAATTGCTCTAAGTGAACGGCCCACTAAACGTGAAATCTCTTGTGTTCGTCCGCCTAATTTTCCTTTAACGCTCTCGCGATCTGAACGTGTGTGTGTTGCACGCGGAAGCATTGAATATTCAGAAGTTACCCATCCGTTTCCGGAATCTTTTAACCAACGTGGAACACCAGGAGAGAACGACGCGACGCACAGTACACGAGTCTTTCCAAACTCAACGAGAACGGAACCTTCGGCATGATCTAGCCAGCCGCGAGTAAATTTAATTTCACGGAGCTGATCGTTGGTGCGTCCATCATTGCGTGACATGTGTATCTCCGTTTATCTCAGCAGTTTATTGGTTTGGGTGGTTTACAGACTTTGGTGTTCAACTCGTCCAACTTCTGGGCCGAGAAATCTACGTGCGAGAGTTTCAAACGCCTTCGCATCTCCAGTTGCTAAGAATCTGTGGTTGGCATTTTTTGTGCTGGAGTGCAGCAGATTGTTTTCAACTAATACTCGATATAAATCCTTTGCTGTTTCTTCCGCACTTGATACAAGTGAAACTGAATTTCCAACAACATATGAAATAACACCCGTTAGTAATGGGTAGTGAGTGCAACCAAGCACCAAGGTATCGATGTCCGCATCCATCACAGGTTTGAGATACTTGCGCGCAATTTCCGTAATTTCTGGACCAGATGTTTCGCCGCGCTCAACGAATTCAACAAAAAGCGGACAAGCCACCGAAGTTATTTGCAAATTTGGTGCTGCGGCAAATGCATCTAAATATGCTTTCGAATCTACTGTTGCTTGTGTACCTATAACACCAATTTTTCCTGATCGAGTCGCAGCTACTGCTCTGCGAACTGCAGGCTGAATAACTTCGATAACTGGAATTGAATATCGCTCTCGTGCATCGCGCAACATCGCAGCACTGGCGGTATTACATGCAATGACTAGGGCTTTGACTCCTTGATCAACGAGAAAATCTAAAGTTTCTAATGCGAACTCACGCACTGCTGCAAGTGGTCGAGGTCCGTATGGACCTCGGGCTGTATCGCCAATGTAAAGAGTTGATTCATTAGGAAGTTGATCGAGAATTGCACGTGCAACGGTTAAACCGCCAACGCCGGAATCAAATATTCCAATAGGTGCATCACTCACACCGCGAAGTCTAGCGCTATGCCCACAATTGATTATCGAGCGCTTCTGATGCACTCACGTGATCAGCGCTATAAACGCCAGTAGATAGGTACTTCCAACCTGCGTCACAGACAATAAATGCGATGTCTGCACTCTTGCCATCGCGAATAGCTTCGGCGCCCATCGCAAGAGCTGCATGAAGAATTGCTCCAGTAGAAATACCCGCAAAAATTCCTTCGATTTCTAATAATTCGCGCACGCGGCGAACAGAATCTTCTGCGCCAACAGAGAAGCGGCGAGTTAATACTGATGCATCGTAAAGTTCTGGAACAAAACCTTCGTCAATGTTTCGAAGTCCATAAACAACTTCGCCATAGCGTGGTTCGGCTGCAATGATTTGTACATCTGGATTTTGCTCGCGCAGATACTTTCCAGCGCCCATTAATGTTCCGGTGGTACCCAAACCTGCAACAAAGTGAGTAACCGTTGGAAGATCGGCAAAGATTTCTGGACCAGTTCCTTGATAGTGAGCAAGTGTGTTTGCTGGGTTTCCATATTGATACATGAAAACCCACTCTGGGTTTTTGGCAGCTAACTCTTTTGCAACACGAACAGCTTCATTTGAGCCACCTGCTGCAGGTGAAAAAATGATTTCCGAACCCCACATTTCAAGGAGTTGTCGGCGCTCAATAGATGTGTTTTCTGGCATAACGCAAATCAATTTATAGCCGCGAGTCTTTGCCACCATGGCAAGTGAAATTCCAGTGTTGCCACTAGTTGGCTCAAGAATTGTTGCACCGGGTTTAAGAGTGCCATCAGCTTCTGCTTCTTCAATCATCGCAAGTGCTGCACGATCTTTTATTGAACCTGTTGGATTGCGATCTTCCATCTTTGCCCACAACCGAACATTTGGCGCAGGAGACAGTTTTGGTAAACCAATAAGTGGTGTGTGGCCCACTGAACTTTCTAGTGAATCAAAGCGTGCCACTGTTAGCCACCTGCAACTGCAGGAAGCACAGTAATTGAATCACCCGATTTAATTGCGGCATCTAAACCGCCAAGAAAACGTACATCCTCATCGTTGACGTAAATATTTATAAAACGTCGGAGTGCACCATCTTCGAGAAGGCGCTCAGCTAATCCAGGGTATTGACGTTCAAGGTCTGAAATAACTGACTTCAAATCTGCACCATCAGCAGAAACAACCTTTGCATCCTTTGTATAGGGACGCAAAATAGTTGGGATTCGAACTTCAATCGCTGCTGTAGTCATGTGCTTATTATTGCTAATGCGCGCAGCTTTCGCCAATTCAAGAATAGATGAAGCGTTAATCCAGGATAGTTACGGGTTCTTCTGTGACTATGCCATCAATAATTCGGTATGAACGGAATTCGGTCGCAGGTGCAATCTCTTCGCGTGTAGAAACTAGTACGTAATGCGCCCCAGGTTCTCCTGCGTAAGCAATATCAGTACGAGATGGATACGCCTCTGTTTCCGTGTGAGAGTGATAGATAACAACTATTTCTTCATCTTTGTCATCGACTTCGCGGTAAAGAGCTAACAAATCTTTCGGATCAAATTCATAAAAAGTTGGTGAGTGTGCTGCATTAATCATTGGCTTCAAACGCACAGGAGTTCCTGCACCAATTGGCCCAAGAATTACGCCACACGCTTCATCTGGATATTCGGTGCGCGATTGTTGAAGTATTTGATCAACAATTGCACGTGAGATCGTCAAAGACATGTCAGGATTCTATTCCATCCATGAGCGCTTGCAGTAAATTACCTTGCAGCCAACCAAGCCAACTATAAACACCGTACACACCGCGCATCGGATCATCGGGTGCGAGCAATTCGAGCTCTTCATGAGAATTCTTCAGAACATTGAGTCGAACGCCAAGCGCCAATCGAATGTCATTAATTCCACCCAGCCAGGCATTTGCTAATTCGTGATTGAGTTCGATGCTTCCATCTTCGCTACTCATCAGCATCGTACGAATAGACATTGCGTGTGCCTGCTTCTTGGTACGTAAAACAGATTCGGTGTACCTGCGAAACTCTGCTGCATCAACACCATCTGCATATGCATTTGGCAATAAACGCAGCAAAACTTCATCATCTGGCGGTGAATCGTGAACTGTTATTCCTACCATCGCGGCCAGTGGATCTTGGTCGTGCTGATCGACTCGTTCGGAGAGTAATTCAATAATTTGTTGTGAAAGATTGATTAAAACTTCTTTTTCGGAGTCAGAAAATTGCGCAACGAATAGCTCCTCGCCGTGGCGTGTAAATCCATGGCCCTGATTCATAAGGGTTGGTCCCCACGTTGCAGAGTTGCCCATAATCCGTATTCGTGAAGTCTCGCTACGTCATGTTCCATCTCTTCACGGGTACCTTCTGAAACTACTGCTTTGCCTTCGTTGTGGACTTTCATCATTAACTCTGTCGCACGTTCGCGCGAGTAACCAAACAACTCGATGAATACATACGTTACGTAATCCATGAGATTAACGGGATCATCCCAAACGATTGTTACCCATGGGCGATCGGATGAAAAAATTGCATTGATTTCTTCTTCAATTTTTGACTTTATTTTTACCACTATCTAATCACCAGCGTAAATTCATTTGAATCAACCTGATTCCATAAAGCATCCTTGGCAACACTTACTCTGTATTTACCAAAGCCTTTTTGCGCAGTTGTTGCAGATAATGTGAACGCTCCATTGATATCGGTAACCACTGCCGGACCAACAGGAATCCATTTACCTGCTCGCTGTTGTAACAACTGGACCGGAACTCCACTTTGAAATGGTGATAGCACGCCAGTAATTTCGAAGAGTTGATTGCGCAGCACTGAGACCGGTGCATTAATTGAAATACGGCGATTAATACTCACTGGAATCTCTTGAGAAATCGACTCGAGTCTCTCCCATGTTCCATCTGTCCTAACACGAATTGTTGTGCTCTTAGAGAGTATGAGGGGAACTTGGATGGTTCCGTCCACGCCAGTTGTACTAGTTGCAATTTCTTGCCACGTAGTTTCATTTGCTGATTTGGACTCAATCCGCACTAACAAATTGTTAATTGGTAACTTGTCAGGAAGTTGTAGAGTTGCCTTAACTCCTAGCACGGATCCAAATTCAAGAGCAGCTGCTGATTCTGTGCTTCCGGTATTTAGTTCAAGCGTGCTTACAACCTGATCAGGAGCAATCGCAAGGGCTGCATCTCTTATCGCCTGCGTACCTGCCATATCTTCCATACCGAAAGTCCATTGTGCTAATCCACCGAGTCTGTACTTAGATACAAACGCCATACGAGATGTAAAACTCCTAGCATCTTGATACCAAACGTTTCGAGTTGCCGTACACGTTGTTGCTAAACCTGCTGCTGTTAGTCCGCTATATACCTTGTTGTACGTAAAGTTCACTTCTCCAAAAGCTTCGTTGTACACAGGAATTGTGCCATAACTCTGTGCAAGCGCCGCTGCATCTCGCAATACAAATGTTGCTGCTTTTGCACCCACTCGCACAACCTTGGCGACTTCAACAGGACACGTTCCTTCAACTTTAGTAACCCAATCTCGTCCATATCCAGGAATTCCGACATACACCTTTGATGCTGGCATTATGGAAACTGCATACTTAATTGTTCTTTCAGTCCACGCCAGTGGACCAATAGGTCCTGGCTTCGCAACAGAATAGTCATACGTCATGATGCGAAGTCGATCAATATATGGCGCAATGTCTGCCCACGCATAAACAAAATAACCTTTTTGCGCTCCTGCCGGGTCGTATAAGTACGGAGTAGAAACAGATAGTAATTTATTTTTTGATTTAAGAACTCCACTTAACTCTTTTACAAATGCAATCCAGTGCGGCTTCGTGGCGCTCCAGGTGGTGTTTTTATCAACAAATGCAAAACCTTCAAAATCTAAATCAATTCCATCATAGTTATACGTCGTTATAAGATTTGTTATTGCATTTACAATCTGAGTACGCGACGTTGGATTTGCCATTAACTTTGACAGAACTAATTCACTTGTACCATCGGTAATCGTAGGAATAATTGTAAAACCTGCATTGCGCATAGAAGTAAGAGGCACCGAGATTGGAACGCTCGGATTTGCAGGGGCATATAAATCTGTCACGACTGGAAGCTTTGTTGCACCGTTATATTTGAGTGTGTACCAAAATGGCATTACTTCTCGAACAAGATCTGCGTTTGCGATTGCCGCCGGAAGCGCCCTATTCATGGAGTAATAAGGAATCCATCCTGACCAAACTTTTCGCGGTTGCGTTCCAGCTGTTGCCGAATCTGGCAGAGACACCAATGTGGTAATTGCAATGATTAAAGCAACCAGGGGAGAAAGTTTTTTCATATCAATTTTCTTTAGGTGCTTCCCGCAATCCATCATGAATCTCTTTGCAAGCAGGGCAGATTGGATACTTCTGTGGATCTCGAGATGGAATCCATTTTTTGCCACACAAAGCTTTTACAGATTTTCCCGTAACTGCCGATTCAACGATTTTCTCTTTTTTCACGTAGTGTGAAAAACGATCATGACCGCCATCGTCTTCTTCTAATTCTGGGCGAGTGAGCAGATCTGTATCGGTCGCGGTGTCGCTTCCGCGTCTGAAAATACCCATGTGCACACCTTATCGTGAGGGTAGAATTCATCAGATGAAAGACTTGTTGCGCACCGAACATTTAACCCGCGATGACGTTGAGTTGTTGCTGGACACTGCTGCGCAATTCGCTGCCGATCCACTTCGCTCTAAAGAAGCGCTGGCCCACAAGAGTGTGGCAATTTATATGACTAAGCCATCGACTCGTACGCGCTTAGCATCACAAACTGCGGTTGCGCACTTAGGCGGTTCTCCCATTGTTTTACGCGGAGAGGACCTACAACTCGGTCGCGGAGAATCAATTGCAGATACCGCAAGAATTTTTAGTGGATATTGCGATGCAATGATTGTTAGAACTTTTGCTCAATCTGATGTTGATGAACTTGGAAAGTATGCATCAATTCCTGTCATCAATGCGCTAACTGATGATGACCATCCAACTCAACTATTGGCTGACTGGTTAACGATTCGCGAAACATTTGGAAAAGATGTTTCCGGGCGCAAATTTGTTTACCTAGGCGATGGCAACAATATGGCGCATGCGTGGCTCATCATGGGTGCAATCATGGGAGCACACGTTGTTGCGGCAACTCCGGAAGGAAAATGGGCGCCTAGTGCTGATGCAATTGCAACTGCGCAGAAGATTGCGGCAAAGAGTGGTGCAACAATTGAAGTAACTAATGATGCACAAAGCGCCGCAAAAGATGCCAGTGTTTTGTACACCGATGTATGGATGTCGATGGGTGATCCAGAATCAGAAAAGAATGAAAAAATTGGAGCGCTAGCCCCATTTGCTGTCACTGATGCGTTAATGGGCAAAACTGCTAAGGACTCAATATTTATGCACTGTCTGCCTGCGCATCGTGGTGAAGAAGTTATGGCATCTGTCATTGATGGACCAAAATCTGTCATCTGGCGTGAAGCATTTCATCGCAGGACCACTATTCAATCCCTTTTGTTTCATTTAACTCGTGGAGAAATCAAGGGTTCGCTCTAGCCTCTCGAGCGCAAAGGCATTAAGTTTCTCGTATGCGAATAGCCGTACCTAAAGAAATCCGTGAGGGCGAAAAGCGCGTAGCGCTCGTTCCAGACATCATTAACAAATTAACTCGATTGGGATACGAAGTCTCCATCGAATCTGGGGCTGGCACACATTCACAAGCCACAGATGAAGATTTTAAAAGTGCAGGTGCATCAGTAGTAAATGGTGACGTTCTAAAAGATGCAGATGTTGTTCTCAGTGTTTCACCTCTTACTCCTTCGCAGATGTCATCGCTTAAAAAAGGCGCGCTCACTATTTCATTCTTATCCCCTGTAACTGCCGTTGATTCAATCGAAGCAGCAGCTAGCGCGGGAGTTACTGCCTTTTCACTCGAATTAGTGCCACGTATTTCACGCGCACAATCAATGGACGCGCTTACTTCGCAGGCTCTGTGCGCTGGATATCGCGCAGTATTAGTTGGTGCAGAAATGTCACCACGATTCTTTCCATTATTAATGACAGCAGCCGGAACTGTTACACCTGCGCAAGTACTTGTATTGGGCGCTGGTGTTGCTGGCTTACAGGCAATTGCTACCGCACGCAGATTAGGCGCAGTTGTTTCGGCGTACGACGTTCGACCATCTTCTGCTGATGAAGTTAAATCAATGGGCGCAACATTTATTGATCTTGAACTCGAAGCACTCGAAGGCGCTGGTGGGTATGCACGCGAGATGACACCAGAACGTGCGGCTAAGCAACGTGAGTTGTTAACTCCTTACATTGCTAAATCACATGTTGTCATCACAACCGCTGCTGTACCTGGTCGACAAGCACCGCAATTAATGACACAGGCGATGGTGGATTCGATGGGACCAGGAACAATCATCGTTGACCTTGCTGCAGAAACTGGTGGAAACGTCGAAGGATCCAAGCCAGGTGAAGTCGTTGTTACGAAAAATGGTGTGCGCATTTGGGGCGGAAAAGATGTGCCTAGCCAACTGCCATTTCACGCATCCAGTTTGTACTCACGCAACGTTGTAAATCTTCTCACGCTGCTGACTAAGCCAGCAGCAGAAGGTAGTGCGCTTGGGTTAAACCTTGATTTTGAAGATGAAATTATCAATGGTTCAGCTGTTACACATGCAGGAGCGAAGCGAAATGGAGGCGCAAAATAATGGAACCGATTGCAATCATTTCGATCTTCGTTCTTGCGGTATTTGTAGGTTTTGAAGTTGTTTCTAAAGTTTCATCAACGTTGCACACTCCACTGATGAGTGGTGCAAATGCTATTCATGGTGTGATCTTGGTTGGTGCAATCATCGTTGCCGACCACAGTAAAACAAATCTTGAGTTAGGGCTCTCAGTTGCTGCAATCATCTTGGCCACTATCAACATGGTGGGCGGTTTTGTTGTAACCGATCGCATGCTCGAAATGTTTAAGCCAAAGAAAGGCGGTGAGAACAAATGAGTTATTTTGTATATAGCTTGATTGGTCTTGCTGCTGGCGTCTGTTTCATTCTTGCTCTTAAAGGATTATCAACACCAAAGACTGCTCGTCGTGGAAACACGATTGGTGCAATTGGAGCAACGATTGCAACTGTTGTGGTTTTCTTCTATTCCAAAGAGGGAGAGTCTCTTCCACTTAACAACTTAGGTTGGATTCTCGGCGCAATTGCTGTTGGTGTGATTATTGGTGTGCCCGCTGCACGTAAAGTTCAGATGACTCAGATGCCACAACTCGTTGCACTATTTAATGGTGTGGGTGGTGGCGCTGCAGCACTTGTGGCAATCGTCGAATACTTAAATCTTGGTGATACAGCCAGCACTCCAGTAGTTATTGCAACCGTCTTTACTGTGATTGTGGGCTGTGTTTCATTTAGCGGTTCGATTATCACTTTCTTAAAGCTTCAAGAGCTCATGACTACTCGCCCAGTTGTATTTCCTGGTGGACGCTTTGTTATTGCGGCAACACTGGCAGCAACACTTGGTGTGGCAGGTTGGGTAGTTGTCGAACTCGGTACTAATCCACTCTTGATTCTTGCAGCACTCTCACTGCTATTTGGTGTTCTATTCGTACTTCCAGTTGGTGGAGCAGATGTTCCTATTGTTATCTCGCTATTGAATGCATTTACTGGTTTAACAGTTGCGGCAAGTGGTTACGTTCTAGATTCAACACTACTGATTATCGCTGGAACACTCGTTGGTGCATCCGGAACAATCTTGACTCGCTTAATGGCAGAAGCCATGGGTCGTTCACTCTTTGGAACACTCTTCGGTGCATTTACTGCAAAGCCACAAGAAGCTACTGGCGCAGCAGAAGATCGCCCAGTTCGTTCCGGTTCACCTGATGACGTTGCAATCTTGCTTAACTATGCACGTCGTGTAGTTATTGTTCCTGGCTTTGGCTTAGCTGTTGCACAAGCACAGCACACAGTTCGTGAATTAGCGGATTTGATGTTGGCTAAGGGCATTGATGTTGCATACGGAATTCACCCAGTTGCAGGTCGTATGCCAGGACACATGAACGTATTACTCGCTGAAGCTAATGTTCCGTATGACCAATTAGCTGAAATGGAAGAAGTAAATCCAACTTTTGGGCAGACCGATGTTGCAATTGTTATTGGCGCAAATGACGTTGTTAATCCAGCGGCGCAAACAACTCCTGGTTGCCCAATTTATGGAATGCCAATTCTTGAAGTTGCTAACGCTGCAAACATTATTTTCCTGAAGCGTTCAATGCGCCCAGGCTTTGCTGGTATTGAAAACGAGCTGCTCTTTGATCCAAAGACAATGTTGCTCTTTGGAGATGCAAAGGCTTCGCTTACAAAGGTTGTTTCCGCGCTTAAGAACCTCTAACTTCTGAGTTGCAGGTAGTTGAAAGTTCAACTACTCTCAGCTTATTGAAATAAGGAGTTGAAATGCCAGCAGTTACCGTTAGCGATATAACAATTCTGCCTCGAGTTATTGAGGCACCAGGATCGCGTGCGCGCACAATTAAGAGCATTACAACAGCTCCACAAGGTTTTGAAGGCGAAGGCTTTCCAGTACGTCGTGCATTTGCCGGCGTTGATATGTCAGAACTCGATCCATTTATTCACTTAGATCAAATGGGAGAAGTGGAATACGCACCGGGAGAACCAAAAGGAACTCCATGGCATCCACATCGCGGTTTCGAAACTGTTACATACATTATTGATGGAATCTTCGATCACTATGACAACAATGGTGGCGGCGGAACAATTCAAAATGGTGACACACAATGGATGACCGCTGGTGCAGGAATTTTGCATATCGAAACTCCCCCAGATCATTTAGTTATGAGTGGTGGTTTGTTCCACGGTTTTCAATTGTGGGTAAATCTTCCAGCTGCTAAGAAATGGTCACCACCTGCCTATCAAGATCTTCGTGCGAGTGAAGTTGCACTTCTTGCATCCCACGATGGTGGTGCATTGATTCGCGTAATTGCAGGTGAGATTGATGGACATAAGGGTCCTGGATCGACACAGACTCCAATCACGTTGGTGCACGCAACTGTTCAACCAGGGGCTGAACTTCGTCTTCCATGGCGCAAGGATTACAACGCACTTGTCTATACATTGGCAGGTCATGGTTTTGTTGGCGAAGAATCTCGACCAGTTCAGATGGGACAACTCACTGTTTTCGGTGAGGGAGATACTCTGGTTATTCGCGCTGCTAATCAACAAGAGAGTCGTTCACCTGAATTAGAACTATTTATTCTCGGTGGCCAACCAATTAAAGAACCTGTTGCGTGGATGGGTCCATTCGTCATGAACACCAAACGCGAAGTACTGCAGGCTTTTGAAGACTTCCAAAAAGGATTGCTAGGAACCGTGCCTGCTATTCATAAGAAAGACGTACTGAATGTGCATGGTGCGCCTACTGAAATCGTAGAAGAGTAAAACTAGCCAACCATTTCGGAGTCGTGCACACGATTGCTATCGTGAATACAGCTCTTGCTTACATCAATCTTTGAACAATCTTCACAGAGTAAAACCAATTCGTGGCACGCTTTGCGGGCGCAGTTGTAGAACTGTTTGGTTGGTGCGTTGCAGCTTTCGCACTCGCCAATAACTTTTGTTTTAGATGAGAAATCAATGGCCATGCGAGCATCGAATGTATAGAGCGAGCCTTCCCACAAACCTTTGTCACCGTACTTCTTGCCGTACTTAACGATTCCACCTTCGATTTGGTAAACCTCTTTGAATCCGTTGTCGACCATGACAGCTGAAAGAATTTCGCAACGGATTCCACCAGTGCAGTATGTAACAACTGGCTTGTCCTTTAGGTGATCGTATTTTCCGCTCTTGATCTCTTCTACGAAATCGCGCGATGTTGTGACATCGGGAATAACTGCGTTTTTAAACTTTCCAATTTTTGCTTCGAAGGCGTTGCGACCATCAAAGAAGACAACGTCATCGCCACGTTCTTCGACGAGTTTTTGCACGTCATATGGCTTGAGATGTTTACCGCCGCCAACAACACCATTTTCATTTACTTTAATTACTGAAGGATCACCAAATGCAACGAGTTCATCTTTAGCTTGTACTGCTAGACGAGGGAATTCATTTCCAGTTCCATCTGACCATTTAAAATCAATTTTCTTAAATCCAGGATATTTCTTTGTGCGTGCAACATATTTCTTAAGGGATTCCATATCTCCACCAACAGTTCCGTTGATTCCATGAGGAGAAACAAGAATGCGACCTTTAATTCCTAAGGATTCACAGAGTGTTAACTGCCATAGACGCACAGCAGCAGTGTCTTGTATAGGCGTAAAGCCGTAATAGAGAAGTACTTTCTGTGGTTCCACACACCAATCTTAACCGCTGGCGGAGGCTTTAAAAAACGCGGTTACTCGCAGGCAACGCCATCTTTATCGCGATCCAACCCCTTATTCAGGTTATACAAGGCTTTGTTTTTCGAGCGAACTATCGGCGTGACTCCAGCGGTGCGCGCTTTCGCACACGTTGAGTACTTAACATTCTTCTTAACTTTCGGTGCAGAAGTTGCTTTTGTAGTTGGTACAGCAGTTGGTGCTGGTGCAGTTGTTGGGGAGACAAGAGTTATGGGATTTATCCCAGCAGTTACTGCATACGCAGGTATAGAGAAGGCAGTAATTGATGTGATGTTGCATTGGGAAACGAGTGAAGTAAGTGCATTAGCTTCTGCTGGATCTACTGTCAGTGAGTAACGAACCTTGATGGCAATCCAATTAGAAACATATACACATTTGTTTTCAGGCGGCAGCCATGTACTTGGATCTTGATCGCCTTTCTGGCGATTAAGACCTGCTGTTACAGCAACTAGTGCACGTTGATCAGTTAGATCATTTGCAAATGCTTCACGTTGTGCAGGTGACCATTTCCATGCACCTGATCTCCATGCTTCAGCTAATGGAATCAAGTGATCAATATCCAATGTGGAGTAATCAGAAGTTGGTAATCCTTCGTAGGGACTGATCCACTCTCCGCCATTGAAGCCACAACCACTGTTTAACTTTGGAACAATGACGGCTTCTTGAATCAAAACTTCTTTGCGCGTATCGCATCGATCTTTATCGGCATCAATCCAATGTTTAAAGAGTGATCTTTCGTAACCAGATAGTTGATCTGCAGCAACAGTCAGAGGTAATTCAAATGCTTGGGCGGATGGGGCTGTGAGTGCGCTGAGGGCAGTTGTGGTGGCTAGGGCAGCAATAAAGGCCTTTGAATAAAGAGATTTCCGAGAGTTCATAACTATCTGCGAGGAACCTTGATGCGCAATGAATTGGTTACAACGAACAAACTAGATAGCGCCATGGCTCCTGCTGCATACATTGGTGAAAGTAAACCAAGTGCGGCAATAGGAATTCCGACGATGTTGTATGCAAATGCCCAGCCTAAATTAACGCGAATAATTTTAAGGGTTCGCTTTGAAAGCTTTAGTGCATCGAGTACAGCAGCAAGATCTTTGCGCATCAGCGTTATGTCTGCGCTAGAAACTGCGACATCTGTTCCTGTTCCCATTGCAATGCTCACATCTGCGCCAACTAGCGCAGCTGCATCATTGATTCCATCGCCAACCATTACAACTGTGTGTGACTGACTCTGTAATTCACGAATCTTCGTGAGTTTTCCTTGTGGAAGCGCACCAGAGAAAACATGATTGCTTTCAATGCCAACTTGCTTGGCAATTGATTGAGCCGCATCTTCTGAATCACCAGTTAACAACCAAGGCGTAATTCCTGAGTTCTTCAACAATTCAATAGTCTCTGCTGCATCTGCTTTTAGTTCATCGCCGACTGCAAAGACAGCTAGTGCAACTCCATCCCATGCCAAAACGGAAACACTTAATCCAGCATCGTGTCCACGTTGTACTGCTGCTGCAATAAGTGGATGAAAAGTTGTTGTGCTGTGTGCAACTGCAGTCGGTGAGCCAATTAATACAACAGGTGAGTGTGTTCCAAGATTTACGCGACCAGCAGCACCTGATCCAGGAGTTACTTGAAACTCAGAAACTGAAGTGGATTTGATTCCTTTTGCTGCGATGAAGTCACGAATACTCAAGGCAATTGGGTGATTATTCTGCTCTTCAATTGAGAGAGCAGTAGAAAGAATTGTTGCTTCACGTAGAAGCGGTTCAAACGATGCACCGAGTAATGCGCCAGCTTCTGTTGCGATTGTTGTTTCATGAACCTTCATCGCACCAGTTGTTAGCGTTCCAGTCTTATCTAAAACAATTGTGTCTACTCTGCGTGCCACTTCTAGTACGCGAGGATTTCGAATGATGATTCCGCGTTGAGCACCACGACCTGATGCAACGAGTAATGCAACAGGGGTTGCTAGACCAAGTGCACATGGGCAAGCAATCACAATTACAGCTATTGCTCTTGCAATTGATTCCGAGATTGAATAACCGTTATACCAAAGCGCACCAAATGTTGCTAAAGCGAGCACAGTAACTATTGGAACAAAGACTGCGCTGATGCGATCTGCGAGACGAGCAATCGGTGCCTTTGTGCTCTGAGCTTCCATAACCATTGAAGTAATGCGCGCATACTCAGTGTCGCGACCGACTCGAGTAGCACGAACAATAAGGCGACCATTTGTATTGACTGAACTTCCAATTACGCGATCACCAGGACCAACTGTTAGTGGCAGAGATTCGCCAGTAATCAATGAGTTATCAACCGAGCTATTTCCGGAGACAACAACTCCATCAGTTGCTATGCGATCTCCTGGCGCAACGACAAACTCATCGCCGATCTCTAAATTCTCGACCGGAATCAGAACTGTTAATCCCCCGCGAATAACACTTACTTCTTTAACGCTTAAAGCCAAGAGTGCAGAGAGTGCACTGCTGGCGCGACGCTTTGCGCGCGTTTCAAGAAATCTGCCAAGTACAACGAAGGTAACAATTCCAACTGCGACTTCTGTATACACATCACCGTTACCTGTTGAGTTCGCATAAATTGACCAACCGAACGCGGTGAGTGAGCCCAAAGAAATTAAGTTATCCATCGTTGGGTGCAAGAGATTGCGAAGTGCAGCGCGATGAATTGGCCACGCAACCAAGAGAACAACTGGTGCACTCAGTGCAATTACCAACCATGCAGTTGGTGAATACAGTGGAGGCAGAATTCGAAGATCTTCAAGTGTTTGCAAAATTCTGGCATCTATTTGTTCGTGCCAAGCCATGGTCATTGAAATTGCAACAGCTGGAACAGAAAAGAGAAGTGCAAAGAAGAGGGCAATCGCGGAACGCTTGCTGTGTAATGCGAATTGATTTGAATCACCCAATAACGCAGCAGAATAACCAGCGCCTTTAACAGTTGCGATTAACTTCTTCGTCGAAATCTCAGCTGGAGCCAAGATGTGCGCTGTTTCGCTTGCAAAATTAACAGTTGCACTAACACCATCTAAATCATTGAGTGCACGTTCAATCAAATTTACGCAGGCACTACAGGTCATTCCCTCTAATTTAAGTGTACGAGTTTCCAGTGCGCGCTTAGTCATTACTTAACTCGCAGCGCAGCAAGAACGTCAGAATGAATAATCGAGTTAGTAGAGAGTCCGCTTCCGTGACCCGGACCATCTACGCCATCAATACTAGAAAAACGACCGCCAGCTTCTGTCACAATAATTGAAATCGCTGCCATGTCCCAGAGTGCTACGCCGATTTCTAGCGCAACTTCTGCGGCACCTTCTGCAACCAACATGTGCGACCAGAAATCTCCGAAGCCACGTGTTCGATTTGCTGATGCAAGAAGTGATTGAAATTTTGGCAAGTATTGATCCCAGTTATTGAAATCTGAATACGTAATGGATGCATCGCTAATCGATGAAATTCCAGAGACATGAATCTTCTTTGGTGCGCCACCGTTGAGTGAAACGTATGCACCTAATCCAAGTGCTGCATGCCAGCGACGAAAGAGCGCCGGTGAACTAACTACTCCGACAACTATTTGTTCTGTGCCATCATCGTTGCGTTCAATCAGCGCAATGAGTGTGGACCAGCTTGGTACACCGCGCATAAAGTTCTTTGTTCCATCAATTGGATCAATCACCCAATAGCGCTTGGCATCGGTGCCACTAGTTCCAAACTCTTCACCGACTAGTCCATCATCTGGTCGTTCTTTGGCAAGGATGTCGCGCAACGCTTTTTCAGTTGCTTTGTCAGCATCTGTAACAGGAGTGTTATCTGGCTTTGTTGTGATTACTAAGTCTTGTGATTGATAGCGAGCCATGGAAATTGCATCGGCGGCATCAGCCATTTTCAGCGCTAATGCGACATCAGCTTGACGCGAGTATTGAGTAGCCATCACCTCGTCAGTCTACAACGCGAGGCAGAGTATATGTTTATTCAGAAGTCATGGAGTCAGCAGTTGAATCAAAGTCCTTGATTTCAAGGAGTGATCGCAAACTCTGCAAACGGCGCGTGCGAGCAACATCAACGGTGCCATTTGGCGCAGCCCACTCATTGAGTCTGCAGTTCTCTTCACTATGTGAACAACGTGGCATGCATGTTGCTGCCACTTCAGATAAATCGCTAAAGGATGCAATGATTTTGTTTGGATCTAAATGCGCCAAACCAAATGCACGAATACCTGGTGTATCAATTGCCCAACCACCTGCCGGATCTAAATCTGGTGAAAGCGGAAGTGCAATCGCACTAGAGGATGTATGGCGACCGCGACCTGTTACATCATTTACATCGCCAGTGATTCGTCCCGCATGTGGAACCAAATCATTAATCAATGTTGATTTACCAACGCCTGAGTGACCAACCAATACAGAAGTTTTTCCAGCAAGGAGAGCATGAATTTTTGCGACATCAGATTCGCGATCTGATTTCTTGCTAGATGTTGCCACGATTTGAACACCGAGTGCTCGATACTCTTCAATGAAATCAGGAAGTGGAGCTAAATCTGTTTTTGTCATCAAAAGTATTGGTGAGATGCCTTCATGAAATGCACAGACTAAGAATCTATCGATAAGTCCGCGACGCGGTTCTGGATTTGCAGTAGATGCAACAATCACTAAGTAATCAATATTGGCAACGATAGTTCGCTCGATTTTGGCAGCGTCATCAACCGTTCTGCTTAAAGAATTTCGACGAGGATTAACTGCAACTATGCGCGCAAGTGATCCTTCTGCACCCGTTACATCGCCAACTAAACTTACGATGTCCCCAACGACCACTGATTTAGGTCCTAATTCGCGGGATTTCATTGCCGTAACGATTAAGCGTTCTTCGGTAATACAAGTAGTTCGCCCACGATCAACTGTTGTTACGAGCGCACTAATTGCATCATCGTGAGAAGGGCGATCTTTTGTACGCGGACGAGTGCTTCGTGCAGGGCGAATTCGTGCATCGCTTTCGTCATAAACGCGTTTACTCATTAGTCCAATTCTCGCACGAAACTACTTAGCTTTACCATTTTCGCTAATTCACGAAGGCAATGAGCACTCTGTGCACTACTGAACCAAGCTCTTCCAGAGTCCCGGAAAATCAGTCAACGTTTTGCGAGTTGTGGCAATGTTTTCTACTTCGATTCCTGGTGTCACTAAACCAATAACCGCACCTGCTGTGGCTAAGCGGTGATCTTCATATGTGTGAAAAATGCCGGCGCTAAGTGCTGATGGTTCAAAGTGAAGCGCACTGTGCTCTTCTGTAACTTTGCCGCCTATTGAATTAATTTCGCGAGTGAGCGCTGCTAGTCGATCAGTTTCATGCAGACGTAAGTGTGCAATACCGCGCAAGTGCGAAGGTGAATCAGCGAGTGCAGCGAGTGCTGCAATAGATGGAGTTAGTTCACCAACATCATGTAAATCAACATCAATGCCAAGAATCTTTGGCGCATCGCGAAGTGACGATTTTGCTGAATTAGCAGTCAGTGTTAAACCATCTGCATTAAGTGAAATCTGTGCGCCCATGTCGCGAAGCAACGTTCGTAATTGATCACCTGGTTGTGTTGTTTTCTGTGGCCAATCCGCAATTGTTATCGATCCACCGCAGACCATTGCAATAGATAAAAATGGCGCAGCGTTAGATAAATCCGGTTCGATAACGATGTCTTTGCCGTGCAGTGGACCTGGTTCGACGCGCCAAGTTTTCTTTGCTGTATCTACATGAACAGTTGCTCCAAAGTCGCGAAGCATTTCAACTGTCATTTCAATGTGTGGCATTGATGGTAATTCGCCACCGACGTGGCGAGCAGTAATTCCATTGAGTGTGCTCGGTCCAATTAACAAGAGTGCAGAGAGAAATTGGCTAGAAGCGCTTGCATCAATATCAATTTCGCCGCCAAGAATCTTTCCTGTTCCGACCAGCGCAAGTGGCAAGCTGTAACGATTGCCATGATCAATTGAAATTCCAAGTTCTTCTAGCGCTTTAATTACTGGACCGAGGGGACGTTCATGAGAACGTGAATCTCCATCGAAAGAGATTGTGCCTTGAGCAAGAGCTGCAAGCGGTGGCAAAAAGCGCATAACTGTTCCCGCATTACCAACATCAATTGCCGCTGGTCCCTTTAATGGTGCTGGCGTAATTTTCCAGGCTAACTCTTTTGTGGGTGCGCCGGTACCGGAGTTGTTTGTACCGGCGTAACTCTCAACTTCTATTTCTTGTACATCAATTCCAAGTTGGCGAAGTCCTGCAACCATTAATTCGCTGTCGCGAGAAACAAGTGGTCTGCGCAAAATAGATGGTGATGTTGCTTGTGCTGCAAGGATTAATGCACGGTTGGTTACAGATTTAGAACCAGGGATTACGACTCGAGCATTGACAGGTTTTGATCCACGAAAAGGCGCAGGCCACATCGCCCCGTTCGCACTCTGCGAATTATCCTTTTGTGAATCAGACATATGCATGAGTCTACCGATAACCTGTATCTCTATGTGCGGCCGTTATGCGCAATCGCTGAACACCTCCGAACTGGCAGAAGAGTTCGGCATCGGTGTGCAGACCCCTGCCGAAGAGTTGCCATCTACTTGGAATATCGCGCCGACTAATCCGATTTATATTGTTCGCGCATCTCAAACAATTGCTGAACAAAAAGAGTTATCTATTGCGTCGTGGGGAATTATGGCTCACTGGCACCAGAGTGAATCGGAAGCACGTGCATCGCAATCACATGCAATCAATGCACGCTCTGAATCTATTCACGAAAAGCCAACTTTTCGAAATGCATTTAGAACTCAGAGATGTTTAGTGCCGGCAGATGGTTATTACGAATGGGCAACTGCACTTGGAAAATATTCGCCGAAGCAACCTTTTTATATTTCATCTTCCAAAACTCGTTCACTTCCAATTGCAGGAATTTGGTCCACCTGGAAGAGCATGGAAGGTGAAGTTATTCAGAGTGCTGCAATTATTACTCGTGAAGCAGTTGGTGACTTAGCAACCATTCACAGTCGCATGCCAGTGATGATGCCGCGCGATCGATGGGATGCATGGCTTGATCCTGGCCAGCACGATGTAGAACTTTTGATTGCATTGATGCATAACCCACAACCAGATGATGGTTTAGTCGCACGCCCCGTTTCCTCTGAAGTTAACCTCGTTCGCAATAACTCCCGGCGTTTAATTGAACCGATTACTTTGGGCGAACCCGAGACTCTTTTCTAACGCACTTCGCCAGAGCGCCACACTCCTGGCGCTGCCACCGACTTGCCTTGCGCGCTTCGCGATGCGCGTGAGCACTGCAAAGCGATAGCCTTACGGCGATGGCATCTACAGACTTAGTTAAAGAAAGCGCTGCCGATCGCACCAATCGGTTCGAGCGCGATGCCCTTGCGTTCACTAATCAGTTATACGCAGCTGCACTTCGTTACACACGTAACCCAGATGATGCGCGCGACTTAGTACAAGATACATATTTAAAAGCTTTCACCTCTTTCCATCAATTCGAACCAGGCACAAATCTAAAGGCGTGGCTCTATCGTATTCTCACAACCACTTTTATTAACACGTACAGAAAAGATCAACGTAGACCACAACTAAGCTCTGGTGAAGTTGAAGATTGGCAGTTAGCAGATGCGGCATCACACACAAGTGATCAAGGTAAATCTGCTGAAGTAGAGGCACTGGAAAATCTTCCAGATAGTGACATCAAACGTGCACTGCAAGAAATTCCAGAAGAGTTTCGTATCGCTGTTTATTTAGCCGATGTTGAAGGCTTTGCATACAAAGAAATTTCAGAAATTGTTGGCGTGCCAACCGGAACAGTTATGTCACGCCTACATCGTGGTCGAAAACAACTACGTGAGAAATTGACCGAGTATGCAAAAGAACTCGGTTATTCCACCGCCAAAACAGATAAGAAATCTGGAAAGGGGGACGCATCATGAGCAACGCTCATCACAATGATTGTGTAGATGTTCTTCAATCCGTCCTTCTCTTTGTAGATGGTGAAATCTTCGATTCAGCACAGATTGCAAATATTGAAGTACATGTTCAAGCATGCCCACAGTGCACCGCAGAAATTGAACATGAAAGAAATGTTCGTTCCCTCATGCAATCTGTTTTGCGCAGGTCATGTAATGAGCGTGCTCCAGAAGAGCTGCACCAACAGATTCACCAGCAACTACGTAATCTTTCAATGAACAGTGCACCAGATATCATTCGCGAATTTAGAATGACTGAAATTTCAATTGAGATTAATGAAGATGGCACAATCGAATCGCGTGAAATTCATATTGAGCACACTGAGGAATATCGCTTCCCTAACGAAGAGGCGTGATTTAAATGTTGGTTCCTGTTGAAGAACTCGTTGGGGCAGTCGCTTTTTCAACGATGATTGTTCGCCCAGGAGATACTGCAGTTGCTATTGGTGTTGGAGATTTACCGGTTCTTGCTAATTCACTGATCATTAATGCGATGCAAAGCGCTGCGATTGCATCCATCGCCGAGCATTTAGAAAATGGTGAAACAACTCTGGAAACTTCTATGGCACTCGAATTTCATGGTGGAATAGCAATTGGTGGCGAGCTACGCACTTCAGCAAATTGCACAGAAGTAAATGGGCGCGAAATTACATTTGTATGTGAAGCTTATGAAGGTGAAAGACTTGTTGCATCTGCTGTAATAAAAAGAACAGCGGTTGAGCGAGTATCTTTCCTCGCCCGAACCGCTGCTCAGTCAATAAAGTCGAGTACTACTTCTTAGTTGCCCAGAAGATCTCTGCAATTTCGTCAATCTTTGCGATTAACTTATCTGCAACTGCAACATCATTTGTACCCTTTGTGCCAGCTGCGCCAGCAAGTTTTGTTGCATCGTTAAATAGTGTGTGTAATTGAGGGTATGCCTCGAAGTGATTTGGCTTGAAGTAATCAGTCCACAAAACCCATAGGTGCTCTTTGACCTGGTGTGAACGCTCTTCTTTAATTGCAACTGAGCGAGATTTGAAATCTGCATCGCTGCTAGCTGCGTACTTTTCCATGCATGCCTTAACTGAAAGTGCTTCGATCTTTGCTTGTGCTGGATCGTAAACTCCACAAGGAAGATCGCAGTGTGCAAGTACAACTGTCTTTGGTTGGAACAACTTCATTGGTTTCTCTCCTTCAAGAGCGCTATTTCTGTGCCTTTTTTCGCGAATATACGAAAACAACTTATGTGCAAGACTACTGTTCGTGAGCAAATTTGGCACAGTTAGAGTTTCTGGGCACTCAATGGCCCCGACTTTTAACGACGGGGACTGGTTATTGGTCTGGTACTCCCCGCGTATACGTATCCACGTTGGCCAACTAATTGTCCTGCGCCGCCCCCTAGATTCACGGGCCCAATCTGCTTCACTATTCATAAAGCGTATTGCCGGAATCACTGGTTCATATGTAACGGTGTACGGTGATAACAAAGATGACAGTACTGATTCACGCCAATGGGGCGATGTTGCCCGAGAAGAAATAATTGGCAGAGTTATTGGTCGATATCACAAAGGCACAACAAAAAAGCGCTGAAAAAAGATTAGCGAGTGAAGGCTTCCATCATTAACGCTTTTTCTTCTTCTTGATGCAAGTGATGATTTCCTGTTGCAGGACTTGCAGTTGCGCGACGGGATACACGACGCAATGTGCGTCCACCAAATCCTTCGCCACCGAATTGTTCTGCTGTACGTAGTGCAACAAATGGCCATGGACCTTGGTTTGCTGGTTCATCTTGAACCCACAAGAGATTTGCATTTGGATGCTTCGCGGCTTCTGCGGCCATTTCTTTAGCAGGAAGTGGATACAAAAGTTCTAGGCGAATAATTGCTGTCGTGTCTTCTTTACGCGCCGCACGTTCAGCAACTAGATCGTGATAAACGCGACCAGAACAGAAAATAACTCGTGTTGCATTTTGCACGGTGTCATCTGGAATTAACTTCTGGAATTGACCTGATGTGAAATCTTGTAGCTTTGATGCCGCAGCACGCAAGCGCAACATAGATTTAGGTGTGAAGACAACCATTGGTCGACGTATTGGATTCTTTGCATGCCATCTCAAGAGATGGAAATACGATGCAGGAGTTGATGGTTGCGCAACTGTCATATTTCCTTCTGCACACAGCGCTAAGTAACGTTCAATGCGAGCAGATGAGTGATCAGGACCTTGTCCTTCATAACCATGTGGCAATAGAAGTACAACCGATGATCGCTCTCCCCATTTTTGTAATGAAGAGGAGATAAATTCATCAACGATTGTTTGTGCGCCATTCGCAAAATCACCGAACTGCGCTTCCCACATAACTAGTGCTTCATCGCGAACTACTGAATAACCATATTCAAAGCCCATCGCAGCATACTCCGATAGCAATGAATCAATCACGAAGAATTGGCTTTCATCACTAATTAATGCACGAAGCGGCGTCCACTCATTTCCGTTTTGGTTATCCACGATTACTGCGTGACGGTTACTAAATGTTCCGCGACGTGAATCTTGTCCTGCTAAACGAATTGGCCAGCCTTCAAGCAATAGTGAACCAAATGCGAGTGTTTCACCCATTGACCAATCGATGCTTCCATCATTGAGCATTTCAACGCGCTTTTGTAACTGTGGCAAGAGTTTTGGATGAACGCTAAATCCATCAGGAACAGCAATTTGTGTATCAGCAATCTTGCGGGCAGTTGCTTCATCGATACTTGAAACCAACGCTTCAGGATTTGCAGCAACTGGTGCTTTGAAGTTCGGATCAACTTCTGGCTCGATGTTATGTACCGCTGCAAAGACTGCTTCTAGTTGCGCTTGATATTCTTGCGATAACTCATCAGCTTGTTCTACAGAAATGTCTCCGCGACCAATGAGTGCTTCAGTATAGAGAGTACGTGTAGAACGCTTTGCATCAATGAGTTTGTACATAAGCGGTTGTGTGAATGATGGTTCGTCACCTTCATTGTGACCACGGCGACGGTAGCAAACCATGTCGATAACTACATCTTTATTAAATGCCTGACGATATTCAAATGCTAAACGAGCAATTCGTACGCACGCTTCTGGGTCATCACCGTTCACATGGAAAACTGGCGCCTGAATGATTTTTGCCATATCTGTTGAATAACGTGATGTACGAGAAGCATGTGGCGAAGTTGTAAATCCAACTTGGTTGTTAACAACAATGTGAACTGTTCCACCCGTGCGATAGCCAGCTAATTGTGAAAGTTGGAATGTTTCTGCAACAACGCCTTGTCCAGCCATTGCTGCATCACCATGCAAAAGAATTGGCAGAACTGAATAAGCATTCTTTACATTGAGGCGATCTTGCTTTGCGCGCACAATGCCTTCTAGTACTGGGTTTGCAGCTTCTAGGTGTGAAGGGTTTGCAGCCAAATAAATCTTCGTTTTCGCGCCAGATTCGGCGGTGAATACACCTTCTGTACCCAAGTGATACTTCACATCGCCAGAGCCTTGGACTTCATTTTCTTTGTAATGTCCTTCGAACTCTTGGAAAATTTGTCCATAGGATTTACCAGCAATATTTGCAAGAACATTGAGACGACCGCGGTGTGGCATTGCGATACATACCTCATCAAGATTGCGCTCTGCCGCACTTGAGATAACTGCATCCAGAATTGGAATTACTGATTCGCCACCTTCGAGTGAGAAGCGCTTTTGACCAACAAATTTAGTTTGCAAGAATGTTTCAAATGCTTCTGCGCTATTTAGCTTGCGCAAGATTCGTAGTTGTTCTTCGCGAGGAAATGTTTGCACGCCAACTTCTACGCGCTCTTGAATCCATAAACGCTCTGCTGGACTTTGAATATACATATATTCAATTCCAACTGTGCGGCAATAAGAGTCACGCAGGATTCCAAGAATTTTGCGGAGTTTCATAAACTTTTCTCCACCGAATCCACCAGTTGCAAACTCTCGATCAAGATCCCACAGAGTTAAACCGTGAGTAACAATGTCGAGATCTGGGTGTGAGCGTTGGCGATATTCAAGTGGGTCAGTGTCAGCCATGATGTGACCACGGGTGCGATATGCGTGAATTAACTGTTGAACACGAGCAGTCTTGTTGATCTCTTCATCTTTAGAGAATTCAAAATCTTGTGACCATTGAATAGGTTCGTAAGGAATTCGCAGTGCTGCAAAGATTTCTTCATAGAAATGTTCTGCTCCGAGTAATAGCTCGTGCATGCGACGCAGGAAGTCACCGGATTGTGCACCTTGAATAATTCTGTGATCGTATGTACTTGTAAGTGTGACGACTTTGCTAATTGCCATGCGTGCAAGTGTTTCTTCGCTTGCGCCGTGGAATTCAGCAGGATAATCAAGTGCACCAACGCCAATGATGAGGCCCTGTCCTTGTACTAAACGCGGTACAGAGTGCACGGTTCCAAGAGTTCCTGGATTCGTGAGTGAAACGGTTGTGCCCGCAAAATCCTCGACAGTTAATGTGCCAGCGCGTGCTTTGGCAACAACTGCTTCATAGGCATTCCAAAACTGTGCAAAATCTAAGTCTTCGCAGCCTTTAATGGACGGAACTAATAACTGACGTGATCCATCTGCTTTAGCTAAGTCAATTGCAATACCTAAGTTAATGTGTTGAGGATGTCCAACAGCAGGCTTGCCCTCGATATCTCCAAAGAATGCATTCATCTCTGGCATTTGGCGCAGTGCTTTAATCATTGCAAAAGCAATTAAGTGGGTAAATGAAACCTTTCCACCGCGAGCGCGCTTAAGGTGGTTATTAATAACAATTCGATTATCAATCATTAACTTTGCAGGAACGGCGCGAACACTCGTTGCTGTTGGAACAGTGAGTGAACCTTCCATGCTTGTAACAACTCGTGCACTGACTCCGCGAATAGGTTCAAATCTTGCAGCATCTGGTGTGCTTAAAACAGGAGCAGGTTTAACAATTGGATCTGCAGGTGTTGGAGTTTGCAGTGAACGATCACGAACAAGTTTTTGTGTTGCAGATGTTGCGGGGGCTGCAGGAGTTGCAACTTGTGCTGGTGTTTGTGCTACAGGTGCGACCGGTGGTGTTGCAACTGGTGCGGGTGTTGCAACTGGTGCGGGTGTTGCAACTGGTGCAGCAGCTGCAGCAGCTTTAGGAGTTGGTGGAATTCCACCACGTGGTGCGTCTGCAATTGGCGCACTAGTTGCTGCCGAAGAAGTATGTGAAGAAGAATTATTTGGGTTATATGTTTTAAAGAATTCAATCCATGCTGGTTCGAGAGAAGAAGGGTCTGCTAAATAGCGCTCGTACATTTCGTCGACGAGCCATTCATTGGCTCCAAAGTCCTGATTCGGATCCTTTGCCGACACTGGCGCTCCCCTGCTTGGCGAATTCAATTAACCGCTTTACTGCAGGCCTAAGAGTATCCGCATGCACGCAGGGATAAAAATAAGGAAAGCACCTAGAGAAGGCGAGATTGACCACATAAAGCAGCCGATTTCTGGGCAGATAATCGAGTCAGCGGGCGCTCTGGCAATCTTTGGGGCACAGTATCGCCATGAATACATCGAGTGAATCCGCAGCCAAACTGGCATTCGTCACCGGCGGATCGCGCGGTCTCGGATTCGAAGTTGCCCGCGGATTAGCTCGCACAGGAATTAGTTCTGTACTAATCGCAAAAGATTCAGCGAGATTAGAAAGCGCCGCCAATCAACTGCGTGCAGAGTTTCCAGGAATTACATTTGAAACAAGTGCGTGCGATTTAGAAGATCAAGCACAGACAAGAAAAACAGCCGAAGATTTATTGAGTAAATACGGCGCACCCTTTGCACTCGTTCTCGCACACGGTGTGATGAGCGAGAAAATGTCTAAGACGCTGCGAACAACTGACGCGGAATGGCGCCGAGTTATGGCGATTAACTTGGATTCAGTTTTCACACTCGTAAATGTTTTAGGTGGCCCGATGACCGAAGCGCGTGATGGTCGCCGCGTTGTGATCTTCTCTGCATGCCTTGGGCGAATGTCTGGTCCCGGAAATGCTGGTGGACTTGCTCCATATCGAATTAGCAAAGCTGGCGTCAACGCATTTGTTAGAAATCTTGCACACGAAACTGGACTCGGTGCACGTGGTTTCTATGTTGATGCAATCTGTCCCAACCATTCCCGCACCGATATGGGAGGCGCAGATGCTCCTCGCAGTGCCGAAGAAGGCGCAGAGTGCGCGGTGTGGTTAGCAACTCGTGAATTTAATGCAGGAGATACAACAGGAGTGCTTTGGGAAGATCGACAGATTGTCGAGTGGTGATTATTTCTTCTCAGGAATAATCGATACAGCACAATAAATAGTTAGTGCAGCAACGAGAGCAAGCGGCAAAGCTGCCCACCACAAACCTGCTTCAAAAATATATTTTGAAACACCGATTGCAATCAGATTTGCTAGTACTGCTGGTGCTCGCCCGTACATTCTCTTTGCCTTAAAACCCTTGGCAGCCATTAACAATCCGAATCCACCTGCGATTGCCATGATCAGAATTCCAGAGATCACAAACCACTCAATTGATCCGCCATCTACCAATCCCTTAACGATGAGAAAGAGTCCGAGCGCAAGGATGAAGGAGCCTTCGATGCGAAGTAGGGCTACGACTGTTGTTCGGCGTGATTCAGAATTAAACATTGGCATATACAAACCTTAGCAAACTTAGAATTTAACTTGTTTATATCTCGCTATCCTTTACCCATGGCTGCGCGTGAATACGGGATTGAGATAGGTGCGATTGACGCGACCCTTGTTTCTATTGAAAAGGTATTAGATTTACCGAAACTACGTAAATTAGCTGCCGAATTAGAGGAGCAGGCTGGCGTTCCAAATTTATGGGATGACCCAGAGAGTGCACAGAAAATCACGAGTCGCCTATCTCGTACGCAATCAGTGATTTCAAAGTTAGAGAGTCTGCGGCAACGCGTCAGTGATTTACCTATTCTTATTGAGTTGGCACAGAGCGAGAGTGACACTGCTGCGGCAATGACTGATGCTGAGGCAGAGTTAGATGCAACAAAGAAGGCTGTAAGTGAGTTGGAAGTACAGACACTTCTTAATGGCGAATATGACGATCGCGATGCTCTCATAACAATTCGCTCTGAAGCTGGTGGAGTTGAAGCAGCAGACTGGGCACAGATGTTGATGCGTATGTATTTGCGTTACTGCGAACGTCACGTGCTCAAGGTAGATATTTTAGAAACGTCATATGCGGAAGAAGCGGGGATTAAGTCAACAACTTTTAAAGTTAGTGCGCCATATGCCTACGGCACTTTGTCAGTAGAACAAGGAACACATCGACTCGTTCGTATTTCTCCATTTGATAGCCAGAGTCGTCGCCACACATCTTTTGCTGGGGTAGAAGTGGTGCCTGTTGTGGATCAAAGTGATCACATTGAAATTGATGAAAAAGAGATCCGAGTTGATGTGTATCGCTCGTCTGGTCCGGGTGGACAGGGTGTAAATACAACGGATTCTGCGGTTCGAATTACTCACCTTGCTACAGGAATTGTTGTTTCGTGCCAGAACGAACGTTCACAGATTCAAAACCGTGCAACTGCCATGGCGGTTCTGCAATCAAAATTATTGGAACGTCGTCGCCAAGAAGAGCAAGCAAAAATTAATGCACTCAAAGGCGATAACTCTGGTTCATGGGGCAATCAAATGCGTTCATACGTTCTTGCTCCGTATCAAATGGTTAAGGATTTACGCACCGATCATGAAACTGGAAATACGGGCGCAGTTCTTGACGGAGAAATAGATGACTTCATCGAAGCTGGAATTCGTTGGCGTCGCAGTTCATAAATCACGCGTGATTTGCCACACTCAGAGAAAAATCACAGGCTCGAGTAGCACCTAATTCCCAAGAAAAGCGCATCAATTCCATAAACTATGGTCAGTAAGGAAAGCGCAACGGAATTGCTTTTTTGAACCTGAAAAAGAAGTTGGTGTCGCTTACGCCGAATTAATTGGAGTGCGCGTGATTCGTTTTGAGAATGTAACGAAGATTTATCCAGGGCAAGAGAGAGCCGCCCTCGATAGCGTCTCCCTCGAAATCGTTAAGGGTGAATTCGTATTCCTTGTTGGTTTATCTGGATCAGGTAAGTCCACATTCCTTCGTTTAATTCTGCGCGAAGAGCGCCCAACTTCTGGAGTCATCCACGTCGCTGGAAAAGATTTAGGAACTCTCGCAACTCATAAGGTTCCTGAACTTCGCCGCCAAGTCGGAACAGTTTTCCAAGATTTTCGTTTGCTTCCAAACAAAACAATTGCAGAAAACGTGGCATTTACATTGCACGTACTTGGATACTCGCAGAAAGAAATCAATCGCGAAATCCCTGAAGTTCTTGAATTGGTTGGTCTAGAAGACAAGGCTGATCGACTCCCCTCAGAAATCTCCGGTGGAGAGCAACAGCGCGTAGCAATTGCACGCGCATATATAAGTCGCCCACCAATCCTTATCGCTGACGAGCCAACAGGAAATTTGGACCCGGCTACATCAGTTGGAATTATGAAATTACTTGATCGCATTAACCGTGAAGGCACCACAGTATTGATGGCAACTCACGATGCCGGAATTGTGGATCAAATGCGTAAGAGAGTGATCGAACTAGATGCCGGACACGTGATTCGTGACCAGGTTCGCGGTGTTTATGGATACACAGGTTAGGGTAAGCAAATGCGCGCACGCTTTTTAATTGGTGAAGTTGGTATTGGCCTAAAGAGAAACTTCACAATGACTTTTGCAGTCATTGTCACTGTAGCGATTTCACTTTCCTTGCTTGGTATTGGCTTGCTTTCAAATTCACAAGTAAATGCGATGAAAGATTATTGGTATGACAAGATCGAAGTCTCTGTCTTTCTCTGTGGTTCGCTCTCTGAATCCCCATCATGCTCAGCTGGAATTATTTCTTCTGCACAGCGTCTAGCGATTCAAAATGAATTACAGAATATGCCAGTTGTCGATACTGTTTATTACGAATCGCAATCACAGGCATATTCACGTTTTCAAGAGCGCTTTAAGGATTCCGCAATCGCGCAGAACGTAACTGCTGATCAATTGCCAGAATCATTTCGCGTTAAGTTAAAGGATCCACAACAATTCCCAGTAATTGTTAGTGCGTTCTCAGGTCGCCCTGGTGTGGATTTAGTTCAAGATCAGCGAACGATTCTTGAGAAGTTTTTCCGCTTATTAGGTGTATTGCGAAATGGTGCACTCTTAGTTGGTCTTGCATCGGTTCTGACTGCAGCGCTTTTGATTAGCAACACACTTCGCATTGCAGCATTTAATCGTCGCCGCGAAACCGGTGTGATGAAACTTGTTGGTGCATCTTCCTGGTCAATCCAACTGCCGTTCTTACTTGAAGGTGTTTTCTCAGCATTCATTGGCTGGGGATTGGCAACAGGATTACTCGCTGCTCTAAAGACTGTCATCGACTCGAAGGTTGCTCCACTTTTAACCTTTACTAATTTCTTTGGCTGGGGCGAAGTCTGGGTTGCATCGGGCTGGCTCCTGCTCACAGGACTTGGTGTTTCAGTTCTGGCTTCATTAGTAACTCTTCGACGCTATCTCAAGGTTTAATTATCTCTTAACAACCACTTTGGTTGTCTTATCAGGAGGTGATCTGCGATGGTAAAAGAAATCGGTCGCAAGGTCATCGCACAAAATAAAAAAGCTCGTCACGATTATTCGATTGAAGATGTCTTTGAATGTGGGATTGTGCTTACGGGTACTGAAGTGAAATCTCTTCGCATGGGCCGAGCATCGCTCGTTGATGGATTCGCAATGGTTGATAAAGGTGAACTCTGGCTCAGCGGTGTTCATATCCCTGAATACACACAAGGCACGTGGACGAATCACACACCACGTCGTGATCGCAAATTACTTGTGCACTCTGCTGAGATTCGCAAACTCTCTGCACGCATGAAAGAAGGCGGGCTCACACTCGTTCCGCTATCTCTGTACTTTAAAGACGGAAAAGCAAAGATTGAATTAGCAGTTGCTAAAGGAAAGAAAGTTCACGATAAGCGTGCTGCACTCATGGAACGTCAAGCTGGTCGCGAAATAGAGCGCGAAGTTTCTCGTCGTCGCTCTGGAAAAGATTCCTAAAACCTCTAACTATCGATGAAGTCTCTCTTTTCATCGATTCAAAAAACCTTGTATACGCTTAATTCTTAACCCGTTTTGTATCTTTTTTTGTTCAGCCTTACACTTATCTACTCATTACTCAAAGCATGTAGATGTTTTGGTTAATGAAAACAAAAACTAAATAGTGGGAAATGCTTTCCACACCCATGGGGGTGAACGGTCTCGACTTTGGAAGTTGATTCAGGGGAAGCGGGCCGAGGAAGCCAGGATGATCTCGTTAACCAAAAACCTGTGCAAAAAATAAGTGCAAGTACAACTCGCACTGATTACGCCCTAGCTGCATAAGCTAGCCCCGTAATCCGTCAGCTCAGATTCCGTCTTCGGTCTGAAACCTGGCGTCGCTAGAAGGCTTTTTCTACAGTGGCGTTGCGAACGCTGTGGAAGAAACTTTTCGCAAATGAGTTCGTCGAATACTTGTGTGAATGAGATTCGGGACTGAGAAAACGTTAATCACACTACGCCCGTAGAAGTCCTGTTTTAATCCCGAAGGACCCGGGTTCGATTCCCGGCACCTCCACGACGAGCAAGCAATGCGGAATGCTTGCATTATGCATTCGCGAGCGAGGAGTGGAAGGTTGAGCACAATTTACTAATTGTGCAAAACCTCCACCATTTTTTACTTCCGCACAAACTCTCGCTTCAGCGCATACGCTGCGGCAGCAATTCCAAAGAGTGCAAATAACTTTGCACCGATTGCCACACCTTCCAGGATTATTCCTATTCCCAATCCCATTCCAACTGCGCATAACAAAGCGATAAGGATTCGGCGAATTATGTTTAATATCGGATTGGCGCTTCGTATAAAAGTTAATCCAATAGCTAATGGCCCAGACAGAATCATCGTCAACAAAATGATTCCAACTAATAGCGCTAGAGATTCCATTAATTCAGCCCCGTCCAATTCTTTTGCAAGACCCCATAGGCATCCATATCGATGAGCGTTCCATCAGCTCGCAAAACTCGTTCACGTAGTAATCCTTCATGCTCATATCCGACACGGGTGATCACTTTCTTGGATGCTTCATTGTCATGATCAATCATGGCCTCAATTCGGTTCCAGCCCATTGTTTCAAACCCAAAGTTTGTTAGAACTTTTACAGCATTAGTTGCTACTGATTTTGCACGGTGTTCCTTTGCTATCCAGTATCCAATTTCTGTCACTTTATTGTGAAAATTTGGCGAATGGAAGGAGATAACTCCCGCGAAGGCAGAACTTGCTCCATGACTGCTCTCAATAATGAATCTAATTTCACGTTTATTGCGTAAACCTTCGGGATCCATTTCACGTACAAAAGATTGTGCATGTTCGATTGTGTAATGAGGCGGCACTGTCGTGAAGTGAGAAATAAGTGGATCCTGGCACGCTTGAAAAATACTTTCGATATCGCTCTCGCATGATGGACGTAGAGTGATGTAGCCATAAGTCAGCGTCGGAACTTCACTAGGCCACCAAATCATGTATTAAGAATGGCACAGACTAAATCTTGCGTAGTAAATGAAATAAGCCAGGCTCTTTCGAACCTGGCTTAACTTTCATTCTTCATTGGTAGCGGGGGCAGGATTTGAACCTACGACCTCTGGGTTATGAGCCCAGCGAGCTACCGAGCTGCTCCACCCCGCGTCGGAAGGCTTATCGTAAGTGACGCAGCAGTATTGACCAAATCCTTGTGTGCACTTGCCTGTTTAGGCAAGCGGATTTAGTTAGTAATTACTTTTTATTCTGCGCAGAAGTTGCAGCATCGATTGCTACTTTCAATCGCTCCTGCGCTTTTCCGTACGCTGTGAAATCTCCCTTTGCAAGAGCTGCTCTTGAATCTGCAAGTGCTTGTCGTGCATCTGCAAGTGCATTCGCTAAATCAGTTGCACCAGAAGTTGGTGCTCCTGATCCTGTTGATCCACCGCTATCAGATGTACCAGAGTTTCCAGCAAAGACTTGATCAAGTGCGCCTTTTAGACTGTCACTAAATCCAATTTGATCACCAAATGAAACCAATACTTTTTGAAGTAATGGATACGCCGCGGCATTTGCGGTTGCACGTACGTAAACAGGTTGTACATATAGCAATCCGCCACCCACAGGCAGTGTTACTAAGTTACCGAGTACAACATCTGCTCCGCCTTGGCGCAACAATGAAAGTGAGTTGGCAACTTCTGGTTTCGCTTCGAAGTTAGATGCAACTTGAGAAGGACCAGCAATGTTTGTGCTTCGTGGTAATTGAAGAACAGTGATCTTTCCGTAATCAGGACCTGCATCGGAATTCACGGCGGCAAATGCTGCCAAGTTTTCACGACCACCACGAGGTACGAATGGTGTAGTCAATGCGAAGAAAGGTTTATCTGAGCCAGGCAATTGCATGGTCATGTAGTACGGAGGCTGGTTTCCAGCATTGGCACCAAATGTTGATGGATCACGAGGTACTCGCCAGAAGTCTTGACCGCCGTAAAACGCGGCTGCTGTCTTTACGTGGTACGCGCTTAAAATATCGCGCTGAACTTTAAACATATCTTCTGGATATCGAATGTGTTCAAGTAACTGAGCAGACATCTCTGACTTTGATTTGATGCTATTGGGAAATGCCTTGGACCAAGTCTTTAGTACTGGATCTTTTTCATCCCATGCATACAAGCTAACTGTTCCGTCATAGGCATCAACTGTTGCCTTTACAGAGTTACGAATGTAGTTAACGTTCTGATTTCCCTGGGCAGTAATTGCGGCAGAGTTTGAAGTCAGCGCATCAGTTGTTGAATCTGAAAGTGTTGTCCTGCGTGAATATGGATATCCAGCACTTGTGGTGTATCCATCAATGAGCCACAAGACGCGACCATCAACGATAGCTGGGTATGGATCTCCATCGAGAGTTAGCCAAGGAGCTACCTTTGCAACACGATCACGTGGATTTCTTTCAAACAAGATCTTGGAGTCTTTGTTGATCAAATTTGAGAGCAAAATACGTTGTTCTTGATACTTCAGTGCAAAGACTAACTTGTTAAAGAGAGACCCAACCGGAACTCCACCCTTACCTGTGTAAGTAGTGTTCTTTTGTCCATTTGGCGAAGCATCATCTGGATAGTCAAATTCAACTGGTTCGCCAGTTGTTGTTCCACCGATGATTGAGTAATCAGGAACGTTCTCACCAAAGTAAATACGTGGCTCGAACTCACCAAGTCCCTTTGTTGGTGGCAAGTCACCGACTACGAATGAAGGCTTTCCATCTGGATCACGAACATTTCCGTAGGCCGCAACAAAACCAAATCCATGCGTGTAAACAAGGTGATCGTTAATCCAGTTACGACTTGGATTTCCATCAATATTTAATTCGCGAATAGCCACGATGGTGTCGTATGAAACTCCATCAACCTTGTAGCGATCAACGTCGAGAGTTGGTGCAAATGTGTAATACGGCTTGATTTGCTGAAGTTGTCTAAATGTTGAAGAAAGCACATTTGGATCCATCAAGCGAATATTCGCAATGGTTGCAGCGTTTCTAGAAAGCTGGCCAGCAGATGCATTCAGAGTTGCTTGAAAGTCCTTTACTTCGACAGCAGAAAGCCCGAATGCATCGCGGGTGGCGTCAATATTGCGCTGAATAAATGGTGCTTCTTTTGAAGACTCACTTGGCTTTACTTGAAATTGTTGAATTGCTGCTGGATAAACTCCTGCGATTAATACAGATGAAATAACCAAAAGTGCGGTGCCGGCTGCTGGAAGTAGCCATGACTTGCGGATGATGTTTGCAAAGAAAAGTAATGAACAAATTACAGCGATACCTGCCAAAATTGCTTTGGCTGGCAATAGTGCGTTGACATCTGTGTAGGTCAAACCTGTTATCAATCTATTTTCTTTAAGTGCAAGCGCGTAGCGATCAAACCAATAAGCAACAGCTTTGAGGAGAACAACTAAACCAAGCAATACAGAGAGTTGTACACGTGCTGCAATTGTTGTGCGCTCTTGCGCAACCTGTGGGCGAATTCCACCGTATAAGTAGTGCACGATTGTTGAACCAATAATTGCAAAAATCAGAGTTGAGATACCCCATGCAATGAAGGCTTGATACATCGGCAACTTAAATGCGAAGAATGAAATATCTAATCCAAATTGCGGATCTGTCAAACCAAAGGGAGTTGCGTTTCTAAAGAGAAGCCATGTGTCCCAGAGTTGTGAAGCCGATGTTCCACCAAAATAAAAGAGAACTAATGCGAGTCCGACAAGTACTAGACGACGAATTGGTTCGATTTGTGCACGGTAGCGCTCAAGATTATCCGCTTCGACAGATAGCGGAACGTACAGCGGGCGCTTACGAAATGCGATGTAGATATTTGAAGTAATTACTAAAGACGTTGCAAGTCCTGCAATCACAAAGACTGTTGCTTTAGTGATAAGAATTGTTGACCAAACTTCAGAGAAGTTAACTGATTTAAACCAGAGCCAGTCTGCATAAAAGCCACTCAGACTGATGAGGGCAATTGATGCAACGACCAAAACTCCTATAACAATTGGGAGTGGTCCTCTGCGACGTGGTTTAAAGTTAAAACTTGGGAAGTTAGTTGTCATGGCCGCAAAGATACTAAATCGACGGCGTCTACTGCCACTTGAGGGTCCTTTACGCCGACTTTGCGCACTCCATGCCTAGTTTTTCTGGCGAACTATCGGCAGAAAGGGCTTTAACCGCATCGTCGATGGTTGTAATCGCATAAATCGTTAATCCTGGCGGAACCGATGTGATGTCTCGGCAATTGCCACGTGGTGCAAGAAAGATTGTGACGCCAATACGTTTTGCGGCGATTAACTTTTCGTCAATCCCGCCAATAGAACCAACTATGCCTGATGGATCAATTGTTCCGGTGCCTGCCACTTTTCGACCCTTTAATAAATCCTCAGGAGTTAGCTCTTCAATAACTCCGAGAGTAAAAACCATTCCACCACTTGGCCCACCAGTTTTTCTCACATCTAAAGTAATCAATGATGGGTCAACAGCTGGCAACTCGGGGTAATTCTTTTTCATATAAGCAAGAGCCACTACCTTAGCTTTATCTTGCGAGGTTGCCATATCTTTTTCAGCCTTGTCATCAATTACTTCTGAACTGACATCATCTGGATACACAACAGAACGTGGGAAAATTCTAGAATCGCCCTTCATCCATCCGTAGACAATCTCTCCTGAATACATTGCAGAGCCTGGACTTGTTACGCGTATTGCTAGTAAATACAACGAACCACTTGGTTTGTAAGAATCTTTGGAATTAATCGAGATAACTTTATCGAGAACATCAGTAGCACCACCGGGCATTACAACTACAAATGGCAAAGGTGCGAAGAGTGCGATTCCGAAGAAGAGAGCAATGATTGCTTTGGCTGCAATCGGTAATGAGGAATAGCGCATTATTCGAGAGGCGTGCGATCTTGATGAGGGCGTGGAATTTCATTGCGCATTGGATCATTGCGATTAACCGGTGTGTGATCATTCGGGTCTCTAAATGTGCTTTGAAATTCAGTGAATTTTCCAATTGAACGACTCGTCTCTGATTCAAAACGATTCTTAAACTTGGTCACCCACACTACGTATCCCAAAGCGCCAATCAAGCCCGCAGCAGGAATTACCCACCAAATGAGAGCTACAAATGAACTGGACATGTTCATAGTCTAGGTGGTGCTGGAATTATTTTCTTTCGCCATGCGTTATAGGAGTGCTACCCCGTAGCATGTGATGCGCAGGTAGAAAGATAATTGGATTTAAGGGAAGTTAAGGGAATAGGGAAAGGTCATAATGTCGCCATTTGGTTTTACTCCAGATGATGGTTCCGGTGAGAACCCTAATGAGATGACCCCTGAACAACTGGCAGCGATGCTCGCGCAGATGCAAGAACAGGTGACCGAACAATTTCAAAAACTTGGAATCAATCCAGCGGGATTTGTTAATCCATTCTCTGCAGGAACGGAATCTCTTCCAAAGAGCATTGTGCGAGATACCGCCAAGAAAATAGTTTCAAGCGCCGGTTCTCTTCCAGTGGGCAATACAGATGTCACTGTTGTTGCCCAAGCCACGTCGATTGCTCAAATCTGGCTTAATGAAGCAACTGACTTTGCCCCTATCGCCAGTGCAACTCAAACTCTTAGTCGCGCCGATTGGGTGGATTCGACTCTAACGGGATGGCAAATAACTGTAGAGCCCCTCGCATCAGGATTAGCAGCTGCAGTATCAGAGCTCATGCAGCAGGCAATTGATGAAGGCCAGGCTGGTGAAACTCCCATGCCAGTTGAAACTATCGCCACACTTCTTCGCTCATTTATTAGTGCGCTGATAGCAACTCAATTAGGCCACTCCGTTGGTGCACTTGCTACTTCTGTGACAGGAATTCACGATGTTGGTTTACCGCTGGTCGATCCTGCAATACCTGCTTTAGTGCCTGAAAACATTGCGCTCTGGTCACAAGATCTTGAAATTCCTAAGAGTGAAATAACACTCTTCCACGCTATTCGCGAAGAAGCGGTCGCACGCTTATTCGATAGCAATCCTTGGCTTGTTTCATATATTCGCACTGCAATTTCTGAGTACGGAAAAGGTATTCACATTGATATTGATGCGATTCAACGACAAGCACAGGAAGCGATGGAGTCTGGCACCATCGATCCAAACAATCCTGAAAGTTTCACACTTGCAATCGGCGAAGGAATGTTCACACCCGATGAGTCACCAACGCAGCGCGCAGCCCTTACGAAACTAGAAACAGTCTTTGCCTTAATCGAAGGGTGGACGGATGAAGTCACAACTCTTGCTGTCAGCGATCGACTTCCTTCAATAGGTGCGCTGCGCGAAACATTTCGCAGACGTCGCGCCACATCTGCACCGACTCAGCAATTATTTAAATCACTCTTTGGTCTAGAAGTTTCACCACGTATGTCACGCGAAGCAGCAAATTTCTGGAAAGTGATACGCGAGCAAGATGGCGTCAGCGCTCGAGACAAGATTTGGTCTGGGCTTTTGCCGACACCGGAAGATTTATTGGATCCAGAAAACTTCTTAAAGAGCACCGAAGTCCCCGATGATTTATCTGGCCTGCAGTAACTCCAAAAAAATCTCTCAATAGAAAAGCGAAGTCCCCGGGCGCACATTCTTTATCTGCCTTCCCCTTGCAGATATAGAACGGTTATCCGAGGACTTCGTAGTCGCAAAGTACGTCAGAAGAGAGTCATAATCAACTAAACACCACTTTGACAACTGGACTTTTTTTGTTGTAATGCAAATTTTTTTCGGCGTTTTATTTAGCAAAATAAGTTACTGAAACGATTTGGCGAGTACCTTTTCGCTATGACCCTCAACCCTTCCATTACACCTTCACCAATAAACCTGGAACTGGGCAACAGTGATGATGAAGGCGAGATCACCCTTCCGGGAATCTCAGAAGGTGAAATAGTCGTGCTGCGCTCCAAGCGGCGCAAGAAAAGTATCTCTGCATACCGCCAAGGCGGTCGAATAATCGTTTCAATCCCTGCTCGTATGAGTAAAGCTGATGAGCGAAGCGTTGTGCCCGAGATGATTGCCAAAATTCGTGCTCAAGAGGCTAGCGAATCCCCATCTGAAACGGTTTTAATGAAGCGCGCCGCCGAATTGCTCGAACTCTATGCGCCAGAAATTACTGCGCGGCCTCAATCAATTAACTGGCGTGCAATGCGCGAGCGCTGGGGATCTTGCACATCCGTAGATGCCACGATTCGGATTTCAGATCGCCTCAAAGGCGCTCCGGCATACGCCCTGGATTACGTCCTCTTTCATGAAGCGATTCATCTGCATTATTTCGATCACGGCCCTGAATTTAAGGCTGTCTTGGCTCGATTCCCCGAAGAAGGGCGTGCTGAGGCCTATCTCGAGGGCTTTGAGGCGGCCGAGAGGCGTTATATGCCTCCAAGTGTGCTCCCAGGGGCAGCAGTCCTTTAAAAAAACTTCACACAACCCCGCCTGATATCAGCACATTTGAGCGTGAGCGGGGGTATCGTCATGCATGCACGCCTGCCCCTTAGTGGGAAAAAACCCATAGGCAAGCATGCGTCGAACGGAGGAAGAAAATGGCAGAGACATACAAAGGTGACGCTTACTGCGTTAAGTGCAAAGAGAAGCGTGAATTCGAGGGAACCGTAAAGGTCTCAGACTCTGGTCGTCGCATGGCACAGGGCATCTGCCCAGTATGTGGCACCAAGGTGAACCGCATCCTCGGTAAGGCTTAATACAAGCTTTAACAC
>JBIIRY010000017.1:0-28339 GCA_044341305.1 Candidatus Planktophila sp. | reverse complement strand
GCCCCACTCTTTTCGAGCTTAATTGCTTGGTTATTAGATGTTGTACTGATCCATATTGTCTTTATCAACAATAACCCAAGCAGCACCTGAATAGCTGACCTTTGTGCCAGCGATCTTTTGGATGCTTTCATAGCCAGGAACGCCTAGATCTAGACCAGCAGTGATTTCTCCACCGTCAGCAAGAATATCTAGCATGTTCAACATAGCTTGACCTGCAAGTGCTGAATCCCAGAAGAAGATCTTGTCGATCGCTCCGGTAGCCAAGTACTTGCTTGTCATTGAAGGAATTGATGTACCCATTACGCAGACCTTGTCAGCAAGACCAAGTTCTTCAACTGCGCGACCGATACCAACTACGTCATTTGCAGAAGATCCTTCTAGACCTTTGAGGTCTGGATACTTCTTAAGAAGTTCCTTGGTCTTGTTGTATGCAACATCTGCATCTTCCTTTGACTCAATTGGATCTTCTACACGCACGATGCCTGGGTACTCTGACTTAGCACGCTCGAAAGCGCCTGCGACCCATTCATTGTGGCTTCCGTTTGTAAGTGTTCCAACAAACGCAGCGTACTTACCGCTTCCACCCATACATTCTTGTAGGTTGTCCATCATGACTGCGCCGTATGCAGCATTATCAAATGCTTCAATGTTAGCGTCAGCGTTTTGGATTTGGTTAGCTTCGTGTGTTACAACAAAAATTCCAGCTTCTTTAGCTTTTGCAATGACACCATCAATTGAAGCTACGTCGTTTGGAACAATTCCAATTCCTGTAACTCCTTGAGCAATAAGATCTTCAACCATCTTTGATTGCTTTTCTGGTGATGCATCTGTTGCACCTGTCATTGTTGCATCGATACCTTTATCGGCAGCCCATGCATTAATTCCCTTTTCCATGTTGTCGAACCAGCCGACGCCGATCAACTTCACAGAAACTACGTAGCGCTTATCTGCAGCTGAATCTCCGCCAGAACTGCAGCCAGTTAGAACTAGAGCTGCAGCGGCAGCCGCTGCTGCGACTTTGTACTTCTTCATTCGTGCTCCTTTTTGCTTTTTTAAAGGGGACCGGGTTGGGATTGACCCCTAAGGGTAAGAGGAATATATTCGCCTTTCACAAAATTGGTCAAGACTTACGTTATAAAGAGATAGGTTTTTTAGGCCTTTTGGTGAAAATTCTTAACTTCTAAGAGGGGTACCTTTACTTCATGCAAAAGATCCTGAATGTCCCAACAGAGTTCGTTAACGAGATGCTAGAAGGCATCCTGGAGGCCTATCCAAAGCAGCTCAAGGCCGTCGATGGAGACAACCACGCCTTGGTACGTGCTGATGCACCTGTTTCAGGAAAGGTAGGGATTACGACCGGGGGCGGTTCAGGTCACCTTCCACTCTTTCTTGGTTATGTCGGAAAAGGCATGCTCGATGGTGTTGCTGTTGGAGATGTATTCCAAAGTCCAACTGCAGAACAGATGCTTGCGGTAACTAAGCAAGTTAACTCTGGCGCGGGCGTTTTATATATTTATGGAAATTACGGCGGAGATGTTTTTAACTTTGATTTCGCAGCAGAACTCGCAGCAGCCGAAGGAATTCGCGTTGAAACTGTATTAGGTGCTGACGACGTTGCATCTGCGCCAAAGGGTGAAGAAGCACGACGTCGCGGTATTGCTGGAATTTTCTTTTTATACAAAGTTGCAGGAGCTGCTGCTGCAAAAGGTTTATCACTTGATGAAGTTGTTGCTGTTACAAAGAAGGCTGCAGCACAGACTCGCACAATGGGTCTTGCACTCAGCCCTGTAACACTTCCTGCAGTTGGTCACCCAACATTTGAAGTGAAAGCAGGCGAAATGGAAATCGGTATGGGTATCCATGGCGAACCAGGAATTCGTAAGAGCAAGCTAGAAACTGCCGATCAAATTACAGAAGAGTTGCTCACTGCAATTAAGGCAGATCTCGATCTCAAGAGCGGTGACAAAGTATGCGTACTCATGAACAGCTTGGGCGCAACACCACCTGAAGAGCTTTACATCATGTTCCGTCACGCTAAGAAAACTCTCAAGAGTTATGGCGTAGAAGTTGCACGTGCATACGTTGGCGAGTTCGCAACATCCCTTGAAATGGCTGGTGCTTCTATTAGCGTCATTCGTGTAGATGATGAGTTACTTAATTACATCAATACACCTGTGCACACTCCATTCTTCACTCAGGCATGAGCGCATTTACTGACTCCGTAGAGAAAGTCGCAGCGGCTCTAGAAAATAACTCAAAGAAATTTGAGGAGTTAGATTCAGTTGCAGGAGATGGCGATCTCGGAATCACTGCCGGAAATATTGCTAAAGGCTTACGTGCTGGTGCTGCCGGTGCAACTGGTGATCTCAAAGCTGATCTGATGTTAATTGGTCGCGAAATTGCAAAGTTTGCGCCATCAACATTTGGCACTCTCTTTGCAACAGGATTCATTCGCGCATCCGCAGCAGTTACAGATGGTGACGCACTTAAAAATACTCAACTGGCAGTAACCGCGGCCTATGAAGGTATTGCTTCGCGAGGTAAAGCTGCACTCGGTGAGCGAACACTTTTAGATGCACTACATCCAGCATCTGTTGCACTCAATGGTGCAACAGATTTACAGAGTGGATTAAATGCTGCTGCAACTGGTGCACGCGCCGGTGTGACAGCAACTGCTGCCATGGCGCCTAAACATGGACGTGCTGGCTGGATCGGTGAACGCGCACAAGGCAATGAAGATGCTGGCGCTACTGTTGTTGCAGTTGTCTTTGAAGCTTTAGCGCAATAACTTTATAAACCACCCAAACGCAATAGTTCGCTCTTATCTGCGACCTTGACACGTGGTTTTCCTAGTGGTTCACCGAGTGAAACTTCGGCAGTGTTAATTGCTTCCCAATGAGTTTGTGTAATTACTTTGTGTGCACCAATTAAATCGTTGATATCCCCTGCAGCCTTCGGTGATTTTAGATCTGCAATCAATAAATCGATTACTGCTGCTGCATCACTTTTGTTTGTACCAATGACGCCTGATGGTCCGCGTTTAGCCCAACCAACTACGTAAATGTTCTCTTTTACTCGACCGTCAGCGTTTAAAACTCTGCCTTTTTCATACGTAACTCCATTGAGGGGCGCTGCCTCATAACCAATTGCACTAATAACAAGGCCGCTCTTAATTACTTTTTCACCACTTGGTGTTTTAAAAACTACTTCTTGAACTCTTCCTGAACCTTTAATCTCTGTAGGAACATGATGAAATAGGAATTCCATAGTGCGCGCATGGCTTGTCTTATCTTGCTCAGCAATTGCAAGCATTGCATCCAGGTTGCTCTTTACATCTTTTTCTGGCGCATCGCCTGCGGCCGCCATTGCGGCATCGATATCGCTCTTGTTCATTATTACATTTGTGTGTTCGAGTTTCGGCAAGTCACGTAACTCTGGTGAAGTAAAGGCAGCGTTCTCTGCGCCACGGCGAGCGCAGATATAAACCTTACGAATGTTGCTTTTTTTCAGCTCTGCGATTGCATGATCTGCAGTATCTGTTACATCAAGTTCGGATGGCTCAAGAGCTAACATGCGCGCAACATCCATCGCTACATTTCCGGCGCCGATAACGATTGCTGTATCAGCATCGAGTGGCACATCAACACCTGTGTAATCAGGGTGTGCGTTATACCAAGGCACAAAATCGGCGGCAGATAAATATCCGGATAATTCTTCACCTGGGATTCCAAGTTTTCTTCCTACGGATGAACCTGTCGCAATAATTACGGCGTCGTACTTTGCCTGCAAATCAATGAGTTGAACATTTGTCCCGAGTTCAACGTTGCCAAATAAGCGAAAGTTTCCAGCCGTTGCAATCTTTTCAAATACTTTTGAGACAGTTTTAATCTTTGGATGATCCGGTGCAACACCACTTCGGACTAAGCCCCATGGTGTTGGTAAGCGTTCGATCATGTCGATTGCAAATTTTTTATCATCGCTCTGCGCATTTTGAAGCGCTTGAGCTGCGAAATAACCCGCAGGTCCTGCGCCAACGATTGCTATTTTAAACGTTGGCACGCGAGGACTCCTTTAACTTATCTATCTGCGGAGACGAGGAGATTTGAACTCCTGAAGGGTTTTACCCCTTACCTCGTTAGCAGTGAGGCGCACTCGACCGGGCTATGCGACGTCTCCTGGTGCAAGCCATAGTTTAACGGCTTTCATACTTGAAGGGCTAATTCTTCTCCTGCTTGTTCTAACCACTTTATTGACTCTGTCATTGCCGCAGCGGTGCTGCCAGCTAACTCCTCTAAAACAACTCCCGTGAGTTGGTTTGAAGAAAAATCCAGAGCGGTACTGCCGACACATAGCAGCACTCTCTTTTTATGTTGCGCCGCGAGTTCTTGAATCAAACCAACAACTTTGCCTTGTGCGCTTTGTTGATCGAATCTTCCTTCACCTGTAATGACAACATCGGATTCGTTAATCTCTTTTTGTAATCCCATAATTTCGCTAATTACTTTGGCACCAGAATCTAGTGAAGTTCCCCAACCGTAATTCAAACCAAATGCACTTCCACCTGCGGCGCCTGCGCCCACAAAATCTTCTTTCCCACTTATCTGCACCAATTTAGTTAAGCCTGCTTCTAGAACTTTAATGTCTTCATCCGTTGCACCTTTTTGTGGTCCATAAACTTTTGCGGCGCCGTTGTCTCCAAGCAAGAAGTTTTTAACATCGGCTAATGAAACAGAACCGAGTGATGGTGGTTGTGTCATCCGTGAAAAATCAATTGTGTGAATCTCTTGTAAACCAGCACCGCCTAGCGCTATCGAATTTCCAGATTTACTTAGAAAACGTGCACCTAGAGCGATCAACGCACCGACTCCGCCATCGGTACTTGCTGAACCGCCAATGCACGCAATTATTTTCTTTACCCCTGGATTTTCAGCAGCTGATTTTAAAACCTGACCAAATGCGAACGTGCTTGCGTTGAGTGGATCAAGAACTTTCATATGGGTCAATCCGCACGCATCTGCAAGTTCTGTAATTGCCGTGCCATCATCTAGAAGAAGCCAGGTTGCTTGGCGTTTATGATTTTCGTGAAAGTTAACTTCAACAGTAAAACGTTGTGCACTAGGAAATCGCATCGCAAATGTTTCTAGCGTTCCTTCACCGCCATCGGCCATAGGAACGCATGTAATCTCATCCTGTGCGCGCACCTTTTTCCATCCTCGCGCAATCGCATTGGCAACTTCCTGATTTGTGGCTGATCCTTTAAAGGAGTCAGGAGTGATTAACACTCGAAGTGGCTTTTGCATGGAAGAAAAATATCAGAGCACGATTCGAGCGAAGAGTAGAAATTTTGCTTTAGACTTCATGCGTGGATCAAAAAGAAGAGAATTCACCTGCAACAGAGCCAATTAAGCCTGCGCGGGATAACACGCCTTCTCCTGCTTATGCAAAATTTATGTCTGAAGGTTGGGTTTCATCTGATTTAGAAGATGTTGTTGCTGGTCCTGCTGTTACATCCGCATTTATTCGCCGCGCGACTTTATCTGCGCGTTATCCAGGTATGCGTTTAGTTTTGCCAGCAGGCGGATTTAAAGTTCGCAGCAACGATACAGATTACAGATTTAGACCACACTCCGCTTTTGCTTATTACTCTGGCGTTCAAGGCGTTGAAGCTAGCGCCGATGCAGTTCTTGTCTTAGAACCAAGTGATGATGGACATGAAACTTTTCTCTTTATTCATCCTCGTTCTACTCGCGATACTCACGCTTTTTATACAGATAGACGTTATGGCGAACTCTGGGTTGGACGTCGCTTCACATTGAGTGAAGCTGAAAGTCGTTATCAGATTCAAACTCGCTCAGTCGATGGACTTGAAGCGATATTAAAAGATGGCACCGTTGCTTTAACCATTCGTGGCAATGATCCAATGGTTGATAAAAATATTGCAGTACATCCGCATGAAGCAGATTTCTTGTCATTTACTTCCGCAGCGCGTTTAATCAAAGATGAATACGAGATTTCTGAGTTACAACGCGCATGTGATGAAACCATAAAAGGCTTTGCTGATGTTGTGCGTGCATTACCTGCGGCCGTTAGCACCCCGCGCGGAGAACGTGTAGTAGAAGCAGCTTTCTTTGGTCGTGCACGTATTGCCGGAAATGATGTTGGGTACGAAACAATTGCCGCTTCTGGTTCGCATGCATGTGTGTTGCACTGGGTTCAAAATGATGGAGAAGTCAGACCAGGTGAATTAATTCTTATTGATGCCGGAATCGAAATGGATTCGTATTACACAGCGGACATCACTCGCACATTACCCATTTCTGGAAAGTTCTCACCTGCACAACGCGCTTTATATACATTGGTTTATGAAGCACAACTTGCAGGATTTGCAGCGGTAAAACCTGGTGCAACATTTAGATCTATTAACGCCGCATGCCAAGCTGTATTGGCAAAAGGACTTTGGGATATGGGTGTTCTGCCTATGTCACCTGAAGAATCATTGTTGCCAGAAAATGGATTGCACCGTCGTTGGACTCTTCACGGGGTAAGCCACATGCTCGGTATGGATGTGCATGATTGCGATAAAGCGCGCGATGAAGATTATGTGCTCGGAACACTCAAAGAAGGAATGGTTTTAACGGTAGAACCAGGACTTTATATACAGCCAGATGATGACATGTTCGCACCTGAATATCGCGGTATCGGAATTCGGATTGAAGATGATGTGGTTGTTACCGCTGATGGATATCGCAACTTAAGCGAAGGTTTACCGCGTCATCCAGATGAAGTTGAGAAGTGGATGCGCTCTTTACGCTATTAATCTTTTAGCGTTTTTTAAACGATACCCTCGCGTTTGCGAATCTTTGTGCCTAACCAGCGAAGTGGATCGTATTTAACATCTACTACGCGCTCTTTCATCGGAATGATCGCGTTATCTGTAATTCGAATGTGTTCTGGACATACTTCGGTACAACACTTTGTGATGTTACACATTCCAAGCCCGTGCTCTTCTTGAGCCTTTTGTTTACGGTTTTTAAGAGTATCGAGTGGGTGCATATCTAGCTCTGCGATACGAATAAAGAAGCGTGGACCAGCAAATGACTTCTTATTCTCTTCGTGATCGCGGATTACGTGACATGTGTCTTGGCACAAGAAACATTCGATGCACTTACGGAACTCTTGGCTGCGTTCAACATCTATCTGCTCCATACGAGCTTCACCTGGTTTGAGATTTGCAGGTGGTTCGTACGATGGAATTTCCATTGCTTTCTTATAGTTAAATGACACATCGGTCACTAAATCTTTAATTACTGGGAATGCTCGTAGCGGGGTAACTGTGATTGTTTCTTCATCGCCATATGAAGCAACTTGTGTCATACAAGCAAGACGTGGCTTTCCATTAATTTCCATTGAACATGAACCGCATTTGCCGGCTTTGCAATTCCAACGAACAGCGAGATCGCCCATCTGTGTTGCTTGGACGCGGTGAATTACGTCTAGGACCACTTCGCCTTCATTTGCTTCAACGGTGACATCTTGAAGTGCGCCATTATCTGCATCTCCGCGCCAGATACGCATCTTTAGTTTGCGTGCCATTAGCGTGCACCGCCTTTCGCGATTTCTTCCGTTGTCATGTATTTCTCTAATTCGTGAACATCAAAGAGGTCAAAGAGTTCTTTTGGAAGTGCTGGTAGCGCTTGCTTGCGCACACTTACTTCTTTGCCATCAAAGGATGCAATGTGGTTTACCTGGCGCCACTTGTTATCTAATTGTGGGAAGTCATCGCGTGTGTGTCCACCACGAGACTCTTCGCGAGAGATTGCAGATTTTGCTGTGCTCTCTGCGACTAACAACATGTTGTCTAAATCAAATGCAAGGTGGAAACCAGGATTAAATTTGCGTCCGCCCGCAACTGAAACGTTTGCACTGCGCTTTCTGATTTCTGCAATCTTTTCAATTGCTTCTTTTAATTCTGATCCTGTGCGGATGATTCCAACGAGGTTATGTGTAATCTCTTGAAGCTCTGCATGTAGTGAGTATGAATTTTCTCCGCCGCTTCGTGAGAATGGCGCTTCAATTCGATCCGCAGCAGCCTTAATAGTTGCTTCACTTACAGGGCTAGCTTTCGCGCCCTTTACGTATTCTGCAGCGCCCATACCTGCGCGGCGACCAAACACAAGTAAATCTGAGAGTGAATTACCGCCAAGGCGATTCGATCCGTGCATTCCACCAGCAACTTCACCTGCTGCAAATAGCCCTGGAACACCAACTGCTGCTGCAGTATCTGGTTCTACTTCAACGCCGCCCATTACGTAGTGACATGTTGGGCCAACTTCCATTGCTTCCTTTGTAATGTCAACGCCAGCTAATTCGTAGAACTGGTGCCACATAGATGGCAAGCGCTTCTTAATTACTTCAGCAGTTAGACGCTTTGAAACATCAAGGAATACTCCGCCGTGCTCTGTGCCGCGGCCTGCTTTAACTTCAGAGTTAATTGCGCGAGCAACCTCATCGCGCGGCAATAACTCTGGTGGACGGCGATTGTTATCTTGATCTACATACCAACGATCAGCTTCTTCTTCATTATCTGCATACTTATCTTTGAATACATCTGGAATGTACTTAAACATAAAGCGTTCGCCCTTGTTGTTAGTAAGAACTCCACCTTCACCACGTACAGATTCGGTAACCAAAATTCCGCGAACAGATGGTGGCCATACCATTCCTGTTGGATGGAATTGCAAGAACTCCATGTCCACAAGATTTGCACCAGCCTTCAGTGCGAGTGCGTGACCATCTCCTGTGCCTTCCCAGGAGTTAGATGTAATTTTAAATGTTTTGCCAACGCCACCAGTTGCAATGATTACTGCAGGTGCTTCGAACAAAACTTCTGCACCGCTTTCGCGCCAGTATCCGTAGACACCTGCAACTTTTCCATCCTCTTTAAGAATTTCTGTAACTGTTAGCTCAGCAAATACTTTGAGGTGGCTCTCCATTGATTGATATGTCTTGCCATCTTTTTGTTGTAGAGCAACGATGCGTTGTTGCATTGTGCGAATAAGTTCTAGACCTGTTCGGTCTCCTACGTGTGCAAGACGTGGATATTCGTGTCCACCAAAGTTACGTTGACTAATTTTTCCTTCTGATGTGCGATCAAAGAGTGCGCCCCATTGTTCGAGTTCCCAGATGCGATCTGGTGACTCTTTGGCGTGTAATTCAGCCATTCTGTAATGATTTAGGAATTTGCCGCCGCGCATTGTGTCGCGGAAGTGAACTTTCCAATTGTCATGGTCGTTAACGTTTCCCATTGATGCAGCAGCGCCACCTTCGGCCATAACTGTGTGTGCTTTGCCAAAGAGTGACTTACAGATAATTGCAACGCGCAAACCAGCTTCACGTGCTTCTACTGCAGCACGGAGTCCAGCACCGCCAGCGCCAATGACAACTACGTCATATGAGTGGCGTTCGAGGTTAGTCATTTAATTTGCTGCTTTCACTTAGAAGAAATAGAAGTTTGTCCAGGCGCCAGAAGCGACGTTGCGTACATAAATATCTGCAAATGCAACTCCGAAGAGTGAGATCCATGCAAATGTTGGGTGCTTGTGATTAAGAGCTGAAACCCATGACCACATCTTGTAACGCACAGGATGTTTTGAGAAGTGCTTTAAGCGTCCACCAAGTGTGTGACGACATGTGTGACATGAGAGTGAGTAGAGCCAGAGAGATGCTGCGCTAAATAGCAATACGAGCGTACCGACGCTCATATGTCCCCAATGTCCTTCTTCATCTCTAAAAGCAATGATTGCATCGTAAGTAAGGAGCACATTAAAAAGTAGACCAATGTAGAAGAACCAACGGTGAGTGTTCTGCAAAATAAGTGGTGCGCGTGTTTCGCCTGTGTACTTTTTGTGTGGTTCTGCAACTGCACATGCAGGTGGTGACAACCAGAATGCACGGTAGTAAGCCTTGCGATAGTAATAACAAGTCATACGGAATCCGAGTGGGAATATCAAAATAAATAACGCTGGCGAAATTCCAATTCCAAAGTACTCGTTATTAAAAGGCTGACCTAGCGGAGAAGAGCCTTCGATGCAGCTTGTTGTTAAGCATGGTGAATAAAATGGTGAAACTAGTGGTTCTGCAAAATAATATTTATTTTCAAATGCACGAAATGTTGCATAAATTACAAAGCTGATCAAAACTCCAAATGTAATTGCAGGTTGGAGCCACCATTTATCAGTGCGCAGTGTGCGCTCTTTAACTTTTGCTCGCGTCGGCGAGAAAACTCCTGACATCTACGGCCCCTTTGGTATCAACTTTCCAGCGCTTATATAGGGGTAAGTGTGCTCCGCTAATTGTTAAGTTGCTAGGTGGATGCATGCGGAAAACAGTATGAAGTCAGCCACAAACAAATAAGAGCGGAGGGCGTGGGATTTGAACCCACGAGGCTTTCACCTGCCGGTTTTCAAGACCGGTGCACTCGGCCGCTATGCGAGCCCTCCGTCGGTTAATCTACCTGAAGAAGGCCATCACGAAAAATTGGCCGCTATTTAACGTTAATTAACGGGGAGGAAGTTTCAATAACTCCTCAATAATCATTGCCACACCATCGTGTGTGTGTGCCTCGGCAATTGATGTAGCTGCTGCGTGAGCATCTGGATGTCCATCTGCCATTGCATATGAACGCCCACACCACTCGAGCATTGAAATGTCATTTGGGTTATCGCCAAATGAAACACAATCTTCTGCGCCAATTCCTAAACGCTCTGCCATCTTGGAAAGTGTTGCGCCTTTTGAAACTCCTAGTGCAGAAATTTCTAAAAGTGAGTCGTGAGGATTTGAATGCGTAACAGTTACTAGATCCTTTAACTCTTTTGATGCAATTGCCAACATTTCATCTGATGAAAGATCTTGCTCCGAACAACGCGCCAATATTTTTAGTGCGGGCGAAGTCATAATTTCTAGAATGTCATCTACGCCAATGTTGTCGAGGCCAACATCCCAACGAGGAACATACTCCTTTTCACGGTGGAAATAATTGTGGGCTTCAGAAGCAAATGAAATCTGTGGAATCACTTTACGTAGACGCTTGACGGTTTCAATTTGTGCGTCCACCGGAATGAGCCACTCTTCCAAAACTTTCTGATTCTGCAAATCAAATAGTTGTGCGCCATTTCCGCAGATAGCTTTGCCGATACCAAAGGCTTCTTTTATTTCTGGCATCCAACGTGGCGGACGACCTGTAACGAAAAATACTTCGACACCCATATCGTGTGCTGTGCGAAAGGCATCAATAGTTCTTTGTGTTACTTCTCCATAGTGAGCAACAATTGTTCCATCTAAATCTGATGCAATTAATTTGGGGCGAAAATTCACGCAAGCTCAAATCGTGATGTGCCCAAGAATGGCTGCAGCGCTTTTGGAACATTTACACTGCCATCTGCATTTTGATGGTTTTCTAAAATCGCAACAATCATGCGGGGAATTGCAACAAGTGTTCCATTAAGTGTTGCAATCGCCTTTGTACCTTCGCCATCTTTATAGCGAATATTTAATCTACGTGCCTGGAACTCTGTGCAGTTTGAGGTACTAGTCACTTCGCGATAGGTGCCCTGTGTTGGTATCCACGCTTCAATATCAAACTTGCGATTAGCACTTGATCCAAGATCTCCTGATGCCACATCGATTACGCGGTAAGGAATCTCCATGGCGTTAAGGAAGTCTTTCTCCCATTGCAATAAACGTTTGTGCTCTTCTTTAGCTTCTTCTGGTTTACAGAATGAGAACATTTCAACTTTATCAAATTGGTGAACGCGAATAATTCCACGAGTATCTTTCCCATATGTTCCTGCTTCGCGGCGGAAACAAGTTGAATAACCTGCATATCGAAGTGGCAATTTATCTGCGGGCAAGATTTCATCCATATGCATTGCTGCTAGTGGAACTTCACTTGTTCCAACTAAATACACTTCATCGCGTTCGAGGTGATAAACATTCTCAGCTGCTTGTCCTAAAAATCCTGTGCCTTCCATTGCCGCAGGATTAACCAGCACTGGCGGAATAACTGGAATGAAACCTGCCTTGGTTGCAGATGAAATTGCGTAATTAACTAAAGCAAATTCCAGTAGCGCACCTGTGCCTGTTAGGTAATAAGAACGTGAACCTGCAACTTTGGCTCCTCGTTCTGTATCAATAGCGCCAAGTAATTTTCCGAGCTCTACGTGATCTTTTGGTTCGAATCCATCCTTTGTAAAATCGCGTGGTGTGCCAACGTGTTCGATAACGACGAAGTCTGCTTCGCCACCGATTGGTGCATCAGGGTCTAAAAGATTTGAAAGTTGCAGCGCAATTGCATTGGCTTGTTCTTCAATTTCTGCGCGCTTGCTATCTGCAGCTTTTACCTTGTTCGCTAAATCTTTTGCATTCTCTAGAAGTGCCGTCTTTTCGTCACCTTTTGCAGCGCCTACGGATTTAGAAAGAGTGTTCTGTTCTGCGCGCAGAGTTTCGAATTCGGTAATTGCTGTGCGACGTGTTTCATCAATCGCAAGAAGTTGGTCAACGATTGATGTGTCTTCGCCGCGGCCCTTTTGAGATGCGCGAACTGCATCAGGGTTTTCGCGAATAAACTTTATGTCAATCATTTAGCACTGCCTTCTCGTGGATATGAACCAAGGAATCTAACTTCGTCACAAATTTCACGTAAGCCTTCGAGTGCTTGTGACACTGATGGATCATTGATGTGACCTTCTGCATCAATAATAAAGTGGTAATCCCCTAATACACGTCCAGTTGGACGGCTTTGGATGAAAGTTAGGTTTACATCACGCTTGGCAAATTCGGTCAGAATTTCTAGAAGCGCACCTGCATGATCAATATCGATATAGAGCGCGAGTGATGTGCGATCGCGACCTGTTGATGCAGGCAACTCGCCTGGCTTTGAAACAAGAACAAATCGCGTCACCGCTTCATTTTTATCTCCAATATTTTTTGCAATAACTTCGAGACCGTAGTGCGCAGCAGCAACTTCGGCGGCGATAGCGGCGTCGAATTCACCACGCGATATTGCTTCGGCGGCTGCAGCTGTTGAGGCAGTTGGAATGATTTCAGCGCTTGGATAATTCTTAGCGATAAATGCTCTGCACTGCGATTCTGCATGTGGATGCGTTGCGATACGAACAATCTTTTGTGTTCCTGGTTTTGTCATTAAAGAAAATGAGACAGGAAGTGTTACTTCGCCGGCAATAACGAGTGGGTCACCGGTTGCTAGTTCATCGAGTGTTCTGGCAACAACACCTTCGACAGAGTTTTCAATTGGGACCAGTGCGAAGTCAGCTTTTCCTTCGCGAACAGCCATAAGCGCTGCGGTGACGTTTGCATAAGGAATCAACGCATCAGATGCGGATGTAATTTTCTTGAGCGCAGCCTCGGTGAAGGTACCTACTGGACCAAGGTATGCATATGTACTCACTGGCTAAGAATAGCCGAGCACAGAGCGTGCATGCGCCGGGCGATTCGTCATAACGACATCTACGCCAACGCTTGCGCAATACTGTAGATCCTCCGTCGAATCAACAGTCCATACATATAACTCTTTTCCTGATTTCTTAACATCGGTGACTAATTCTGGTGATTTTTTAATCATTTCAACGCTTGGACCGATTACCTGTGCTGATGTAAATCTGCGACTCATTTTATTTGTGAGATCTCCAAGGAGCATTACGGTTTTTATCGTTGGGTCCATCTTCTTGATTTTTTCAATTGCAAACCAAGAAAAAGACATCATTGCAATCTCAATGCCTGATTTCTTAATTGCATCTTTTCTATTTTGTAACTCTGCAATAACTAACTCTTCAACGCGGTTACCGGAAGGCACCGGATGTTTGGTCTCTAGCGCGAGTGACTTCTTATGTGTAATTGCTAAATCTAATAATTCGTTGAGCGTCATCACTGCTGGATAAATCTCTTTAATCTGAGCATAGGTTCTGTTTGCGATTATTGCTGCGCTCTTTGCTTCCTTTTTCATATTTGCGTCGTGCCATAAAATTGGGATTTCATCTTTAGTTATTCGAATGTCGCATTCAAAACCAAGTGCGCCTTGTTCGATCGCCCCGAGATAGGCAGCCATTGTGTGTTCTGGGAAATCTGCGGATGCACCTCTGTGGGCGTAGAACTTCATCTCCTTATTATTACGTAATCCAGCCATTAGGCTAGGCGGCATGAGTAAGAGTTACTTTGCTGTCTCGGCGCGCAGTGCAATTGGTTTAGCGCGCAGTGGCAATGAAGATTCCGCGATGACTAGTTCTTCTCTTTTAGCTGTTGCTGATGGAATGGGTGGGCATGCCGGTGGAGAAGTTGCTTCGCACATTGCAATTAAAACTCTTGCAACAATGGTTCCGGTTTTTTCTTCGGCCGAGATTGACACTGACTCTATTGAGGATTTATTGCTCAATTCATTACACACAATTGATGATGAAATTTCGCGCACTGCTAGTGATGAAATTGAGTTACGTGGAATGGGAACCACGCTGACGGCTTTGTTAATTAGAGATAATCGCTTAGCGCTTCTTCATGTTGGAGATTCACGGTGCTATCGCCTTCGTGGCAATACTTTCAAACAACTCACTCATGACCACACTGTTTTGCAAGAGCTATTGGATTCGGGTGCAATATCTGTGGCTGAAGCGCGTGATCACCCACAGCGCTCTATGTTGACTCAAGTACTTATGGGCGAAGGCTCTGTTGTGCCAGTTCTCATGGTTTACGAAGTAAATTCTAAGGATCGTTTTTTACTCTGTAGTGATGGCTTATCGAGTGTGTTAACGGAGAAAGAAATTAAAGTTTTGTTGAAAAAATCTAATCGCGATGAAGCGGTTGAGGCACTTGTTGAAGCAACGTATGTCAACGGTGCTCCTGATAACGTAACTGTTCTTGTTGCCGATGTTATTGAAGATGATCTTCACTCTGTGCAATTGCTCGGAGCGGCAACATGACCTTACTTGGTGGTCGCTACACAGTTGGCGAAATGATTGGTACCGGCGGAATGGCCGATGTCTATATTGCTCAAGACGAAAGATTGGCGAGACAAGTTGCGGTAAAGGTTTTGCGGAGCGATCTTGCCAAAGACCCTTCATTTGTTTCGAGATTTAGAAAAGAAGCATTTGCGGCTGCCGGTTTGAATCATCCTGGAATTGTTGCTGTGTACGACTCTGGTGAAGATCCAGCGCCGTACATTGTTATGGAGTTAATTTCTGGCCACACTCTGCGCGAATTAATTCATCGTGGAGAAAGAATTCCATTAGATCGAGCACTTGAAATTGGCGAAGGCATTCTTGCCGCCCTTGAATATTCACACGAACGCGGAATTGTTCACCGCGACATTAAGCCTGCAAACATCATGATTACCGACATGGGCGATGTAAAGGTCATGGATTTCGGAATCGCGCGCGCAATGGATGATTTCGGTGCCACTCTTACGAGCACCTGGAACATTGTTGGTACAGCGCAGTATTTATCTCCCGAACAAGCAATGGGTGAAACTGCGGATGCACGAAGTGATATTTACTCCACTGGTTGTTTGTTATTTGAAGTCTTAACTGGGCGCCCACCATTTACTGGTGACACACCCGTTTCCATTGCATACCAACATGTTTCTGGTGAATTGCCGAAACCATCTTCGATTCAGCCAACTCTTCCGGAAGATATCGACGTATTGCTCGCTGTGGCTTTAGCTAAAAAACCACAAGATCGATACCAATCTGCTGGATTAATGTTTGATGATTTACATCGTGTGCGCACAGGCCAAGCAGTCACAACGAAAATTGCACGTACAAAGATTTCTCGTCGTTCCGTTTTAACTTCTTCTCTCGCTCTTGTTTTGGCTCTGGCCGTTGCAGTTGGTGGTGTTTTCTTATCCCGCTCAGAGTCTCCAGTTGGCGCAGACGGAATTCCAAATGTTGTCGGGCTTTCACAAATAGCCGCACAAGAGCTTTTGGGTGATTACACAGTCACAGTAGAACGTGCGCATGATTCGAGAATTCCAAAAGATCGAGTCGCTAGCCAATTCCCACTTGCAACTACACGTGCGGCAAAAGGTTCTGGCGTCATCATCACAATGTCTGATGGGCCAGGAGATGCAATTATTCCGATTGATCTGATCGGTATGTCACTACTTGATGCGCGCAGTTCGTTAGCGGCGGTTGGTTTACTTATTTCATCCACACAAGCAGTGCCTTCGGATCGACCACAAGGAACAGTATTAAAAGTTTCACCAGAACCAGGTTCGACAATTTCTGCGGGCAGTGGTGTTGTTTTGCAAATTGCTAGCGGCGAAGTTGAAGTTCCATCTCTGATCGGAGTTGATGCGATTCAAGCAAAGACTTTGTTGGTGCAAGCTGGTTTCTTAGTTCGAGAAGTTACGGCGTATGACTCGACACAACCTGTTGGTGTTGTTATTCGACAAGCACCAGATGCCGGAAGCACACAAACAATTGGTCAGCCGGTGACAATTACAATTAATACAGCGCCCTAGTGCGTCCCTAATTAGCCGCTAATAACTGGTGTAAGTCCTACTGCTTTGCTCTGTGCGTTTTTATCTCCGCACTGCGTTAGCCAATTAGCAAGTAATTTATGGCCGTGCTCTGTGAGTACAGACTCTGGATGAAATTGCACGCCTTCAATTGGCAGTGTTTTGTGACGTATCGACATGATTACGCCAGATTCTGTGCGACTCGTTACTTCTAGTTGATCGCTAATTGTTCCTTGTTCCACAGCCAATGAGTGGTAACGAGTTGCAGTAAATGGCGAAGGTAAGTTGCTTAAGACTCCGACACCTTCGTGAATTACCTGCGAAGTTTTGCCGTGCAATAGTTCCGGTGCGCGTGAAACAGTTGCGCCAAATGCAACACCGATTGCTTGGTGGCCTAAACAAACACCAAAGAGTGGAATCTTTTTATCTGCGCAGTAATTAATCATGTCGATGCTAACGCCGGCTTTTTCTGGAGTGCCGGGTCCGGGTGAAATAAGTACACCGTCATATTTGCTGGCTTCTTCGGCTGCGACTTCGTCATTGCGCACAACCGTGCACTCGGCGCCTAGTTGGCCTAGGTATTGCACCAAGTTAAAGACGAAGGAGTCGTAGTTATCTACAACCAGGATCTTGGTAGCCATGTGCCAATTATGAAGGTTTCGGTGTAACCTCGCCTCATGCCAAAATCAAAGCTCCGCAAGAAGGTTCAAAAGGCGCAGGCCCACGAGCAAGATGTCATCGATCATGCGCCTGCAATCTTAGAAAGTCCTCGATGGCTAGCCCCAGTAATGGTCTCAGCCTTTCTCGTAGGCCTTTTCTGGATTGTGGTCTTCTACGTATCTCAAACTACGTATCCAATCCCAGGCATTGGCGTATGGAACATGGTTATCGGATTTAGTTTTATTGGATTTGGATTTACTCTCGCTACTAAATGGCGCTAATTACACTGTTGTAATTCAATCCACACGGTGGATAACTTCTGTGGATAACTCTTAGCGCTTTGGGAGCAGTACTGCGGCAGCAATTGAACCGCCAATAAGTCCACCTAAATGTGCACGCCAATCAACTCCACCAATAACAAATCCCATTGCAAAGTTGATTACGACAATCACAGCAATGCTCTTTATCTCTAATCCATATCTTCGGCTTATCACTGCGAATGCGCCGAAGAGACCAAATACCGCACCCGATACGCCCACTGAGTATTGAAATGGCGGTGCGAGATATGTCGAAAGAATTGATCCTGAGAGTAACGAAACAAAGAAAACTATTAGGAATCCTTTTTTACCGAGTGCGGATTCAACAGGATTGCCGAGTGCCATTAGTGCAAACAAGTTAAAGCCTAAGTGAAAGATTCCACCATGAACAAGTGCAACAGTTAGTAGTCGATACCACTCGTTTGTCGATGTTAAGTAATCAAAATTAGGAAGCGCAAGGAGGTTTGGAAGTCCGCCGAAAACCAGGTTGTATAAATAGGCAGCAGCAATAATTGTTATTAGTGCAGTTGTTGCCGAGCGCTTCAATGAAGCCATGAATTACTTAACTGTGACGCTATTAATTGTGATTGGGGTACTTGGTTTATCTTGTGCACCCGTCTTCGCTTTAGCGATTGCATCAACAACACCTTGGCTGGCTGCATCTTTTACTTCACCAAAGATTGAGTGCTTGCGATTAAGCCATGTTGTTGGAGCCACAGTAATAAAGAATTGTGAACCATTTGTTCCTGGTCCTGAGTTAGCCATTGCAAGAATGTACGGGCGATCAAAAGTTAGTTCGCCATGGAATTCATCAGCGAAGCGATAACCAGGTCCGCCAGTTCCCTGACCAAGTGGGTCTCCACCTTGAATCATGAATCCGTCGATAACACGGTGAAAAATTGTTCCGTCATAAAGGTTTGCTGTTGTCTTTGCTCCGGTGCGTGGATCTGTCCACTCGCGTGCACCAGTTGCTAGTTCAACAAAGTTTGCAACAGTTTTTGGTGCGTGATTTGGGAACAACTCGATAACGATGTCACCGAGTGAAGTGTGCAGGGTTGCAGTATTTGTCATGTGGAGACCAGGGGAATCGAACCCCTAACCCCCGCCTTGCAAAGGCGGTGCTCTACCAATTGAGCTAGGTCCCCGTATTAGAGCGGGGTGGGCCTAGATGGACTTGAACCATCGACCTCTTCCTTATCAGGGAAGCGCTCTAACCAGGCTGAGCTATAGGCCCGTAAAAAGTGTTTGACACTAATTACAGAAGCGCAAGGTTACCCCGAACTTCCTGTGAGCCCAAACTCGGGTGAACTCTACACATCTTTAGCGGGTATTTCATCCTCGCTGTTCTTAGTCACTGAGAGGAGAGCTGCGCCTTCATCAAGGTTTACCAAGCGCACACCCATTGAATCGCGGCCTGTTTGGCGCACTTCAGCAGCTGGTGTGCGCATCACTGTTCCTGCAGATGTAATAGCAAGAACTTCATCTTCGTTTTGTAATACAAGAGCGCTGACAAGTGATCCGCGTGAATCTTCGACAATTTTTGCAGCTTTGATTCCAATTCCACCGCGACCTTGTAAACGATATTCCTCGATTGGTGTTTTCTTTCCGTAACCACCATCGGTTGCAGTAAATACAAATGAATTGCCTTCGAGTTGTGAATTAACGCGAGCCATTGCAAGTAGTTCGTCTCCTGCACGGAACTTCATTCCGATAACACCACTTGTTGAGCGACCCATTGGTCGCAGTGATTCATCATCTGCAGTAAAGCGGAGTGACATTCCTTTTTTAGAGACCAAGAGTAATTCGTCATCTTTATTTACAAGGGATGCACTAACTACTTCGTCGCTTCCTTTAAGTGAAATTGCAATAAGTCCACCGGTGCGTGGTGAGTCGTATTCAACCAGTGGAGTTTTCTTAACTAAACCGCTCTTTGTTGCAAGAACTAAATAAGGCGCTGCTGCATAATCTTTAAGAGATAAAACTTGTGCAATTTGTTCTTCTGGTTTAAATGCCATCAGGTTTGCTACGTGTTGTCCGCGTGCATCGCGACCAGCATCTGGTAATTCGTGAACCTTTGCGCGATAGACGCGACCTTGATTTGTGAAGAAGAGTAACCAGTCGTGAGTTGATGCAACAAAGAAGTGGTCGACAACATCGTCTTGTTTAAGCGCTGCGCCTTTAACCCCACGGCCACCGCGTCGTTGTGATCTATAGAGATCTGCAACTGTGCGCTTTGAATATCCGCCGTGAGTAATTGTGACAACTACATCTTGGTCAGGAATTAAATCTTCGGCGGAGAAATCGCCTTCACTAGCAACGATTTGTGTGCGGCGTTCGTCGCCGTATTTCGCTACTAAATCAGAGAGCTCTGTTTTGATTATTTCGCGCTGCTTTTCTGGGCTAATCAGAATTGCGTTGAGTTCGATGATGTCCTTCATGAGGCCGTCATACTCGTCATTAATCTTTTGACGCTCAAGAGCTGCGATACGACGCAACTGCATATCAAGAATTGCGTTAGCTTGAATTTCATCTACATCGAGAAGTTTCATCAACCCTGTGCGTGCTTCTTCAGGGGTTGTGCTTGCTCGGATTAATGCAATGACCGCGTCCAGCGCATCCAGCGCTTTGAGATAGCCGAGCAGAATATGTGCGCGTTTTTCTTTTTCTGCCAGGCGGAATTTTGTGCGGCGAACAATTACTTCTACTTGGTGTTCAATGTAATAACGGATGAATTCATCCAGGCGCAGTGTGCGTGGAACGCCATCGACAAGTGCCAACATGTTGGCACCGAATGTGTCTTGTAATTGTGTCTGCTTGTAAAGGTTATTAAGAATCACCTTTGGAATTGCAGAGTTCTGCAGAACAATAACAAGGCGCTGTCCTAGACGTTCGTTGCCTTCATCGCGTACATCTGCGATGCCTTTGATTTTTCCATCTTTGACGAGTTCGGCAATTTTCAGCGCTAAATTATCTGGGTTTACTTGGTATGGAAGTTCTGTAACTACAAGACATGTGCGCTTGTTAATTTCTTCTACTTGAACAGCTGCGCGCATCGTGATTGATCCGCGGCCTGTGCGGTACGCGTCTTCAATTCCAGTGCGACCAACAATTAACGCTTTTGTTGGGAAGTCTGGGCCTTTAACAACTGTGAGCAAGTGCTTAAGAAGTTGGTCTGATGGCATGTCTGGGTTTTCCAGTGCATACATAACACCTTCGCTAATTTCGCGAAGATTGTGCGGCGGAATATTTGTGGCCATACCAACTGCGATACCTGCAGAACCATTTACTAATAAGTTAGGTAAGCGCGATGGCAATACATCTGGTTCTTGCGAACGTCCGTCGTAGTTTGGTGAAAAGTTAACTGTGTCTTCATCGATATCTCGCATCATTTCCATAGCGAGTGGAGCTAAACGCGCTTCGGTATAACGCATTGCAGCAGCTGGATCGTTGCCTGGAGAACCGAAGTTTCCATTGCCATCTACGAGTGGATAACGAAGTGACCATGGTTGAGCTAAACGAACTACAGAGTCGTAAATCGCAGTGTCACCATGTGGGTGGTAATTACCCATGACATCACCAACAATGCGTGAAGATTTGTAATAACCCTTATCTGGGCGATAACCAGCGTCATACATCGCATACAAAACACGGCGGTGAACTGGTTTTAATCCATCGCGAACATCTGGAAGTGCGCGGCCAACAATGACTGACATTGCGTAGTCGAGATAAGAACGCGCCATCTCAACTTGGAGATCGACTTTTTCAATGCGATCAAAATCTGGTTTTTTAGTTAGGTCATCCATTAGATATCCAAGAACCTAACGTCTTTAGCGTTGCGTTGAATAAATGCACGGCGTTGTTCTACATCTTCGCCCATTAATACAGAGAAGAGATCATCGGCTGCTGCTGCATCTTCGAGTGTTACTTGGATGAGTACGCGATGTTCTGGGTCCATTGTTGTGTCCCAAAGTTCTTTTGCTGGCATTTCGCCGAGACCTTTAAAGCGTTGGATGCCGTCTTCTTTTGGAAGGCGTTTTCCGGCATCTAGTCCTAGTTTGATAAAACCATCTCGTTCGCGATCAGAGAATGCATATTGAACTGGTTCTTTGCCGCCCCATTTAAGTTTGTATAGAGGTGGTTGCGCTAAGTAAACAAAACCTTGTTCGATAAGAGGGCGCATAAATCTAAAGAGAAGTGTTAGTAACAATGTGCGGATATGTTGTCCGTCAACATCAGCATCTGCCATCAAAATAATTTTGTGATAACGAAGTTTTGCAATATCGAAATCATCGTGAACACCTGTACCGAGTGCGGTAATTAACGCTTGTACTTCATTGTTTTGTAAAACGCGATCGATACGTGCTTTTTCTACGTTTAGAATCTTTCCGCGAATAGGTAGCACTGCTTGGTTGCGTGAATCGCGACCACCTTTTGTTGAGCCGCCCGCTGAGTCACCTTCGACAATGTATAACTCGCATTTTTCTGGATCAGTCCATTGACAATCTGCAAGCTTTCCTGGCATTCCGCGACCTTCAAGTAAACCTTTGCGGTTGCGTGATAAATCGCGTGCTTTGCGCGCTGCAACACGAGCTGCTGCTGCATCAATACTCTTTCGAACAATCTCTTTTCCTTCTGCTGGGTTTTGTTCAAACCATGAGGTGAGAGACTCATTAACGGCTTTTTGTGTGAAAGATTTTGCTTCTGTGTTGCCGAGTTTTGTCTTTGTCTGGCCTTCAAATTGTGGCTCGCCCAATTTGATTGAAACAATCGCAGTTAAACCTTCGCGGACGTCGTCACCGGTGAGGCGATCTTCTTTCTTGCGGATAAAACCTTGTTCTTCGCCAAATTTATTTACAATTGAAGTAAGAGCTGTGCGGAAACCTTCTTCGTGGGTTCCGCCTTCGTGAGTATTAATGGTGTTAGCAAATGTGTAGACAGACTCGGAAAAACCCTCGTTCCACTGCATTGCCACTTCGAGTGACATGCGGTTTTTCTTCTCTTCTGATTCGAAATAAATAATTGATTTGTGTGTTTCGCCTCGGGTTGCGTTGAGGTGTTTTACGAAGTCAGCAATTCCACCGTCGTACTTGTAACGCGCTTGTAATTGCTCGCCTTTTTCATCAACGTGGCCGGTGCGAGCATCGGTCAGTGAAATTGTTAGACCTTTATTTAAAAACGCCATTTCACGAAAACGCGCGGACAAAATTTCAAATGAAAAATCTGTAGTTTCAAAGATTTCTTTTGATGGCCAGAATTGAACTGTGGTGCCCGATGATGTTGATGCTTCCCCTTTTTTAACTGGAGCTGTTGGTACACCTAGTTTGTAACTTTGGGTCCAGTGAAAACCATCGCGTTGTACAAAGACAGAGAGATCTGAACTTAAAGCGTTAACAACTGAGATGCCGACACCGTGTAATCCACCAGAGACTGAGTAACCACTGTCGCCAAACTTTCCGCCGGCGTGTAAAACGGTTAGAACAACTTCGAGAGCTGGTTTTTTCTCTACTGGGTGCATGTCCACTGGAATGCCGCGACCGTTATCGACGACTTGAACACTGCCATCTGCCATAAGAGTTACATTTATTTCATCGCAGTGACCAGCAAGTGCTTCATCGACAGAGTTATCGACTACTTCGTAAACCAAATGATGTAAGCCGCGTTCACCGGTTGATCCGATGTACATGCCTGGGCGTTTTCTGACAGCCTCGAGCCCCTCGAGAACTGTGATTGCACTAGCGTCGTAATTACCGCTCTTGCCTGGCATGAAACTCCTCTAAAGGCCGCTGGGTGGGAATTCCCCACGAGCACGCTGCTTATCCTAGTGGTAAATCTTTGTAGGTTTGGCGTAAATAAGGCGTGTGGATGGCCATAGCCGAGCGCAAATCTGCAGGTTGAGGGTGGCTACTGGGTTAAGCCTTTAGTTGTACGTGTCGCGGGGCCCACGAGCATCGCGTGTGGATCTGATGCCGCGCTTCCACGAAGGTGTGTTTGGGCCGATGATTGAAATGGATTCTATGGTTGTTCCGAATGGATTATTTTGAATTGTTTTTAATATTTCACTTTGTACAAGTGTTAGTTGTGTTGCCCATGCTGTCGATGTTGTTTGAATTGTTAAAACATTTTCATTTATAGAAATCGGTGAAGCGTGTTGTGCGATGTCATCACCAACAATAAGCGCCCATTGTGTGAAGAGTGAACCTTCTGCGACTCCTGATTTCCAATCGCGCTCTTCAATTAGGTTTGTTAGCGCTTCGCCCAATAATTGTGGGTCGGTTGCAATGTTGTTTCGTACCTCAATAACTTTTTTCTTCTTTATTACTCCTGTTTTAAAAGAGCGAAATAAATCTATAGCGAGATCGCGTTTTGCCATTAATCTCTCGCTCTCTTAACCGCACCCGGTGTTACGTAGTATTTTTCTGTAAGCAGCTCTGCTGGCAAATCACTCTCTACCGCTGCGGTAATAATTGTTTGCTCAGCCATTTGTGCAACTGATGTTAATTGTTGACGGCGTGAAGTGTCTAGTTCAGCAAAGATGTCATCAAGAATAAGAATTGGTTCTGCGCCTTCGGACTTTAAAAGGTTAAAAGATCCAATACGTAGCGCGATAGCAATAGACCAGGATTCGCCGTGGCTTGCATATCCTTTTGCCGGAAACTCTCCTAGTTGTAAATGTAAGTCGTCTCGATGAGGTCCGATTAGTGTCACACCACGTTCAATTTCTTGATATGAAATTTCTGCCAAACGATCTGTGAGCAGTTGTGCGTTTACCTCTGGGTCGGTGGTTAAACCTTCGGTGCTTGATTTATAACTAATGCTGGCGGCCTTTACTTCGTTTAGGTTTGCATAGTTTTGAGCAACCCATGGATTAAGTGCTTCTACCAAGGCAATGCGTTCGGCAGATAATTGTGCGCCAAATTTAATAAGTTGTTCACTCCATGGAGATAGTGCGTTGGCCGATGATCTAGTTTTTAATTGCGCGTTACGTTGCTTAACAACACGTTCGTAATCCGCGATAACACCAGCTATTCGCGGAGTACGGGTTATAAGTAATTTGTCTAGAAAGTCACGGCGTTGGCTTGGATCTCCGCGCACTAAATCTAAATCTTCGGGAGAAAAATAGATCACTTGGCAGGCGCCGAGGATTTCGCGTTGGCTACGTGTTGGGTTTTGATTCAACCGCGCTCTATTCGCTTTGTTTAAATTGATTTCTAGGTCAACTTGAAGTGTTCGATCTTCACGTGTTATTTCAGAGCGGATGATTGCTTGTTCGTTACCTAAAGTAATAAGTGGTTGGTTATTTGAAACACGGTGCGAAGAGAGAAAAGATAAATAGATTATTGATTCCGCGATATTTGTTTTACCGCAACCGTTATCACCGATAAAAGTAGAGACACCCGGAGAGAGCTCTAACGACAACTCTTTATATGAGCGGAAGTTAGTGAGTTCTAACTTTTTAATACGCATGCGAGCCCTATGAGGCGTAGCGCATTGGCATTAATAAGTAGCGGTAGTTTTCAATTGCGGGTGAGTTGGATTCTGCCTTGCCCATCAAAATAGCTGGCTTGCTAGATCCAGTAAATGAAATCTGCACAAATGGTGTGCCGACTGCTTGCAAACCATCTGCTAGATATGTTGGGTTAAAAGCAATTGAAATTGGTTCGCCGGTTAATAAAATATCTAGAACTTCTGTTGCTTGTGCGTCTTCTCCTGCTCCAGCTTCGAGTGATAGTTGTGCGTTTGCGAACTCCAGGCGCAACGGAACTGTTTTATCTGTAACAAGTGCCACGCGACGAACAGAGTCTAAAAATGGCGCTACTTCAATGACTGCTGTGCTTGTTATCTCTTGTGGCAATAAGTGACGGTATGGAGGAAACGTTCCATCCAACATTCGTGATGTCATTGTTTTGCCATCTCCGGAAAAACCTGCGAGGCGATCATTGCTTGCTGTTGGCGCAAGCGAAACGGAAACATTCTTTGCTCCAACAAGTGATTTAGCCGCATCTGCAATTGTGCGAGCGCGCAATAGCGCTGTTGTTGAAACACCTGGTTGTGATGGTTGCCACTGAATTTCGCGCACCGCTAAACGGTATCGATCTGTTGCAGCGAGCGTCACGGTATTTTCATTTACTTCAATATGTACACCAGTAAGTGTTGGTAGTGAGTCATCGCGTCCAGCAGCAATTGCAACTTGTGCAACAGCATTTGCAAATGTGTCGCTTGCGATTACACCAGTTGGTTCTGGCAACTCTGGAAGGTTTGGATAATCAGTAAGCGAAAGTGTTGGAAGTGTGAACTTTGCAGATCCTGATGTAACTAAAACGCGTGAGCCATCTAAAGAAATAGATATTGGTTTGTTAGGAAGAGAGCGCGTGATTTCAGCGAGTAATCTTCCTGGAACTAAAACTTTCCCTTTTTCTTTTATGTCGGCTTTGAAGTGAGCCTTGCTCGATGTCTCTAAATCAGATCCAGATAGAAAGACTTCTTCGCCTGTTGCATCGATAACTATTCCTAGGAGTGTGGTCATGATTGGGCGCGTGGATAAAGAACGCGAAACCCAGTTAACGCCACCTACTAAAGCTGATTGTTCGACGGTGAATTTCACGCCGCACCTCTCTTCATTCTCTTATTGGTCATTGTGTTGTGTGTAAGTTCTCTACCGGGTGAGTTTCTATATATAAAGGTAGTAGTAGTAACTAGAGCGTTATCTGTGGGCAAAGAGTAAAAGCCCATGTCAGAGCTTTGAACTTCTCCACTTCTTCTGTGGGCGAAGCTGTGTGTAATACGACCTAACTTCACTACACAACCCCTTTCTCACACTCACTACTTCTATAACTTGTAAGTTACCCACAGAAATCGGCTAGATCTCCACAGTTATCCACAAGTTTTCCCCACCTTGGGGGTAAACACCCCTAAATAGGAGAATTTGGACTATTTACGCTTTTGCCTGCTGTTTAATCCTATTTGTCAGCTCTGTCACCTGGTTATAGATAGAACGACGCTCTGCCATTAGTTGGCGAATCTTGCGATCGGCGTGCATCACTGTTGTGTGATCACGGCCGCCGAAAGTCTGGCCAATTTTTGGAAGAGAGAGTTCAGTTAATTCGCGGCACAAGTACATCGCGATCTGGCGGGCATTTACCAAGACCCGAGAACGAGAGGTTCCACAGAGGTCATCGATAGTAAGACTGAAGTACGAAGCGGTCTGGGCCATGATCGTTGCCGCAGTTACTTCTGATGAAGAGTCATTTGGAATCAAATCTTTAAGGACGATTTCAGCCAAACCTAAATCAACACCTTGACGATTAAGGCTCGCAAAAGCAGTAACGCGAATGAGAGCACCTTCGAGCTCGCGAATATTTGTGGAAATTTTGGAAGCGATGTATTCAAGAACATCATCAGGTGCATTTAATTTATCTTGCGCCGCTTTTTTACGGAGAATCGCAATACGTGTCTCTAGTTCTGGCGGCTGAATATCTGTAATTAAACCCCACTCAAATCGGGAGCGCAGGCGATCTTCAAGAGTTGTTAATTGCTTTGGCGGACGGTCGCTAGAAATAATGATTTGTTTATTGGCGTTATATAGAGTGTTAAATGTATGGAAGAACTCTTCCTGTGTGCGCTCTTTGTTTTCTAAGAACTGGATGTCGTCAACGAGTAAAATATCTAGGTCGCGATAACGGCGCTGGAAAGCAGAGGCCTTGTCATCACGAATTGAGTTAATGAAGTCATTTGTAAACTCTTCACTAGAGACATATCGCACGCGCACGCTGCCATATAGCTCTTTTGCATAAGCCCCAATAGCGTGTAATAAGTGGGTTTTTCCGAGCCCTGACTCACCATAAATAAATAGCGGGTTGTATGCCTTCGCTGGAGCTTCAGCAACGGCCACGGCTGCGGCGTGAGCAAAACGATTTGATGCACCAATAACGAAAGTTTCAAAAATATAACGAGGGTTAAGTTGAGAAGACTCAGAGTTTTTAGATGAAGTATGTGTTGCTACATCTTCGCGGCCAGTGCCTGCTCGAGCGGGAACAATTTCAATATCAACATCTGGCGCCGGAAGATCAGTTGCTTCAAGAGTCTCATCGATTGTGACGGCGATATTTGTTTTCTCACCGAGTTCGCGAGTGAGAACTTCACTGACTAGTGCGCGAAGACGGGTCTCGAGAACATCTTTTGCAAAAGCGTTTGGGGCTGCAACCAATAAATTTGTTGTGCCATCACTTTGCAGCAACCCAAGTGGTTTTGTTAGCGAGAGAAATGCGCGGTGTTGTGGCGCATCAGCTGCAACGACGTCGATAACACGGGCCCAGAGATCGGTAAGTTCCATCTCAATAACGGCCATTTCGCACCTTTTCCCTCAAAAGCTCTTATCCACATGGTTATCCACAGGCTGTGTCCTAAACCGCGGGTTGAGCCTTTTAGAGGGGCCAAAACCTGTGGAGGAGAGCGAAAAGTAGAGCCATTTAGGCAAAAGCGCAACTAGTTATCCACAACTCTCAACCTGAAAATGACCCCCAGGGCCAGTTTGACCGGGTTATCCCCAGACCTCTACCGTTACCCCTCTTACCGCACTTCCCCCGCATTTATGGCCCGATTTAGATTTGTTTGATCAGAAGGAGTTCGAAATGACTAAGCGCACTTTCCAGCCTAATACGCGCCGTCGTGCAAAGAAGCATGGCTTCCGCGCTCGCATGGCTACACGTGCAGGCCGCGCTGTGCTCGCTGCTCGCCGCGCTAAAGGTCGCGTACGACTTTCGGCTTAATCGAGTTCGAAGAACTTTGTGCTTACTAAAAGCGCGCGTTTAACAGAAAGCTCAGATTTTGCTCGTACGACCAA
>JBIIRY010000007.1:0-65498 GCA_044341305.1 Candidatus Planktophila sp. | reverse complement strand
GCGCTGTGCTCGCTGCTCGCCGCGCTAAAGGTCGCGTACGACTTTCGGCTTAATCGAGTTCGAAGAACTTTGTGCTTACTAAAAGCGCGCGTTTAACAGAAAGCTCAGATTTTGCTCGTACGACCAAGAGTGGTCACCGCGCAGCAACTGAATTTTTTGTTGGATACCTCTATCTCACAAGTACTAATGAAAGCCCCAAAGCTGGATTAATTATTAGCAAAAGCGTTGGAGGGTCTGTGCTTCGTCACCGTATTGCACGCAAAGCGCGTCACGCCATTGCGCAAAATATCTCAGCTTTGCCACAAGGATCACTCTTTGTGTTGCGAGCAATCGGTAAAGCAGAAAAAGCACAAACCAATCTAGAGGTTTCAGAAATTATTTCCCGCCTTGTTAAAAAATCTAATCAGGCGGCGGCCCAATGAAAATTCTCCTAGTAGCGCCCATTCGTTTTTATCAAAAGTGGATCTCGCCAGCGTTTGCTCCGCGTTGTAAGTACTACCCATCTTGCTCATCATATGCAGCAACTGCAATTGAAGAGTACGGAGTAAAAGGAATAGCAATGGCGGCCTGGCGGTTAGTGCGCTGCAACCCATGGTCACATGGCGGCGTTGACTATGTTGTTATGAAATCACAGAAGGCAGGAATCTAATCATGGGCTCGATCCTAAACCCCTTATATACCGCTGTTTCTTGGGTCATTATTAATATTCACAACTTGCTCGCACCAATCTTTGGTTCAGCTAGTGGTGTGACCTGGAGCCTTTCAATCATCGGCCTCGTAATTATTATTCGTATTATTTTAATTCCACTCTTTGTAAAGCAGATCAAGAGCCAGCGCGCATTGACAGCTTTGCAGCCACACATGAAGGCGATTCAAAACAAGTACAAAGATGATCGCCAGAAGCAATCAGAAGAGATGATGAAGCTCTATAAAGAGCACAAAACAAATCCTCTCGCTTCTTGTTTTCCAATCTTGGCGCAGGCACCAATTTTCTTTGCACTCTTTACAGTACTTAATGGAATCGGAAAAAACCCACCAGTTAGACACGGTGTTTTTACACAAGCAGATGTCGTTAATGCAGCACAAGCAAAATTCTTTGGTGCACCAATCTCGGAGACATTTCTCGGAACATCCAGCACTACTGTAAAAATCGTTACAGTCTTTTTAATTGCTTTCATGTCCGCAACAACATTTACAACACAACGTCAGTTGATGGTTAAAGGAATGCCAAAGATGGATTCCAGCAACAACATGATGTTGCAACAGCAAAAAATTATGTTGTATTTATTCCCAGTTATTTTTGCAATCTCTGGCGTTAACTTCCCAATCGGTGTTCTTATTTATTGGTCAACAACAAACTTGTGGACATGGGGACAGCAGTACTACGTAATTAAACGAAACCCAACACCAGGATCTCCTGCGTATGAAGAGTTACAACGTAAAAAAGCACGCAAAGCCGGAACAGTTATTGATGGCACCACCATTGACGAAGTTCGTCCAGAAGATGACGTTAAGGGTCAACGCCAGCAACCAAAAGCTAAGAAGAAGAAAAAGAAGAAGTAAAACCGCTTATACCGGTATATAACGGTACAAAAAGGCTTAAAACACTACATACCCACTTTGGGTGGCAAGGACAAAAAATGGCAAAGAGCAAAGCTGTAGAAGTAGTAGTTGAAGAAGTGAAGTCTGATGCAAATGCAGACCTTAAGGCTCCAAAGAGTGCGGCCAAACTCGAAGAAGAGGGCGATATCGCAGCGGATTACCTAGAGGGACTACTCGACATCGCCGATCTAGATGGCGATATTGATATTGATGTTGAAAATGGACGAGCAGCCCTGGCAATCGTCGGTGGCAAACTCAACCACCTAGTCGGCGATCAAGGCCAGGTACTCGATGCTCTTCAAGAGTTAACCCGCTTAGCGGTACAGACTTCAACAGGGGATCGCAGCCGTTTAATGCTCGATATCGAAGGATTCCGCTCAGGACGAAAAGCAGAGCTAAAAAAGCTCGCTGAGAAGATGGCTGAGAAGGCGAAGACCACTGGCTCATCCATCAAGTTGGATCCGATGAACGCTTTTGAGCGCAAGGTCATCCACGACACCATCCAGGATCTAGGGCTAACGAGTGAATCTGATGGTGAAGACCCAGATCGCTACGTAGTTATTTACCCAGCCTAAAAATGGTGGAGGTTTCACGTGAAACCCTCATCGAGCGGTATTTTCCCAGCTCAGTAGGGGCGATTACCGCATACGCCGCCTTTTTACAGGGCGTTGGAATTGAGCGCGGCCTGATTGGCCCCCGCGAAGCAGATCGGATCTGGGAGCGCCACATCTTTAACTGCCTACCTGTCACGACCCTCTTCAAAGAGGGGGCAACGGTCTTTGATATCGGATCCGGAGCAGGTTTACCCGGAATCGTCATTGCTTTGGCTCGTCCAGATTTAAAGGTAACTCTGATTGAACCCCTTCAACGCCGGGTCGATTTTCTCGAAGAGGCGACCGCCGGCACAGGAATTACCGTTATTCGAGGCCAAGCCCAGAGCGTAAAGAAGAGCGCGGATTATGTAACGGCCCGAGCTGTGGCCCCACTAGAAAAATTGAAGAAAATATCCTGGCATCTAATTAAACCCGGAGGATCCTTGCTGGCGATGAAGGGCGAAAATGCCGCTGCCGAGATGGCAGGCGTACCCGGTGCACGCTTACATGAAATTTCTTTAGAGGGCATAGAGCCTGCACGAATAGTTGCGGTACCCAAAGGTGCTTAACTACGGCCATGCCTGATGATTCACGTGAAACAAAGCAGGTCATCGGCGTCCGCCGACTAAAAGAGCCGATGGCCAAACCCGAGCACCTTCGGATCTTCACAGTGGCCAACCAAAAGGGCGGGGTAGGCAAAACCACCACAGCGGTCAATATCGCAGCAGCCCTATCTATGGGTGGCCTTCGCGTTTTAGTAATCGATCTTGATCCACAAGGAAACGCATCTACTGCTCTAGGTGTTGAGCACCGTGATAACAACGGAATCTATGAAGTTTTGATGGGCACAGCAAATATTGCAACCGTTGTACAAAAAGTCGCAGGCTTTCCTTCTCTTGATTGCATCTCATCTAATACGGGATTAGCGCAAGCAGAGATCAATTTAGTTTCAATGGTTGCTCGCGAATTGCGACTTAAAGAAGCGATCGATGAGTTAGTAAATATAAAGATTAAAGAAGGCAATCCGTATGACTACATATTTATTGATTGCCCACCAAGTTTAGGTTTGTTAACTGTTAACGCATTTGCAGCAGCGAAAGAGTTAATGATTCCAATTCAATGTGAATATTACGCACTCGAAGGTTTAACTCAATTACTTGAAACATATCAAGTTGTTAAGAAGCGTTTGAATTCAACACTAGAGCTTTCAACAATTCTCTTAACAATGTTTGATGGTCGCACACGTTTAGCAAATGATGTTGCAGCAAGTGTTCGCTCACACTTTCCAAATGAGTTAATTGATATTCCAATCCCACGTGCAGTACGCGTATCTGAAGCTCCTTCATACGGACAGACAGTTATGACGTACGACCCAACATCGCCTGGTGCACTTGCTTATATGCAAGTTGCGCGCGAAGTCGCAGATCGCGGAAAAGCTTTTGATTCAAATGTTGTCAGCATTAATTACAAATTAAAACAGAGCGGTGAAATTGCATGAGTGCAAAACGCGGGGGATTAGGTACAAACTTAGATGCATTGATTCCAACTTCACTTACTGTTGGTGGCAATGAAGTTGCACAACAGAACGAAGTTTTTATTGATTCGATCTCACCAAACCCAAAACAACCTCGCACTGTCTTTAATGAAGAAGCAATGGCAGAACTCGTTGCATCCATTAAAGAAATAGGAATTCTGCAACCACCAGTTGTACGACAGACATCGCCAGGGCGTTATGAATTAGTTATGGGTGAACGACGTTTCCGCGCAGCAAAGCTAGCGGGACTTCGTAGCATTCCTGTAATTATTCGCCAGACTCCAGATAATGAATTACTGCGCGAAGCGCTGATCGAAAACATTCATCGCAGCCAACTTAATCCACTCGAAGAAGCTGCGGCATACACACAATTACTGCAAGACTTTAATTGCACTCACGACGAGCTTGCACATAAACTTGGTCGCTCTCGTCCGCTTATTTCAAACACAATGCGTTTACTTAACTTGCCATCAAGTGTTCAGAGCAGAGTCGCATCTGGTGTTATCAGCGCTGGACACGCACGCGCTTTGCTTGGATTAAGCAATGAAATAGAGATTGATCGCCTAGCAAAACGCATTGTTGCCGAAGGTTTAAGTGTTCGCGCGGTTGAAGAGATTATCGCCGCAACATCTCCAAAGAGTACGAGCAAAGCAAAGAAGAAATCAGGTGGAACATCACCTGAAGTAAATGAGATTGCAGAGCAATTAGGAGATCACCTTGATACCCGCGTGAAGATTAAGGGCGGAAAGACAAAGGGCGAGATTTCAATTGAGTTTTCGGGCTATGCCGACCTTGCGCGAATTATCAAGAAAATAAAGGGTTAATTTAATTTATTGCCGTTGCGGCGTTCGATCTCTTGCTTAATGACGCCGCCGAGTGCTGCAACACCTTGATGAATACGCTCTGGCGTTGGGTGACAGAAAGATAAACGTAACTGCCACGAACCAAGGCCATCTGCATAAAACGCAGTGCCTGGAACATATGCGACCTTTGCAACAATCGCTTTTGGAACAAGCAACTTCGTATCAATTTCAGGTGGCAAGTTAACCCAGACATAAAACCCACCACCAGGCTTTGTCCATGTAGCAGATGCCGGAAAGTGCTCTTCGAGTGCTTGCAACATTGCATCGCGGCGCACTTTATATAAATCGCAAAATGATGCAATCTGATCGCGCCATGGTTGATCAGCTAAGTAATTAGAGATTGTCATTTGAGAAAAGTTAGATGGACATAAAATTGATGATTCACTTGCAATAACCAATTTATCTTTTAGCGATGGTGGAACAAGTGCCCAACCCACGCGCAAACCAGAGGCAATCGTCTTTGAGAAAGATCCTAGGTAAATAACATTTTCACTATCTTCTGCGCGCATCGCGTTTGGGCTCGGACGATCAAAACCAAGTAAGCCATACGGATTATCTTCAACAACAAAGATTTCTTCTGTTCGGCAAATCTCGAGAATTTCTGTTCGGCGATCTGCTGGCAATAAAACACCAGTTGGGTTTTGATAATTTGGAATCAAATACAAAAACTTAATTTTGTGACCAGCAGCGCGAGTTGTTTTGATTGCATCACGCAACGCATCAGGAATCAATCCGTCGTCATCCATTGCAACGTGCACAACAGATGCTTGATATTGATGGAAGGTTCCGAGTGCTCCAACGTAAGAAGGCGCTTCTACTAATACAACATCGCCCGGATCAATAAATATTCTAGAAATCAGATCAAGTGCTTGCTGCGAACCAGTTGTGACAACAACATCTTCAGGATGTGCACGAATTCCTTCGAGTGCCATCATTTCGCAGATTTGTTCGCGAAGCCTTGGATGACCTTGGCCGCTTCCGTACTGGAGCGCTTCTGTTCCGTTAGTTAAAATCAAATCATTAACAACACTTGCCATCATCTTCATCGGCAGTGCGGAAAGATTTGGCATTCCACCAGCAAGGGAAACAATCTCTGGTCGTGATGCAACAGCAAAGAGAGCGCGAATCTCACTCGGTTGCATACCCGCAGCGCGAGCCGCAAAACGTTGCTCGAGATTTTGCGGAGCACCTGTTTGGTGACGCGTGGAGATTTCGCTCATCCGCCAATCATCCCACAGATGGCGCTTTTGTCGTCAGCGGCGAAGACCTGCACTACGTAAGTCAGAGATGCGAAGGGTGCCGGTTTTTGCGTCATCTTCAGTAGCTAAATAAAGGCGTTGAATCGCAATAAGTAAAGACTCTGCAATCACATCACGAAAATCAGGGCGGGCCAAACGGCTGGCATCTGATGAATTAGTGGCATAGCCAAGATCAATACGAACCGCCGGAGCTTTTGTTAAACGCAATAAATCCCAACTCATTGCGTGTGTGCGGCAGTTGAGTAAATCGGTGCGCGCACAAATTTCGCGCTGCACAAGGGATGCAAATCTTTGGCCGACAATTGAGTGTATTCCGTGCGCATCGCTTCCATAAAAATACGTTGCTACACCACGTGCTTCTGGATTTGAATGTGAATCTACGTGCAGAGAAATCATCAGATCAGCTTCTTGTTTATTCGAAAATGTAATTCGTTCTGCTTCACTTGGAGAATTATTTGCGCCACGAGTAAGAAAAACACTCGCACCAAGTGCTAGCAAACGTCCTTCAACTCGTTGAGCAATGTCATAAACAATCTCAGATTCAATAATCTCGTTGGCACTATTGCCTTGTTCTTTACCACCCAAACTTGGGTCAATCACAATTACCTTGTTAGCAAGAGCCGGACCGCGATTTTTTTGTGAAGCGTTTTCGCGCAACTGTGATGGAGCACCACCAGAAACAATTTTTGTTAAACGAATTAGCGCAATAACTGTGGCGGGTCCACACTTTCCATCTACTGAAATACCTGCAGACTTTTGAAACTCTTTAACAACCTTAGCTGTTAGTTCGCCGTAGATACCATCGACTCTTCCGCAATCAAAACCCATTTCGGTTAATCGTGATTGCAGCGCCGCAACATCATCTCCGCGCATCAATGGCGGTTCTTGTAAATAGAGAGAGCGATCTCCTAATTTCCACCGAGCTTCTTCGAGCGCGCGAGCAGTGACATCATTGATAATGCCTGTAACAGTTAACCCGCGCGATTGTTGAAAAGAGCGGATCTCTTCTTCAGAGAGCTCTTTCATAATTAATTAGATAAAGCTTTCGAGTTCTTTAAGTAGTGCTGGCTTTGGCTTTGCACCAATGATTGTCTTAACAACTTCGCCATTGACGTAAACATTTAACATCGGAATTGATGTCACGCCGTACTTAATTGCAATCGCAGACTCTTCATCTGTATTGAGCTTTACAATTTTTAACTTATCGCCATGCTCTTTTGCGATCTCATCAAGGATTGGTGAAACTGCGCGGCAAGGTCCACACCATTCTGCCCAGAAATCAACTAAAACAGGTGTGCTGCTCTTTAGTACAACTTCATCGAATGTTGCTGCTGTGACTGATATTGCTGCGCTCATGGCTTCCCCTTGTTTGGATTATTTACTTAACTTTACTAGTGTGAAAGAAATTTTTCAGCATCGAGAGCAGCCTGACATCCTGAGCCAGCGGCTGTAATTGCCTGGCGATACGTGTGATCGACAAGGTCTCCGCATGCAAAAACACCTTCGATATTGGTTTTTGTAGAACGACCTTCGACCTTTACATATCCTTCTGCGTCTAAATCAACTTGAGTAGTAATTAACTCACTGCGCGGGATATGTCCGATTGCAACAAATAGTGCACCGAATTCACGCTTTGTTACGGCGCCAGTAAGGGTATTTTTTAATTGCAACGCTTCCATTTTTGCTTCACCCAGAACATCAGTAACTTCTGTGTTCCATAAGAATTCAATTTTTGGATTGGCTTTTGCGCGATCAGCCATAATCTTTGATGCGCGCAATGAATCACGGCGGTGAATCAACGTTACTTTGCTTGCAAACTTTGTGAGAAATGTTGCCTCTTCAACAGCAGAGTCTCCGCCACCAACAACTGCAATCTCTTGGTCACGGAAGAAAAATCCATCACAGGTTGCACACCATGAAACACCGCGACCAGATAAACGTTTTTCATTCTCTAAACCGATTTCGCGATATGCAGAACCCATTGCAAGAATTACTGATTTAGATTTAAGAACGTTTCCAGAACCATCTTTGAGTGTTTTAACAGGACCCTTTAAATCCATTTCAACAATGTCATCTGTAATTAACTTTGTACCAAAACGAGCGGATTGTTTGCGCATTGAATCCATTAAATCCGGACCCATGATGCCATCTGTGAAACCAGGGAAATTTTCAACCTCTGTTGTGTTCATGAGTGCACCACCGGCGGTCACAGAACCTTCGTACATTATTGGTTCGAGTTGCGCGCGCGCAGCATAAATTGCAGCGGTATAACCTGCTGGTCCAGAACCAACAATGACAACTTCGTGGATTTTTTCGCTCATGTGTTCACCATAACCTCAGTTTAAGCCTGTTTATTCCGCAACCTTGTTGCGGCGCAGAATCAGCGCAGTAATTCCGCTCACTTCACTTATTCGCAAAGCCTTTGCAGCTAGGAAATAACCGAGTGTTCCAGCAACGATTACAAAGAGAAGTTCACTAGCTCGAATCAAAGAAGATTGATCTGAGCCAACCCATCCAAAATATTGTGAGATTGCAAAAATTGGCAACATTGCAATTAGTGAGGCCGATAAAAGTCGTCCATGTTGACCAATAAATTCACGAACATGGATTGTCCCTGTGTGTTTTTTCAATAACCGCAGCGTTATAAACAAGCCAATTAAATAGCTAACAGAGAAAGCAAAACCTAAACCAACAGTCACCCAATCACTTGGCAGTACCGCTAAAAATAAATATGAGAGCCCAACGGAAATAATGTTAATTATTAGAATCGACCATACTTGCGTGCGAGTGTCTTCAAAAGCATTAAAACCACGAATAAGTACGAGATTAATTGAAAAAGCCACCAGGCCAAGACTTAAGGCTGACAAAACATATCCAACGTATATTCCATCTTTCTTACTAATTCCAAAGAATAGAACTTCAGTAATAAGTGGACCAAATAAGAAAAATGCTACAGAGGCAGGGATTGTTAAAACACCAACCGTTTTAATCGCACGCAATATTTGATCTTTTACATCATCCACTTTTTTGTTAATAGCTAACTTCGACATGTGTGGTAACAAAGCGGTAATTATTGAGACAGTGACAATCGAATAAGGCAATAGCATAATGAGATAAGCATTTTTAAAGGGAGTTAACCCAACACCAGTTGTAATTCCAGCCTTTGCACTATCAACTGCTGCAGTTGTTGCAACATTAACGGTGATTAAGTAACCAATTTGTGAGATGAGCACATAAACCAGAGTCCATCCAGCAAGTGAGAAAGATTTACCCAAACCTTGGAATCCCCACTTTGGACGGATCTTTATCCCGGATCTCTTTACAACAGGCACAAGAATGAGAGCTTGAACGACGATTGCGAAAGTAGATCCCCAACCAAGAATCTGAAGTTGAGTAGATGTAATTGAATCAACACTCACACTTGGCCACTTGATCAAAAAGGCTGAGAAGACAACGATGATAACGAGGTTGTTTGCAATAGGCGCCCACATCAATGGAGCAAAAGATCCACGCGCATTAGCAACTTGGCCAAGCATTGTAAATAACCCTAAGAAAAAGATCTGAGGCAAGCAATAACGAGTGAGAGTAATTGCAATTTCACGTTCAGTTTCAAAACCAGGTGTAGAAAAACTTGGTGCGTAAACATAGACAAGTTGCGGCGCAAAGATAACTCCAACAGCAACCAAAGCTAAGAGGATTCCACTAATTGTTGTGACAAGCCGAGATGCAAACAAGTGTCCACCATCGGCATCATCAAATGCGCGCACAAGCTGTGGAATAAAAATTGCAGTGAGTGCGCCACCAACTAACAAGTTATACAAAATATTAGGCATGGTGTTTGCAACGTTGAATGCATCCGCAAGCAGAGCGGTTCCAAGAGTCGCAATGATAATTACGCCTCCGATAAAACCGGTTATGCGAGAAAGAATTGTTCCAACAGCCATCACACTAGAAGCACGGAAGAGTTCGTGTTGTTTCACTTACGCGCCCTCCGCACTCGTCGCACGCTCTGGGTAATCGCGGCCAGGAACAAAAGTACTGCGGCTCCGGTAGTAAACCAAGCAACTCGAGAATCAATGACAGTCAGATTGAGTGAAAACTCAACTGAATCACCAATAACGCGGCCATCTTTATTTACAAATTCAGCATTTATAAAGGTCTGGCCAGGTGCAAATACTTCTATAGGCACAGATATTTGAGTCTTTGAATTAGGTTGAAGAACAATGTTTTCTACATTTTCAATTCTGATACGAGATGAGCCAGCAGATAACTTCAAATCTATTTCAATAGGTGTAGCAAATCCATTGGCCAGGGTGATGGGTAAATCCGACTTTGCAGAGGTTAATTGATATTTACCAGCAAAGATTTTCAAGCGCTCTTTGTATTTACTAACTTCTTGTCGTGCATTAAAAGAAAAATAAGCTTGATCAGATTGACTTAAAGAAGGCGATAACAATCGTCCCAACTGCGCACGAATATCAGCTAATTCTGCAGGATCGACAACTGTGGCAAGTGCAGCAAGGGTTTTTCGATTATTTGCGTATTGATCTCGTAAATTCTGAGGAAATACTGTTCGCCCTTTGCTCCACTCGGCTAATGGTTCGCTGCGCACTTCTCGTCCAAGGATTGTTGCTAAACGGGCTTGCCCGGCTTTGTAATAATAATTTAATTCATTCGGCGCAAGCTGCCTTGCTAGTTTGGGATCTGGATTACCAAAAGGAAGTGCAACCACCTGTGCGTTCCTGGCGACACTCTTTAACTGAGATATGAAATTAACAGCATCGGTGGATGGTTCAAATTCTGTTCCATCGCGCAACTTATACGGCTCTGTCATTGCAGCGATATCTTCAATAAGAGCAGTATCAATAACCCAAATTCGAGGGGTCGAGTCAGTTAAAAAGATTAGACTCCATAGTCGCCCACCAATAGCAATCTCTTTAGTCAGATCATTAGTTCTAAATGTGCCATCAAAATTTCTGTGCACGGTATCTGTTATTTGGACTTCACGAGACTGGGCTTGTGCTGGCGCTGGAAGAGTAAAGACTCCAATGAGCAAAAATAAAATTATTTTTTTCATGCCAACAACTCTGAATTCTTTGCAATGAGTTTTTTCTCATCTGGATATGCGAGCAACCCAACTATGTCTGCAAGTGGAAACCAGCCGACCTCATCGACTTCACTCTCTTGCGGAGTAAGCACACCACCACTTTCTTTAAAGATGAAGTGGTGAACTGTTTTATGAATTCGTTTTCCACCAGCCATAAACCAGAAATCAATAACACCGAGTGATTGTGTAATCTCTGAAGTAATGCCAGTTTCTTCAGCAACTTCACGAATAGCAGCCTGTTCTGGGGTTTCACCCTCTTCTATATGTCCCTTTGGAAGTGACCATAAGAGTTTTGTACCTGTCGGATCTTTTTGATCGCGCCGACCAATTAACAAACCGTGCACACCATTCTTATCAATAACGAGTCCACCAGCACTTACCTCATCGACGCGCTTGGCGTATGGGCGCGCAGCTTTTTTACTTGGTGTGGGGGTCGTGCCAGAAGTAGAAGTTTGTGGGGCGCGATTGGCGGGGCGTCTGCGCTTCCGCTTTTTCTTCGTACCTTCGCTGCCCGCACCAGGTGCCGGGGTCATGGAGTAAGGCTACTGCTCTAACCTTACTTATTGTGAGTACAGCACTTGGCGCCGCAGGAGAACTGGCTATTCGTTCACTCATTGAACGCGCACCTTTAGCTAGCTCACTCGCTGCTGCCTTTAAGGCAGAAGGTTTCACACTGGCCTTAGTTGGTGGACCTGTGCGCGATGCAATCCTTGGTCGACTTGGAAATGATTTAGATTTCACAACTAATGCGCAACCACAAGATACAAAAAAGATTCTCTCTAAGTGGGCAGAAAACATCTGGGAAACTGGAATTGAATTTGGAACTGTTGCGGGTAAACGTGGTGATACAACTGTTGAAGTAACAACGTATCGCAGCGAAACCTATGACCCACAGAGTCGAAAGCCAGAAGTTCAATACGGTAAAGATATTCATGGTGATTTATCTCGTCGTGACTTCACAATCAACGCAATGGCCCTCGAACTTACATCGGAAACACCAGAATTTATCGATCCTTTCAATGGCCTGGAAGATTTAGGAAAGAAATTACTTCGCACACCAAGTAGCGCAGAGCAATCATTTTCTGATGATCCATTGCGCATGATGCGCGCAGCGCGTTTTGCCAGCCAACTCGGTTTTGAGATTGCACCAGATGTTTTATCTGCAATGAAGTCGATGACAGAACGCATCTCAATTATTTCTGCAGAGCGAGTTCGCGATGAATTAACAAAGACTCTGATGTCAAAGAATCCGCGCGCCGGAATTACCATTCTTGTAGAAACTGGACTGGCAGCAATTGTTCTGCCTGAGATTCCAAAACTTCAATTAGAAATCGATGAACACCATCACCATAAAGATGTGTACGAGCACTCGCTGACAGTTCTTGAGCAAGCAATTGCACTAGAACATCGTTTAGATGGCCCAAACCTTGTGATTCGCCTTGCCGCTTTATTGCACGATATTGGGAAACCAAAGACTCGTGCACTCATCGATGGCGGTGGAGTTTCATTTCACCATCACGAAATAGTTGGCGCGCGTCTTGCTGTTTCGCGCCTTAAAGCGCTGCACTTTGATAATCACACAATCGAAGCTGTCGAAACTTTGATCGCTCTGCACCTACGTTTTCATGGTTATGGCGATGGAGAGTGGAGTGATTCTGCTGTTCGCCGCTATGTGCGCGATGCGGGCGAATTGCTCACACACTTACACGTCTTAACTCGCGCAGATTGCACTACTCGTAACGCCAAGAAAGCCCAACGTTTGGCTGCAACGTATGACAGTTTAGAAAACAGAATCGCAGTATTGATGGAGCAAGAAGAGTTATCAAGGATTCGCCCAGATCTAGATGGTGCACAAATAATGCAGATATTAGGTATCAAACCATCTGCAGATGTTGGTCGTGCACTGGATTTCTTAATGGAAATTCGTCTAGAACGTGGACCAATCGGCGAGGAAGCAGCCACGCAAGAGTTACTGGCTTGGTGGAAATCTAAGCCTTGAGATAGAACTTTTTTGGGTGCAACAATCGAAGCGCAACCAATAAGTACATTGCACTGACAAGTGCAGGAACCCAAGGTGTCACACCACTTGTTGGAAGCAACAGCGCAGCAATTAAACCACCACTGACAATTGCGCCATTTACTAAGACGTCATACACAGCAAATACGCGGCCGCGGTAATAATCATCGATCTTGGATTGCACGAGTGCATCATTTGTAACTTTCACATTCTGACCACATAAAGCTACAAAGAAACCAGTAAGTGCAAGAGCTATTTCAGTCTGCGAAACAACGAGTATGAGCGGTCCAAATGCACTCAAGAGCATCGACCATTTAATCCAACGGTGACGGCCAAAACGAGCAACACCATATGGAGCAGTAAGTGCGCCAATAGTTATTCCGATTCCTGCAATTGCTAAAACAATTCCAAAACCTCTTAACCCGTCTTCAGGATTATCAGGTGAATTAAAAGTATTTCGCTGCAACAAAAGCGCAGTCAATGTCAGAGCTGTTATTCCACCACGTTGCACAGCGGTTGCAAGAATTCCGCGAATTGCATCTTGATGTGTGCGCAAGAAAGCGAAACCTTCGCGCATTTCAATAATGCCCTCTTTAAGACTAGCTTCCTTAATTTCATGTGGCAGCGGTCCTATTTCTTTATGTCCTAATCGCAGAGCCAGAAGTGATGCGGTGAGATAACCACCGGATGCGATCAAAACCAAAATTGCATCGGCGTGATCGGCAACAGCTAAAGAATCAAATAAGTTTCGAATTGCTACTCCGAGACCGCCACCTAGAACAACTAACACAGAACCACCTGTCACAGCGAGTGCGTTAGCGCTAATCAATGATTTAGATTCAATAACAAGCGGTAAACCTGCAGAGAGTCCAGCAAGAATTAAACGGTTGATACCAAATGCAATAAGCACAAAGACAGTTAAGAGAATTCCTGTTTGCCCACTAAATACCAAGAGCGCAACAACTAAGAGGTTTATTCCACGAGCAGCGTTTGCAAAAAGCAACGCACGTTGTCTTGAAACGCGATCTAAAATTGTTCCAACAAATGGACCAACGAGTGAATAAGGCAAGAGAACAACTGCAAATGCAACTGCGGCGCTTAAAGCATCTGCTTGGCGTTCTGGTGAAAACAAAACAAATGAAGCCAGTGCGCTTTGAAACAACCCATCAGTTACCTGGCCACTCCAACGCACTCCGAGCAGTCGTGAGAGTCTGGGGTGGCGCAAAAGTTCCCAGAAATTCATAGGGCAAGCGTAGTTAGCGAACAAGGATTATTCTTGCCTATTATGAAGTCGCAACGCTCCTATATCGACTACTCACTTGATAAGCGCGCAACGCTTCTTAAGTTGTTTCGCGGTGTTGTCGATGCGTGCGATGCAGATCCGTACCTCATGAGAGCTGCAAAGTTTCACGGCGAAAGAGTTGATCGCAACTGCCCTGTCTGCAAAAAGACTTCTTTAGTTGAATTGCGTTACGCCTTTGGTGACCAACTTGGTCAGTATTCAGGTCGAATTAAAACTCCGGATGAACTTTCAGAGATGGAAGGTGAATTCGGTGAATTTCGTGTGTATATCGTTGAAGTCTGCCGCGACTGTTCGTGGAATCATTTGTCCGCATCTTTTGTTCTAGGAGATGGAATAGAACGCAAACCACCTCGGCGTGTACGCACGCTTGAAGATGAAGATTGGGTAAAGGGGTAATCTGTCGCCGTGCGCAAATTATTGATTAGAGCAGCGATTTTTGTAGGCGGATTTGGTTTTATCGCCGGCACAACGCTCTTTGCCTTTGCCTATTTCACGGTATCGATTCCGGATGCAAACGCATTCGTTAATAGCCAATCAACAATCATTCAATATTCAAATGGCGAGGAAATAGGTCGCGTAGGTTCTGAAAACAGACAGATTGTTCCGCTTGCAAAGATTCCAATGAATGTTCGTAACGCTGTTCTAGCGGCTGAAGATCGCAGCTTTTATTCAAACCGAGCATTTAGCGTTACAGGCATTGCGCGAGCAGTCATAAATAATTTAAGGGGCGGATCACTGCAGGGTGGCTCGACCATCACGCAGCAATATGCGAAAACTGCTTTTCTAACCCCCGAGCGCACAATCCAGCGCAAAATTAAAGAGTTGGTAATCGCAATTAAATTAGAGAATCAACTATCGAAGGATCAAATTTTCGAGAGTTACCTCAACACTATTTACTTTGGTCGCGGTTCATACGGCGTTCAAACCGCTTCACAGCAGTACTTCAATCGCAACGTTGATCAACTCACGAATTCTCAAGCAATCGTAATTTCTTGTATTTTGCGCTCACCTGGTTTTTATGACCCGTCATACTCAAAAGAGAATGAAGAACGTCTGACCGCCCGATTCGATTACGTATTAAAAGGCATGATTGATGCAAAGACGCTGACACCTGAGGATGCCGCAAAGATTAAGTTTCCAACAATTGCACCGCGCGTAACATCAGGATCGCTCAGTGGTCCAAAGGGACACATCATCGAAGCGGTTTCAAAAGAGTTGAAAGCCCTTGGATTTACCGAAGAGCAGTTGCAAGTCGGTGGATTAATAATCAAAACAACTATTGATCAACGAGCACAGACCGCTGCTGTCGATGCCATTAACAAATTAACACCAACAAAGGTTCCAGAGAATCTACATATTGCGCTAGCTGCAATTCGACCTGGCACTGGCGAAATAGTTGCGATGTACGGAGGCGCTGATTACTTAAAGCGCCAACTCAATGATGCAACTCAGGCAATCGCGCTAGCCGGATCAACATTTAAACCATTTGCACTTATCGCAGCACTTGAAGCAGGAATTCCATTGACGTCGATGTGGAATGGTGATTCACCACAAACTTTTGATGATATTGGCAAACCTTACGAAGTTGGTAATTACGGCAACGAAGGTTGGGGCCAAGTAGATTTGTTATTTGCTACAAAACACTCCATTAACACTGTCTACGTTCCACTAGGACAAAAAGCAGGTTTGGATAATGTTGTAAGCGCTGCACGTCGTGCAGGAATTCCAGAGAGCGTTGCAATGATGCCAACACCATCTGTAGCACTGGGACCCGCCAGCCCGCGCGTCATCGATGTCACTAATGCATATGCAACATTTGCGGCACAAGGAATTAAATCAAAACCATATTTAGTCACAAGTGTTATTGGCTCTAACAAAGGCGTGCTCTACGAAGGCAAGCCACAAACAGAAGAAGTATTTTCAAAAGAAGTGATGGCTGATCTAACGTATGCACTTAAATCAGTTGTAAATGGCGGAACAGGTGCCGCAGCACTTTCACTTGGTCGACCTGCTGCAGGAAAAACCGGAACATCACAATCAAACGCATCTGCCTGGTTTAGTGGTTACACACCACAACTTGCTGCAACTGTTTCATTCTTTAGAGATGACGCAACACAAACACTTAACGGTATTGGTGGATTGACATCCGTAACTGGTGGATCATTTCCAGCGCGTATTTGGACTGCGTTTATGAAAGGCGCACTTAAGGGCCAACCAGTAATGGATTTCCCAGCACCATCTAATATCGGCGGCCTTGAACCCATCGTTATGACATCGGGCGGCGTTCAGACTCCTAAGAACTAGTACGGCAGCGCTCGCACGCATAAATCCGAGCGTGATTTTCACTTACTGCGCGCAGCAGTTACTCTTGGCCAGCAATACAAGCACTAACCCTCCTGTCACAGAAATACTGTGGCCGTCTTAGTCCAGAGGAGGTCGGGTTAACGCATGCGTCACTATGAATTAATGGTCATTCTTGATCCAGAACTTGAAGAACGCACAGTCACACCAAGCCTTGAGACTTATCTCAAGATCATCAAAGACAGCGGAGGCCGCGTCGACAAGCTCGATGTGTGGGGCCGACGTCGTATGTCCTTTGAAATTTTGAAGAAAGCCGAAGGCATTTACGCAGTCGTAGATATGCACTGCGAACCAGCTGCCATCAAAGAGTTGGATCGCCAACTCAATTTGAATGAGTCAGTCTTACGCACAAAGGTTATTCGTCCAGAGTAAATTATCGGAGTAATCCGATACTTTGATGAGTATCCGTTTAGCACGGACCCCAGAGTAGATACGTAGAGAAAGAGGAAAAGAAATGGCAGCAGGAGATACAACAATCACAATGATCGGCAACCTTGTCGATGATCCGGAGTTACGTTTCACACCATCAGGTGCGGCCGTAGCGAAATTTCGTGTTGCCTCAACACCTCGTTACTTAGATAAGCAAACCAACGAGTGGAAAGATGGCGAAAGTCTCTTTTTACAATGTCAGATCTGGCGTCAAGCAGCAGAAAATGTTGCAGAGTCACTGACAAAAGGAATGCGCGTAATTCTCTCAGGTCGTCTAAAGCAGCGTTCATATGAAACTAAAGAAGGCGAAAAGCGCACAGTATTTGAGGTTGAAGTTGATGAAGTTGGTCCATCACTACGTAGTGCAACTGCAAAGGTGACACGTACACAACGTGCTGCCGGTGGTGCATCTACTGGTTCATTTGGTTCAGCTGCCGCATCAACTGAAACATTCTCAGATGATCCGTGGGCTGCAGCCTCTACAACAACAGCCGGCGGCGGATGGGCAACCACCACCAACGACGAACCTCCATTTTAAATAAACTAGAAATAATCAACCTATCCATCCATTCCTTCGACTAGCTAACTAAAAGCAGTAGAAGGGCCCGAAAAGGAGCACCACAATGGGAGCAAGAAATAACAGAGCTCTAAAAGAGCCAAAGAATAAGGGCGCGAAAGCTGCGGCCCTTAATAAGAAGTTTAAGAAGAAGCCATGCAGCTTCTGCCAGAACAAAGTTTCGTATATCGATTACAAAGATATTGCGACTCTTCGTAAGTACATCTCTGATCGCGGCAAGATCCGCGCTCGTCGTGTAACTGGTGCATGTACACAACACCAACGCTCAATTGCTACAGCTGTTAAGAACAGCCGTGAAGTTGCGCTGTTGCCTTACACATCAAGTGCTCGATAAGGAGATATGAACCATGAAACTAATCCTTACTCGTGAAGTTCCAAAGCTTGGTGCAGCAGGAGATGTTGTCACCGTAAAAGATGGTTTCGCACGCAACTTCTTGTTGCCACGCGGAAACGCAATTGCATGGTCAGAAGGTGGCGAGAAGCAGATTGAAGGCATTCGTCGTGCACGTCGCGCTCGCGAAGTTCGCGATATCGACCACGCAAAAGAGATTAAGTCAGCCCTCGAGGAAGCAACTTTCAGCATTGCAGTCAAAGTTGGAACTGGCGGACGTCTATTCGGTTCAGTAACAGATAAAGATGTTGCAGCAGCAATCAAGTCAGCCACAGGCAATGACATTGATCGTCACAGCATCAAGATCACTGGCCACATCAAGAAGATCGGAAAGCACACAGCGAAGGTTTCACTTGCACACGGAGTTGTTGCAAGCGTAAACATCACTGTTGTTTCTGCTTAATTAGAAGTAATTAAACGGGCTCGCCGCAACTGCGGTGGGCCCGTTTTACTTTGTCACAACTTCTACGAGTGCTTTCTTAAAGCGCTCGGATGTAAATTGGCTCTGAGCTAAATCAAACTTCTCGCCACCCCAAGCACGGAAATCAAAATTAATATCTGAAACAGATGCTTGAATCGCAGCCCACAACGTCCATCCATACTTTGCCATTAGCGCCTGCAACCATGCACGCGCAATCTTTTCTGGACGGTGCGCTCCATAATACGAATCAATGAGTTCCACCAGTGCGTCGTACTCTAAAAATGCTTCGGCCCAAATGTTTCCAAGCTCAAAGCACGCGTCGTTATTGCCTGAGTATTCATAATCAATAAGCCAAATCTTCTCGCCATCATCAATGAAGTTTCCTGGCAACAAGTCGTTATTGCACGGCACAGTACCTTCATCGAGCACAGCCAGTGCCTTCTTTAGATCTGCAACGTGGCCTTCGTAATCCAAATACTTATCGGGATAAATGAATTTGTTTGATTGCACAATATCTAAGTAACGCTTCTGCAGAGTAAACATATTAAATTCACTCACAAATGGTTTAGCACCATGCAATGTGCGTGCAGCCTTTGCTACGCGCGGCAAGTTATTTGCTATGTCTTCTGCACCGAAAGTTTTACCATTGATAAAACCAATCAGCAATAAACCTTTACCAGGTAAAAAGTCATGCACTTTCGCACCGATTCCAGCTTCGGCGGCAATGATGCTGTTCTTGTATTCATCTTCGCGGTTGATATCTAACAAGTCGGATGAGTTACTTGAAATACGAGCAACGTATTTTTTGCCATCAGATTCGATTGCTAAGTTTCTATTTGTTAACCCACCAGAGAGTTCAACCACTGATGTTCTATTTTTTACTAAATCAACCTGATCAAGGAGCGCGCCAAAGGAGGCTTCTAGTTCTCTGGCATCGGACATAAGTTCAGGATACATTTAGGCCATGAGTAAGTCACCACTTCCTACCAGGGCAAAAATTGTCATTATTGGTGGTGGAGTGGGTGGAACCTCCGTTGCATTTCACTTAGCCGAGCTCGGTGAAAAAGATGTCATTCTGCTCGATCGAAATGAACTAACGAGTGGTTCAACATTTCACTCTGCTGGCCTAGTCGGTCAATTACGCGCAGATCCAACGCTGACCAAGATGAATATGCACTCTGTTGATTTATATCGTCGCTTACAAAAAACCGAAACTCCCCCAAGTTGGCGCGAGTGCGGCAGCATTAAGTTGGCAACAACTCCAGAGCGCATGGAAGAAATTCGCAGACAAATTGGTTGGGCGCGGACATTTAATTTAGACCTCAAAGAAATTAGCCCGAAAGAAGCGCAAGAACTATTTCCACTCATGGATTTAGACGAAGTTATTGGCGCTTCTTATTTAGCATCTGATGGACAAGTAGATCCATCACAACTTGCGATGGCTATGGCTGCTGGTGCACGCGCTGGCGGTGTTCAGATATTTACACACACTCGTGTGCTTTCGATTCAAACTGAAAAAGGAAGAGTTAAATCTGTAACAACCGATAAAGGTGTAATCGAGTGCGAAGTTATCGTTAACTGTGGTGGCATGTATGCACCATCTATTGCCCGCATGGTTGATGTTCGAGTTCCTATTGTTCCAATGAGTCACCAATACTTAATTACCGATAACTTCATGGATCCAAACGCTCCACTGCTGCCTTCACTTCGCGATCCTGATTCGTTGATCTATTTCCGCCAAGAAGTACAGGGCTTGATCATGGGTGGCTACGAACGTAACTCCAAGGCGTGGTCTGCTGACTATCAAAACTTCGATGACATTCCAGCGAATTTCAATAATCAATTGCTCGGCGAAGATTGGGATCGCTTTGAAGAGATTGCAGTTAACTCACAACGTCGTGTTCCAAAGATGGCAGAAATTGGCGTGAAGAGTTTTATTAATGGACCAGAAGGATTTACACCAGATAACGAATTCTGTTTAGGTGAAACCGAAGTTGGCGGATTCTTTGTTGCAGCTGGTTTCTGCGCACACGGAATTGCCGGCGCTGGTGGAATTGGAAAAGTTGTCGCCGAGTGGGTAGTTGCCGGCGAACCAACAATGGATCTCTGGCACATGGATATCAAACGCTTTGGTGCCTCTTATCGCTCTCCTGATTTCACACTTAAGCGCATCAGCGAAAACTACGAGGCGTATTACGACATTCACTATCCCGGCGAAGAACGACAGAGTGCGCGCCCAGGAAAGAAATCACCTGCATACGATTGGCACGCAGCTAATACCGCAGTCTTTGGAGAAAAGTCTTCATGGGAACGCGTTAATTACTACGCCAATCACGAAAGTGATGACAGGTTAAAACCGTACGGATGGGCAGGAAAACACTGGTCTTCTGCTGTTGCTGCAGAACACCGCGCAACGCGTGAAAACGCTGGTTTATTTGATGAATCTAGCTTTGCAAAAGCAATTGTTAGTGGCGCACAAGCACCGGATTTTCTTAACTGGGTCTGTGCCAACGATGTTGTTAAAGGTGTTGGTCGCACTGTTTATACGCAAGCACTTAATACTCGCGGCGGAATTGAATCTGATTACACCGTTACCCAAACAGCTGAGACAGAGTTCTTCATCATTACCGGTACCGCGTTTTCTACACACGACTTTGGTTGGCTAGAAAAACAAAAACGCGAAGGCGGATTTAACGACGTAACAATTAAAGTTGTTACAGAAGAGCTTGCCTGCTTTGCGTTAATGGGACCAAAGGCCAGAACAATCCTTGCAAAGACCACAGATTACGATCTCTCCCACGCTAACTTTCCTTTCATGCACTCACGCGAAATAACTATCGCTGGCACAAAGGTGCGTGCCACACGCCTTACCTACGTTGGCGAACTGGGTTGGGAAATATATGCACCAGTTTCCGACGGTAAAAAAGTCTGGGAAGCGTTGATCGCAGCTGGTGCTGATGAAGGTTTGATGCCGTGCGGGTATCGCGCAATCGATTCGCTGCGTCTTGAAAAGGGTTATCGCGCTTGGGCTGGTGAAATCAATACCGAGACAACTCCATATGAAGCAGGACTTGGATTTGCGATTTCAAAGAAGAAAGAAAAGTTCATTGGTAAAGATGCACTAGCGAAAGCAAAACAAACACGCAAACTAGTTGCTCTGACATTTGATGACATTCGCCAAGTTCCACTCGGCAACGAACCAGTACGAATTAACGGCAGCGTTGTTGGTCGCGTGAAGAGCGGTGGACAGGGTTACACGATTAACAAAGCTATTGGTTATGCGTACTTACCAATGGAGCACACAACGCCTGGCACAACAGTTGATGTTGAATTCTTTGGCACATGGGCAACTGGTGTTATCTGTGCAGAACCGTTATTTGATCCGGAAAATTCAAAGATTCGACTGTAATGAAAAAAGTACTTGCAGCGCTTATTGCTCTGTCACTTGTCGCAAGTATTACTCCTGTGCAAGCAGCCGTTAAAGCTGGTAAAAAGTGCACAGTTCTGGGCCAAAAGAAATCTGCCGGCGGTAAAGAGTTCACGTGCATTAAATCTGGCAAAAAACTGGTCTGGAATAAGGGACAAGTAAAAGTTATTGTGCCGGCAGATCTAGCACCGCAGTTATCACCAGAGAAACTAGCTACCTGTCAGATAAGAGATCAGCGCCCAGGCAGTTTTGGTGAGGCAATTGCCTATCCGGTCACGGACTTTAATCGTGAAAGTAAGTTACCAATTACAGGTAAAGCAAAAGTCATCTTCTTGCCTATTGATTTCTCAGACGTCCCAGGTAAAGGAAAACCGCTTGATTTTGGGCAATCACAAATAGATGCTGCCGATGAGTGGCTTGCTTGGTACACAAATGGAAAACTGACATACGAATGGCAGACGCACAACTCATGGATTCGTGCGCCAAAACCATCTACGCAATACAACTGGGCGCATCCAGTTCACGGCGGTTATCAAGGACAAGCCGCACCACAAGCACAGAGCACAGAAGAAATTGTTCAACAATTAGTTACCGCGGCAAGTCCACACTTTAACTTCGAAGGTGTTGGCGCCGTCTTTTTATTATTTCCTGAAGACATCAGGGCAATTGAAGTAGAAATTTCACAACGCAATAGACCGTGGCAGACTGCACAAGGTGTCCAACAATTTACATTTTTGGCACCGGGTGCAGAAATTAATCGAAACAGAGAAAATATTTGGGCTTGGTGGATTCATGAAGTTTTGCACTCTCATGGACTAAGTGGACATTTTCCATTCGGATTTCTTTCATGGCACATGATGATTGGGGGTCCCGATTCACAAGCACTCTCAACATGGGACGCACTCATTACAGGATGGTCCAATGAAGAAGATGTTTACTGTCTTTCAAAGACCAATTTGAATAAAGTGAATTTAACTCTGAGCCCAATTGATCGGAAACAAAGAGGATTAAAATCTGTAATGGTCAAACTTAATGATCATCAAGTCCTTGTGTTTGAATCTCGACGAAAAGAAAAGTGGAGCAAGCACCCTTACTTCAACGCCGATGGGTTAATGGCTTACCTTGTTGATACAAAGGTGATTAATGACCGCGAAGGCGAATCTAGTAATCAAGAGCTAACACGCACCGGTCGATACTTATACGTTGACGGGCTAGTAAAGTCCGATGACAGATTCTTTAAAGCACCGGGTGGGGATTCAGCTTTAATTGTTGCTAAACAGGGCGAATCAATTACTTACGGTGGCGTGAAAGTAACTCTTGTTAAAAAAGGAACGAATGATCAGATTCTGTTGGAGAAAATCTCTTAAATCTCAAATGGTGAGAAGTTGAAAATTACTTTCCTCCACATGCAAAAACGATTCTGACCTGCCAATATGCATTAATCCCCAGAGTTACCCACAGTTGATCAACAGGTATTTACACAGGGAAACGGGGTTATTCACCTACTTACCCACAGCTTCATCCACAGTGAGAGGTAGCACTTCTCGCTTGCGTGAGCGTAAAACCCTACGGTTCGAGCATGGGTCACGGCCCTGTCAGTGCTCTATGGAAAGGTGGTCTTTGTGAGTATCGCAGAACTACCTAACCGCGGAAATACACAACGCGAAGACGCAACTGCATTCGAACGCACACCACCACAAGATTTAATCGCCGAACAATCTGTTCTTGGTGGAATGCTCTTAAGTAAAGATGCAATTGCAGATGTCGTCGAAATTTTACGCGAACGCGATTTCTATAGACCAGCACACGAATTAATTTATGACGCAGTCATCGATCTCTATGGTCGCGGCGAACCAGCCGATGCTGTCACTGTCTCCGCCGAACTTACAAAGCGCGGTGACATTGCACGCGCCGGCGGTGCGCCATATTTACACACACTTATTTCATCCGTACCAACAGCTGCTAACGCAAGTTACTACGCAAAGATTGTTCGCGAGCACGCCATTATGCGCAGACTCGTTGAAGCTGGTACAAAGATTGTTCAACTCGGTTACGCCGTCGAAGGTGAAGTTGATGATGCTGTCGATCAAGCACAAGCAGAAGTTTATGCAGTCACCGAACGCAGATCTTCAGAAGATTATGTACAACTAGCAACACTTCTGCCACAAGCACTTGATGAGATTGAAAATATCTCTAAGGGCATCGGTGTTGAAGGCATCATGACTGGATTTAAATCACTCGACGAACTAACGCACGGATTACACCCGGGCAACATGATCATCCTTGCTGCACGCCCTGCAGTTGGTAAGTCAACGCTCGGACTAGATATTGCGCGACATGCATCAATCCATGATGGGAAGACATCCGTCATCTTCTCTCTGGAAATGTCGCGCTCTGAAATTACAATGCGTATGTTGTCTGCCGAAGCGCGCGTTGGTTTAAATAACATCCGCTCTGGACAACTCTCCGATGAAGAGTGGACACGCCTTGCACGACGTATGGGTGAGATTTCAGATGCACCACTATTTATTGATGACTCACCAAATCTTTCAATGATGGAAATCCGTGCAAAGGCGCGTCGTCTTAAGCAACGTCACGATCTCAAACTTATTGTTATTGACTACTTACAGTTGATGTCATCCGGCAAACGTGTAGAAAACCGTCAGCAAGAAGTATCCGAATTCTCACGTCACCTTAAGTTGATGGCAAAAGAACTAGACGTTCCTGTAATTGCTATTTCACAGCTCAATCGTTCACCAGAACAACGTTCTGATAAGAAGCCAATGCTCTCTGACCTTCGTGAATCTGGTTCTATCGAACAAGATGCTGACGTTGTAATTCTTTTACACCGCGATGATATGTATGACTCACAAAACCGATCAGGCGAAGCAGACCTCATCATCGCTAAGCACCGTAACGGACCAACTCGAACTCTTACTGTGGCAGCTCAACTTCACTTCGCACGCTTTGTGGATATGGCTCAAAACCCAGGTAGCGGTACCGACTTTACGCAACAGCGTGAAGCAAGTGAATAAGTATTTAATCTGTGAAAACGGACACTTATTTAAGAACCTTCCGAAATTGATTAAGGAAATAGATTCTAAAACTATAGTGATTTCAAGAGAAAAATCTTTCTTATCAAAGAGCAAATACATTGATGAGTACATTGCAATTACGCATGCACCACAGAAAGACTTCAATAGTGAATTTATCGCAGATGAAAAGTTGATCTCAAAAATAGATGGATGGATTATTTGGGGTAACGACGAAATCGTGCGAAGGGTGGCCTCATCAACCTTGCCGCTTAAAGAGAAACTACGGATTCTTCCAGCGAAGAAAAAATATGGCCTTCAGATGCTGGGATCTAAAGTTGGCCTCGCCAAAATCGCAAATGAAATTAAACTAAAAACACCTAAAACTTGTATTGCAAAAAACAATCTTGAACTAAAAAAATATTCCCTGAATTTTAAAAAACCTTTTGTTATTAAATCAGATAAATTTGGTGGTGGAGAGTACGTAAAAAAAGTATCAACAGCAAAAGAAAAAAAAGAGCTTGAAATCCCCAAGGCGTGGTTTCCGGTCATTATTCAGGAATTTGTAATTGGAGAGCTGGTTGGCATTGAAGTATTTTTCAAAAATGGAAAATTAGTAGCGTGGATCTACGCATCGTTTGCCGACACACTCGGTGAGTTTGGCCCTTCTTACTCACGCATTTATGAGTCTCCACGTGAACGAGGATTTGAATTGGACTTGATTCACTTGGCAAAAGCATGCGGATTAGATGGAATGTTTAACTGTACCTTCATCTTAAAAAACAATAAGTATTATTTGATTGAGGCGGATGCGCGACCAAATACATGGCATTTTCTTTATTCATACTTTAAAATTCCAATTTTAGAAATAATGACTGAGAAACAACAGGTTCCAGAAACGCCTTATGAAGCAGATTTGGTTAACAGGAAAACAAGAATCATCAACCTTGATCGTTCAATTCCTTTTGCTTTCAGTCAAAAAAGCTATCGGCTAATTTTCGAATCAATTCTCAGGATTACGCATTCCACCCAATGGCTAGCCGGCAGCAGAGTTAAAACACTAAAAATACTGGTTCTTGCTTTAATTTTATTATTGGTTGCGTGGTTGCCTAAGGAGCTTTTAACTCGTATTAAAAATTTGAAAAAAGTTAAACAAATAAATCGTAGAATATTTGAACGCTAAACAACTTTCGTTCTCGTTTTATCGGCAATGTAAATACCCGCAATAATTGTTGCGCCACCGATTAGTTGGATGGCGTTCCATGTTTCATTGATCCAGATCCATGCGAAGATTCCGGCGATGACTGGTTCGAGCATTCCAATGACAGAACTAGTTGATGCCGAAAGTAATTTAATTCCGGCAAGGACGCAGAGATAAGGAAGGATTGTTCCGAGCAGGATAATCCAGAGAAGAAGCGCCCAACCTGGTGTGTTGTAGTTCTCAAGTGGTCCACTTAAGTTAATTGATTGTGTGAATATTTCTGTTGGAAAAGACCACACAGGAAATGCGATTGCCCAGATTGCAGAGGCAATTCCGAAGCCGAGTGCGTTAAGCGATGCTGAAGGGCGGGTTTTGCTGAGGCGCTCGCCGAGAATAAAGAATGTGGCTAGTGCGAAGGCGGTGAGGAAAGCTGAAAAGAGGCCGAGAGCATCGAGTGTTAAACCTTTCCATACTTGCGCCAGCATGAGCATGCCGATGAAAGCGAGTGAGATTGCAAGCCACATATCTTTAGGAACAAACGATTTACGGACGTATTTGATCCAGAGAACAATCCAAATCGGCGCAGTGAATTCAATGATGAGAGCCATTGAGATGTTCATGCGAGAGATGGCGATGAAATAGCCGAATTGAACTAATGCAAAACCAAAGATGCTGTAGGTAATGAGAAGTGGAAGCTCTTTCTTCGTTACTTTTAGGGATTTTGCATTTGTTAAAAGTACATAGGTAATAAGAAATAGAAACGCGCCACCGATACGGACTTGGACTAGGCGCCATTCAGATAGACCTGCTTGCAGAACTATCTTGGCAACGATTCCGTTAAAGGCAAAGGCGATAGCACCGATAACTAGAAAGACTTCGCCTTTGTGACGTGTGAACATCAGGCAAGGTTAGCGGATAAGTTAGAAGGCGCTTTCCGGTATATCCATGATTGCGCTGTCTGTTGCTTCAACAATCTTGCGATCAGCGGTGATGTGTGGCAAATAATTCAGGCAGAAGAACTTTGCAGAGGCAATCTTGCCTGTAAAGAAGTCTTTATCTTTGCCGGCATCACCCTTGAGTTTTTCAACAGCGATATCTGCTTGGCGTAGTAATAACCAGGCAGTGATGATGTCACCGACTGCCATGAGGCAACGAGAGGTGTTTAAGCCAACTTTGTAAATCTCTGCAGGAGTTTCTTGTGAGGCCATTGCATGGCCAACGAGTACACCGACGATTCCATTGAGATCGCCTACTGCTTTAAGGAGTGCGGCTTTCTCTTCTGCATGTGCGCCGCCTGCTTGTGCGTAATCGGCAATTTCTTTTCCAAGTAAACCAAGTGCGCGTCCACCATCTTTAACAACTTTACGGAAGAAGAAATCAAGACCTTGAATAGCTGTTGTGCCTTCATACAAGGTGTCGATCTTTGCATCGCGTACGTATTGTTCTAGTGGCCAATCTTGAGTAAAGCCAGCGCCACCAAATGTTTGTAGTGATTCAGTGCCAAGAAGTGTCCAAGACTTTTCAGAACCAAAGCCTTTAACGACAGGCAATAGAAGGTCGTTGAGAGCTTCCATATCTTTGAGGCGATCTGCGTTGCCTGCTTCGCGTGCTAACTCAATTTCATCTTGAATAGTTGCGGTGTAAAGAACAAGTGCGCGCATGCCTTCTGAATAAGACTTTTGGACCATTAATGAGCGACGTACATCTGGGTGCTTAATGATTGTGACACGTGGGCTTGCCTTATCGTTCATAACCTTCATGTCACCGCCTTGTACACGTGTTTTGGCGTATGACAGAGCTTGTTGATAACCAGCTGAAAGGGTTGCAATTGCTTTTGTTCCAACCATCATGCGAGCGAATTCGATGACCTTAAACATCTGTGCAATACCTTCGTGTACATCGCCGAGTAGATAACCAACAGCTGGCTCTTTCTCACCGAGGTTAACTTCGCACGTTGCAGAAACATTTAGACCCATTTTGTGTTCGACGCCAGTTACGTAAACACCATTACGTTTTCCAAGGTCACCAGTTTTGTGATCAAACATAAATTTAGGAATTAAGAAAAGGGATAGTCCCTTTGTTCCTGGTCCGCCGCCTTCGCGACGTGCCAATGTGAAGTGCATAATGTTTTCATAGATATCAGCATCACCTGATGTGATGTAACGCTTTGTACCAGTGATGTGCCATGTGCCATCAGGTTGTTGCACAGCCTTTGTGCGACCAGCGCCAACATCTGAACCAGCATCTGGCTCTGTTAATTGCATTGTTGCGCCCCAGTGGCGATCAACCATTAACTTTGCAAAGTGCTTCTGTTCTTCAGTTCCCAACATAAATGCAACGTGTGCGAATGCATAACCAGATGCGTAAATGTGAATTGCTGGGTTAGAACCCAAAACCATTTCTGCAATTGCCCAACGCACTGATGCCGGAATCTTTGTTCCGCCGAGTGGCACTGGTGCATCAACGCGCCACCACTCGCCATCAACGTATGCCTTGTAAGACTTTTTAAAACTCTCAGGAAGTTTTACATCACCAGTTGCTTTATTGAAATCTGTTCCGATGCGATCGCCATCTACGAAAGAAGCAGCGAGATCATTTTCAGTTAAGCGCTTCATCTCTTCAAGCATGCCCATAGATGTATCTCGATCGAGTTCAGAGAAGATTGACGTTCCTAAAATCTTCTCAGTACCCAATAGATCAAAGAGGCAGAATTCAATATCGCGCAGGTTGGCTTTGTAATGGCTCATGGGCAAATTGTGCTACCCACCAGTAACTTCTGCAACTCATCCGGGGCTCGAATTGGTAGAGTCCGCACGTGCTTTTAAGTGATCGCGATATCCGCGCAGAAATAGCTGCCAACCGAGTCGGCGTCGAGCCATTCGATGAAGCGATGATCCAGCCATCCTCAGTCGATGTTCGCTTGGACAAGTTCTTTCGCGTCTTTGAAAACCACAAGTACTCAGTCATCGATCCATCGACTGAACAAGCTGAACTAACTCGCGAAGTTATCGCCGAAGGCGACGAACCATTTATCTTGCACCCAGGTGAATTCGTACTCGCAAGCACATACGAAGTAATCACTCTGCCAGATGACATCGCAGGCCGCCTTGAAGGAAAGTCATCCCTTGGTCGACTCGGTTTACTTACTCACTCAACTGCAGGATTTATCGATCCAGGTTTTTCTGGCCATATCACTCTCGAGCTTTCAAATGTCGCAAATCTGCCCGTTAAGTTATTTCCAGGAATGAAAATCGGTCAGCTCTGCTTGATCAAGTTGTCATCGCCGGCAGAACACCCATACGGATCTGAAAAGTACGGATCTCGTTATCAGGGACAGCGCGGCCCAACGGCTAGCCGTTCCTTCAAGAACTTTCACCGCTCTAAGATTAAGTAATCGGGAATAACCCGGGCTTCTGGGAGGTTTTACCACCATGGAAATCATCATCGCTGTTGGCGTCATCGCACTCATCATTATCTTTTTGGTTGTTCAGTACAACCGACTGATTCGTCTCAACATCGCTGTTGACGAAGCCTTTGCCCAGATCGAAGTACAACTCAAGCGACGCACAGATTTGATTCCAAACTTGGTGGAAACTGTTAAAGGTTATGCCGAGCACGAAAAGAGCACTTTCGATGCAGTTGTTGCAGCGCGTGCAAAAGCAACGTCAGCTTCTTCACTCACTGATGTTGCAGCAGCAGATGGAATGCTCACACAAGCACTTCGCGGTCTATTGGCTGTTGCCGAGGCATATCCAGATCTCAAAGCATCTGCAAACTTTTTATCACTTCAAGATGAACTTGCAACAACAGAGAATAAGGTTTCATTTGCTCGCCAGTTCTATAACGATAATGTCCGTGCACTCAATACTGCTGTTAAAACAGTGCCAACTAACTTCTTTGCAGGCTTTGCAAAAGTCGACGAACGTGAATTCTACGAAGTAGAAGATCCACAATCACGACAAGTGCCAAACATTAAGTTCTAGTTTCTATGGCTGAAGTCGGCAATTTCCGTGGTCTGCAAGCTGCAAATAAGAGAAAAACATTCGCACTCCTTGCACTCTTTGGCCTGCTCATGTGGGTTGTTGCCTACGCAGCACTGACATATTTCGGTGGCTCTTCAGCATTTATTGTTCCTATTGCTGTCGGACTCTCACTCGTTTCAGTATGGGGTTCGTATTACGGATCTGATCGCTTAGTACTGACCATGACGGGTGCGAAGTTAATTACTGAAGACGACAACCCAAAGTTGTTTAACCTTGTTCACGAAGTAGTTATTGCTAGCGGTTTACCGATGCCTAAAGTGGCTATTGTTATTGATCAAGCCCCCAATGCTTTTGCAACTGGGCGCAATCCAGAGCACGCACTGATTGCATTTACTACAGGAATTCTGGACGCCATGGATCGCGATCAACTGCAAGGTGTTATCGCCCACGAGATGTCTCACGTGGCAAACCGCGACACATTAGTCTCTGCCGTTGCTGCATCAACTGCAGGCGCCATTGCAATCTTGTCTGATTTCTTAATGCGCATCATGTTCTTTGGTGGACGTCGCGATAGCAATAGCAACTCAAACCCAATTGCACTCGTTGTTTCATTACTTGTTTTAGTTATGGCACCAATTGCGGCGATGCTCCTTAAATCAGCAATTTCACGTAAGCGCGAATCTTTGGCTGATGCGACAGCAGTTTCCTTTACACGAAACCCTGCAGGGCTGCGTTCGGCTCTTGAAGTTCTGGCGCGCGATTCAACTGTTGTTCAACAACGATCAACAGCAGTTGCTCACATCTGGATTGAATCACCACTAGATGCAAAATCTGTATCTAAGTTATTTGCATCCCACCCACCGATTGAAGAGCGCATAGCAACTCTTCGTGCGATGGAGAGCTTGTCTTAGTTAAGATTTTCGACCTGCAAATCACTCAAGGCCAGGGCGCATCTTTTACAACCAGAAAGTGGAAGTCGAAGCGAAATTTCTATTTGCTTTTCGGACTCATAAAAATCGATTCTAAATTGCGATAAATCATTCTTTGTACTTACACCAATCAATTTACCGTTAGCAAAAACGAGGAAACTTTGACTCTTAAATGCCTCTGAATTAAAGAGAATAATATGGCGACTATGTCCATCTAAATTATTGAATGCAAATCTCCAATCATTTGTCCATTGATAAACAGGACTCGTTTGATTCACTTGGACATCTGCTTTTGAATTCACTTTGGTTGAAAATCCACCGAATCTTTTAACCACGAATCTTTCAATAGGTCTGATCATCCCGGTATACACCCAGAGCGTATAGAGAAAAGATTTCCCCTCGAAATTTCTAAGGATTTTTCCTACATGCAGGGGACTCGGGCTTCGATACTTAATCGCCTTGATAAGTTTAGCAAATCTATTGAAACTGAAACGCATGTTAAGTACAAAAAAATAAAACTGAAGAAAGTAATTTTTGTTTCGTGCGACTTTCCTTGTGTCGGTTTTTTGGAGAATCTCCGCTTCTGCAGCCAGGTAGGAATCAAAGAGTCTTTCTATTCTCAAACTTCGAACAGTCGCAACAGCTTTACCGATACTTGAATTATTAAGAAGCAAGAAAACATCCAGGATCATTTGTGCTTGGTCACTGCTTTCTACCATCAGTGACCCATGAATTAATGAATGGGCAATCAATAAGTCGTCATCTGGAATCCTTATTGGAATTCCTGAAAAATCTACAATTCGTGGAGGTCTTTTGAGCATTTTCTTGAATAGCGCACGTGGCGCCCTGTGTTCTGCCAAGTGGATATCAATTTCTAAAGAGCCCTCATTAGCGTAATCCAACTCTAATTTTTTGATTGCCTTATGGTTATGCAGGCAGGCATACGAGAATTTAGGTTTGAAATCGCATTGCTCCAGCAGATTTCGCACCAGACCTAGATCTCTTTGAGAAATCAGCAGGTCTATATCTCCCATGATTCGAAAATTTCCTGGTCGGTACAAGAGGTTTATTGCTCCACCTTTTAGAACTCGATAATCGATGGCGTTGTAATTTAAGGTTTCAACAAGCGGCTTTAGTTGATTTAAGAACTCTGAATTCTTCGCCCACGTATGCTTACTTGAGCCGCGAAGTTTCAGTAAGTCATCTCCCGTGAGAAAATCTTTCAAATTCCTATGTACTGAAGGCAGAATTCTGGTAACCGAATGATCTAATTCTTCAATAGTCGTCAGGTTGCGCAGCTCCTCCCACTTAACCTTGGCTTGATCAGATGGAAGCAATGCCGCCGCTAAGGCCAATTTTTGCTTTAAATTATCCATTTTTTCTTCTATTTATATTACGTCTAGCTATCTCTATTAATGTTTTATTTCCTAATTCACGCTCACGCACCCAACTATTTGAATCATGAACACGTCTATGAAAAAGCACTTCTTCCATGGTGCCGCATTTAATGCCAGCGTCTGAAGCCCTACTCCACCACGCATACAACCATCCGAAATGCCCCGCAGTTGTATCGGGCAAACCAAACTTATTAAAAGCATCTTTTCGAAATGTGGTTGAGGTAAATAGTCGACTTGGCCCAAATTCACGTGATGCTTCAAATTCAATATCTTTCTCATTCAGCTTTCTAAAATTCAAGACAGAGCAACACACAGCGTCATATTCTGGGTTTGCATTCAAGAAATTGATTTGACGCTCTGCTTTTTCAGGTAACCACAAATCATCACCATCTAAAAATGCTAAAAAATCTGTAGTCACCAAAGGGATTGCAAGATTATAAGCCTCTGCCATTCCTGCATTTATGTTTTTTATGACATTAATCGAAGGTCCGTAAGATTGAATAATCTCCAAAGTTCTGTCTGTTGAGAGGTCATCAATTATCCAAAGTTCTTTGGGCAATAAAGTTTGGGCGAAAACACTATCTAGTGTTTCAGATAAATATTTCTCAGCGTTCTTTACAGTCATTAATAATGCGTAGGAATTACTCACGATAGCTCCGATAAAATTTGATTTATTGAATCTAAATTCTTCTCATTATTGGTGGAAACTGCAACACGATAGGACGGGATGCTTTGGACTAATTGCGAAAGTTGCTTGAAGTTTACAGAAGATCCACCCATTAGTTCACGTAAGCAATTCGGAGCCAAGATCTTCAGGGCTATCTTCGAATTAATCCGCTCAAAGTGATTCATATGTGCAAATATTGGAAAAATAAGCGCAGACGCAACTACCGGATTGTAGAAATTTTCATTAAAGTGATTTAAATGGAATATCTTCTTTGCAGTAAATGAATGCTCTACCTGAAAAGTATCGATGCCTGAAACATCAAGCGGGCTGGTTCTTGGATCGATTTTCGCATAATTATAGATTGCTGAAATTTGACCATCAGAAAAAAGGACAACGTCATCTGCAAGCATGTTGAATCCGCTTTGGGCACAGAGCAGCGCCAATGTTGATTTTCCACTTCCAGATGGGCCGTTAATTATGAGTCCTTTTTTATCGCAAGAAATTGCTGACGCATGAATTATTTCTCCGTCGAAAGACTCAGCCATCCAACTAAAAATCACACGAAACGGGGTGATAAAGGAAGCCGGTGAAATCTCACTGTCATTATCGATCCACACCGAAGCGTGCTTTGAAATTGGATTATAGAAATAAAGAATTCCTTGAGACGTATCAAAAGCTACTTTGTATGGTTTCGTAATCTCGTAGGGAAGCAATCGGTCACTGCCCAAGTAATCTTGAGCCCAGGATAAGTCGGGTAGTTGAATTTGATCTCGGCTCTGCCAAATTTCCATAGTAAATTTTGGAACTATTTCACTTTTGTGAATCAGAGACTTTTTAATCAATTGCCCAACTAGGCCATTCAAATTAGTACTTACTTTTACAGCTTCTTGGCCAAGAGTAGTGGTGAAGCTTTGTGAAAACTTTTCAGAGTAAATTTGTGATGAATTTAAAAATGATTGTGCAAAGTTCTGGAACTGCGCACTACTCATTTTTTTGCGTAGGCCAGCCGCTTGTGCTCGTATCATGAATAGGATCTATCAAAAGAAGATCAGCAAGGTCATCAAAAACGAGAAGTGCGGGTGGCTCCCATCCTTTGCGTACACAATCAGAGGGCAAATCAATTAGTTTGATTTCTGCTTCATCCGCAAGTACAAGTAGTTTTTCCTCCAAGGCCATCGTTAAGAATTCATCTATCCCAGAATTGGCATTATCGTAGTTAGTAAAGTGAGACGAAAATGTATTTAACCATGACTCTCGTGCGACACCGTTCTCAATAAGAAAAAAGATATCTGCCGCAGAATTATTGGAATTGAAATATTTACCGGTTTCAAATGAGATAATTACTACTTCGCCATCAAGGCGTTCAAATGAGATACCCCCAGTGTTGATTTTGTAATTTAAATCTTGGCTATTGGTCATATTTAATTATAGCAACTTTATGATTTGAGAAACTTCATTAGCAAAGCTTGTCATGGTCCTAATTTCATTAGGTTTAAGAGGTTTTGTTGGCAACACTGAAACTTCTCTGATTTTGTCACTCAATTCCTTAGCGCCCCCGCTAAAAAAATAAAGATTTAGGTAATCTCTTTCTCGAAAAACCGGTATATCTCTCGCGATAACTTTTAACCCCTTACTTAACCCTTCTTCTAAAGACAATCCAAATCCTTCTGCTTCAGAAACGCAGAAAGCAATATTGGAAGCGGCGTAGATTTCATCAACTTCAAAATCAACCAAATTTTGTCGCCAAAAAAGTTTAATATCTTTCAAAGGATGGTTTTCAATTTTTTCGAGCACAGCATCTATTTTCCAACCCCTACCGCCAATTAGCGTTAGGGTGCAGTCAAAACCTTCATCCCACAACAGATTGAATGCGTCAAGCAACTCCTCATGGCCTTTTCGAGCAGCAAGTGTGGAGACATAAACACCGTGACAAGCAGAAGTTATTGGCCTAGATACCATAACTTGAGAATCGAAGGCTCCAAGTGGAATCACGGTAATAGTAGGTTTTACGTTCCACCTAAGCCTGCTTATTTCATCTTCAACATGTTTAGAATTCAGAATCACGTGATCCGATAGAGAAAACATTGCTTGAAGATAAAAACGGAAAAAATTCTTTCCTGATAAATTAACCGCTCGTCCAGCACTTGTTACTGCATCAGGTAGCGATTCGGGATATGTGAGAGGCAAGATATCGTAGATAAATGAGAGAATTTTTATCTTATTCTTTTTCTTTAAATCAAGTATTTCTTTGAAAGGAATATTCAGATTTATCCCACCGAAAAGCAGAATGTCGCAATCTCTTAATTCAACAAGTGGTTTTGTAAAAACCGGATCAGAAAGTAAGTAAGGATGAATATGCTCGTGACCTTCAATACCGGAGGCCACAGTAAAGGGGTGCAGTTCGTAGACTTCAGAGTCCAAGACTTTGAACAAATTCTTATTTGTTTCGACAATTACTCGTTCAATACCGGTGACTTTGTTAGAATAAATCAAAGCAGTAACATCGACGCCAATTTTAATTTTCTTAGTTTTCAAGTGCGATCACCCTGAAATTCTCTAGAATTGTTGGTTGAGACTAAGAACAAAAGGTTCATGAGATAGGTTACCGAAATCAAAGTAAATTCACTACCGAAGTGGAAGGAACGAGAATGTGAGAATTTTGCACTGGGCCGTTCCTTACTATCGAGGTTTTGGCGGGCAATCTATATTCATTGAACGTTTGGCGTTAGAATTTATCAAACGAGGTCATGAGGTTGCAATCCTCACCGACAATCATGCAACAAAAAATATACCCAAAGATAACTCCGAAAATCAGCTCAACGTTTACAGCCTTAATCTAAGCCCAACGAATTTAGATAATCGGACACCTTTAAAATTTGCAGGTATTGTAGAAGTAATTCAAAAGTTCAATCCCGACATTATTCATATACATAATCTTGTGTCGCTCGAAATAATCTACCTTAATCTTTTTCTCAACCGTAAAGACGCCATGATTCCTACAGTTTGCACAATCCATGATCTAGCAACACTAAATCGCGTAGTTGCATTGTTGAAAAAAGATGAAGCCATTCCACGACTGGATTGCATTGTTTCACCAAGTAGATATATTGATTCTTTTCTTAGAGGAATTAGTTTAGAATTTCGGAAGAATGTGAAGATCATATATAATGGCGTACCAGAAAAACTTCCGCTGGAGCATACAACTTTCAAAAAGTTACATTTACTCTTTGCTGCCGACCTCAATGAACATAAGGGTGCTGTAATACTTCTCAACGCATGGTCAAAAATATGTAAAAAATATCCAGACGTCACACTGTTTATTGCTGGAGAAGGTGCTGCCAAGGAATTTATTGAACAATACGCAAAGACTTCTGGGATTGGCCAACAAGTTGTGTTTACAGGTTGGCTCTCACAAAACGAATTACATGAATACCTATCTGCCGACTGTGTTTTTGTTATGCCATCAATGCTGGGAGAGGCCTTCGGCTTAGTGGCTGCAGAGGCTTCAATGGCAGGTGCTGCAGTCATAGTGAGTCGGATTGGAGCCTTGCCGGAAATTGTGGAAGATCGAGTATCAGGATTGGTAGTCACGCCGGGCGATACGAATTCACTAGTTCAGGCTATTGAAGAGTTAATTAATGACGAAGAATTACGTAGAAAGTTTGGGATTGCTGCTAAAAAAAGGGCGCAGAAACTATTTTCGATGGAAAAGTCAGTCGATGAATACGAAAAAACGTATCAACAACTAATCACCGCTCAAAAATTAAGTAATTAAGCGTTAGGTTTTACTGCACGCAATAGAGCTTGCGCAACATCTAATACCTGTACTTGTGATTCACGCGCTGCGACACCATCTGTAACCATTACACGACAGAATGGACATGCAACGGCGACTTCTTCAACGCCAGTTGCAAGTGCTTCATCAACGCGGTTGAGGTTAATTTGTGTTCCAAGTTTTTCTTCCATCCACATGCGACCGCCACCGGCGCCGCAACAGAATGAACGTTCTTGGTTACGTGGCATCTCAGTAACTTCTACGCCAGTTGCACCTAGTAATTCACGTGGTGCTTCAAAAATCTGATTGTGACGGCCTAAGTAACATGGATCGTGATAGGTCAGTGACTTCTCTGATTTGTTAATGGCAATCAAGCGACCTTCACGCACAAGTTGATTAAGCAATTGCGTGTGGTGAACAACCTGTAATTCATAACCACTCTGTGCATAGTCACGACCGATTGTTGTAAAGCAGTGAGGGCAAGTAACAACGACTTTCTTTGTGCCCTTATCTTTACGAGTTTCAAATACTTGTGTAAATGTATCGATGTTTTCTTTTGACAAGATTTGGTACAAGAACTCATTTCCGGCGCGACGTGCAGGATCTCCGGTACATGTCTCGCGCTTACCGAGAACTGCAAAGTTAACACCGGCCATGTGCAATAACTCTGCAACAGCTTTTGTAGTCTTCTTTGCGCGCTCTTCGTATGCACCTGCGCAACCAACCCAGAACAAATACTCAACATCTTCAGGCAATGTGCCTTCTACAACGCGGATTGGGAAATCCATCTCTGCAATCCAGCCTTCGCGATCATTTTTATTTGATCCCCAAGGGTTTCCTGCTGTTTCAAGATTACGAAATGTTCCATTGAGTTGTGAAGGAAACTCTGATTCAACAAGTACCTGGAAACGGCGCATATTGACGATGTGATCGATGTGTTCGATATCGACAGGGCATTCGTTGACGCAAGCACCGCATGTTGTACAAGACCACAAAACATCTAGTGAAATAGGTGCACCTTCGCCCACCATGTTCTCTGTTTCAACTGTCTTTGCAAATGCGTGATCGCGCATAGCCATAATCAAAAGCTTTGGTGAAAGTGGTTTGTCAGTGTGCCATGCAGGACATTGTGATTGGCAGCGACCGCATTCGGTACAGCTGGTCATATCCAATAACCCCTTCCACGTAATGTCACCACGTGTACCAAGACCGAATACGTCATCATCTGCTGGATCTTCAAAATCAACTGGCTTGCCGTGTGAAAGTAATTCAGGCAAGTTACCGAGTGAGTGTCCACCATCTGCGTTGCGCTTGTAATAAATATTAAAGAAAGCCAAGAAGCGGTGCCACGCAATACCCATTGTGAGATTTGATGCAATCACAATGAACCATGTCATTGAAACAACAATTTTGATTGTTGCAACAATTTGAATCCACATGTTTAGTTGTGCAAGAGACATTGACTTAAACATCTCTGCAATCGGCCATGTCAATGCAAAGTGCCAGTTCCAGGATGTGTACTCAGAGAGTGCGCCTTCTAATCCGCGCAGTGCAGTAACACAGAAGACAATTGCAAGAATTGTTGCTTCAACGTAGTACGCCTTCCAATTTCCAGAACCATAAAAACGTGAAGAACGTCCACTCTTTTTAATTCGAGTTACTTGGCGAATACCAATGAGTGTGACGATTCCGATTCCGGTAGCCCAACCAATGAACTCTGTAAACAACTCATATGGTGCAAAGTGACCAATAAATGGAAGTGCAAAACCTGGATTAAGAATTTGTCCGTACGCAGTTACGAGAGTTCCAAATAGCGCGCCGAAACCAATCATCACAAACCAGTGTGCAATTCCGGTAGCTGTGAAATTAAGCATCTTGGTGTGACCAAGTACTTCAGTCAGCATGTTCTTTATGCGCGCACCGCGATTGCCCGAACGAGTGGGATCTGGTTGGCCCTTCTTATAAACCCCAACCAGTGTGCGAACACGGATGGCCAGAAGAACGAGGGCGGCAATGGTGATTCCGTATGCCAGAGCTGCGAGGACAAGAGTCATGGGCAAATCTTAGGTCGGCCAAGACGAATACGAGTGGCGGGAATAAGTGGGGCGGATGGCCTGTTATCCAGGGTGAGAAACCTGAGTCGCATCGACTCAACCTTTTAGGTATAGTTCGACTCAGGTTTAAGGCTAAAAACTATAAAAGGAGCACGACAAAAATGGCTAGAGCAGTTGGAATTGACCTCGGAACGACAAATAGCTGCGTTTCCGTACTTGAAGGTGGAGAACCCACCGTCATCGCTAATGCTGAAGGCGCCCGCACAACCCCATCGATCGTCGCATTCGCAAAGAACGGCGAAGTCCTCGTCGGTGAGGTCGCCAAGCGCCAGTCAGTAACAAATGTGGACCGAACAATTCGTTCAGTAAAGCGCCACATGGGTACTTCATGGAACATCGATATCGATGGCAAGAAGTACACACCACAAGAAATTTCTGCACGCGTACTTCAGAAGTTAAAGCGTGACGCCGAGGCATACCTTGGTGAAACAGTGACAGATGCTGTTATTACAGTGCCTGCATACTTCAATGACGCGCAACGTCAAGCAACAAAAGAAGCTGGTGAAATTGCTGGCCTTAATGTACTTCGCATCATTAACGAACCAACAGCAGCAGCGCTCGCATACGGTTTAGATAAGGCTGATAAAGAACAGACAATTCTTGTCTTCGACCTTGGTGGTGGAACGTTTGACGTTTCACTTCTAGAAATCGGCGATGGTGTTGTTGAAGTTAAAGCAACTAATGGCGATAACAACCTTGGTGGAGATGACTGGGATCAAGTACTCGTTGATCACTTGGTTACAACATTCGGTTCTAAGAACGGAATTGATTTAACTAAGGACAAGATGGCGATGCAACGTGTTCGTGAAGCTGCTGAAAAAGCAAAGATCGAATTGTCATCATCACAGAGTGCATCAATTAACTTGCCATACATCACTGTAGATGCTGAAAAGAATCCACTATTTATGGATGAAACAATTACACGCGCTGATTTCCAGAAACTTACTGCAGCACTTCTCGAGCGTTGCAAGAAGCCATTCCAAGCTGTTCTAAAGGATGCTGGAATTCCTATCGCAAAGATTCAGAGCGTCGTACTTGTTGGCGGTTCAACTCGTATGCCAGCAGTTGTGGATCTTGTCCGCGAATTAACTGGTGGCAAAGAACCTAACAAGGGCGTAAATCCTGACGAAGTTGTTGCAGTTGGAGCATCGCTTCAAGCCGGTGTTCTTAAGGGCGAAGTTAAAGATGTTCTTCTTCTTGACGTAACACCGCTCTCACTTGGTATCGAAACCAAGGGTGGCGTGATGACCCGTTTGATCGAACGCAACACAACTATTCCTACAAAGCGCAGTGAAATCTTTACAACTGCTGATGACAATCAGCCAGCGGTACAGATCCAGGCCTACCAAGGCGAGCGTGAAATGGCTGCTTATAACAAGAAGCTAGGCATGTTCGAACTTACAGGTCTTCCACCTGCACCACGCGGAATTCCACAAATCGAAGTGACATTCGATATCGATGCAAACGGAATTGTTCACGTATCTGCAAAAGATCTCGGAACTGGAAAAGAACAGAGCATGACTATTACTGGTGGCTCCGCTCTTTCTAAGGATGAAATCGAACGCATGATGGCGGACGCCGAATCACACGCTGAAGAAGATCGTCAGCGTAAAGAAGAAGCAGAAATCCGTAACACCGGAGACTCACTCGTGTATCAAACTGAAAAGTTCTTGACAGAAAATGCTGACAAGTTCACAGAAGGTGAAGCACTCGAGAAGAAAACTGAAACTGAGTCAGCACTTGCTGAACTAAAGACAGCACTCGGTGGCGCTAACTTTGAAATGATCAAATCTGCAACTGAGAAAGTTTCAACACTCAGCCAAGCACTCGGTGCCGCTTTGTACGCAGCTAATGCTGCACAAGCACCAGGTGCGCCAGCAGAAGATGGCGTTGAAGACGCTGAGATCGTCGAAGAAGCGTAATGTCTGAAGACATTACTGTTGAAGAAGTTGTAACAGAGGCTGCGCCGGATCAGGAAATTGATCCGGTTGCAGCACTTACATCTGACTTACAACGCCTTCAAGCAGAGTATGCAAATTACCGAAAGCGTGTAGAACGCGATCGTGCTCTTGCACACGAACTTGCAATTGGTTCTGTCCTTGCAGAGTTTCTCTCTGTACTAGATGACATTGATCGCGCCGAATCACATGGCGAATTAAGCGGGGGATTCAAGGCTGTTGCTGATCAAATCAGCACAATTACTGCGCGCATCGGATTAGAAAAATACGGAACCGAAGGCGAAGCTTTTGATCCAAATATCCACGAAGCGTTAATGCATGAAACATCTGCTGATGTTGCGGTTCCTACTGCTACAAAGATTTTGCAGCCGGGATATAAATTTAAGGATCGCATTTTGCGTCCTGCACGAGTCAGCGTTACAGACCCAGAGAGCTAAGAGTTAATACATGGCCGCAAAAGACTTATACGAAAAGGATTTTTATAAAATCCTGGGCGTATCTAAGTCTGCGACCCCAGATGAAATAAAGAAGAAATACCGCACTCTTGCGCGTGAATTACACCCAGATAAGACCAAGGGCGATTCCAAACGAGAAGAAGAGTTCAAAGCAGTCTCTGAGGCTTATGACATCTTGTCGGATACAAAGAAAAAGTCTGAGTACGACGAAGCGCGTTCGTTATTTGAACGCGGTGGTTTTCGTGCGCCTACTGGCGGACAGAATTTTCAAGGCGGAGATTTCGGTGACATCTTCGGTGGCGGAAACCCACAAGATATTTTCGCTAATTTATTTGGTGGCGGCGGACGTCGTGGTCCACGTAAAGGACAAGATTTACAGACTGAATCAAAGATTTCATTTCGCGAATCTGTATTTGGTACAACGCTAGAACTTCGTTTGTCTACAGATGGAATGCCTGCGCAAAACATTACTGCTCGCGTTCCTGCTGGAGTAAATGATGGCGCAAAGATCAGAGTCAAAGGAAAAGGCGCAGCGGGTGAAGCTGGACCTGGCGATCTGTTTATTCTGCTTCATGTAAAACCACATCCAATTTATTCGCGCAAAGGCGAACACATCACAATGACACTTCCTGTGACATTTACAGAAGCCGCCCTCGGTGCAGACATAAAAGTCCCAACAATTGCAGGCGATGATGTCACTGTGCGTCTTGCACCAGGAACACCAAATGGTCGCGTGTTACGCGTTAAAGGGCGCGGCATTGTTAAGGGCGGCACAACTGGAGATTTACTTGTAACAGTTGAAGTACAAGTTCCTCGTCACACAGAAGGTAAAGCGGAAGAAGCACTGAAGGCATTTGCAGAAGCCACAGCACACGAAGATGTGCGCGCAGAATTTATCGCTAAGGCATCACAATGAGTGATGAGAAGACAACACAACCAGGTGATGACGCAGCGCTATACGTAATTTCAGTAGCTGCTGAATTATCTGGTTTACATCCACAAACTCTGCGCCAATACGATCGCATGGGATTAGTTTCACCAGAGCGCGCAACTGGCCGTGGTCGCAGATACTCGTTGCAAAATATTGCATCCCTTCGCACTGTGCAAAGACTTATTGGCGAAGGCATCAATCACGCAGGCATTAAACGCATCATCGAATTGGAATCTGCCATGGCGAACATGGCTATTGAAGTGGCACAACTTCGCATTGAAGTAGATGCACTGCTGAAGGACAACCCTCCAAAAGGCCTTGCTGTACGCAGAAAAAACCCAGTTATTGTCTATAAAGAAGAGCAGTAAAAATGGATAGGCTCGCCCCATGAGCGCGCGCGAGCAGCTAAAAAAAGAGATTGTTTCTAAGGCCGTTGTGCATGGAAAAGTTATTTTGTCTTCCGGCAAAGAAGCGGATTACTACGTAGATCTTCGCCGCGTCACACTTGATTCTGTTGCTGCGCCACTTGTTGGTCAAGTAATGCTCGATCTAACAAAAGATTTAGATTACGAAGCAGTTGGCGGACTTACATTAGGTGCGGACCCTGTTGCAACAGCGATGATGCATGTTGCTGCGCAACAAGGGCGAAAGATTGATTCATTTGTTGTGCGCAAAGCAGAAAAAGCGCACGGATTGCAACGACGCATCGAAGGACCAGATGTTGTTGGCAAAAGAGTTTTAGCAGTTGAAGACACATCTACAACAGGTGGTTCTGTTTTAACGGCAGTTGAAGCTTTACAAGAAGCCGGTGCAATTGTTGTGGGTGTTGCTGTGATTGTAGAACGCGGCGCTGCACCGAAAGTTGAAGCAGCTGGCCTGGAATACCGAGCCGCTTTTCAATTAGCAGACCTGGGTTTATGACAAGTGGTGCTTAGTGCGCCACTCTTTGAATAATCCCCACACCACCGGAATAAGTGTCACAAGAACAATTCCTGCAACAATTAAATACATATAAGAACGAGCATCATCGCCGAGAGCTTCACCTAAAAAGTAACCAACTCCAATTGCAACTTGCGTCCAGATGATTGCACCGATTGCATTCCATGTTGAAAAGAGTTTTCTTTCTAGCAAAACAACACCGCAAGTTGGATTTAAAAGAGTTCTAGCAAAAGGAATAAAGCGGCCAATGATCAGCGCTTTTCTCGGTCCATATTTAGCAAGCAATCTTTCAACTCTTATAACCATGTTCTGGTTAAAGAATCGAGTATCTGGTCTTTCAAAAAACTTTCTTCCATATTTGCGGCCAAACCAATAACCAACTTCGCCGCCAACGATTGCCGCTATTGGGGCGGTTAGAAATAACAAGGGTGTAGATAATTTGGCATTGCCCAAAATATCTGCGCCGGCAGATGAAGCTGCCATTCCGGCTAAGAAAACGACTTCGCCTCCGGGAAAGACAAGACCAATTAAGAGACCGGTTTCCATAAAGATGATGCCCAAAACCCCGATTAATCCAAGGGTGGACACAACCGCGTCGGCATCAAAGAGGGTCCATAGGTCCATCCCATCAGCCTAGATGCCTGCGCAATAGATAGGTGTATTTGCCTTTTTAAGGGCCTGTGTGCGTAGACTGCGACAACTTTGTGGGCCAATCGGCCCTTCAGGCTCCATCTCAAAGGAAGTAAGAGGAGAAACCATGCGAGCTGCCAGCTCCCAATCACTCGTGACTGTAGAAGGTTCAAACCTGACATATGTCTACGTCGTTCTAGCAATCTCATTGATCGCCCTAGGTATTGCCTGGGCACTTCGCGCACAGGTATTGGCGCAGAGCGATGGCACAGCCAAAATGCGTGAAATCGCAGAAGCAGTTCAGGAAGGTGCAGCGGCATATCTTGCGCGCCAGTTCCGAACACTCTCATACTTTGTCGGAATTGTTTTCGTACTTCTCTTCGCACTTCCAGGAGATATGGATATCCGTATCGGACGCTCAATCTTCTTCTTACTCGGCGCAGGATTTTCAGCACTCGTTGGCTATAACGGTATGTGGCTTGCTGTTCGCGCAAATGTTCGCGTTGCAGATGCTGCTCGTAATAAAGATGCCGAGAAAGCTGTTCGCATCGCGTTTCGTACCGGTGGCGTTGTTGGTATGACAACTGTTGGTCTTGGACTTGTTGGCGCATCATTAGTGGTAATCATTTACCGCGACAACGCACCAGCTGTTCTTGAAGGATTTGGTTTTGGTGCTGCAATGCTCGCGATGTTTATGCGCGTGGGTGGCGGCATCTTTACAAAGGCTGCAGATGTTGGCGCAGACCTCGTTGGTAAAGTTGAAAAGAATATTCCAGAAGATGACCCACGTAACGCTGCAACAATTGCAGATAACGTAGGAGATAACGTCGGTGACTGTGCTGGTATGGCCGCTGACTTGTTCGAGTCATACGCCGTAACACTCGTTGCAGCTCTAATTCTTGGTAAAGCAGCACTCGGTGACGCCGGTCTTGTTTATCCATTGATCGTTCCTGCAATCGGAATTGTTACTGCTGTTATCGGTATCTTTATTACACGTCTTCGTAAAACAGATAAGAACGCGATGCAAGCAATTAACCGTTCATTCTTCTTATCTGCATTGATCTCTGCAGTTCTCACAGGACTTGCAACATTTACATACTTGCCATCTGACTTTAAGTTGCTCTCTGGTCTTTCAGAAGAAGCGATTTTGTCCGCTGGAAATACAAACCCACGTGTACTTGCATTTGGCGCTGTATTAATCGGAATCGCACTCGCTGCAGCAATTCAGGTACTTACTGGCTTCTTTACTGAAGTTGGTAAGCGTCCAGTTAATGACGTTGCAGCATCTTCTCAGACAGGCGCAGCAACAGTGATTTTGGCTGGTATTGCAGTCGGTTTTGAATCAGCTGTTTACAGCGCAATTCTTATTGCTGCTGCTGTCTTCGGTGCATTCGCACTCGGTGGCGGATCAATCGTTCTCTCACTATTAGCAATTGCAATCGCTGGTACTGGTCTTTTGACCACTGTTGGTGTCATCGTTGCAATGGATACCTTCGGTCCTATTTCAGATAACGCACAAGGCATTGCAGAAATGTCAGGAGACGTTAAGGGTGAAGGCGCACAGATTCTTACATCCCTCGATGCTGTTGGTAATACAACAAAGGCAATCACTAAGGGAATTGCAATCGCAACTGCGGTTCTTGCAGCAACTGCGCTCTTCGGTGCATTTACAGATGCAATCAAGCAAGCAGTTCTAGATGCAGGAAAGGTTGCCGGAGATCTCGGTCTTGAATACCAAGGTGTTCTAGACGTTGCTAATCCACGCAACCTTGTTGGTTTAATTATCGGCGCAGCAGTCGTATTCCTATTCTCAGGTCTTGCAGTGAACGCGGTATCACGCGCAGCAGGTGCTGTTGTAATGGAAGTACGTAACCAATTTAAGTTGCACCCAGGAATCATGAAGGGCACTGAAAAGCCAGAGTACGGCCGCGTTGTAGATATTTGTACACGCGATTCACTGCGCGAACTCGTAACACCTGGATTACTTGCAGTAATGGCACCAATCGCAGTTGGCTTCGGTCTCGGAGTTGGCGCACTCGGTGCATATCTTGCTGGTGCAATCGGCACCGGAACACTGATGGCTGTATTCCTTTCAAACTCTGGCGGTGCGTGGGATAACGCAAAGAAGATGGTTGAAGATGGAAATTACGGCGGTAAGGGTTCTGATGCCCACACTGCAACAGTCGTTGGTGACACTGTCGGAGATCCATTTAAAGACACTGCAGGTCCTGCAATCAACCCACTTATTAAGGTAATGAACCTTGTTGGTCTACTTGTTACACCAGCAATCGTTTCATTCGCTCTCGGTGGGAACTCTGGCATCAACACAACCATTGGTGTTGTTGCAACGTTGATTATTGTTGCTGCCCTCGTGCGCAACCGTCGTCAATCAACTTCGATCGAGTACTAAAAAACCCGATCACTTCCCCGTTGATAGGACTTCATGGCTAAAGAACTGAAAAAGCTGGTGATCGTTGAATCCCCAGCTAAAGCACGGAAAATTGGCGGCTACCTCGGCGATGATTACATCGTCGAGGCTAGCGTCGGCCATATCCGTGACTTACCTCAGAAGGCCGCGGATATTCCTAAAGAATACAAAAAGATTGCCTGGGCTAAAGAGGGCGTAGATATCGAAAATGATTTCGCGCCGCTTTATGTCATCAATCCAGATAAAAAAGCAAAGGTCGCCGAACTCAAAGAGTTAATGAAAGGCGCCGAAGAGTTATTACTCGCAACCGATGAAGACCGCGAGGGCGAAGCAATTGCGTGGCACTTAGTTGAAGTCCTACAACCAAAGATTCCAATTAAGCGAATGGTCTTTAATGAAATTACAAAAGAAGCGATTCAAGCTGCTGTAGAAAACACACGCGATCTTGATTATCACTTGATCGATGCACAAGAAACACGTCGCGTACTCGATCGTTTATATGGTTACAGACTCTCTCCTGTTTTGTGGAAGAAAGTTATGCCACGTATTTCTGCGGGTCGCGTGCAATCAGTTGCGACAAGACTGATTGTTGAAAAAGAACGCGAACGCATGGCGTTCATTTCATCTTCTTGGTGGGATCTCAACGCACAAACTGATCTTGGTTTCACTGCGCGTTTACTCACAGTCGATGGCAAGAAAGTTGCTGCCACCGCCGACTTTGGCGCAGATGGCGCAGTTAAAGAAAAGTCACTTGCAAATATTTTGTTGCTGGACGAAACCGGTGCACGCTCCCTCGTTGAATCCCTTAAGGGAACACCACTGACTGTTAAGTCAATGGAAGAGTCTCCACGCACTGAAAAACCTAAAGCACCATTTACAACTTCCACTCTTCAGCAGGATGCAGGTTCTCGCCTTGGTTGGGGCGCACAAATCACAATGCGCGTTGCACAGCGCTTGTACGAAAATGGTTACATCACATACATGCGTACAGATTCAATCAATCTTTCCGAGCAAGCAATCAAAGCTGCTCGCGCATCTGCAAAGGCTCTATACGGCGCAGACCACGTTGCTGATGCACCACGTGTCTATCAAGGAAAATCTAAGAACGCGCAAGAAGCGCACGAAGCAATTCGCCCAGCAGGAGATTCATTTAAAACTCCTGGTGAGTTAGCACCAGAGCTTTCACGCGATGAATTCGCTCTCTATGACCTTATTTGGAAGCGCACTGTGGCGTCACAAATGGCTGATGCTAAGAAGATGCAGATGCGCGTTGATTTCGATGCAACAACGAACGATAAGAAAGAGACTGTTTTCCGCGCAAACGGAAGCGTGATTACTTTCCCGGGATTCTTAGCAGCGTACGACGACATCGTTGAAGAAAAAACAGATGAAGAATCTGAAGATAAGCGCTTACCAGCAATGACTGTAGGACAAGCGGTAAAGGTCAATGAGTACAACTGCGAAGGCCATGAGACAAAGCCACCTGCTCGTTACACAGAACCAACGCTTGTTAAAAAACTCGAAGAACTCGGTATCGGTCGTCCTTCAACGTTTGCATCAATTATTCAAACAATTCAAGATCGCGGATATGTCTATAAGCGCGGTCGTGCACTCGTTCCAACATTCTTAGCCTTCTCTGTTACCGGATTACTCGAAACACACTTCACCAAGTTAGTTGATTACGAATTCACCGCAAGCATGGAAGAAGATCTGGACAAGATTGCAGCCGGCGAAGCTGGCCGTGTTGATTGGTTGCGTGACTTTTTCTACGGTCGCGATGGACAACCAGGGCTCAACGAACTATCTGCAGACCTCGGTGCAATTGATGCACGCGAAGTAAACACAATGCGCTTGGCTCCTGATATCGAAATCCGTGTTGGTCGCTACGGTGCGTACTTACAACAAGGCGAAGGTGAAACCCGCAAGCTTGCAAACATTCCAGAGACGATGGCGCCAGATGAGTTAACACTTGATGCGGCAATCGAAATTCTTGCTAAACCATCAGGAGAGCGCGACTTAGGAATTGATCCTGCAACTAACTTGCCGATCATTGCTAAGTCTGGACGCTTTGGTCCATACATCACAGAAGTTTTCCCAGTAGAAGTTGTTCCAGAAGGTGCGAAAAAAAAGCGCAAGAAAGCAGATGCGCCAAAGCCAAAGACCGCGTCCCTTCTTTCCACGATGACTCTTGACACTGTTACATACGAAGATGCAATCAGATTGCTCTCTCTGCCACGCACACTCGGCACCAACAGTGCGGGTGATGACATCACCGTACAAAATGGTCGCTACGGCCCTTATTTAAAAGCTGGTGCTGATTCGCGCACACTCACTTCAGAAGATCAGTTGTTCTCCATCTCTTTGGATGAAGCACTAGAAATTTACTCAAAGCCAAAAGAGCGTCGTCGTGGTGTTGCAAAGCCACCACTTAAAGAACTCGGTAAAGATCCTGCAACTGAAAAAGAAGTTATCGTTAAAGATGGTCGCTTTGGCATGTATGTCACAGACGGTGAAACAAATGCAACGCTACGTCGTGGTGACACACTCGAAGCACTCACTCTTGATCGCGCACTCGAATTACTTGCTGGTCGCCGTGCATGGGAAGCTGAAAACGGACCATCTCCAAAGAAATCACGAAAGAAGGCTGCCCCTAAGTCTGCCAAGGCGAAAGCGCCATCTCTGACCAAGAACACAGTCAAAGCTACTGGCAAGAAGAAAGCCGCTAAGAAAGAATCTACTTCGTGAGTTCACTTCCAAGACCGGCCGCGCCTGCCCAGGATGAGACGCGCGGTGTTTTGGCAATTCCAGCGTTTAGAAAACTCTGGAACTCAATGCTCTTTTCTTCACTCGGTGATTGGCTCGGCCTACTTGCAACAACTGCGCTCGCGCAACAACTCTCGGGTGATAGCTATGCAAAAGCAAACTTTGCAATCGCCGGTGTTTTTATTGCGCGTTTATTGCCATCTGTTTTCTTAGGACCACTTGCAGGCGTGCTTGCTGATCGCTTTGATCGCCGAAAACTTATGGTTATCTGCGACATTTTGCGCACAGCGCTCTATATATCTATTCCAATTGTTAATAACTACCTCTGGCTCTACACAGCAATCATCCTGGTCGAATGCGTAACTCTCTTCTGGTCACCGGCTAAAGAAGCATCGGTACCAAACCTTGTTCCCCGCAACAAACTAGAGAGCGCTAACCAAGTTTCATTATTAGCCGCCTACGGCACAGCCCCTATTGCTGCTGCAATCTTTGCAATCCTTGCTCTTTTCAGTAACGCACTCGGTTCGTTCTTGCCATCCTTTGCAGGAAATGCAGTTGATATTGCGCTCTACATAAACGCTTTAAGTTTTGCCTTCGCTGCTTACACAATCTGGGGAATACATGAGATTCCTAAGATCAAAGAGAGCAAGCAGGACACCGAAGCATCTGTTGCTAAATCACTTTGGCAAGGATGGAAAGCAGTTTCGGATTCAAAGATTATTCGCGGACTCATCTTCGGCATGGTCGGTGCATTCGTTGCAGCTGGCGCTGTCATTGGCCTTGCACGCACCTTCGTAGGCGATCTCGGCGGCGGTGAAGCCGCGTACGGTGTTCTCTTTGGCGCAGTCTTTACAGGCCTTGCACTCGGTATTGCAGCGGGTCCAAAGGTCTTTGCACAATTCTCTCGTCGTCGTTTATTCGGCGCATCCCTTACAACTGCAGGGATCTTCCTTGTTCTTCTTGCCCTTATTCCAAACTTAGTAATTGCAGTAATCATTGTTATTTTCCTCGGCGCATTCTCAGGAATCTGTTGGGTTACAGGCTTCACGATGCTTGGCATGGAAGTACAAGATGAAGTACGTGGTCGCACATTTGCATTCGTGCAATCACTTATCAAAGTCACACTCGTTGCAGTTCTCGCTATTTCACCACTTATTGCCGCAGCATTTGGTGAGCACACCTACAAAATCCGCAATGCTGAGCTGACCTATAACGGCGCTGCAATCACAATTCTTCTCGCCGGAATCATTGCCACAATCATTGGTTGGATTTCATACCGTCAGATGAAAGATCGCCCCAATGTTTCGCTCTGGTCAGATATTACAAATGCACTTAAAGGCGAACTCGGTTCAATCACTGGTGCTCCTGCTAAAGGAATCTTCATTGCATTCGAAGGTGGAGAAGGCACAGGAAAATCAACGCAATCAAAACTTTTAAAGAAGTGGCTAGAACAAGAGGGCGAAGAAGTTGTTCTCTCTCGCGAACCTGGTGGCACAGATTTAGGACAAGGACTTCGAAAGATTTTGCTCGGTCACGAAACTGGCGCCATCTCACCACGCGCAGAAGCACTTCTTTACGCCGCAGATCGCGCGCACCACGTCTTCTCAACCATCCGCCCCGCACTAGATCGCGGCGATGTTGTTATTACTGACCGTTACTTTGATTCATCCATTGCTTATCAAGGCGCTGGTCGCGTACTACAACCAAATGAAGTAGCACGTATCTCTCGTTGGGCCACTGAATCACTCTTTCCAACACTAACAATCATTATTGATCAACCAGCAGAAATTGGCCTTGCACGACTTAAGAGCCGCGATCGCCTTGAAGCAGAACCACTCGCATTTCACGAACGCGTGCGCAACGAGTTCTTACAAATCGCATCCCTTGATCCGGAACGCTACTTAATTGTTGATGGCACGCAGAGCATTGATGACATACACGAAGAAATTATTTCCAGGGTTGGTGAAATACCAGCACTTAAGCGCAACTCTGAAAAACAAACTAAGACAAAGCGCCGAGCATCGAGAAAGCCATGAGCGTCTTTGACACACTCGTTGGGCAAGGCCATCTCATTGCGCAATTACAAGGCGCCATCATGTCTGCAAAGAACGGTGAAGAAACACAAGTAATGACACATGCGTGGGTCTTTACTGGCCCACCTGGCAGTGGTCGCTCCAGTGCTGCTGTTGCATTTGCACAAGCACTTGTCTGTCCTTCACTTGGTTGTGGCACATGCAATGCGTGTTTATCTGCAGCCAATGGTGGGCATCCAGATGTTGAAATCATTCGCACCGAAGGACTGTCGATCAAGATTGACGAAGTACGCGAGCTCCTTGCACGAGTTGCATGGGCGCCTTCTATGGGCGGATGGCGCGTGGTTGTTATGGAAGATGCTGATCGGTTAACCGAATCAGCAGCTAATGCGCTTTTGAAAGCAATCGAAGAACCAGGCAATCGCACAGTCTGGTTGCTCTGTGCGCCGACTCTTCACGATGTATTACCAACTATTCGCTCTCGCTGTCGTCACATGCAGTTAGTTACACCAAGTACAAAAGATGTCGCAGCTGTTCTGCAATCGCGCGATGGAATATCACCGCAGATGGCTGACTTTGCAGCGCGCGTGAGCCAAGGACACATTGGTCGCGCCAAATACATTGCCACCAACGAACACGTGCGCAGCAATCGCAAAGTAATCATGAACCTTGCGCTGCACCTGACAAATGTCTCTGAAGCATTTAAAGCAGCACAGACACTCGTTGATCTTGCAACTGATGATGCTAAAGCCGCAGCAGAAGTACGAGATGAAAAAGAACAAGAAGAGCTCACACAGGCTTACGGCAAGGGTGCCACCGGTCGAGGAATGGCAACTGGTGGATCTAAAGCGCTCAAAGAATTAGAAAAAGAACAGAAGACTCGCACCACTCGCATGGTGCGCGATTCACTCGATGCAGCTCTCCTTGATATTGCCACTTTGTATCGCGACATCATGATGATTCAATCTGGTCACATTGATTCGCTGATCAACATTGAAATGGCAGAAGAAATAAGAACGCTTGCAACTATTTTGCCTACGTATCGCACGATTCAGAAGTTGGATGCAATCATGAAAGCACGCAAGAATCTTGGTTACAACGCAGCACCACTACTTACTATCGAAGCGTTGATGTGCGAACTCGTTTAATCACAGCTCTCGCTATTTCGGCACTCCTTCTCACCAGCTGCGTGCAAGAAGTAAAACCCCTCAAACTAGAAACACTGCAGGATTTTCAAAGCCAAAAGATTAAATGGCGCACCTGCTACGACTCTTACAAGTGCGCAGACGTGTTGGTGCCGATTGATTACACGAACATAGAACTCGGAACATTCAAGATTGCTGTGCTCAAGCACGAAGCAAGCAATAAAGAAGATCGCATTGGCTCTATGTTCGTAAACCCTGGTGGCCCTGGCGCTTCCGGTTTCGATTACGCCTACCAAGCCGAATACATCGTTAGCCCACAGGTATTAGCCCTCTATGACATCGTTGGCTTTGATCCACGCGGTGTTGGTCGCAGTGCCCCGATTCGCTGCCTCACAGATGATGAAATGGATGCTAATTACGCATCAGATGCAAAGCCAGATAATCCAGCAGAGCTCGAAAAGTTAATTAAAGAAGCACAGGATTATGTTGCTAAGTGCGAGAAGAACACAAAGAACCTCACTGCATACAGCACAGAAAATGCTGCGCGGGATATGGATGTTATTCGTGCCGTACTTGGAGATAAAAAACTAAATTACCTCGGCAAGTCATACGGCACATACCTTGGCACTATCTATGCGCAACTATTTCCAGACAAAGTTGGCAGAGTCGTTCTAGATGGTGCGATAGATCCAGATGCAACACCACTACAACAATCAATTACACAAGCAGTTGGTTTTGACAATGCGCTTGATGCCTTCATTAAAGATTGCCTGCAGTTAGACACATGCCCGCTTCCAAAGGATGCAACCAAGCAATACTTCACGGATTTATTTGACTCTGTTGCAAAGAAACCACTAACCACCAGCACCAAGCGCGTTGCCATAGAATCACTCGTTGTGCTCGGCACAGCGTCCGCTTTGTACGACAACGAGTCTGGTTGGCCGATGTTGCGCGTTGCAATCAAACAAGCACAGAGCGGCAGAGGGTTCATGTTCCTCTCACTAGCGGACGCTTACACAGGTCGACAACTCAACGGCACGTATCCGTCCAATGAAGGTGACTCTGGGTTCGTTATTGATTGCCTTGATTGGAATGACACGCGTACCAATGAACAAATTGCACAAGATTCGCAGACCTTTAAGGCACAAGCGCCTGTATTTGGTCCGTATCTTTCATACTCAGGTATTTCATGCAAGTACTTCGCCGGGATTAAAAAACCAATAGAGATTAAGCAGATGCAAACAACACCAATAATTGTTATTGGCACTCTGCGCGACCCTGCAACGCCCTATTCATGGGCGGTTGCACTGAATAAGCTGATTACTAACTCACTACTCATCACGCTCGATGCCGATGGCCATACTGGCCACGGACGTGGATCTGCCTGTGTTGATAAAACTGTAGACACCTATTTCATCACTGGCAAAATCCCTGCCACAGAGCAGAAATGTGACCTCAGCACCGCTCTTTAACTCGTGTTTCACACACGCTAAATGGTAAAAAGCACCCCTTTTCATAGGGTTAGATTTACCCATGCGCTTAGACCATGTCTCATATGTAACTTCCCATGATCAACTAGCCGACACAGTTCAACGCCTTGGCGCTCGCCTTGGTAGCACATTTGTTGATGGCGGAATTCATCCACGCTTTGGCACACGCAACTTCACACTTCCATTACAAAATGGTCACTACCTCGAAGTTGTCTGCCCACTTGATCATCCATCATCTGATTCAACTCCATTTGGTAAAGCTGTTTCACAGCGCGCAGCCGAAGGTGGCGGATGGCTTACTTGGGTTGTTGCAGTCGATGATGTTTCAAAGATCGAAAAGCGTTTAGGGCGCGCTGCAGTTGATGGTCATCGCACAAAACCAGATGGTAAAGATTTAGCGTGGAAACAAATTGGTGTACTCGGAACTTTAGAAGATAAGCAACTCCCATTCTTTATCGAATGGTTATCGCTTGATCACCCATCAACAGATGGCAAAGCAATTGCAAAAATTGTTAAAGTAGAAATTGCTGGCGAGGAATCACGTATCGAAGAGTGGCTTGGATCAGAACTCCACGCGGCGATTGGTTCAGAGGTTGAAGTTGAGTGGGTTTCCGAATCAACAAACGATGGTGATTCTGGAATTGTTGCGGTGCATGTAATGACACCAAGTGGTGTTGTGCGGTTGGACTAGAACCCAACCTAGAAAACCAAGCACAATTCCTGGAATGAAGTTTATGAAAAATAAAAATACTTCCTTGGTATACGTCATAGACAAGAATTTCATTCCGCATTTTACAACTAGTCTTACCTCATTGCTCGTGCAAAATGCCTCACTATTTGATGATATCTATGTTGTAACAAATTTCCCACAAAATAAAAAAATGGAAAAATCTTTAGAGTTCTTCAAAACCAAATTCAAAAAAAACGTTGAAGTAATAAACATAGATAATTCAAAGATATCTCAAATGAAAATTCTTAAAAAAGATCACCTGACGCTTGTGACATACGCTAGATTGCTGCTATCTGAAATCTTGCCCGAGAAAATCGAACGGGTTTTGTACCTAGATGCAGATCTAATTATTCTTGGCCAGTTAGATGAATTATGCAACACCGAATTTGATGGCAAGTATCTAATAGCGGTTAATGAATATCACTGGACCAAGAAATCCGGACCTGAGGTACTTACAAAAAAAGAATTAATCAATGAAAATTATTTTAACTCTGGTGTCATGCTAATTAACTTGAAACGTTGGAGAGAAGAATCCATGGCCAATACTTTGATTGGAATCGGAGTTGAAAACAGAAAAGATTTAGTTTATTGGGATCAAGATGTACTAAACATTACTTTCAAAAATAAATGGGGGGAAACAGACAAATCATTTAATGCTTTAGAATTAACTTCAAAAGTTACGCCACATCCGATTGTAGTACATTTTACGGGTCCTATTAAACCTTGGCACGTCCTGAGTTCACATCCTTATAAGAAGCTTTACTTAAATTATCGCAAAATGACACCATTTAAAATGTATCCGTCATTGGGAATCTCGCTCTATTCATTGGTAGGGCAAATTCTTTCTCGTAATGTTTACACAAATAAGCTCGTGAAAATCAAGCAGGTGATAAAATTATGAGCATGATTCGTTCAGAAGTTTCAAAGATTCCCTTTTTAGTTATTTCGAAAACTGAAACGTATCGTTCAAAATCTCTAGTTTCCTATTTAGAAAAAGAGAATGTGACCAATATTCATATACGAGGTATACCTGCGGCCGATGTTTCGATAGAGGTGTACAACGCAAATTTCAAAAACAAAACGGGAATATCAAAATTAGAGATAGCTGTTGGAGTGAGTCATATAGAAGCACGAGCAATCGGATTATCCATGAAAACAGATTGGGTTTTCATCTTAGAAGATGACGCAATTATAATTGATAGAGAAATATTTAATAAAACAGTGGCAGATGCAGTGAGTTACTTTGACAGCAATCAGCCAACCGCAATCACTTTCTTTGCTGGACAATTTGGTATATTTAAGCGAATCCACAAGAATTCGAAATATTTGAAAGCCCTAAAGGTGCCGGATTACACTGTCGCAACTCTTTATTCCAGAAAAGCATTAGAAGTTTCCAATCAAAGCAGCAATAAGCAATTTGGCCAAATGCCAGATTGGCCACCGGTGTTGAAACGTGATCTGCGGTGGGTTGCAATAGAAGGGTTGTACATCGACCATCCTGCGGTAGATGATCCACAAAGCCCATCACATATTCGACATGAGCGGCTGAATCGCCAAGGGCAGAATAATATCGACATTCATCGTGTAAAGAATATTTTCAGGTACTTGATGTTTTTAACAGTTAAACCTTTTTCATCTCCATTTGTTTGGGGAACAATCGAAACAGAGAAATTAAGAAGTCGAATCTTGTGGTTTTAAAGGAAGATATATTTTGACATTTAGCGAGAGCAACCTTACTTGCAAAAGGCAGTACTGTACTGTTAAGACAAAGTTCTAGATACCTTAAAAATGAATCTATTTCTGAAAGGTTTTTATGGCCAATACAGTTGTATTCGGGAAGAGCGGACTAGTTGGCAGTGCCGTTATGAGAAATATTCCCAAAGGTCAAAAGGTTGTAGAAATTGAACTTGAACGAGAACTAATGACAAATGAAGCAAGAGTCTCTAAATACTTGATAGAAGTTAATGCAGAAAATGTAATCATGTGTTCGGGTATGGTTGGTGGAATTCACGCCAATTCAGTTAATCAAACCGATTTTTTGTTAGCGAATTTAAAATTACAGAATGCGATAATAGGAGGAGCAAAAAATTCAAATGTAAAGAATTTTCTTTTTCTGGGTTCTTCCTGTATTTATCCAAAATTTGCGCCACAACCTTTGGAAGAAAGATCTCTTCTAAGCGGTAACCTTGAACCAACTAATGAAGGATATGCAATCGCGAAGATTGCTGGCTTGAAACTATGTGAATATATATATAAGGAATTTGGAAGAAATTTCTTCTCATTGATGCCAACGAATTTGTATGGGCCGAACGACAACTTTCACCCAATGCTTTCACATGTACCCGCCGGGCTTATGCGACGATTTCATGAAGCAAAAAATCAAAATGAATCTAGTGTGACGGTTTGGGGATCGGGATCTCCCTTGCGAGAATTCATGCACTCCGATGATTTGGCTAATGCATGCTGGTATTTTCTGAATCGTGAAAACAAGGGCCAAACGATTAATATTGGAACAGGATCGGAAATTTCGATTAAAGATTTTGCAAATTTGATGGGTCAAATTGTTAATTTTAAAGGTGAAATTAATTTTGATAGCAGCAAGCCAGACGGCACGCCGCGTAAATTGTTAGATTCTCAATTAGCGCGTTCATTTGGCTGGAAACCTAGGATAGAACTGAGTGAAGGCTTAAAAGAAACCTATAAGTGGTTTCAAGTTAGTTACCAAGATAAATTAATCCGTGGTTATTAACCAACTCAAAAAGTGGATCTATTGTTCAAACTTCATGATTTACTTCTTTAGTAGGCTCATCATTCTAACAAATCTGAATTTAAAAATTAGTAGACGGCATCTCGAAGAAGAGGCAAGAATTCAGGCAATCCCTTTTTCGCGTAAGCTACACGAGAAAACATCGGGTGATTTGAATTTCTGCTCGCAAATAAGTATCGACGATTAATGATTCTTCTTAAATCGATTTGAAGTGTAGGTTCGAAATGGTTGCCAAATTTCACCACGTGGTTTGTCCACTCGATCATTTCGCTAGAAGGTAGACCTTCCCCAGGTAACCACGGTGTTGCCACCGCATCAAATAAGGGCTTTGAATTTGTCTCGAGAGAATATGATTTTGCAAGCTGCACCCATTTTTCATAGACAGGAAACAGTCTGTGCCTGTAACGCTCTCTGTCAGCGGTAATTTGAGTCGAATGTTTTCGATATAGATATAAAGGACTACTAATAAATGATATTTTCGTACTTGGGAAGGCAGACAAAGCGATACGCCAATCTAAACAATCCAAATCATCAAAAAAGGCGTTTTGAAGCCACCATTCTTTACGCATACACCAACTAGCGTTCGCGCCGTAAGCTCCAAATAACAAAAATATTGGATGGTAAAAATTTGAACGCATCACGCCAGAGAGTGATGACGAGTGTGCACCGTCGAACTTAACCCTTCTCAATGCTGTTATTGATAACTCTGAATCTACCAACTTTTCTATTTGCAATTTAAATCGTGATGGATGTATCAGGTCGTCAGAATTAAAAAGAGCCGTATGAGGCGCATCGAGTGCCAACGAACCAACTTGCAACGCCTTTCCATACCCACGTCCACCACCTGTTGACAGTATTGTATGGGATTTAAATTTTTTGAAAAAACTTGAAATATCCTTAGACTGATCTGGCCTATCATCGATAGCAATCAAGTTAAAGCTCACAGATTTACTCTCGTGTATTGAATCCAATGCCTCTTCCAAGTAATTATCTACTCTATGAAAAGGTAGCAAAATGTCTAAATCCACCTCGCCATCTTATCTTTATAGGATGCTGAGCAAGGAATAAATCACTGTAACTTTCCCAAACACTCCAAGTCGCAAGTATTTTATGGAGAACCCGGTAAACTTCTCTAAATGATTGATTCCAAAAAACCGTTGCTTTACATTGATGTTTCGCATACTTGGAACTCAAATTTGCAAACAGGTATGCAGAAGGTAGTAAGGGAGTTGTGCTCTGCATGGAATAGCGACAATCTTGCTTGCCGCCTAGTCATTTTTCAAAATGACCACTACAAGATTCTTCCTAGAAAAGCATTCGAAGAAATTTTACTCGTCCTACCCACATATGATTCAGAACCTCTTTTACGAAACAAAATTAGAAGTGCAATAAGACGAATTTATTTTAAAATACGGAGTAAAATTCCATTAAGTATTCGAATAAGAATTCAACTATCAGACTTAGCACGCAAAATTCGTCGGTATTTGAATTCTAATCCGAATTCAGAGAATTATGAGATTTTGAAGCCCAAAAATATAAATCTATTGATCTTAGAAATTATTTTTGATCCAGACCATATTGACTACATATCCTCTCTAATTTCACTTAGGCAAGCATCGGTAACGTTTTTTTCATATGATCTAATTCCTATAAACCACAAACAATTCTGTACCCCTGAGTTTATTAATATGTTTAAAAGATATTTGGAAATTTCGCGCTATAGCCAAAAATTATGGTCAATTAGCAATAACACTAAAAATGAACTGGAACAGTTTGTGGGTGAATCAGAGAACCTCATTTATTCAACATACAAGTGGCTACCGCCTTCAGTCTATTCTAAATGTGAACATAGCTTGACTATTCAAAATTCTGGAAAAAAGAAGTATTTACTTTTTGTGAGCAGTTTTGAACCACGAAAAAATCACTTAGGATTCTTTTTGGCTTTGCGAATGCTAAAAAAAGAAATTATTGAAATACCAACAGTGATATTTGTTGGGGGTAGTGCTTGGGATGATGGACCTATAAATAAGAATATAGAGAACCTTGTTTTGGAAGGTTTTGATTTAATAAAGTTGACCAACATTAAGGAATGTTGTGTAGGCAATCTTTATGAACACGCACTTTTAACTCTTTACCCATCCCACATGGAAGGTTTTGGGCTGCCGGTGGTCGAGTCGCTCAGCTTTGGAGTGCCAGTTCTAACTTCGGATATTGGTAGCACTGCCGAATTACTCAAGCTACCCGGAACTATTGGCTTTATCCCAACGGATCCAAAAGATTTAGCAACGAAGCTTAAACTTTTTTTAACGAATCAATCGACACAACAAACCCTGACAGAAGGCGCTAAATCTGCAAAAAATTTGCTTGGAAACTGGTCTGATTATGCAAATGATCTCTATCTATTTGCTACGAAGGAATAGGGAAAATTAACTGAATTTCTGGATTTTCCTCACAGTTAGAGGCATTCAAGTCCAGGTTTCTCAGATTTTGTTCAAATTTGTACGATTTAGTTCTCGCATAGGTGATTTCTACGACATCCGGAACTGGACAATTCGCAACTATTTCGAATTTTGCATAGTTATTCGCGTGGATATTGATCACCGAATGGGTTTGTGCCAAGTTTTGAAAAGCTGCGAGCACTAATGCAAATTTATCATTTTTCAATTTTTCAATTATCCAATGAAACTCAACAATAATTTGATCAAACTTTTGTAAAATTCCCTCACTGCAATGTGAAAAAATCTCCCATTCGGCGTCCTCAATATCACATTTTAATAACAATCTATTCGAATCTGGCATTCGCGAAATCATTTCTTCTAGAGACGTTCCAGATGAATCACTATCTGTAACAGCTTTTTCCTTAAACCATATTCCAGAAGGGATTGGTTCTGGCATCTTTGAGATTGAATGATCATACAAATGTATAAGTGGAATCTTTTTACTAATGTCTAGATCCCAACTAACATCTGGTCCCACTCCAAGACTTATTGCACCATCAATTCCTTCGAAATTATTCAGCATGACGTAGCCGCCATCAGCTGGTCCACCCACGCGAACGAGTTCATACCCTTCCACATGATTAACTTGAAGATACTTGGAAATTTCTAAAATCCGCAGGACAAGTTTTTCTGGTGAAATATTGCTACCAGTCACTGGGAGTTCAATCGTCGTTTGAAATCCAAGAGCACGTTGTAAATTTGCTGCCTTAAGAATCATTATCCTAATACGATGTGACCTTCTGACTAAAAAAACTAAAAGTCTTTTCACCCCCGTAGATTATAAGAAATTGACTCCAATTTCATGTAAGAATCGAGAAAAAGTGCGCATAACAAAGTATTCTAATCAAATGGCAACCGCCTTAATAACAGGAATCACTGGGCAGGATGGGCACCATTTAACCAGGCTGCTTCTTGGGAAAAATTATGAAGTTCATGGCCTTGTGACAAATGAACGTGATATTCGGTATGAATCATTTATTTCAAAATATCCGAAGATAAAATTACATTCTGGCAATCTGTCAGATTATGAATCTTTAGTATCTGCGATAAATACAGTAAAACCTAATGAAATATATAATTTAGGCGCGTTAACTTTTGTGGGTACTAGTTTTAACGAACCAGTGAACACAGCTAACATAACGGGAGTTGGCACGCTACGATTATTAGAGGCCGTACGTACAAGTTCAGTTAAACACGAAATTAGAATTTACCAAGCGTCTTCATCTGAAATGTATGGGCTAGTTCAAGAAGTTCCGCAAAACGAAGGTACACCTTTTCACCCTCGATCACCTTATGCTGTGGCGAAAACTTTTAGTCACTTCACTGCTCAAAATTATAGAGAAGCGTATGGGATGCACGTGAGTAGTGGAATTCTATTTAATCACGAAGGCGAATACCGAGGCTATGAATTTGTAACTCGAAAAATTACTTCGAATGTTGCCCGAATAAAACTAGGAATGCAGTCTCGATTTTCCTTAGGAGACCTAATGCCAAAAAGAGATTGGGGTTATGCGGGAGATTACGTTGAAGCCATGTGGTCAATGTTGCAGCAAGATGTTCCAAGCGATTACGTAATAGCAACTGGTAAATCACATAGCGTTCAGGAATTTTTGGAAGCAAGTTTGGAATGCGCAGGTTTAAAGGGAGAAGTATCCGATTTTGTTGATATAGATCAGAAACTTATCAGGCCATCAGAGGTTCCTTTGTTAATTGGAGATTCGTCTAAAGCTAAAAGGGCGTTTGGTTGGTCTCCGACTATCGATTTTAATGGCTTAGTCGAACTAATGGTTAAAAATGATATTCAAATTGAATCACGATAAAAAAACTTACAAATCTTTTATCATGAAAATCAAAAAACGCATCATAAAATACTTACACAAAAAAGGAATAAGAATAATTTCTGAAAAGTCTTACAATGAGTTAACGTCACTCGCAACTTCCATGCAAGCGTTCACTTTCTTGCTTTCTCTGAAAGATTTATCTTTGAGTATGTTATTTCCGGTAATACAGAACTCGAAGTCACAAAATTTTCAAGATATATTTGTTTTATCTCAGATGGAGATAAAGAGTGGTGGATTTTTTGTTGAGTTTGGCGCAACAAACGGAATCGACTTAAGTAACACTTATTTATTGGAAAACCAATTCGGCTGGAGGGGAATCTTGGCCGAACCAGCAAAATACTGGCATAAAGAACTAACTAAAAATCGACCAAAGGCTGTCATAGAAAAACTTTGTGTTTGGAAAGTTTCAGAGGAAATTTTAACTTTCAATGAAACTATTGACGCAAATATTTCAACCATACATGATTTAGATAATCTAGACAATCATTCAGAAAATAGAAAAAATGGTCATCTTTATCCCGTAAGAACAATTTCATTGTTAGATTTGTTGGATAAGCACAATGCACCTAAATTTATTGACTATCTTTCCATTGATACTGAAGGAAGTGAGTTTGAAATTCTAAGTGCATTTGATTTTGAGAAATATACTTTTGGTGCAATAACTTGTGAACATAATTTCACTCCTCTTCGTGAGAAGATACATGAACTCTTAGCCTCTAAAGGATATGTCAGAAAATATGAAGAATTTTCACTTTGGGATGACTGGTACCTTAAAGTATGAAATAATTTCATTGAGTCCTTCATCCAAAGTGATTTTAGGTTTCCAGCCCAGAGCAGTTGTTATTTTATTAATATCTGGAATGCGCGTAACTGGATCATCAATTGGTCTGCTGGTATAAATAACCTCACTATTGCTCTTTGAAAGTATTTGAATTTTCTTAGCTAATTGATTCATGCTCACGGGTTCTGGATTACCTATATTTATCGGGCCCAAATAGGCATCGGCTTCCAAAAGAGCAATGAAGGCATCTAGAAAATCTCGTACATGCATAAAACTTCTGACTTGCTCACCGTCTCCAGAAACCGTAATTGATTTACCTTCTAATGCCTGCCGAATAAAGGTTGGGACTACTCTTCCGTCACTAAGGCTTTGTTGCACCCCATAGGTATTGAATATTCTTGGAATCTGAATAAATGTGTTGTGGATTCTGTTGAAATCTACACATAGGGTTTCTGCAGCTTGTTTGCCCACGTCATAACAGGCCCGCGGACCGTGAATGTTTACATTGCCGACATAACTTTCAGGTATTGGAGAAATGAGTGGGTCACCATAAACTTCTGAAGTTGAAGCTTGTATAAATTTAGCCCCTACACGAATGCAGAACTCAAGCAAATTATTAGTTCCCAAAACACAAGTCAGCAGGGTTTGGATTGGGATTTGTTGATAACGCATGGGGGATGCAACAGCTGCCAAATTGATAACGGCATCAAATTTAAATTTCAGATTTATAAAGAAATCATTATTGGTAATATCCACTTTTTCGAATGTAAAGTTTGGATACTTTTCCAGGATTTCAATATTTCTAGTCATGCCCGAAACTAGATTGTCTATTCCAAGTACTGAGTGGCCTTCGTTGAGAAGTTTTTCAGAGAGACTAAATCCTAAAAATCCTCCACATCCTGTGATTAAATAATTCAAGTTATGGCTCAAATCTCTTGGATGGAAAAGAAAAAGATGGTAAAAATCGCTTATGAAAAAAGACGAAAACGGGCCAGCTCATGAAGCTGAAATTCAAACTTGCCACATTGAGGGAGTTAGATTTCAAAAGTCTCCAATAGTAAAATTTAAAGCCGGAATTATATGCGAGGTTAAAAACCGTCGGTGGGAAAATTTGTACGAGGACAGCCTAGACCATGTGTACATAATTTACGACGATACATTGGCCCAACGTGAATGGGGAATGCATAAGGAAACAACAGATAGATATTTATTGGTCAAAGGTTCGATCGAAGTGGTGCTCTTTGATGGACGCAATCCGGAGAAATCGGAGCCATTTGTTTGCAAGCTTTCTGGAGGTGATGAAGGTGAAATTTCTGGAGTAGTTATTCCTCCAGGTGTATGGCATTCATTTAGAAACCTTAAGGAAAGTGAAATTATTTTAATGAATTTTAAATATCCAGAATTCAATCGAGACGATGTAGACAAATATAGATTACCTATGCCTAATGAATTAACCTCGTTTCAGTGGTGAGTCACTCGAGAAAATTGGCAATGGTTGATCCTTCATCACATCCAACGGTCCTAGCGGTACTTCCAACTTTGGCGAAGAATTTCGACCTCTTACAAAAGTGCATAGACTCTATAAAGAACTCTGAATTTGACCACTCGCTTGCCTTGTTAGTAATTGTTAACAATCCAGAAATTAGTGTGGAACGGATTGATGATGTAACGATATTGAATCCAGGACTAAATCTGGGTTTTAATGGTGGCTTAAATTTTGGTAGCAAACTTTATAAATCTGATTTTATTTGGATAATTCAAGATGATGTTCTTGTGAACCCAAATACTCTTTCTGTGCTATATAAGGAGATTATTTCTAACCCAGAGTGTGCGATGGTAACTCCCAGACGAATGGATTCAGAAGGAAAGTTTCTTGCCTGTGGGGGCTGGACTGATGGAAATGGTCTTGTAACAGGCTTGTATTCGGAATCCTTAAAAACGGATTTCAGGTACAAAATTCCACGACAGTTAAGTTGGGTAGGGAGTTCAGGAGCCATAGTTCGAAGAACAACGTGGGAAGCCTTGGGTGGGTATGACCTTGACCTATATCCCCTTGGATCTGGTGATGTAGATTTTTGTAATCGTCTAGCAATACAAGGATATAAATTCTTACTTTCAACAACGGCAATAATCAATCATGAACAGAAATTCTCTTCAACACCATCACTTTTAAGGGATTTTACATACTACAACTCAAGTCAGATATTTAGGGAAAAACAAGGGAATAACTGGAAAGCACCAGCGATTTCACCTTTAGTAGACGCAGAAATAATCGCCAAAATCGCGCAACGTGCTTCCATAATTATTCCAAAGTTAGCAGAACATACCGAAGCAGATTTAAAGGCCATCACCCAGAGTCGAAGTTGGAGATTTGTAAAACCTTTTTGGTTATTGGGCAGGAACTTCAAATCCTTGAAAACTTGGAAGAGTCGAAATCCCCACCGAAGTTACAAAGATTTAGCAAAAATAATATTGGCGCGAATAACAAAATTCTAAACGTTGAATTACCTAGGGCGTCTGCGCCTTTGACTTGAATTAGGACGAGGACGTTTTCCGCCTGAGCGTGAAGGCCCGCGAGATTCAGTAATAGGTGCCACGTAAGGGATCCCGCTTGGTTCTTGGGCGCCGGTGATAGTCATGAGTTCGACGTCATTTGGTTTTACGCCGACGAATTTAGGTGTGACACCAGCACGGGAGGTTAATCCTTTGACTGAAGTTTGTTGTTTCGTTGTTGCAAGGACTACTACTCCACCAGCTTCGCCAGCACGTGCTGTGCGGCCAGAGCGGTGCAGATAATCTTTGTGATCTGTTGGTGCATCTACGTGGACAACGAGTGAGATGCCATCTACGTGTATACCGCGGGCGGCGACGTCGGTTGCAACGAGGGCTGCGTTTTCTTGTTCTTTAAATAGTTTGAGTGTGCGAGTGCGCACGGCTTGTGATTTTCCACCGTGCAGGGCGCCGACTGGAACGCCAGCTTTTGCGAGGTTGTCGGCAAGGCGATCAGCGCCGCGTTGGGTTTTAACAAAGAGAATTGTTTTTCCATTGCGTGCTGCGATTTGTGCGGTGATTAAATCTTTATCACCTGGGTGCATAACAAGAACATGGTGATCCATAGTTGAAACGG
>JBIIRY010000018.1:0-26676 GCA_044341305.1 Candidatus Planktophila sp. | reverse complement strand
GTCAACACCGCGATCAAGAGTTGCTGAGAAGAGCAGACGCTGTCCGCCCATTTTGCCTTGATCAAGAATTTCCTTTACAACTGGCAAGAAGCCCATGTCAGCCATTTGATCTGCTTCATCAAGGACTGTGATTTCAAGGTTATCGAGTTGCACTTCGCCGCGATTGAGTAAATCGATGAGGCGACCAGGTGTTGCAACAAGAATGGCAGTTGCTTTGCGCATTGCAGTGATCTGCTTGGCATATGGCATGCCGCCGGCAATGACAACTGATTCGTGACCGATTGCACGAGCAAGCGGAGTTAGAACTTCATCGATTTGTTGCGCAAGTTCGCGAGTTGGTGTGAGCACTAAAGCAAGTGGTTTGTGGGGCTTTGCTTGCTTGTTCTGTAGGTTATTAAGAAGTGCTAAACCAAACGCAAGAGTTTTACCTGAGCCTGTTTGTCCGCGTCCCAAGATGTCATGGCCTTTTAGTGCATCAGGAAGCGTTGCAATCTGGATAGGAAATGGTGATGTGATTCCTTGTGCGCTAAGAGCGTTGACAAGCGGAGCTGAAATACCTAATTGAGTCCAGGTAATGTCCGTGTCAGTCAAGGTTGCGCTGGCTGATGTTGATTTGCGGGACTTTGTTTCAATCACTTCTTCCGTGATGTAGTTATCGTTCGCGCCAAAATCAATTGCTTCACGGGTGTGTGTGCGTGGATATGCGGTGGTTGATTTCTTGCCGCTGTAAGTCTTATTTACTGTGCGTGAGTCAGTTGTACTGCGTGGCTTGAAAGTTCTTTCAGTTCTGTTATTTGCACGTGTTGTATCTGGGCGCTCCGTCTCTGGCTTGCGTGGCTTTTGACCAGGGATCCACTTGGTGCGCTTTTGTGGGACAAAGTTTGGACGTCCGTCATTTGCTGGGTCCGCCTTCGCCGCTTCGCGGCGTGTGGTCGGACGAGTGTCAGATTGTTTGTAATCAGGCTTTTTGAACTCAGATTTCTTATCTGTCTTCTTAAATGTTGTCTTCTTGTATTCACCGGAGCGGTATTCAGTTTTCTTGAATGTGCGCTCTGTTTTTTCTGGACGTTCTGGTCGTTCAGCGCGTTCTGTGCGCTTTGCTACGAATTCATCAGCGCGTGAAGTTGTCTTAGCCTTTGGTGCAATCTTTTCTTGGTAACGCTTTGCACGTAGCTTGGAGCGTTCTAGGTTGCGCTCTTCTTTACGTGTGGCTGTTCCCTTTGGACCATCGCTGTAACGGCGAGTAGTTTTCGGCGCTTCTTTTTTAACAGCGCGTACTTCTTTATCTAATGGGCTGAACGTTGAACTAGTTGATTTAGTGGATTTAGCAGCGTTCTTCTTTGTGCGCGGCTTTCCAGCTGAGGCTGCGCGGCGGGCTTTTCCAGGGGCAGCAGTACGTGGTTGTAGAGACATGATTTTTCCGTTTACCAATCGAGAGACAAGCGCGTCTCGATCAAGATTGGTGCTTAAGACTCGCAAGTAAGTGCTTTATAAGCACTTTGGGGGAAGAGCTTTCTTTCGGATGAAAGAACAGGCAAATTGTAGCGTGGATTATTGGTTGTAATTACCAGGGGTAATGCGTGTACCTGAGAGGATTTACGGATGAACGAAAAGACGAATGCGCGTTGGCTGCCCCAATACATAGCCCTTGGAATCACATGGGGATGCTCATTTATCTTTATCAAGTTAGGTCTTGAGTTCTTATCTCCTGTGGGTGTGGCATTTGGTGGCGTGGCGATGGGTGCGCTGACTCTTGTGACATTTGCACGATTGCGAAACATTGCACTGCCGCGTGAGTTAAAGACGTGGGCACATTTAACTTTTCCAGCAATGACGCTGAACGTCATTCCTGGGTACTTATTTCCCGTAGCGCAGCAAGATGTCACTTCGGTGTTGGCGGGGATTATTAACGCAGTTACGCCTTTGATGACACTGATTGCGATGATGTTGGTATTTAGATCTGAAAAAGTAACAAAGGCGCAATTAATTGGTTTGTTTCTGGGGTTCATGGGAGTGCTGACACTTTTAGGTGCGTGGCAGGGATTGGGAGATAACCCACCGCTGGCGATTTTGGCGTTGTTCTTTTCGGTAACTTGTTACGGTCTGTCATTTCCGTATTCACGCAAATTTGTTTTGCCTCTGGGGCTTCGCCCAGAAGCAGCAGCTGCTACGCAGCTGGTGATTGCGACAGCAGTTTTATTGCCCTTTTATTTAATAGATGGCGGCGTTACTGGCGATGTGTCATTGGTGCCGATGCTGGCGATGGTGGGACTTGGAATATTTGGTCGGGGTTTTGCATACATCTGGAACTTTCAGATTATGGCTGCAGCAGGAAGTGCTATTGCAAGCTCAGTTACGTATGTGACGCCTGTGGTTGCAGTGATTGTGGGCATTATCTTTTTAGGCGAAGGTGTTACCTGGTATGAACCAGTTGGTGGTGCGATTGTTTTATTGGGCGCTGCGATTGCGCAGGGCCGAATTAGGTTTACGCGCGCTGGGTGATAGAAAAGCCAACAGGTAATTCGAGTCTGTTGGTTTTAAGTAGTGATTCATCGGTCAGAATTGAATGTGTTGAGTCATCGGCAACGATGATTCCGCCGGAGAGAATGACTGAGCGTTCGCAGAGTTCGTATGCGTATGGCAGATCATGAGTGACCATGACCATTGTGATATCAAGTGAGCGAAGAATGTCTGCTAATTCGCGGCGGCTTGCAGGATCTAGATTTGATGATGGTTCATCTAATACAAGGATTTCAGGCTTCATTGCAAGAACAGTTGCTACTGCAACGCGGCGGCGTTGACCGAAAGATAAGTGATGGGGTGGGCGGTTTTTGAATTCGCTCATGCCTACTTGTGCCAGTGCGTTATCTACGACTGTATCTAGTTCGGCGCCGCGTATTCCCATGTTGTAGGGACCAAAGGCAATGTCTTCACCGACTGTTGGCATAAAGAGTTGATCATCAGGATCTTGAAAGACGATGCCGACTTTTGAGCGAATCTGCTTGAGGGATTCTTTATCTTTTGCATCAACTAGTTGACCTGCAACGTGTACTGAGCCGTGAGCTGTTGGATGAATACCGTTCATGTGCATGACAAGTGTTGTCTTGCCTGCGCCATTTGGACCCAGCAGCGCTACGCGCTCGCCTTTTTGGATTGTGAGGTTTACGCCGTAGAGAGCTTGAGTGCCATCGGGGTATGCGAATGCAAGTTCTTTAATTAATAAACTCGGTGCACTCATGTTTAGAATCCTAACGCTAGGGTTGATAAAAAGATTATTGATGCAGTAATCGGGAGAGTCAGAGATCGCAACCAGAGTGTGAGTGGAATATGTGGTGGTTCATCGTGAGGCAAGATGCCGGTGTAACCACGAGAGAGCATTGCAAGGTGGACTCGTTCGCCGCGTTCGTATGAGCGGATGAATAGCGCACCGGCGGCAGTTGCTAGAACTTTCCAGTGCTTGATTCCGGTTGCTTCAAATCCGCGGGATTCTCGAGCAACTTTCATACGTTCCATCTCATCGTTGACAACATTTACATAGCGCAACATAAAGGATGCAATTTGCACCATTAGCGCTGGAAGCTTGAGGCGTTCTAGGCCGCGCAAGATCTCGCGAGCAGTTGTGCTTGTGGAAAGGATGATTGCGGTGATTACGCCGAGTGTTCCTTTAACAAATATGCCCGTGCCGGCGAGTAAACCTTCGCGATATAAATTAAGGCCGGCTACTTCAAATCTTTCACCAGTGCCGAAGAAGGGCATTAACAGAGCGAAGAAGATGAATGGGATTTCAATGAGTGCACGCTTAAACATAAGCGTAAAAGGGATTTTTGCTGCGGCCACAGTTATAAGAAGTATGACGAAATAGCCAATAAAAGCAGCCCATTGCTGGATAGGCGTTGAGACTGCGATCAAAATAAAGAGCAGCGCTGCAACAATTTTGGCATGGGATGGCAGAGAGTGAATTACAGAGTGTCGGTGTAAATACAGTCTTTCTCCAACATCATGACCGTGGTGATGATCATGATGTTGTTCAAGCTTCATTGTTTAAGCGTCTTTTTTGGTTTGCGGACAAGAAACTTAAATAGAAGGCCACCAACGACTGCGGTTCCGATTACGCCGATTACGCCTGCGACGCCAACGGATGCGCGTTCGTTCTCGATTCCTTTAACGCCGTAATCGGCGAGTACGCCATCAGCGTTGGTGTGCTCTTCTGCGGTTGCGATGAATCCGATGTCTTCGGCGACTTTTTCTAGACCATCTGGGTTAGATGAGGCATAGAAAGAAACGACGCCTGCTAGAAAGAGTGAGACGACAAAACCAGAGATTAAAAACTTTTTGTTCTTATCCACGGCGAATCTCCAAAACTGTTGCGTTTCCTTTCCATCCGTAAACCAAATCGCTACGGCTGGCAAGAACTGCGCTGACAGTTAGACCTGTGATTAACGCTTCGCCGATACCGATTAACACGTGGGTTCCGACCATTGCACCGAGAACGGTTGAGACAGAAAATGTTGCGTTTGCACCCATTGCGTATTGAAGAGTGAAGCCGAGCGCCGCAGCTGGAACAGAGATCAGTGCACCGATTGCTGATGCGATAACGATTGATGGTTTGCCGCGTGGAAGAATTTTCTTTACGAGAAGAAATATTGCGTAACCAACCCAGACGGCGATGATGCTCATGTTAAATGAGCTTAAGCCGAGAGCGGTGAGTCCACCATCTGCAAAGAGAAATGCTTGCATGACAAGAACAACGGTGAGTGCAAGAGTTGCAGCCCAGGGTCCGACTAAGACGGCTGCGAGCGCGGCACCGATTAAGTGACCACTTGTTCCTGCGACAACTGGAAAGTTGAGCATTTGAACAGCGAAGATAAAGACAGCTGTTAATCCAGCTAGTGGTGCGCTCTTCTCATCTAGTTGAGTGCGTGCACCTTTCAGGGATGCGGCAACGCCAGCGGCAGCAAGGCCAGCAAAGATCGCCGAGGTCTGGACATCGATAAACCCATCAGGAATATGCATGGGACAAGGTTAATGCAAATCGTTTGCATCTGCATCTTTAAGGCAAGAGGGGAAGATTCACAGACATGAGCCATAAACTGCGGGACGTGAAGCGTGCTCTCCTACTTATTACAGCGTTGGTGGCATCTCTGCTACCTATGGCGCCAGCTGTGGCTGGGACCTGTGATTGGGATACCGATAAGGGCTGGATGGCTAGAGAGAATGCAAAGCCAGGATCTGCCAAGTGGGATGACGGCGCACCGGTTCGGATGAGTGGGGATTTTTCAAGGCGAGCAGAGTTAAAAAGAGTTGAAGGATGGTTTGGCACAACTAGCGCGCAGTGCGGACAGAAAGTTTCGCTGCGAATTGTTGGTGGATCACCAGGGATAGAGACAAGTATTTCAATTTATCGAATGGGTTATTACAACGGCGCTCGCGCACGTTTGATTGCAGTTGAAAAAACTAAAGACAAGTTGTGGAAATTTACAGTTACGCAAAATACTCCGCCGGGACAGTATTTATTTAGGCTGGATGCCAATCGTCACAAAACATCTTTTGTGCCATTAGTAATTCGGGATGCAAAATCAAAGAGTCCGATTACTTTTGTTTCATCGGTGTTGACGTGGCAGGCATATAACCAGTGGGGTGGTTCGTCGCTGACCTTTAACAGACCATATGACGGCGATGGTGCTGGGCAATTTAGATACATGGAGTTTCCTGCGTTGTATTTAGCCGAGCGCGCAGGGCACGAGATTAATTACATTACAGATTTAGATTTAGATTCTGATCCGACTGCGCTTAGGGGCACTCAATCAATTGTTGTTGGTGGACAGAGTGAATACTGGACAGAGCGCATGCGCGGTGCGATGGATGCATCCGTTGATCGCGGAATCAATCTTGTGGCATTGGGTGCAAACACTGGGTACAACAAAGTTACGTATGATCCAGAGAGTCGAACAATGAGTGATGTTATTAAGTGGCGTGATCCAACTATTAGAAAATCTGAATCCCAAATACTTGGTTCTCAATCCTTTGTATCAGGTGTAAAGAGTGATTACGTCGTTAAAAGAGCCGCGGAGTGGCCTTTTAGCGTTCTAAAAAAAGGTCAGAAAATAGTTGGCGTAGTCGGTCGCGAAGCAGATGCGCCGATTAAAAATGGAAAGCGTGTTGGCGTGGAAGTTCTTGCGCAATCACCACCATTAGGTGAGAAGAAGATTGCTGCTGTTGCTACGTATTACACACGCCCGAGCGGCGCCGGAATCTTAAATATTGGTACTAACGGTTGGGTCTGCGCGATCGATAACAAGTGTCCATGGGGGCATGTCTTTGCAATCAGTACGCGCAGGCAAATAGCCATCGTTACCGGCGCGATCTTTGAAGGACTTACACGCGGGCCGCTTGGTAAATGGCGTCCAGCAACAATTGATATTCCAGCGCAACTCTAAGAAATAGCGTATAGAGTCGCGCACATACTTCGGAAAGTAACGGGGAGGTTCGATGGGCGAAGATGAAGGCCAGGACGAGCTTGTAAGTGAGGAAATGCTCTGGGACAGAATTCCAGAAGTTGATGGCGCAGAACGCGCAAGTACTTATTACGAACTTAGTGCCCGAATCTATGCTCGCGGACAATACGACGAAGCACTCGCACTTGCCGAGACTGCGTGCGATATTTATTCAACACTCGGTGCCAATGCTCCTTCAGAAGGTTTAGCACAAGCGTATTCAGCAATTGGTTATAACTTAAATCAATTAAAGCGCATGGATGAAGCAGCAACTGCGATGAGCAAAGCTGTAGAAATTTTGCGCGAGAACAAATCTCCTATTGCACTCGAACTTGCCTGCACACTCGGTGAGTGGTGGTACTCATCAAAGAATTATGAAAAAGTAATTTCAACAATGGAAGAGTGCGCACAAGAGCACCTTGTTGACGGAAATGAAATTGGCGCAGCAAATGATTTACATTTAATTGGTTGCGCAAATCGTGACCTTAAGAAATATGACGAAGCAATTCGTTCATTCCAAGAAGCACGTGCTCTCTATAAGAGCAATAAAGAGGTAATTCACGTTGCTCGCTGTGATCAAAAAATTGCATCTTGCTACGTAGAAATTGAGAATGGCGAAGCAGCTCTGTTGTCAGCGCGTAAAGCGTTGGATGTATTTGAAACGGCTCATGATCACTTGCGCGAAACCTTTGCTCTCTTTGAATACGGAAAAGCTCAGGTGTTATTGGGCAAACTCGAAGAGGGTTTGGATTCACTCGATACTGTTTTGCAGACAGCAACGGAGGAAGATCCTAAGGACTTCGAATTTATCGTTGATATCGAATCTCGTATGGCTGCGGTTATGCGCACATTGGGTCGCGATAAAGAGGCCGATGAGATTGAACGCCGTTTAGCTTCTGTGCGCGATGCGATGATTGAAGATACTAATAACGAAGAAGAGCGCGCTTAAAAATTTAGCGGGGCAGGTGCTGCAAAGCCCAGTGATACATCGCAATGGCACCGGCGGCGGATGCGTTCATTGATCTAGTTGATCCGTACTGGTTTATTTCATAAATAACAGGGCACGCAGCAATGCCTTCTTCAGACATACCGGAGCCTTCTTGACCAAATAAAAGCACGCAGGTTTCTGGCAACTGTGCGGATTCAAGTTGTTTAGAACCAGGCACGTTATCTATGCCAATAATTGGCACGTTGTTATCTGCGCACCACTTTTTGAAATCAGCAATCGTTGGGTGATGAATAACAGAAAGATATCTATCGGTCACCATTGCGCCACGCTTGTTCCAATCGCGCTTTCCAACGATGTGAACTGCGGTGACGTTAAAGGCATTCGCTGTTCTAACAATCGAGCCAATATTTAAATCGTGTTGCCAATTTTCAATTGCAATCTGAAGTTTGTGTCGCTTTGTATCAAGGTCAGCAACAATTGCTTCGACTTTCCAATAACGATAGTGATCTAAAACATTTCTACGATCGCCGTTTTCGAGTAACTCTGGGTCGTAGTGATCCCCCGTTGGCCACGGCTTGTCGTGAGGGCCAACACCGACGACTGGGAAAAATTCACCGGGTCCAATAGTGGCTGGCGGCATTGGTCTTTCCATGTATGCACTCTAAACTGAATCCATGGACCTCTCAATCATTCACACAATCGCTTACATCCTGCACATGCTTGGAATCCTTGGAGTATTGGTTTTATTGCTCCTGCAGATATCCAAGAAGCCTCGTAAATTCAACACTGGAATTCTTCACAGCGCAGCTACAGCGCTGGTTGCCGGTTTAATCTTGGTGGGCATCCAGTATCCACTCAATGAAGAAAACGCGGCTGAGTACCCGCTGTATGACAACACAAAGATTGCAGTCAAACTAGGAATTGTTCTTATTATTTTGGTGCTTGGTTATCGCCAGAACAAAAAATCAGTATTTTCAACAGGTGCATGGGCAACGCTGCTCGGACTTACAGTTGCAAATATTGTTATTGCATACGCCTGGTAACTGATCCTTGAATAAACGTCTGCGCCCATTGGGCTTGTTACTAGCCCTTGCGCTAGTAGTTTCTGCTGCTCCGGCGCAGGCGTTGGAAAAGTTGGCACCAACTTCTATCGCTAAAGTTTTTCAGAGTATGACTAACTCTAAATTCTTAGCTGATCCATCGATGATTGTTGTGGACTCTGTAACTGGCGAAGTTGTCTTTGAACGCAACTCAACGCAACCGCGTATTCCTGCATCAGTCATTAAATTGCTCGCAACAACTTCAATTCTAAGTTATATGGACGCGCAACGAGTTTTTAGTACAAGTATTTATAAGGGTCTTGAACCAGGCACATTGGTTATCAATGGCGAATACGATCCGTGGATTTCTATGATTCAGAGCCAAGCAGAAAAAATGGGGCGCACTTCGCTGCCACGTCTGGGATTTAACACAATCAATAGATTTGAAGATCTAACAGGCAACAAACCAAAACGTTTAAAGATTTTATACACCGGTTTATTTCCGCAGGATTTAGCAAACTATCAAGCGTTCTTAAAAAAGCGCGGGATACGAACAACGGCGCAGCGAATCTCAGCAGAGGAAGCAGTGATGCAATCTGCTGAACCGCTAGTGCTCTCTACATCGCCAACTTTAGAAACAATGGTGAAGTGGACAATTCTCTGGAGCGATAACCGACTTTCAGAACGCCTTTCACGTTTGGCTGCCCTCGCATCGGGTGAATCATTGAGCGGAGCAGATGTTGAAAAAATTTTCAATACAACTCTCAATAGTTTTGGAATTGATCCAGGCAGGATGCAAGTCTCTGACGGCAGTGGATTATCAAAACAAAATCGCGTGACGGCCAAATCAATCGCAGAACTTTTAATAAAGATTAGAAACAATCCAACGTATGAATCTGTTTACGCAGGTTTACCAGTTGGTGGTGTTTCTGGAACATTGCAAAAACGCTTCTTAGAAACAGCGCCACACGCCGTTGGTCTTGTTCGTGGCAAAACTGGAACACTTTCAGGAACAGTAAGCCTTGCCGGCTACGTTGATTCCGAGGACCGACAGTATGTTTTTGTTGTAATCGCAGATAAGATTCCCCGCAGATATAGCGCCTCCGAGCGAGCTCGAGATACGTTAGATCGAATTCTTGGAAAGATTGCAGCGCCGATTTTTCCTGAGTTAGTTCCAGTTGTAACACCAGCACCTACTACTTAGAGAGTTGTTTTTCGTGTCAGCACATCCGCTCGATCCGCTATCGGCGGCAGAACAAGAGTCAATCGTTAAAGCTGCACGCGCGGCGTGGAAGTTAGATCATCGTCATTTGGTTGCGATGTTGCAATTACACGAACCAACAAAAGAGTTTTTAAATAAATACAAAGCTGGCGATGCTTTCCCACGCTTTGGTCGCATCACTATCTGGGATCAAGAAAGAGCAATGGTCTCCGAAGGTGTTATCTCCACAACGGGTGATGTGCAGAGTTACAAAGATATTCCTGGCGCAAAGGCTCCGGTGCTAGCGATTGAATCAGAGCGCGCAATCGAAATAGCTCGCAAAGATCAAAGAATTATTGACGCACTTAAGAATCGTGGCATCAATTCAGCCGATGATGTTCATATGGAAACCTGGCCAATTGGCGCCAAGATTCCTGATTACATCGATGATGGCCGTCGCGTTATTTGGACGCCGATGTGGCACAAGCGCGATAAAGATGGAAACTTTTACGCACACCCAATTAATGGACTGCATGCAATCGTTGATATTGATAAGTTCGAAGTCGTTGGCATTGAAGATGACGAACAGACACCGATTCCACAGACACCTGGTCCTTACCGTGAATCACAGCAAGAATCACTCGTTCACTTAAAAGAGTTATCTATTCACCAACCAGAAGGTCCTTCTTTTACTGTCAATGGGTGGCGCATTGATTGGGAGCGCTGGAACTTCCGAGTCGGTTTCGATCAACGCGAAGGCCTTGTAATTCACGATGTTCGCTTTAATGACAATGGCAATGAGCGCAAGATTGCACACAGACTTTCTATTGCAGAACTAGTTATTCCATACGGAGATCCAAGCCAAGGCACCTATCGAAAGAACGCCTTTGATACTGGCGAATATGGCCTTGGAAACTTCACTAACTCACTGACTTTAGGTTGCGATTGTTTAGGCGAGATTGTTTATCTAGATGTTGCGGTCACCGATGGTGATGGAAAAGTCCGCGACATCAAAAACGCTATTTGTATGCACGAAGAAGACTTCGGAATTTTGTGGAAGCACGTCGATATCGATGGACACCCAGAAGTACGCCGTAGTCGCCGCTTTGTCTTGTCGTCAATTGTCACAATTAATAATTATGAATACGGGTATTACTGGTATTTCTATCAAGATGGCAATATCGAATTCGAAGCAAAGCTCACTGGAATTGTTTTAACTCTCGGAGATGATCCGCATGCGGTTCACCCATCTGCCACAGAAATCGAACCTGGTTTGTTTGCGCCGTATCACCAACATGTTTTCTGTGCACGTCTTGATTTAGATGTAGATGGACCAAATAACAGCGTTATTGAAGTTGATTCTTTCGCGCATCCAATGGGACCAAAGAACCCACATGGTGGAGCATTTGAAACGAGCGAGACAGTATTTAAAGACGAGAAGAGCGCACAGCGTTTGTATGACTTAATGAAGTCTCGTTACTGGAAGATTGTTAATCCAAATAAGAAAAACCATATGGGCAAACCAGTTGGTTACAAACTTATAACTGGTGGAAACTCATATCCATTAACTCTCCCAGAATCTGTTTTAGGTAAGCGTGCAGGATTTATGTATCAACACCTTTGGGTTACTAAGAACACTGAAGAAGAGAGATACCCAGCTGGTGATTATCCATTCCAACATCCAGGTGGAGATGGGTTGCCGCGATGGACGCAAGCAAATAGATCAATTGAAAACACAGATGTTGTTATGTGGTACGTCTTTGGTCTTAATCACATTCCACGTATTGAAGATTGGCCTGTGATGCCGGTTGAGAGATTGGGCTTTACGCTAAAGCCAATGGGATTCTTTAAGCGCACACCGGCAATGGATGTTGCACCGAACAAAGCACTCTGCGCATGCGGAAGTGCGTGCAACTGCGCACACTAACTATGATGAGCAAGTGAGCACATTTACCGCTGCCGAACAAGGACGCGGCTATTTAGATTTAATGAAACTACGAGTTGTTGAGTTATTACTCGTAACAACAGTGCCAGCACTCGTTTTAGCTGAAGGAAAACTTCCTGGATTAGTTGTTACTGCTGCATCGATTATTGGTGGCACTTTGGCAGCAGGGGCTGCAAACGCGTACAACATGATCATTGAAAGTGATATCGATAAGTTGATGGCGCGTACATCAAAGCGTCCTTTGGTGACAGGTGTTTTAAACAAAGCACAGGCAACAGTATTTGCAACTGTTGTCGCGATTGCCTCGCTCGTTATTTTCTGGGTATTTACAACACCACTTGCAACTCTTTTAACTCTTATTGCAATCGTTTTTTATGTAGTTGTCTACACAATGGGATTGAAGCGTCGCACTGCACAGAACATTGTGTGGGGTGGAGCAGCGGGTTGCATGCCGGTCTTTATCGGCTGGGCTGCCGTTACTAACTCTCTTTCATGGACAGCTGTTGCGTTCTTTATGGTTATTTTCTTCTGGACTCCTCCACATTTTTGGGCGCTAGCAATTAAGTACAAAGATGATTACGCCGCTGCCAATGTCCCTATGTTGCCCGTGGTTGCCACTCGTGGTCGCGTGCACCGTGAAATGTGGCTACATACAGTTGCGATGATTGTTTCTTCTATTGCATTGATTCGTTTTGCAGATCTGCAGTTGTGGGCGCTGATCCTCACTATTGGCTTAGGACTTGTATTTGCCGGACAGTTAATTCAGCTACGCGAGAGAACACCTGATTACACAAAGGTAGCTGGAAAGATATTTCAGTGGTCAATTACGTATTTGAGTTTGTTATCTGTGTTGCTAGTTGTTGCTCAGCTGTTAAAGGCTTGAGTTAAATCTTTAATCAAATCGGTGCTTGCTTCTAGGCCGATTGATAAACGCAATACTGATGGAGTAATACCCATCTCTGCTTGCACATCTGCACCTAAACGCTTGTGTGTTGTCGATGCTGGGTGAGTAATAAGAGTCTTGCTATCGCCGAGATTGTTAGAGATATCAATGAGAACTAAACGATCAAGGAATGCAAAAGCATCTTTTTTATTGCCGTTTAATTCAAATCCGATTGTTGTTCCACCTGCACCGCTCATCTGCTTTTGTGCAAGGGCGTATTCAGGGTGGGATTTAAGTCCTGGATAGCGAACAGATTTAACTTCCTTGCGGCTTTCAAGGAATTCAGCAATCGCTTGTGCACTTGCATTCATCTTTTCAACGCGCATCTGCATAGTTTCAAGAGACTTAAGTAATACCCACGCATTAAATGCACTGATAGTTGGGCCAGTGTGGCGACTAAATGGCAAGAAGTATTCCTGCATGTATCCGAAGGAACCAAGAACTGCGCCAGCTAGAACTCTGCCTTGTCCATCAATGTGCTTCGTGGCTGAATACATAACAACATCAGCGCCGAGTTGAAGTGGCTTTTGATAAATAGGAGAAGCCATGACGTTATCAACGATGACTGTTGCACCAACTTTATGTGCAAGATCGCTGACCATTTTGATATCTACAATATCTAAGAGTGGATTACTTGGTGTTTCAATAAAGACAGCCTTTGTAGGAGTGCTCAGAGCTTTTGCCCATGCACTTTGGTCGTTGCCCTTAACAAGTTCGACTGTAACGCCCCACTTAGGCAAAATTTCTGTCAGCACCACATAACAAGAACTAAACATCGAAGCGGATGCAACAACACGGTCCCCGGTTTTAACAAGGCATGCAATTGATGCAAACATTGCAGACATTCCAGAACCAGTTGCTACACAGAACTCTGCACCTTCAATTGCTGCCAAGCGTTGTTCAAACATTGAAACAGTTGGGTTTGCGAAGCGGCTGTATACAAAGTGATCGGTCTCATCAATGAATGCTTCTTCTGCTTCTTGCGCTTGTGTATATGTAAATCCACTCGTGAGGTAAAGCGCTTCTGAAGTTTCACCAAAACCAGAACGTGCAAGACCGGCACGCACTGCTTCTGTTTGTGGATCAAGAGTCCAATTCGGTTCTGGACGCTCGGATCGAGGTTGGTAACCCCATGGACGCTTAGACATGGAATAAGTGTAATCGCCTGTGAGATAGTGGGCTTATGTCCAGAATGGCGATATCAGTACGTGATTTGAGCAAGAAGTACGGCGAACGCATGGCTGTTTCGCATATCAACTTCGATGTTCCACTCGGCACTGTCTGTGGATTCGTTGGGCCAAATGGTTCGGGCAAAACAACAACGATGCGAATGTTGCTTGGATTGATTTCACATACTGGCGGCAACGGGCAAGTACTGGATGCATCCATTGATGAACCAGAAAAATATCTCTCACGAGTTGGCGCAATGATTGAAGGACCAGCTTTTTATCCAGCACTTACTGGCGCAGAAAACTTACGTGTACTTGCAACACTCGGTGGATTCCCACAAGAGCGTGTGCATACGTTGCTGGAACAAGTCGGACTTGGTGATCGCGCGAAATCAAAATACAAGACTTATTCACTTGGAATGAAGCAACGTTTAGGAATTGCAGCCGCACTGCTGCCAAACCCAAAGTTGTTGATGTTGGACGAACCAACAAATGGTCTTGATCCCGAAGGTATTCAAGAGGTGCGTGCATTATTGCGATCACTCGCTGATAGCGGCACAACTGTTTTTGTCTCTTCACACTTGTTATCCGAACTCGAAATCATTAGCGATTACTTAGTGATGCTTCGCAAAGGTGAAGTTGTCTTTGCCGGAAAAATCGAAGAGCTATTACTTGCACAACAACATGTCATTATTGCGAAGGGCCAGAATCATGCGGATCTAGAGAAGATACTTTCTCTGGCAACTGGCATGGGACACAGCGCAACCATTAGAAATAATGAAGTGCATATTCAAGCTAATGCGGATTGGGCAGCAACTCTTAACCGCGCAGCATTTGATGCAGGAATCACATTGGCACAACTCTCACCACAGGTGCCAAACCTCGAAGAAACATTCTTTGAAATGACGGGGGATAAATAATGTTCCGCGTCGTATTTGCAGAGTTAAGAAAACTTCGCCGTCCAACACTGGTGTTTGGCACATTGGGCGCAGCTTTATTTTTCTCCGCGTTGATCACTTCTTTCCTATTTTTGCTAATTGATGATCCAGATGGCAACGGCGATCGTGGTCGACAAATTGGGCGAGAAGTACTGGTCCTTTCCTCTGGTTCTGTTACTGGCTTCTCATCTGTTGGCGGATTACTTGGTCTGATTGCACTCTGTGTGTTTGCCGCACAGACAGCGCAGGAATACACATACGGAACACTGCGCAATTTATTGGTGCGTCAATCAGGGCGTCTTCGGATTCTCGGCGGAAAGTTGATTGCAAACACAATTTTTGCAACGGTCATGGTTTTGTTTAGCGCAGTTGTCAGCATTGGTATTTCAGTTGCACTGGCACCAGGTGCGAAAGTTTCAACAGATCTATGGTTTACAAGTGATGGATGGTCTTCAATTATTCACACAGTAATCAATGTATTTATTGCAGTCTTTGGTTTTGGAGTATTCGGTATGGCACTCGGAATCTTGTTGCGCTCTCCAATTAGCTCGATATCTGTTGGTGTGCTCTGGATACTCATTATTGAAAATCTCTTGGGTGCTGTTAAAGAGAGTGCGCTGCGATGGTTGCCTGGGTCACAGTTAAATACGATTGCAGAAGGTGGATCAGAAACAATTTCATATACCCATGCAATGCAGGTGGGCGGGGCATATGTGATTGGCATTTCAATCATTGCGGCTGTGTTGTTCTCTCGCCGCGATGTAGCAAATTAGGACACAGAAAACTCACAGAGTTAAATACCAGGTTTGCACTGGTTTGTTCTTTATCCTTATTACATCTCTTCCCCCATGGAGGTTGTCCTTAGTGAGCCGTAACCGTGCATTAGTTCTTGCTGTGGTTCTTGGGCTAACAATCACCACAGCCCCCGCATATGCAGCAACTCCAAAGCCAACACTTGCTCAAATCGAGGCTGCCAAAAAAGCTGAAGCTGCCAAAAAGAAAATTGCTGACGCGGCTGCGAAAAAATTAGCAGCAGCCACACAAACTCTTCGTGGATTAACAGCAAAAGCCGCTGCGGCGCGTGCGTTATATGTAAAGGCACAGAAAGAGTTAACAATTGCAACTACGGCTGCTAATGCAGCGGCGGCACATGCACAAGAGACCGCGGCACAAGTCAGCTCAGCACATCGCACAATTGGAAAACTCGCCGTCAACGCATTCATCATGGGTGGAAGCCTTACCGACATCGAACCAATCCTCAGTTCAAATGGACCACAAGATTTAATTGATCAATTAACAACACTTGATTCGTTGGGCGCGCAAAATACAACTGCTCTTAATCGTTTTAAAGCTGCCGAAGTAATTGCAAAGGCTGCCAAGGTTCAAGCAGATAACGCTAAAGCTGTACAGCAAGCTGCAACTGAAAAAGTTGCTGCAGCAAAAAAGGTTGCAGATGATGCACAGAACGAACAACAAAAAGAGGTTTCTCGACTACAGAAAATTCAAGATGATCTGATGAGAGAGTTAATGAGCGCTCGAAAAGTGCGCACAACTCTCGAACAACAACGTGCACTTGCATTACTCGAAGAGAGTCAAGCAAATACTGCGACCTTTACTCCAAACCAAGCAAAGATTTGGCCAAACACAGGATTTAAAGGTCGTTCAACAATTCGTACGACACAAGCACAGCGAAATGTTGCCGTTGCATTTGCTAAGAAACAAGTAGAAGCACGCAAGCCATACGTTTGGGGCGACGAAGGTCCAAATGCATTTGATTGTTCTGGTCTGGTTTATGCAGCGTATAGAGCAGCCGGACTCGGTTGGCCTAATTGGGATCGTCTTAACTCAGCGCTGTATTCAACGTACACAATGCACGTTGGCTTAGATGAATTAGTTCCTGGCGATTTACTTTTCTATTCTTATAAAGGAACCGTCTCAACTATTCACCACATCACAATTTATGCTGGTGGCGGCAAGATGTGGGAAGCAAATTCAAAAGGTAAAGGCTTGCTCTACTCAGATGTCCACAGTATTAAGGGGCTTATGCCATTTGGTGGTCGGGTCTAGTCTTAGGCCATGTCTGCCAATACCGTTGCGATTCGCTCTGCCGTTCGTAACGCACTCGCTGATTGCTCTGCCGGAGATCTAATCCTGGTTGCTGTTTCAGGCGGCGCCGACTCATTGGCACTGGCGTATGCGTTGAGTCTAGAAGCACCAAAGTTAGCGCTACGAATTGAAGGCGTCACCGTTGATCATCAATTGCAATCACAATCTTCTGTACAAGCGGAAAAAGTTGTCGCAGCACTTTCAAAAATGAGAATTCAAAAGACACATGTAATCAAAGTTGATGTTGATATTACAGATGGCCTCGAAGCATCAGCACGCCGTGCACGTTATGCAGCCCTTGATGCATGTGCCGAAAAAACTGGAGCATTATTTATTCTTCTTGGACATACTCGTGATGATCAATCCGAAAGTGTTTTGCTTGGACTTGCTCGGGGTTCTGGAGCACGTTCTTTATCTGCGATGGCAATGCGCAACGGAAAATATGTACGCCCACTTCTTGCAATCACTCGCGAAGAAACTCTAGCCGCATGTGCAGAAGCACAACTCGATCCTTGGGATGATCCACATAATGCGGATAAAACCTTTACACGTGTACGAGTTCGACACGATGTGATTCCTAATTTAGAAAAAAACTTAGGACCAGGAATTTCCGCAGCTCTTGCACGCACTGCATCCTTGTTGCGAGATGACGCGGATGCACTCGATCAATTAGCAGACGAAGAATTTGCAGCCCACGAACCTTTATCGCTAGATATCAATCGCCTTGAAAAACTTCCTAAAGCGATTCGCACTCGAGTTCTTCGGATGGCGATTTATGCCGCTGGGGCGCCTTTAGGGTCTCTCAGCGCCGATCACATCGCCCCAATTGAGGCGTTCATCACCGATTGGCGCGGGCAAGGCCCTTCTGATCTACCCGGCGGTGTGAGAGTTAGCCGAATTTCGGGCAGACTTTCGCTCTCACGGTAAGCCCATTACCGCCGGTTATCTATTTTGAAGGAGCATCTCTTGGATCTCAGCGCAGTATCAAAAGATATTGAACGCGTCATTGTGAGCGAAGAAGATTTGCAAAAACGAATCAAAGAGTTAGCTGCGCAAGTTGATAAAGATTATGCAGGAAAAGATCTTTTATTACTCGGTGTTTTAAAGGGCGCTGTTATGGCTGTTGCTGATTTATCTCGCGCAATGCAACGTCACGTTGAAATGGATTGGATGGCAGTTTCATCCTACGGTTCTGGCACGAAATCAAGTGGTGTTGTTCGAATCCTTAAAGATCTTGATCGCGACATCACTGGCCGAAATGTTTTAATCATTGAAGACATCGTTGATACCGGTCTGACGCTCTCTTGGTTGAAGGCAAACCTCGAATCACGCGGTGCCGCAAATGTCGAAATTCTTACGATACTTCGCAAGCCAGAGGCTGCAAAGGTAGAAGTAAATGTGAAGTATGTTGGCTTTGATATTCCAACTGATTTTGTTATTGGTTACGGATTAGATTTTGATGAGAAATATCGCAACCTTCCCTTCATTGGTGTGCTTGCAAAGCACATGTACTCCTAGGAGAGCACGCAATGGCGCAAGCAAAGAAACCAAATTCAATTAAAACGATAAAAACGATAAAGATGCCAAAGAAGAAACCTGCGTCCACTGGGCCAAAGAAGCAGTTGACACGTTCACAGAAAATTCTTCGCGGACCACTCTTTTGGATTATTGCTGCCATTATTGGTGTCACAGTATTTGGTCAGGTTACAAATGCTGGAAATCAATACACACAGATTAAAACTTCACAGGCGCTAGATGCCATTTCAAAATCTGATGTCGAATCCGCTGTGCTGATTGATAAAGAGCAAAAACTAAGACTCGAACTTAAGAGCGGCAAGAAAATTAATGGCTCAAGTAAAGTTGTAGCTGCATACGTTGTTCGCCAGGAACCAACTGTTATTGATGCACTTACAGGTAATCCACCACCAGGTGGTTGGACTGTTGAAGTTCCAAGACAATCACTCTTCTTCTCATTCCTATTCTCCTTTGCACCAATTCTGCTTATTGGTCTGCTCTTCTTCTATTTGATAAGTCGTTCACAAGGTGGCGGAAAAGTATTTTCATTTGGTCGCTCTCGTGCGAAGTTACAAGATCCAGATGTTCCACAGACAACTTTCGCCGACGTTGCAGGTGCAGATGAAGCAATTGCGGAGCTTCGCGAGATTAAAGACTTCTTAGCCAATCCACCAAAGTACGCAGCTATCGGTGCAAAGATTCCAAAGGGCGTTTTGTTATACGGGCCTCCAGGAACTGGAAAGACACTTCTTGCTCGCGCTGTTGCTGGTGAAGCAGGAGTTCCTTTCTATTCAATCTCAGGTTCTGACTTTGTTGAAATGTTTGTTGGTGTGGGCGCTGCTCGTGTGCGCGATTTATTTACACAAGCAAAACTAAATGCCCCAGCAATTGTCTTCGTAGATGAAATTGATGCAGTCGGTCGCCAACGTGGCACAGGTATGGGTGGCGGACATGATGAACGCGAACAAACACTTAACCAATTACTCGTTGAGATGGATGGTTTTGAAGCCAATGGTTCAGTCATTCTTATTGCTGCAACAAACCGTCCAGATGTTTTAGATCCAGCGCTATTGCGTCCCGGACGTTTTGATCGTCAAATTGCAGTCGACCGACCAGATCTCAAGGGTCGCGAAGAAATTCTTAAGGTGCACGCAAAGGGCAAGCCACTTGCTAAGGATGTGGAACTACTTTCGTATGCGCGCCGCACACCAGGATTTACTGGTGCCGATCTTGCAAATGTTCTTAATGAAGCAGCGCTCTTAACTGCTCGCGAAGAGAAGAAAGTAATTTCACACACCGAATTAGATGAAGCAATCGATCGCGTTATGGCTGGGCCACAACGTAAATCACGCATTATGTCTGATGACGAACGTCGAGTTACTGCTTATCACGAAGCTGGTCACGCACTCGTTGCATATGCGTTGCCACATACTGATCCTGTTCACAAAATTACAATCATGCCTCGTGGTCGTGCACTCGGTTACACAATGGTCTTGCCAGATGATGACAAGTACTCAACAACTCGCAATCAGTTGCTCGATCAATTGGCTTACTCACTTGGTGGTCGCGCGGCAGAAGAATTGATCTTCCACGATCCATCTACTGGCGCCTCAAATGACATTGAAAAAGCAACGGCTCTTGCTCGCGCGATGGTTACGCAATATGGAATGACAGAAGCTATTGGCGCCATCAAATTAGGGGCTGATTCTTCAGAGCCATTTATGGGTCGCGACTTTGGACACCAACGCGATTATTCAGAGAGCGTTGCAGCCATTGTTGATGCTGAAATTCGCAAACTTATTGAAAACGCACATCAAGAAGCGTATGAATTACTGGTTGAAAACCGCGCAACTCTTGATGCAATGGTTTTGGAGCTTCTTGAGAAAGAAACTCTTGATAAAGATGAGATTACAAAGATATTTAAGAGGATTAAAAAGCGTGAAGGACGTCCGGCATGGACAGGTTCTTCAATGCGTATTCCTTCTCGAGTGCCACCAGTAGATGTACCGGCGCGAATTGAACGCACACCGGATGAAGTAAAGAAGCGCACCACTCGCACGAAGAAAAACGAAGAATGAGTGAGATAAGCCCAGCATCAATGGGTCCTCACGATGGTCGTGCACTTCACGAATACGATCACGATCGTGCAGAGCGTGCAGTAAAAGAGTTACTGCTTGCAATTGGTGAAGATCCAGAACGCGAAGGCTTGAAGGAAACTCCTGCACGTGTTGCACGAGCATTCAAAGAGAACTTCGCTGGCTTGTGGCAATCACCAAAAGATGTACTAACAACTACTTTTGATATCGGTCACGAAGAGCTTGTAATTATTCGTGACATCGAAGTCTTTTCGCATTGCGAACACCACCTGACTCCATTTCATGGCAAGGCGCACGTTGGTTATATTCCCAGCGGTAAAATAACTGGACTATCTAAAGTTGCACGGCTTGTGGATTTATATGCACGCCGACCACAAGTTCAAGAGCGTCTGACTTCTCAGATAGCGGACGCGATGGTGGAAATTTTGGATGCCGCCGGTGTCATTGTCATTATTGATTGCGAACACATGTGTATGTCAATGCGCGGAGTTCGTAAATCAGAAGCACGCACTGTTACAAGTGCTGTGCGCGGAATACTGCGCGATGCTGCAACACGTGCCGAAGCAATTAGCTTAATTACAAATCGGTAAATCCCATGTTGGTCATGGGGATTTTAAATCTCACTCCTGATTCATTTGCAGATGGCGGGCGTCATAACTCATTTGATGCAGGTGTTGCGCGCGGCCTAGAGATGATTGCCGAAAGCGTGGACATTATCGATATTGGCGGAGAATCCACACGTCCTGGCGCCGATCGCATCAGCGCAGAAGAAGAACAATCACGAGTTTTGCCAGTTATTACAGAGCTTGCAAAGAGCGGTGTGAAGATCAGTATCGACACCATGCGCGCAGATACAGCAGAAAAAGCGGTGCATGCTGGGGCTTCAATTATCAATGACGTAAGCGGTGGATTATCTGATCCGGCAATGTTTGCAACAGTTAAGAAACTGGGTGTTCCATATATTTTGATGCATTGGCGTGGTCAATCTAAAGAGATGAACACGCGTGCAATTTATACAGATGTCGTGAGCGAAGTGATTGCTGAGTTGAAATTACAGATAGACGCAGCACTTGATGCGGGCATCGATAAATCACAGATAATCATTGATCCAGGTTTGGGCTTTGCAAAAGATGCCGAACATAATTGGGAAATCTTAAGAAACCTCAAGGCGTTTAATGCGATGGGATACCCATTGCTTATTGGTGCATCTCGCAAACGTTTCTTGGGTGGCGACAATCCCGACGAGCGCGAAGCCGCAACAATTGAATTAACAAAAACACTTGTGCCACAAGCTATTTGGGGCGTTAGAGTTCATAGCGTGAAACCACACGTCGATGTCATTGCAGGTGCCAAGTGAATGATTTGATTACAATCACCGGCATCAAAGCTTTTGGCTATCACGGAGTCTTCGAACACGAAGCTGTAAATGGTCAAGACTTCTTTGTTGATGTCGAACTGAGAGTTAATTTAGATAAAGCCAGTGCAAGTGACGAACTCAAAGATACGGTTGATTACGGTGCAATCACAGATGCCGTAGTTTCAGAGATAACTGGCGAACGCGTACAGTTAATCGAGCGTTTGGCAGGACGTATTGCTGAACGCGTACTTACAGAGGATGCGCGAATAAAGAGTGTTGCAATTACTGTGCACAAACCAAATGCACCTGTGAGCGCACCGGTTCAAGACATTAGCGTCAGGATAGATCGCACGCGATGAAAGCAGTTGTTGCAATCGGTGCCAACCTTGAAGAACCACGCAAAGCAATTGAATTAGCAATCGAATTACTCAAGCAGGCTACTGACGTCACAGCAATTTCATCTTTATATGAAACAGCACCAGTTGGTGGGCCAGAACAAGATAATTACATCAACGCAGTTGTGACTCTCGAATCTGAATTACCTGCAGCAGATTTGCTCTCTTTGTTGCACGGGATTGAAAAAAGCATGGGTCGTGTTCGCGAAGAAAGATGGGGACCGCGAGTAATTGATTTAGATTTAATTCAATACGGAGCTCTCTTGTCCAAGAGCGAAGAATTAACCTTGCCTCATCCACGTGCACATGAGCGTCGCTTTGTTCTAGAGCCGTGGCATGAAATAGATGCTGATGCCATCTTGCTTACACACGGTCGAATCGACCAACTTTTGGAGCAATTGCCACCATCGCTTTAGAATTAACTCATCATCGCCCGGTACCTGAGAGGACTGGAGCCACAAGATGAAGATCGCAGTAGCCGCTAAAGAGTTAGCTGTCGATGGCGCCTGCGCATTTGTTCCAACAATGGGCGCACTACACGCAGGACATGCATCGCTGATAAAGAGAGCGCGCGAATTGAGTGACAAAATTATTGTCAGTATTTTCATCAACCCACTTCAATTTGAGAATAAAGATGATTTAGCAAAGTACCCGCGCACTCCAGAGTTTGATATCGAACTTGCGGCTAATGCCGGTGCTACACATTTATGGCTTCCACATGTTGCAGAGATTTATCCGCAAGAGTTTAAGAAGATAACTGCTGGTCCTCTCGGTGATATCTATGAAGGCATTAAACGTCCTGGTCACTTTGACGGAGTCTTGACTGTGGTTAACCGACTATTTGAATTAGTGAAACCAACATGGGCAGTATTTGGCGAAAAAGATTTTCAGCAGCTAACCCTTATCAAGTCGATGAAATCTAATGTGCAGATAATTGGCGCACCAACAGTTCGCGATTCTGATGGACTTGCTCTTTCATCTCGCAATATTCGGATCACAGATAGAAGCGCAGCCTTAGTTATTCACCGCGCACTAATTGCGGCATCTAATGAAAAAAACATTGATGGTGCACGCACTGTTATGAAAGACGTTTTAAGAAGCGAAGAGTCCTTCACTCTGGATTACGCCGAAATCATCAATGAAGATAACTTTGAAATAGCCCAGCAGGGCGATACGAATAAGCGTGCAATTATCGCCGGTTGGGTAAATGGCATCCGATTGATTGACAATATGCCAATGAACGGCGGCGCCCAATGAAGTTATTAGCTCCTAATCCAGGGTGGACTTCGCGCGCCGATGTAATTGTTGTTGGTTCAGGAATTGCAGGTTTAACGACTGCGCTTCAAGTTAGAACTTTTGGTTTATCTGTTCTGCTCGTAACAAAAGCGCGTGTTGATGAAGGATCTACTAAGTGGGCACAAGGCGGTATTGCTGCAGCACTTGGACCAGGGGATTCACCCGCACAACATGAGAAAGACACACTCGATGCTGGTGCAGGTTTGTGTGATGTTGCTGCCGTAAAAGTTTTAGTGAGCGAAGGACCAGATGCGGTTCGTAGATTAATTGAACGTGGTGCTTCTTTCGATTTAGAAGAGAGTGGTGAGATTGCACTGACTCGCGAAGGCGGTCACCATCGCAATCGCATTCTTCACGCAGGAGGAGATGCCACCGGCGCAGAAGTTTCACGCGCTTTATTGGCTGCAGTTCATAACGATCCGCAGATCGAAGTCCTCGAACATGCATTGGTGTTGGATGCACTTAAGAATTCTGATGGTGTTGTCTGCGGCGTAACGCTGCACGTTATTGGCGCAGGATCCCGGGATGGCGTGGGACGCGCACTTGCTCGAGCAGTTGTCCTTGCAACTGGCGGATTAGGACAAGTATTTGCACAAACAACTAATCCATCTGTTTCAACTGGAGATGGTGTTGCGCTTGCACTTCGTGCAGGAGCAAAGGTTTCTGATGTGGAATTCATTCAATTTCATCCAACAGTTTTGTGGTTGGGCGATAACACTGAAGGACAACAACCGTTAATTAGCGAAGCAGTACGCGGTGAAGGCGCATATCTACTCAATGATGCCGGCGAAAGATTTATGCAGGGTCAACATGAAATGGCAGAGCTTGCACCGCGAGATGTTGTTGCAATTGCAATCATGCGCGAAATGAATCGCACTGGCGCCCACCATGTCTGGCTAGATGTTCGCCACCTCAATGGATTTAAAGAAAGATTCCCAACAATTTACGCATCCTGCATTGCGCACGGAATTGATCCGACAACAGCATTAATACCCGTGGCACCAGCTTCACACTATGCATCAGGTGGTGTGCGCGTAGATCTAGATGGTCGCACTAGCGTTAAAGGTCTATATGCATGCGGTGAAACAGCATGCTCTGGTGTTCATGGAGCAAATCGTCTTGCATCTAATTCATTACTAGAAGGACTCGTATTTAGCGCGCGCATCGCTGCAGATATCAGCAATAACCTGCCTGAGTTTTCGGAAGCAATAGAGAATAATTCGGCAGAGTTCTTGCTCGATCCAAGTGTTCGCAAAACTCTGCAAGAGAGTATGAGCCGCGGTGCTGGTGTATTGCGTTCTGCTGATTCGCTGATTGCGACATCAAATGATTTATCTCGAATAGAAGGTCGAACCAGCACGGTTGCATGTGTTGAAGCGTGGGAGACAACAAACCTCTTTCAACTAGCAAACACAATCTTGCGCGCTGCTCTGATTCGTCAAGAGACACGTGGTTCGCACTGGCGCGAAGATTTTCCAAAGCAGAGCAGTGATTGGCACAAGAGAATTGTTCAACAGATGGATCAACGTGGACAATGGCGCACTGAATATCAGGAGGTGAACCACTCATGATCGATCGCGAGTTAATTAAGCGCGCTATTGCTGAAGATTTAGCAGGTGGTGTTGATATCACTTCGACTGCAACGCTAGCCGCCGATGCAAAACTGAGTGCACAATTCATCGCACGTAAAGATGGTGTTATCGCCGGAATCGAGATGGCAATTGCGACATTGGCTGAAGTTGGCGTCACTGATGCAACCGCATTGGTAAAAGATGGCGATCACGTTAAAGGTGGAACAGTATTAATCAAGGTCTCTGGAAACGCTCGTGGCATTTTGCTTGCAGAGCGCACGGCACTTAACTTTTTAGGTCACCTCAGTGGAATTGCAACTCTGACAGCGCAATGGGTGCAGGCAGTTGCCGGAACAAAGACTCAGATTCGAGATACTCGTAAAACTACTCCTGGAATGCGCGTCTTAGAAAAATACGCGGTGCGCATGGGTGGCGGCACTAATCATCGAATGTCTTTAAGTGATGCGGCGTTAATCAAAGATAATCACATTGCTGCAGCGGGCGGAGTCGTACAAGCCTTCTCACTCGTGCGTGAAAAGTTTCCAAATTCAGAGATTGAAATTGAAGTAGATAATCTGCAGCAATTACGCGAGGTTCTGCCACTTAATCCAGGATTAGTTTTGTTGGACAACATGAGTCCGGCGCAATGTGCAGAAGCAGTAGCACTTGTTGCAGGAGCTACGAAACTAGAAGCATCGGGTGGAATCACAATTGAAAACGCGCGCGCATACGCCGAAGCTGGTGTTGATTACATCGCGGTGGGCGCTCTTACTCATTCGGCACCTAATTTTGATATCGGACTAGACATGAGAGTGGAGTAGCCATGTTGCTCGGAGTAGATGTTGGTAATACCAACACAGTTCTTGGAATCTTTAAGGGCGAAGAACTAGTTCGTTCATGGCGCGTTAAAACAGATCCACGCAGCACTGCCGATGAGTTGTGGCTGCAATACGGCGCACTCGTTCGTGACTACGAGATTTCTGCTTTGGCGATTTGTTCTACAGTGCCAGCAACCCTGCGTGAATTACGCACAATGATTGCTGATTACTTCACAGATACTCAGGTAACAATTGTCGAACCTGGTACAAAAACAGGTGTTCCACTATTAGTTGATAATCCAAAAGAAATTGGCGCAGACAGAATTGTTAATACGCTTGCGGCGCATACTTTGTACGGTGGGCCAGCAATCGTTGTGGACTTCGGTACATCAACAAATCTCGATGTTGTCTCCCCTAAGGGCGAATTCCTGGGTGGCGCGCTTGCACCAGGAATTGAAATATCAGTTGACGCTTTAGCTGCGCGTGCTGCGCAATTACGCAAAGTCGAACTCGTGCGACCAAAGAGTGTCATCGGGAAAAATACAGTTGAAGCTCTGCAATCCGGAACTATCTTTGGTTTTGCTGGACAAGTAGATGGTTTGGTTGACCGAATAACTACTGAATTACTTGACCAATTTGGTACGAGCCCAACTGTTATTGCAACTGGTGGACTTGCCCCACTAATAATTGGCGTCAGTGAAACAATTGATCACCATGAGCCTGATTTAACGTTGATTGGGCTGCGCCTGATACACGAGAGAAACTCGTAACTCGGTAGGATTACAAACCTATGAGCATCGAGGACGATCTACCCGAACAACTGCGCATTCGCCGCGAGAAGCG
>JBIIRY010000016.1:0-30856 GCA_044341305.1 Candidatus Planktophila sp. | reverse complement strand
AACGCCTTATCTATATCTGATGTATTTCGTAATCCAAATGAAATTGTTACAACATCAAAAGATTCATTTTCAAATGGCAAGTTGAGTGCATCTGCTTTCATGAATTTCAAATGTGGACGAGCACGTCTACCTGCTTCCAACATTCCCTCTGAAAAATCCGCAGAGATCACGTCGGCGCCCGCTTTATGTAATGGTTCTGAACTCGAACCTGTTCCGGCTGCTAAATCAAGAATTTTCATTCCCGGCTTCGGTGCAATCGTCGTCGTCGTGGCCTTGCGCCATCTCTTTGTCTGCCCAAGGCTCAAAATGTCATTGACCAGGTCGTAACGCTTAGCCACCGCGTCAAACATTGCGGCTACTTCGGCAGGATTTTTATCCATATTGGCGCGGGACATAGGCTTATTCTGCTGGAGAGTAGGCTCATCCACAACTTCAAGAAAGGGCACACGAGATGTCTGTTGCAACCACCACACTACGCGCCACTGTTTTCCCACGAAGCACAGTCATGACTAAAGCTGGGTTTGTAATTGCTGGTGTTGCATTTCTTTCATTGCTTGCACAAATTGCGATTCCCGTTCCGGGATCACCTGTTCCTGTAACCGGACAAACTCTTGGAGTGTTATTACTTGCTACAAGTTACGGTGCAACACTTGGAACAACAACATTTCTTTTCTATTTATTAGTTGGCGCTCTTGGTGTACCAGTATTTGCAAATGGTGGTTCTGGCTTAGATCGAATTGTTGGTGCAACAGGTGGCTATTTAGTTGGAATGCTGCTGACATCGGCGCTACTTGGTTACCTAGGTGGACGTAAGTGGGATCAGAAGTTTAAAACAGCGCTTCCTGCCATGTTAATCGGCAACGTACTCACATTTGCTTTAGGTCTTATATGGCTTAACCAATTCACCGGAAAAGATTGGGCCTGGACAATTTCTGCGGGTTTTACGCCATTTATCATTGGTGAAATTCTCAAGATTGCGATTGCAGGAACTTCTCTTCCAATCATTTGGCAATTCGTGCAGCGAAAGATTTCATAAAAATAACTCATGCCTTCCCTTATTCCCGTAACTACTGTGCGCCTTGGCGAACATCTACCTCTCTTGGAGTTGTTGCCCGAGGGTGAGAATTTTTCATGGGTACGTGGAGGCGACGGTGTCGTTGGTTGGGGCGTGTACGCCACCACAACAGTAAAAGGTCCAAATAGATTCAATGATGCTCGAACATGGTGGCATTCACAGTTAGAAAAATTCGCTATTACAAATAATGTTCAAGGTGGTGCGACTGGTCCAATTCTTTTTACCTCTTTCTCCTTCGCACCTGAAGAAGAATCAGTCCTCGTTATTCCAAAAGTTATCGTTGGAATGTCCAGTGGAATCTCATGGATAACCTGGATTGGATCTGATTCACAACCACAGCTCGTTGATGTGCCCGAAAAACTTGCGGATCAAACTCTTAATTGGTCAGAGGATGAATTAGCGATCGAAAATTGGAAGTCGCGCGTAGCCCAAGCGGTAGCAAGAATTCATGCTGGTGAAATTGAAAAGGTAGTTCTTGCTCGAGACTTATCAGCTCGTGCTGGCCAAGCAATTGATGAACGTTCGGCATTACATAAACTCTCTGCTGCATATCCATCTACGTGGGTGTTTAGTGTTGCCGGACTAATTGGTGCAACACCTGAACTCTTACTTCGATTAAAGCGCGGAATGGTTACGTCCCGTGTACTCGCCGGCACAATTAGTAAATCTGGCGATGACGAACGCGACCTAGCGTTAGCAGGTTCACTTGCCCGCTCATCAAAAGATCTGGAAGAACACGAATACGCAGTGCGTTCGGTGGCAGATGCGCTCGAGCCTTTTTGTTCCTCAACAAATATTCCTGAAACACCATTTGTGCTGCACCTAGCAAATGTCATGCATCTTGCGACAGATGTGACCGGTGCGTTAATTGAATCCAAGAGCAACGTGGATGTGTTTACTCTGCTTAATCAACTGCATCCATCTGCAGCGGTCTGCGGAACACCGACAGATAAAGCCGCAAAAGTGATTACTGAAATTGAATCTATGTCGCGAGGTCGTTACGCGGGCCCTGTTGGTTGGGTTGATGCACGTGGAGATGGCGAATTAGGAATTGCACTTCGTTGTGGCCAAATTACTGAAAATACAATTCGCTTATTCGCAGGTTGTGGAATTGTTGCTGGTTCTGATCCTGAAAAAGAATTAGCTGAAAGTGAAGCTAAATTTTCTGCAATGAAGAGTGCACTTGCTTAATTAAATCTGCATTGCTCTCGCGATCAGGCATCTGTGCAATAACTATTCGAATACCTTCGATTGGCTCGGAGAGTTCTTTTTGCAATTGAGCAACAGAGTTAACTGTGCTGGTTTTAATGTTGAGTGCTGTAGCAATTGCAGCTAAATCTAAATTATGTGGAGTTCCAAAAATGCTTTCGAATCCATCGCTTCCTCGATGTGTAAGTGTTGAAAAGATTCCTCCGCCATTGTTATCTATGACAAGAAGTAACAAGTTTGGCTTTTCTGATTGAATTAATCCACTTAGATCATGTAAGAAAGATAGGTCGCCTAATACCGCAATAGTTGAAGTGCGCGCCGTTGCGATGCCCACCGCTGTAGAGATATTTCCATCAATACCAGCTAGGCCACGATTGGCAAAAGTTTCAACTCCAGAGCGCGCACTGGCAAAGCCTTCAAAATCTCTGACTGGTCTAGAAGAAGAGACAAATAAAGTTGTACCACTTTTTAAAGTTGCAGCAACTGTGCGGGCAAGAACAGGTTCTGACCATTGCGTGACTTTTTCTAATTCATTGGCAGTGCGTTGGGAAAACTTCTGCCACTTTTCTAACCACTCTTGATCTGCGGTATTTGATTCAAGAGCTGGCATTTGTGTAAAGCGCTTATCCGCATATCGGTCTGTATCAACAGTTGCTATTCGTGAGTCGATAATTATTTGCTTGCTGGCTGATGCAATAAAGTTGTTAGTCGAACGAGAAAGTGTCGTGCGACCAATAACAATGACAGTTTTTGGAGTGAGTTCTTTTGCAATGGCAGTCGATGTTAAAAACAAGGATGCGTGCGCAATGCAATCTTTAAATGAAAGCGGGTCTTCGCTCACCAGGGGCCAACCGAGTTGTGCGGCAAAATCTTGAACTTGTTCGGTTGTAAATCCACCACGATCGTGACCCACAATTAAGACTCCACGTTCGCTCTTAACTTTTAGTGCGCCTGCAGCTTTTGTTGATTTAATTTCACGAGGTGCGACCTTAATTTCATCTAACCAGCTTGAATCTGAATCTGCTGCAAGTGGTTCTTCAAATTGAATGTTCAAGTGAACAGGGCCACTGGCTAGTGAATACAGTGGAAGCTCCATAGGAAATACAGGACCTGAAACATCTGCAAAGTAGCGAACTGATTTTCCAAAAATACGTGCTTGTTCGGTCGTTTGGTTTGCACCAGTTTTGCGTAGACGAGCTGGTCGATCAGCAGTTAAAACCAGTAGCGGTGTATTTGTGTGATGTGCTTCTAAAACAGCGGGATGGTAATTCGCAACTGCTGTGCCACTCGTGCAGAGAATTGGAACCGCACGACCGCTGGCCTTTGCTAAACCGAGAGCGAAAAATGCAGCTGTTCTTTCATCGATGCGCGAATGCAGTTTTATCAAACCTTTTTGTGATGCGGCAAAGAATGCAAAGCTAAGTGGTGCATTGCGCGATCCTGGCGAAATTACTACATCAGTAATTCCTGCTTCGATTATTTGGCGAACAATGACGCGTGCAAGAGATGTTGAGTCACTCACCAATGCCACCCCATCTCGCTAATAACTTCATTGGCACCTGCACTCCAAGTATTACGAACCCGATCTTGCCACCATTGAGTTCGCTCTGCACTTGCTTCGAATTCAATCATTGATGCTTCGCTAGGTGTGACGTCAGCAACGCGCATCTTTCCACCTTCAAGTGGAATCTGTGCAATATCGGCAGCAAGTAATTGTCCTGTTGCCAACCCACATGCAAAATCTAAAGTAGGAAGCGCGCCAGCTAGTCGAATGCCGTGTCCAATTCCAACCGCGCTTTCTAGCGCACTAGAAACAACCACAGGTAAGCGATGATGTTTTGCAAGAGCCAGAGATCTTTCAATTCCGCCTAAAGGAGCAACTTTTAAAATCAATACATCAACTGCATCTTCGAGATCTAAATCAAATGGATCTGCAGCTTTTCTAATTACTTCGTCGCCAGCAATTTTTACATTCACCATGCATGCAGCTTTTAACTCGCGCAATTCTTCAAGAGTTGTGCATGGTTGTTCGATGTATTGCAATAAATCTTCATCAAAAGAATCGTAGAAACCATAGATAAATTCGAGGGCTTCTTCGACTCCCCAACTGCCATTTACATCTAATCTCAGCGAAGCTTCTGGCAATATCTCATTTACATACTTAATTCGAGCAAAATCTTTCTCTTGCCCAGAGCCAACTTTTATCTTTACTGTTTCTGCACCTGGAAACCAAGACAAAATATTTTCCACTTCAGCACGAGAATCAACTGCTGGCAGAGTTGCATTGATATCTATATATTTTCGAACCGCCTTGGCACGCGGCTGTATTGCGCCTTCAATTGCACTGACGAGCCAAGGAATTGATTCGTGCTCGTCATATTCAATAAATGGTGAAAACTCTCCCCAACCTGCACTTCCTTGAATCAGTGCGACCTCGCGAGTATTGATGCCACGAAAATCTGTTTTCGTGGGCAGCGAAATTACGCGAAGATTATTGAGGATTGAATCCAGCATTTAATTTATTTATGGACGCTTAGGGAATTGACCAAAATCCGGAGCGCGCTTTTCTTTGTAAGCATCGCGACCTTCTTGGCCTTCTTCAGTCATGTAAAACAGGAGTGTTGCATCGCCAGCTAATTGTTGTACGCCTGCAAGTCCATCATCTGCGGCATTCAAGCTTGCTTTGAGCAAACGAAGTGCCAATGGGGAGTTGCGCAACATTTCGCGAGACCAAGAAACTGTTTCGGCTTCTAACTCGGCAACTGGAACAACAGTGTTTACCAATCCCATTGCGAGCGCTTCTTTTGCATCGTATGAACGAGTCATAAACCAAATTTCGCGCGCTTTCTTCTGTCCAACATTTGCAGCGAGTAATCCAGATCCGTATCCACCATCAAATGAACCAACCATTGGACCTGTTTGTCCAAAGAGTGCGTTATCGGCTGCAATTGTTAGATCGCAAACAACATGCAAAACATGTCCTCCGCCAATTGCCCAACCAGCAACCATTGCAATTACTGGCTTAGGTGTACGACGAATTTGTACCTGTAAATCTAATACGTTAAGACGTCCAATACCTTGCTGTGCAAGTTTGTCGTCTCCGAGATAACCATCATCACCGCGAACGCTGATATCTCCACCTGAACAAAATGCTTCGTTACCTTCGCCGGTCAAAATAATTACGCCGACTTCTTGGTTATCGCGCGCTAATGAAAATGCGCTTTGCAACTCAATAATTGTTTGTGGGCGAAATGCATTGCGTACTTCAGGACGGTTGATGGTGATTTTTGCAATGCCGTCGGCAGCTTCGTATTTAACATCTGTGAATTTTTCTCCACCTGGTGCGACTTTCCATTTCGGAATGTCACGGCTTCCAAATTCACGCTTGATTGGCTTACTCACGAACCCTCCATCAGACATCACTACCGTTACTAGCGATAGCCTACGCGGGCAATGGAGACATCTACACATCGAGAAATAGTCAGCCTCGAGCCCACGCGCGCGCTGGCCGAATATGTGAGTGCGCTACAAAAAGCCCTCGCATCAGATGGTCCTGCCCTTGGTTGTGGCCCAATTCATTCCACATCAGTGCGATCAGATATTTCACTTCTTGTAGCAACGAGTGGCAGTACAGGTTCACCTAAAGAAATAGGAATTACATCTGCAGCGCTCTTAGCAAGTGCCAACGCGTCAAATAAATATCTCGGCGCTGTCCGTGGGAGTACATGGTCACTCTTGTTGCCACTGACTCACATTGCAGGGATCAATGTTCTAGTCCGTGCGATGCAATTAGAAACAGCACCGATTGACCTACGCAATCACGTCGGTGAATATCCCCATGCAGATTTCACTGCAATTGTTCCGACTCAACTCTTTAATGCACTCAATGAGAATTCAGATTTGTTATCTCACCTAAAGGGAGCAAAAGCCGTTCTTGTGGGTGGAGCCGCTCTATCGCAAGAACTGCGTGCGCAAGGCATCGCTGCTGGAATCAGTATTGTTACAACCTATGGAATGTCTGAAACATCTGGTGGTTGTGTTTACAACGCAGAGCCACTCGATGGTGTGGCGTTTGAACTTACAGAGAATGGGCAGATAAAAATTTCTGGACCAGTACTAGCTGATGTTAAAAAAGAAAACGGCTGGTTTATTACTCAGGATTTAGGAAAAATTGTTGACGGCAAACTTCAGGTTATCGGCAGAGTTGATGATGTCATCATCAGTGGTGGCGAGAATATTTCACTCAGTGCAGTTGAATCGGAAATCAACAAGAAGTTTCCAAATTTACAAGTAGCAGCATTTGCAACGAGCGACAGCAAGTGGGGACAAGTTTTGCACGTTGCTGCTCAAACAAATGATGAAAGCATCAAAGAGCAGATTATGAATCTAGTTGCTCAATCAATTGGTAATTATGCAAAACCAAAAAGCATCGTACTTGTTGATAAACTTCCGCTTATTGGCGTGGGTAAAGTAGATCGAATTTCGCTAGCAAAGTTGGTGAATCAATGAACAAGTGGATTGCGGGCGCACGCCCTAAAACGTTGCCTGCTGCCATTGCACCTGTTGCAGTTGGCACAGCACTAGCGGGCAGTGACTTTGATCCAATATTGGCACTACTTGCACTACTCGTTAGTTTGTCGCTTCAAGTTGGCGTTAATTACGCAAATGATTATTCAGATGGCGTTAAAGGAACAGATGACAATCGCATCGGTCCAATGCGTCTTGTTGCAAGCGGTGCTGCCCCTGCACATCAAGTAAAAATCGCTGCATACCTTGCGCTCAGCAGTGCTGCTGTATTCGGATTAATTTTGGCGCTGCAAACTACATTGTGGTTTATTGCAATCGGTGCATCGGCAATTGCGGCAGCGTGGGGATACACCGGCTGGAAAAATCCCTACGGTTATTTTGGTTTCGGCGAACTTGCGGTCTTTGTTTTCTTTGGTCTAGTTGCAACGATGGGTACGTATTACGCACAAACTAGCGAACTCACCCTCAATTCTTTACTCGTTGCCATTCCAATGGGCACGCTTTCGTGTGCACTCTTAGCAATCAATAACTTGCGAGATCGCGCGGCAGATGAATTAGTGGGCAAACGAACCCTTGCTGTTCGACTCGGTGATGCCAGTGCTCGCACCGCATTCATAGTTCTCTTGTTAATTGCTCACGTCAGCGTTCTATTCTTAATGAAACCGTGGACTTTGCTCACGCTTTTGCTCTTACCGATGACTTTCTCATTGATTAAAGCAATCCGGGCTGGTGCACAGGGAGCGCAACTTATTCCCCTACTCGGCAAAACTGGCCAGCTGCAACTGCGCTTTGCAATTCTCTTATCTTTGGGTTTGTTGCTCGGTTAGAAAAGCGTAGAATTACACCATGTTCCGAATTTTGCTTGTTGTGGCAGTCGTCGCACTTAACCTTTATGCGTTCATTCTCTGCGCACAAACAGAACAAGAAAATGTAAAGCGACTTCCTAAATGGGCTTGGCTTCTTATCATTGCCTTGCTTCAGCCATTTGGAGCTATTAGTTATTTAATCTGGGGCCGCCAACGCAGACAAGGTCCAGGACGCGGCGGACGCCGTAAAGTGATTGGTCCAGATGATGATCCTGATTTCTTACGTAATCTTTAAAACTTACAAACCTGAATAGGTGTGCTTTCCGGTTCCCCATACATTTACGTAAACATAGTTAAACAAAAATGTAGATCCAGCGAAAATACATAACCAGGCGGCTCTACGACCACGCCATCCGATTGTCACGCGCGCATGTAAATAAGCTGCATATGCAACCCATGTAATAAACGCCCATGTCTCTTTTGGATCCCAGCCCCAATATCTTCCCCATGCGCTCTCTGCCCAAATTGCTCCTGCAATAACAGAAAATGTCCACAGTGGAAAAACAAAAGCAACGAGACGGTAAGAGAGTTGATCGAGTACATCTAAAGAAGGCAGACGTTTTGCCCACGGTGCGCGTTCGCCTTTTTTCTCCATAGAATCTAAGGATAAAAACGCTCCGGCAATTATGTTTGAAAGTAAGAAAATTCCACCAGAAATAATTGCTGTAGAAACGTGAATGACTAGCCACGGTGATTTAAGTGCTGGAACAAGAGGAGCACTTGGTACGTATAAGACTGTGACTGCTGTGCCGAGTGCTAGCAGAACAGAGATTGATACAAAGAGACCAAGCCAACGAAGATCGTATTTGCGAAGAGCGGCCAAATAAGCCGCAGTAAATGCAAGCGCTCCCGTAATTGAAAACTCATACATATTGCCCCACGGCGCACGTCCCGCAGAGACTCCACGTGAGATTACTCCAGCAAGCAAAAGAAGAAATCCGAGAATCATCATCGCTGTTGCGATGCGAGCAGTTTTTTCAGTACGGGTGTAGTCAAAAGTTTTAGTACGTAAATTTCCTTTTGCAGTATCTGCTAAATGTGGAGCGCGAACTGCAAATGCAGTCTCGTAGGCGTGGGCAATAAATGCCAGAGCGAAAACACCCATGGATGAATACACCAAGTAATTTGAAATGTATGCCCACGTTGAAGACATTTACTCCGCCCTTCCTAAAGCTCGTGCTAATTGTGAAATTTCTAGTTCAAGTCCAGGTGCTGCATTCTTTGCCAACCCTGCAACTTCAACGTTTTTCTTATTGATGCTTACCCAAATTCTGCGTCTCCTTGTGAAGAGTGAAGCAAGTAATCCGAGTATCGCAAGAATACTGCCAACTAACGCATAACTCTTTCCGGGATCCTGCACGATCTGAAGGTTTACCCACGGAATATACGTTTCAAATGTAATTGAACCCTCAGCAAATTCATATGTCTCACCCGGTTTAAGTGATTTAAGTCCTATTTGCTCCATGTCATCTGTATCAATTCGATAAATCGATTGTGGGCGTCCGTTATCTAAACCAAGATCACCAGTCCATGCCGCTAAGAATAAACGTGGGTCGAGAGCTTCTGGGAAAACAGAAATTCCACCACCTTCATCTGCGCGCCCAATGGTTGGGAAAAAAGAACCTACAAAACCCAACTGTGGATTGATGTCAGGAACTTTAATTGCACCTATTGAAGATAAATTTGAATCTTGTGGCAAGAATGGAACTGGACCTTGATATCCAACGTTTCCAATTGGATCGCGCACTGTAACAATTGGCGAATAACCATTAGCTTGTAAATACACACGAGTATTTCCAAAAGTAAGTGGACTATTTACTTTCACAATCTTTTCCTCAGTTGACTGCTCTGGGTTGTTTTTAACCGTTACCCATAATGTGTAGTCTTCAGGAGCATTCGTAACTGGATCATATTTTCCTACAAATTTATCCACTTCGATCGAAAATGGCGGAAGCGACTTCTCACTAAATAATTTGCCAAATGAGAGTGAGTCATACGATGTTGGAGTGTTTATAAATCGCTCACCCACATTAACAATTGCATCTCCGCGCATGCCAAAGAGTGAGCCAAAACTAACTCCGATGAGTATGAGCACAAGGGCTAAGTGGAAGAGTAGGTTTCCGGTCTCGCGCGTAAATCCTTTTTCAGCCGAAAGCGAGCCATCTAGTTCGCGGACTCTAAATCTATTTTTCTTAAACCACTGACGAGCGATTTCAAGTTCATCTCCGGTGCCTTTCCACTGCGCGTGAAACTCCATTCGTGAGAGATTCTTTGGCGTAACGGGTGGCATCGCGCGTGATGCTTTGTAGTGTTCAAATGCTCGCGGAAGAACACAGCCAATGAGTGAAATAAAGAGCAGAATGTAAATCGCACTAAACCAAGGAGATACGTAAACATCAAAGAGTGAAAAGCGTTCGTACCACAGTGCTTTTGTTGGGGAATCTATAAATACATCACTGACTGCCATTGGATTTTGTGTACGTTGTGGAATGAATGATCCCGGTATTGCAGCAACACCTAACATCATTAACAACACAAGTGCTGTGCGCATACTTGTGAGTTGTCGCCACATAAATCGCAGAAGCCCTACGGCTCCTATCTCAGGTACGGTCTCTTTCACTTAGATCACCGGAATGAAATCTGAGATCCATGAACGCATCTCGTTATTGAAAGCTCCCCATAACCCAAATACTTGTGCAATTCCGATGGCTATTAAAAGTGCGCCACCGATTTTTGTTATGAGATCGCCTCGACGGACCAAGAGGCGTCTGAGCTTTTCTGACCGGTCGAAAAATAAACCTGAAGCGATAAATGGTGCACCTAAACCAATGCAATAACCGAAGGACAATATTGCTCCACGCAGTGCACTGGATTCTTGAAATGCAAGTGTCTGCACTGCACCGAGTGCTGGTCCGATGCAAGGTGTCCAACCAACTCCGAATAAAAATCCAAGCACTGGTGCGCCGAGTAAACCAAGAGATACGGGCATCTTTGCGCGATATGTAGGCGAAAATGGAAATACGCCAATAAAGATCAATCCCAAAAGTATTGTGAATACACCTAGTACAGACGTAATTAATTTTTCATTATCAAATACGTATGCACCAAAACCACCAAAGAGTGCACCGTATGAAATGAAGAGAACGCTAAAGCCGAGAACGAAGAGGATTGAGCCGAGTAACACCCGTCCGCGGCTCTTTGAAAAACCAGCTGCATAAGAAATATAACCTGGGACTAATGGCAGAACGCACGGAGATAAAAATGAGATCACTCCAGCGATAATTGCAATTGGAAATGCTGTAATTAAATAGCCATCGAGAATTTGCTCTACAACGAACTCTTTCATTCTGCACTCACCTTTTCGATGATTTCACTCAGGGATGCAAAAGTTATTTCTCCAGAAATTCTTGCTGCGACATTGCCATTCTTATCTATAACTACAGTCGATGGAATTGCATTGGCTGGTAGTGATTTTCTAAAGCCAATTAATACGGAATCATCAATCAGTGTTGGATATGGCAGTGCAAAGCGCCGAACAAAAGCTTCAGCGGTTGCTGGATTATCGCGCGTAAGAATTCCAATAAAAGCTACATCTGTGTATTTCTCAGATAGTGCAGCGAGTGTTGGGGCTTCAGCGCGACATGGTGCACACCAAGATGCCCACACATTTACTACTGCAACTTGGCCGCCATTAAATGTGTAATTCTTTCCTGAAAGCGTCATGCCGGAAAGTGCTGGCGCTGCAATGCGACTTGAATTGCTGACAAAAGAAACACTTCCATTTCCAGAAACAAAACTCTCTTCGGCAATTGATGAACCACCGCCACCGCATGATGAAAGCAGAACTGCCATAACTGGCAAAAGAATTAAGTTTTTAATTTTCATTTCTTTGGGGGCAATAGATGACCAGCCGGCTCGCTGTAACTTGTGCCGCTGATCATTCCATCTTCATCAAAATGCACGCTTGTCACACTTGCGAGTGAGCATTCGCGCTTACGGGGATCATGTAAAAGTCTGCGACCTTCAATTGCACTACGAAGAATCCAAATGGGTAATTGATGAGAAACAACGATGGCATCTTTTCCTTGCGCCGCATCGCGTGCTGCAAATACAGCTGCAAGCATTCGATTGATTTGCTCATCGTATGGTTCGCCCCACGAAGGTTTCCAAGGATTCCATAAGTGCTTCCATGCAGATGGATGCTTTAGAACTCCATCACCAATTCCAAAAGGTTTGCCCTCAAATATATTGGCTGCCTCAATCAATCGCTCATCTGTTGTAATTTTCATGTTGTGAGCTGCTGCCATTGGTGCGGCTGTCTCTTGCGCTCTTTGTAATGGCGAAACGTGTAACGCGCCGAGATTAATACTCTTTGACCAATCACCAAGTGTTGCTGCCATCTTGTGACCGCGCTCTGAAAGTGTCCAACCAGGTTGACGGCCATAAAGAATCTTCTGCGGGTTGTGCACCTCGCCATGTCTGACCACATGTACCGTCGAACTCATTTGCTAAGCATAAAGCGTCATAAACCAACTCTTCTCGCTAAGGTTGTGACATGGCGCTCACACCGAATCGGGTTGCCTTTTTCGATGTAGATAACACGCTTATTCGCGGTTCTACCCTCTTCTTTCTCGGAAAAGGAATGTACAAACGGGGGTACTTCACCAAGACAGATCTCTCGCGCTTCGCATTCGCCAATTTACGTTTTCGCTTAACAGGTAAAGAAAAACAAGATGAAATCAAACGTTTTCAAAATGCAGCAACAGAATTCATTGGTGGGCACGATGTCGCAGAGATTCAAACAATTGGTCAACAAATTTACGACGAATACGTATCTCCTGCTTGTTGGCAAGGAACCATTAACATCGCCCAAAGACATTTAAATGCTGGTGAAGAGGTATGGCTAGTTACAGCCGCACCTGAAGATATGGCAATTTTGATTGCCAAGAATTTAGGTTTTACAGGCGCACTTGGAAGTAAGGCCGAAGTTCGTGAAGGAAAATACACCGGACAAATGCTTGGCAATTTATTACACGGTAGAGAAAAAGCTGTTGCAATTTCAGCACTTGCTAAAGAAAAAGGATTCGATCTTGCAGAGTGTTACGCCTACTCTGATAGCCACAATGATTTTCCATTGCTCGAAGCAGTGGGCCATCCATCAGCAATTAACCCTGATGCAATTCTAAGTTTGCGCGCACTCGCAGAAGGTTGGCCAATTCACGATTTTCGCCGCGCACGCTTCATCATCAAAATTATCGGTCCAACAGTTTCTAGACTCGCTGCCGCCGGAATCTGGTTGGCACCAGGCAGGCGTTCACGCTAACTCGATTTCACAGCACGAACTAAACCCCTGTAATGTAGGCAAGTTATGCAAATGCGTTCATTTACTGACTATCTACGTTCCGTAGATGATGCTGCCCTTTTAGAACTCTTCACATATCGAGCAGATCTAATTTCGCCAGTTCCATCAGATATTGCATCGCTCGCAGTTCGTGCGTGCAGCGCTCCAAGTCTTGCTCGCGCAATTGATGGACTTAATCAATGGCAGTTTCAAGTTCTTGAAGCATGCGCAGTTATTAACGAACCATTTAGCGACAAACAAGTTATTGCTGTAACAGAAAAGGCAGCCACGGAAGTTCTTCCTGAGTTGATTGCACGTGGGCTTCTTTATCCATCTGAAGATGGAATGCGATTGCCTAACTCCGTGCGCGAAGTATTAGGTAATGAGATAGCTGGTTTAGGACCGGCATCTATGGCGAAGTTAACTTTAAAGAAACTAGATGAAGCACCAGCTGCTGCAAAGAAAGTACTGGAAAGACTTATCTGGGGACCTCCACGTGGAAGCGTCGGGGACATTAAAAATCCTGGCCCTGGTGTCACATGGTTACTGGAAGAAAATTTTATGGTGCCACTTGATCAGCGCACAGTAATTCTTCCTCGCGAAGTGGGTATTTACCTGCGCGGCGGAAAAGTGCACAAAGAGCGAGAAGTCACACCGCCAGAAATTAAGGGAACAAAGCGCGATGCAAAAAATGTTCAACTAGCAGCAATTGCAAATGTTGCCACTGTCTTACGTTGGGCAGATGAAATTCTCGAATACTGGGCACAAGAACCTGCTGATGCGCTACGTGCAGGAGGCCTCGGCGTTCGTGATTTAAAAATTATTGCTACGCATATGGGAATTGATGAAAACTGCGCCGCCTTTGTTGCAGAACTTGTGTATCTCGCAGGACTTGTCACCTTTGATACAAATGACAAAATTCTTCCAACCAATAACTTTGATGTGTGGCTAACGCAGAGTGCCTCAGTGAGATGGCAAGCACTTGCTACTCCATGGTTGATTACATCTCGTGTAAGCGGTCTAGTTGGACGAGCAGAATCAAAGAACACTGCAGCCCTTGGACCCGAATTAGATCGAGTCAATGCCGCAAGTACTCGTGCATTGGTTTTAGAACTCTTGGCTGAAAATGACACAGTTGCACCAGAATTAGAGAGTTTTACCAAGCGAGTTAAATGGTGCGCACCATCAAAGCGGAATCCTGGTTTACAAGAAGAAATGGTGCAATGGACACTTCGTGAAGCAGAGTGGCTAGGCATTACTGGGCAAGGTGTTATTTCTAAATACGGAGAAGAATTTTTACGCGGCCATGAGCTCGAAATCATTGATACGGATTTGCCGCAACCAGTTGATCACATCTTGATTCAAAGTGATAACACTGCAATTGCTCCAGGGCCACTTGTGCATGATGTTGCAGCGGTTCTTGCAATTATTGGTGATATCGAAAGTCGTGGTGGTGCAACTGTTTATAGATTTACGGATGCGACTATTCGTCGCGGATTAGATCACGGCAAAACTGGTGATGAAATCATCGAGTTCTTGCGCAAAACTTCTAAGACTCCAATTCCGCAACCCTTGGAATACTTGATTTCAGATGTAGCAAAGAAACATGGCCGATTGCGAGTAGGAAATACATCATCATTTATCCGCTGTGAAGATCCTGCCCTGATTACCCAAATAATCAGTGATAAACGATTAGATATTCTGTCTCTGCGCAGAATTGCGCCCGAAGTAATGATCTGTGACATGGATGCGCACGATGTCATGAATGTTTTGCGCAATGCTGGGTACTTGCCCGCAGCTGAATCTACTAATGGAATGTTATTGACAGGTCCGCGCTCCTCCAGAGCACAATCTAAACCGCGTCCGCCGCGAATCATTGGTGAGTTAGAAGTACCAACAGAGGCAGCATTAAGCAGTGCTATTCGCACAATCCGTGTTGGTGAAAAATCTAGTCACAAACAGAGCACGCTTCGAAATATTGCAAACACCGCACTAGGTGCACTGCCACGCACAACTGCAAATGAAACGCTAGATGTATTACTCAAATACATTCAAGAGCAACGTTCGCTTTCAATTGGTTATGCAGATAACAACGGCGCTGTTTCTCATCGAATTATTGATCCGCTGAAAATCTCTGCTGGCTCATTGATTGCCCGAGACCACGGCACAGGCGAGATGCAAACATTTAGAATTCCGCGTATTACGGGGGTTGCACCGCTATGACAAGCGAGAAGCAAGGCGAATACGGCAGACTTAACCCTATGTTGGCAGCCCTTGAAGCATTGGTGAAGTGTGAATCTCCCACTGAAGATCTCAAGGCGTGCAACGACGTTGTTCGACTAGCAAGTGACATTGCAACACGTGTCCTTGGAACTCCTGCAGAGATTCGCCAAATAGAAGGTCGCCCAGTTTTCTGGTGGGGCGCAACACAACCTGATGTAGTTTTACTTGCGCACCTCGACACAGTGTGGCCTGTTGGTTCATTCACACCGGTGTGGCAAATAGATGGTGATGTACTTCGCGGTCCCGGTACATATGACATGAAGGCTGGTTTCGTTCAAGCACTCTTTGCACTCAAAGGAATTAGTGGCTCTGTCGCACTTATTGGAACAACTGATGAAGAAACCGGAAGTCACGCTTCTCGTAAGTTAATCCAAGATTTATCTTCGAAGGCGAAGGCTGTATTGGTTTTGGAAGCTGCCATTGATGGCAAGGTAAAAACTGGCCGCAAAGGCACAGCGATGTACCAAGTGCATGTTCATGGTCGCGCTGCGCATGCTGGTCTCGAGCCAGAAAAAGGAATTAACGCAACCACAGAAATTGCACACATTATTACTGCGCTAGCTTTCTTGGAAAATAAAGAGAAGCAAACAACTGTTGTTCCAACACTTGTAAAGGCTGGCAATTCAACAAATACGGTTCCGGATTACGCAGTCTTAGATATTGATGCGCGTTCGTATTCAACTGACGAACTCAATCGTGTAGATGCCGCAATTCGAAGTCTTGTGCCGCTGCATCCAGAAGCGCGTATCGAAATTACTGGTGGATTAAATCGCCCACCACTAGAGACAACATCAACAATGGAGCTTTATGAGCGTGCAGAAAAAGTTGCTGCTCGCATCGGAATGCCACCACTTGGTCACGCATCCGTAGGCGGCGCCAGTGATGGAAACTTTGCAGCCGCCGCAGGTGCAAAAGTTCTAGATGGTCTGGGCGCTGTTGGTTCTGGTGCGCACGCCACAACAGAGTGGGTAAGTATTAAAGCTCTTGAAGAGCGCAGTGCGTTCTTGCATGAATTTATCAAGGATTTACTCAATGACTGATGGGCCACTGATCGTCCAGAGCGATAAAACACTGCTCTTAGATATTGATCATGCGATGTCCACAGAATGTCGCCGTGCAATTGCGCCTTTTGCAGAACTAGAACGCTCCCCTGAACATATTCACACATATCGTCTTACTAATTTAGGTTTATGGAATGCACGCGCCGCCGGCCACGACGCAGAAATGGTTATCGATACCTTAATTAAGTATTCGCGTTATGCGGTGCCTCACTCAATTCTTGTAGATGTTGCAGAAACAATGTCTCGGTACGGTCGCTTGCGACTGGAGGCGGATCCAATTCATGGATTGATTCTTGTCACAACTGATACAGCTGTTCTTGAAGAAGTTATTCGTGCCAAGAAAATCGCACCGCTATTGGGTGTGCGAATTGATAATGAAACAATTGCAGTGCACCCAAGCCAACGTGGGCAGATTAAACAATCTCTACTGCGCCTGGGTTGGCCAGCAGAGGATTTTGCAGGATACGTAGATGGTCAGGCGCATGAAATTGCATTGAAGCAAACGGATTGGAAAATTCGTCCGTATCAAGAGTTAGCCGCAGAAGGATTTTGGCATGGTGGCTCTGGTGTTGTTGTGCTGCCGTGTGGTGCTGGAAAAACAATTGTTGGCGCAGCAGCAATGGCGCATGCAAAAGCAACAACTTTAATTCTTGTAACAAATACAGTTGCAGCTCGCCAATGGCGTGAAGAGTTATTAAAACGAACAACGCTCAATGATGATGAAATTGGCGAATACTCTGGAGCTAAAAAAGAGATTCGTCCCGTAACTATTGCGACTTACCAAGTGATGACAAAGAAAAAAGATGGCGTGTACGCACACCTTGATCTCTTTGACACTCATGACTGGGGTTTGATTATTTATGACGAAGTGCACTTGTTGCCCGCGCCAATCTTTCGCTTCACTGCAGATATTCAATCCCGTCGTCGTTTAGGGCTTACTGCAACGCTAGTTCGTGAAGATGGAATGGAAGGTGAGGTTTTTTCACTCATCGGTCCGAAGCGCTTTGATGTTCCTTGGAAAGAGATTGAATCTCAGGGATATATCGCACCTGCGCAATGCGTTGAAGTCCGCGTAAATTTAAGTGAAACTGAGCGACTTTCATATGCAACAGCCGAACCAGAAGAGCGTTATCGATTCTGCGCAACAACTCGTACAAAGCGCAACGTCGTTGAATCACTCGTTGCTCATCACGCTGGCGAACAAATACTTGTAATTGGCCAATACATCGATCAATTAGATGAACTCTCAGAAGTTCTTGGTGTTCCGCTCATTAAAGGTGAAACGCCAGTTAAAGAACGTGAGATTCTCTTTAATAGATTTAGAAGTGGAGAAGTTTCCTGCCTCGTAGTTTCAAAGGTTGCTAACTTCTCTATCGATTTACCTGATGCAACTATTGCAATACAGGTCTCGGGTGCATTTGGATCGCGTCAAGAAGAAGCGCAGCGCCTCGGCCGCATCTTGCGCCCAAAGTCAGATGGTCGCAGTGCAACTTTTTACTCTGTTGTCTCTCGCGACACAATCGATCAAGACTTTGCACAAAACCGTCAGCGCTTTTTAGCCGAGCAAGGTTATGCGTACAAAATTATTGACGCTGACGATGTGTTTCAAGGCAAGCTCTAAAGCGTTCTGGATCAACGCGCCAGAAGTCGTGGTGCTCCCCATCAATATGTGTCACCGGAACTTGTTCGCCATATAACTTTTCAAGTTCGGCATCGCCATCTATGTATTTGATATCAATCAAATAATTTAATTCGTCCTTCATAGATTCAAGTGTTTCGACTGCAACATCACAGAGATGACAGCCATGTCGTGAAAAAACAGTAATAATTGTTTGGGACAACTATTTTTTCCGCTTCTTATTCATCGCACGATCGATAAACTCTTCAGCAACGAGTGTGACGTCGCCCTTTAATCGGTATGCACTTTTCTCTAAATCTTTTAACACAGCATTGACAGTTGTCTGTGTGACAGATCCAACGAGAGGTCCAAATCTTTTTGCAAAGAGTGCGTGTGCAATTTCGCTGACAGATTTTGCTAAATCTTCGCGAGCTTCATCCAAAGTTGGTTCTGGTTTCTTTGGTGCCTCCGAAAAATCCAATGAAATTGGACGTTCAGCCTTCATCCGAGAATAAAGATCGTTATTAGTGGTAGCGGCGCTCTCATCCATAGGCAAATCATCTCACCCTGATACCTTTTGCACATATGCAAACAAGAACCAGCACTCGCACCGCAAAGGGGCTTTTACTAGTTCTCCTCGCATCTTTACTCTCGATGCCGCAAGCCGAAGCGGCGCCGCTAGTCGCCCCATCAACAATATGGGGACACACATATGCAGCAGAAGCATCGGGAGTTGTATCGGTTCCGGCCACACAATCAGCCAACTTGGAAAAGCTTTCAAAGTTTGTTGTTAATTATAAAAATTTTCCAGATTGGGCGAAAAACGAAGTTCAAGCAGCAATTGATTTGTGGGCAGTAAATTTTGATTCAAAAGTTCCGGTAAATGTGGATGCAACATGGGCACGGTCGAGTACTTCAGACATTCTGGGTAGTGCTCGTCCGGATCGTTATTACTCAAAGTTTTCTGGAGCGCCCGATCCTTCGCTCTGGTATGCATCAGCACTTGCTAATGCGGTAGCAGGAAAAGATTTAGATTTAGATAATCCCGAAATTATTATTCAAATCAACTCAGAAGCTGATTGGGATTTAGATGGTCTTGGAACACCTACACGCTATGAATATGACTTAAAGTCAGTAATGTTTCATGAGATGGCACACGGCTTAGGTTTTCTCTCAACAAGTACGTACATCTTTGATCGCACAAAGGGTCAAAACGTTGGAATCCTTTTGCAACCAACACCATTTGATGCCTACCTGCAAACAGAAGATGGAAATCGTTTAGTTGATCTTCCTTCGCCATCATTTGAATTGGGTCAAGCACTTACTTCTCGACTCGTCTGGTCTGGCCCCGAAGGAATCAAAGCGAATAACGGAGTTAAGCCATTGATGTACACGCCGTCTAGTTATGAAGGCGGATCATCAGTTAGTCACGTAGATGAAAACACTTTTACAAACTCTGGAACTGATGCGGTAATGACTCCCAATCTTGAAGCTGGTGAAGTTTTTAACGAGCCTGGCCCAATCTTGCTTGCCATGATGAAGGATCTTCGCAATAAACCAGCACCGGGCCTTGCTGTCGGCATCCCAAGTGAAGTTCTAAATGCAGAGGCTCTTATCGCAGATTCAGCTGCGATTTTAATTTTCGATCCACCAGTTAACTCGAGAACCGCTCAGGTACGTGAATACATCATTAAAAATGTAAATACTGGCAAGGAAACAACTGTGACTGATAGCCCTGCAATTATTTCCGGATTAAAGAATGGAACTAGTTATACATTTGAAATTGTGGCTTCCAATTCCAAAGGGGCTTCACCTGCGGTGATTACAAAATCAGTTACACCTCGCGCTGCATGGAAGTCACAAGTGCTTGATGCAACTTCTGATGCAACTTCGATTAAGTCAATAACTCTTAACGGCCAACCGGTGATTGCTTACGTAGATTCAAAGACATCAATTCTTCGCATTGCAACATCGGGTGGAAAGAGTTGGAAGAAGACAACAGTTGATAGCGATATTGCAGGACAAGTTTCCCTCTGTGTTAGCGGTAAGAGCATGAAGCAGACACTTCATGTTTTTTATGCGGATAAAACAGAGAATGATTTGCGATACGCAACTGTAAATGGCACAAAGATTTCACGAGAGATTGTTGACGGAAATGCCGAGAAGGTGCAGTCGTATGAAGAAATTGTGCGTGTACCAACAGCAAGTAATGTCAGTGTTTCAAATGCTTGTGCAGTTACAAGTGAAGGAATTCAGGTTTTCTATCGTGACGAAACTCAAGGTGTATTGCTCGGGGCATACAAAAACTTCGGTGGTGCCTGGAATTACGAATTAGTAGATGGCGATCGTAAAACCGATTTTCGTACTACGGGCGATGTTGCATTTCACCTTAAGGCTCTTGTCGATGGAAATAAAACGTATGTCATATACGACTCTGTACTATCTATCGATCAAAACCGTGATGCAACATCTGGAGAAATCCGCTTAGCGACTAGAACAAGCTTTGATCCTGGAGCATGGCAATTTCGAACACTGGAATCACCGAAAGCAGATGCTTCGATTCTTGGTTATGACGTAGAAATTGTGAAAAGCGCGAAGGGGATTATGGCTTCGTGGTTCTCGGCAACAGCTTTATCAATGCCAGATCCAACTTTGGTGCGAACTTTAAACATAAGTAATTCTTCAGCTGTTTTATTAACATCATCTTCAAACTTTGGTACTCCGAACAAACTATTGAGCAGTGACTCCAAGACGCTTATGTTTAATTGCCTCGGCCGACTTTGCGCAATTGATTATGCAAAGTTTTCTAGAGGTCAATCAGCAATTTCGCTTGCTTCTTCATGGCAATCAACTGAGCCAATCGCAAGTGCATGGATTACGTTAAACAAGGTTCGCTACGCAGTAGCAGGTATTAATGGAAAAGTTGTGCTGCTAAAAGCTGCGTAATTACTTCGCGTTACGACGTTGGATGCGAGTCTTCTTCAGAAGTTTTTTATGCTTCTTCTTCGCCATACGCTTGCGTCGCTTCTTGATAACCGAACCCATAGGTCACGCTTTCTATTTATGTTGGTAAGGGGGTTAGGTTAGCGCTAAGTGAGTCTAAAAATCGAAACGGCCGTCTGGCTCGAAGTCATGAGCACTACTCCGAGATCCTTTGAATAGCCAAGGGCTATCGGTACACCTGTGGCGCTGTTAGCGGCTGTGAGTGCACCTTTGCTATTAAATGTAAGCAAGAGTGGCGTCGGTCTGCTCGGTTTCCAATTTGAAACTCCCTTTACTGCAGACTTCGATGCGAAAACTGCAAAGTGTGTTCCGCTTGGACCAAGGGCGGCAATTGTTATACCAGTGGATGCAAATCTAAATGTCCACGTCGGTGAAAGATTCGTTGCAAACTTTGTTAGCGCACTCTCAACTCTTTGTCCTGTTTGCACATAACCAGTCAGGAACAATGAGTTCGTTGCAGAGTTCCATTCGCGAGTGGCTTTTAATGCAGAGCTTCGAACAAGCAAAGAAAGTTTCCCAGTACTTGAATACTTTGCGATTATTCCATCGCGCAACCCCACACGTTTTTTGCCAGCAATAGTTTCGGTGCTATTTCCAATTGCATAGATACTGGAATCCGTGCCGCGTATAACTGCATCAATGTTTGTGTCGGTAGTTCCTAAATTAATTGGAGTACCGAATACGCCTTCGAGAGTGCCAGATATTAAGAATCCAGAGTTGCCTGTATCTGTTGCCTTCATGCCACCTATCGTGAATCCCTTTGTATTTACCGCAATTGAATTTACGAGTAGGGCAGATTTAAGGTCTAATGAATACGTTGAAAGCAATTGCCCTGTACCGGAAACTTTCCACACCGTTGCAATTGTTAAATCTGAGCGAGTAGGTACTTTGGGCGCAACAACTACATTGTCAGGATTAATCGGCGCTGTTGTTGGAATTGAATTTGGTGCAACGGATGGAACATTTGCACTCGAACCTGCGACCCACATATTTCCTGCACCATCTGCCACAAGAGCAGTGGCAATACTTGCTGCTCCTTGTGTGAGCGCCAGACGCCATTTTTCTATGCCGTCGGCGCCAATTGCCCAAAGAGTTGAATCATTGAGTAAAACAATTGATGAACCAAGAATATGCATCTTGGTGTTTGTAGTTATGGGTGTCGTAAGATTAATTGCAACCATCTCTTTTGCTGCTACTGGTTTTGGCGCTGCACCGGCGTACTGAGAAACAAAGACAAGCGGCAAAATCAAAAGAACAGCTACAAGACGTTTCACGATTGTGTGATCACGCTAATTCCTGTGAGCGATCGCGCGCAGCTTTCATCGCCTTTGCAACAATGCCAGCTAAATCTGAATCACTCAGTGAAGCGAGCGCAGCAGCAGTTGTTCCATTAGGACTTGTTACATTTTCTCGAAGAGTTGTTGCACTCTTTCCTGATTTGTCTAGAAGCGTTGCAGCACCCAACATTGTTTGCGCCGTCAACGTTGTAGCAACTTCTTTAGAGAGCCCAAGTGCCATGGCGCCTTCAATCATATGTTCGGCAAATGCAAAGAAATAGGCAGGACCAGAGCCGCTCGTTGCTGTAATTGCATCCTGCAAATCTTCTGTTACTTCAACAACTTTTCCAGTTGCTCCAAGAAATGCGTTAACAAAGGCAGCCTCTGAGTCGCTTACGCCAGCTCCCCGAGACATTCCAGACATACCAACAGCAACAAGCGCTGGAGTGTTTGGCATCACTCGAATAACAGGATTGTTTGTCCCAAGATGCGATGAGATAAATGAAGTGCTTTTTCCTGCTGCAAATGTAATGACAAGTGCACCAGCTTTAATTGAGCCTTTAATCTCTGCTAAAACCGAGGCCATATCTTGTGGTTTTACAACCAAAAGCAGCACATCACTAGCGCTGACATTGGTTGATAGATCACAAACACATATGCCATAGCGCTTTACCAGCTCATCTGCTCGCTCTGCGCGCTTTTCACTGATGCAGATCGATGCTGCATTGATTCCAAACTTAATAAGGGCTGCGATAAGTGCTTCACCCATAACACCGGCACCGATAACACCAACTTGTGAAGGTTGCAGTGGCTTTGTTGCGGTACTCATGTTGCTAAGGATACCTGTACGCTCTGCAACTATGTCTGAAATAAAGCCTGGGTTTGCACGTGATTGGGTTGAATTCAATGACCCTAATGACGACGAAGAAATCTTTAAGTGCGACCTCACATGGTTGACCTCCAACTGGACCTGTATTTATGGCGATGGTTGCAAAGGTGTATTTAAAGATCGACCAAATGATGGCTGCTGCACTGAAGGTGCAATGTATTCAGATGAAGAAGATGAAGAGCGCACACTAAAAGCGGCTGCAATGCTCACTCCACAAATGTGGCAATTCTTTGATGAAGCACAGCCAAAGAAGTTTGGTGGCAAGTTACAGATTTCAGAAAAAGATGAAGACAAAGAACGCAAGACTCGCACAGTAGATGGTGCCTGCATCTTCTTAAATCGTAAAGGTCACACTGCAGATGGCTTCACTGGTTCATTTGGTTGTGTCCTGCACCACTTAGCCGAAAAAGAAAAGATTCACTTCGTTGATACAAAACCAGATGTTTGTTGGCAGTTACCACTGCGACGTTCATATGAAGTTCGCGAATTCGGCGAGCGCGAAATTTCCGTAACTGTTATCGGAGAGTACGAACGTCTTGCATGGGGCGATGGTGGAGAAGATTTCGATTGGTATTGCACAAGCAACACCGAAGCTCACGTTGGAAAAGAACCGGTTTACATTTCAAACAAAACCGAACTTCAAGCGCTCATGGGCAAAGATGCATACGCAGTACTGGCCAAACTATGCGATCAGCGCATTGCGGGTATCAAAGATGCGCAGAAGCGTTCACTTCCACTCTTTGTTATTCAACACCCAGCGACAATTGCGGCAGGCAAATAGTCAGTACTTGCCTCTAGGCTAAGCGCATGGCAAAGGTCGAGAAGGATCCATTTCGCTGCACCGAATGTGGGTGGAGTGCGAATAAATGGGTTGGCCGTTGCGGTGAATGTCAGGCATGGGGCACAGTAGAAGAAATCAATGCGCCAAAGCGTTTATCACTTGTTCCTGGCGCAGTGACACATAAAGCAACACCGATTGGCGATGTAGATCTCTCGGCTGCCAGCGCCAAACCAACTGGTGTCAGCGAATTAGATCGCGTGCTCGGTGGCGGACTTGTTCCAGGTGCTGCAATCTTGTTAGCAGGCGAACCTGGTGTTGGTAAATCAACTCTTTTGTTATCTGTTGCCGCACAAACTGCAAAAGCGAAAATCCGTGCGCTTTACATAAGCGGCGAAGAATCCCCCTCACAAGTTCGCCTACGCGCAGAACGCATTAACGCAATTGATCCCGAATTATTCTTAGCATCCGAAACTGATCTCAGCGCAGTTATCTCTCATATCGATGCCGTAAAGCCGCAACTGTTGATCATCGACAGTATTCAAACAATTGGTTCATCGGCAGCCGATGGTGCACCTGGTGGTGTTACACAAGTCCGAGAAGTTGCTGGCGCACTTATTCGCATCTGTAAAGATCGCGACATCACACTGTTATTAGTTGGTCACGTCACGAAGGATGGCTCCATTGCAGGCCCGCGTCTGCTCGAACACATCGTTGATGTTGTCCTTCAATTCGAAGGCGAGCGTCACTCACGCCTACGTTTGATTCGCGCAATCAAAAATAGATTCGGCGCCAGCGATGAAGTTGGTTGCTTTGATTTAAGTGATACCGGCATCGAAAGCGTTATGGATCCAACTGGTTTGTTTACATCTCGTCACAGCGAACCAGTTCCTGGAACATGTGTCACCGTCACACTCGAAGGTCGCAGGCCTTTACTTGCAGAGATTCAAGCGTTGGTTAGCGCAGGACGTGAAAGTGACTTTGGCAATGCACGCCGCGTAACAAGTGGTTTGGACTCTGCTCGAACATCAATGACTCTTGCTGTTCTAGAACTGCGTGCACATGTAAAAGTTGGTGGCCGCGATGTATATGCCGCAACTGTTGGTGGAATGAAGATGTCCGAACCCGCAGCCGACCTTGCACTCGCACTAGCTGTGGCATCTGCTGCTAAAGCTTTAGCACTTCCCGCAGATCTGGTTGCAATCGGAGAAGTTGGTCTTGCCGGTGAGATTAGAAAAGTAAGTGGCGTAGAACGCAGACTTGCCGAAGCGTTCCGTCTTGGATTTAAACGAGCACTTGTTCCTGCTGGCTCTGATGTAAAGATTGCAGGAATGGAAATTGTTGAAGTATCTCGTCTTGATCAGGCACTTAGTCGGGTAAAAATTAACGGCGAATGAGCCTTCTAGAAAAAGAGATCACAAAGTGGTTTGCTAAAAACAAACGTGATCTTCCATGGCGAAAGACAAGTGCATGGGGCGTTTTAGTTTCAGAAATAATGTTGCAGCAAACTCCCGTTGCTCGAGTCGAACCTATCTGGCACATATGGATGAAGCGCTGGCCAACACCAAAAGATCTAGCAAAGGCAACTCCGGCAGAAGTAATCAAGGAGTGGGGGCGACTTGGCTATCCGCGTCGCGCATTACGTCTTCGCGAGTGCGCACAAGTAATTGCAACAGATTTCAATAACAAGGTTCCGGATAACGAGATTCAGTTACGTAAATTACCTGGCATCGGCGATTACACAGCTGCAGCCATCGTGGCCTTTGCTTTCGAAGAGCGTTCATTAGTTTTGGATATAAACATTCGCCGATTGTTCTCGCGTATCTACGATGGTGTTCAATCACCAACATCAGCACCGAATAAAACAGAGCGCGCAGCGCGAGCCGAATTGGTGCCTAAAAAGAATGCGCATGTGTGGGCTGCAGCCACTATGGAACTCGGTGCACTCATTTGCACAGCGCAAAAACCTAAGTGCGAAATCTGCCCAGTTGCTAATGATTGTAAGTGGCGCTCACTTAATTATCCGCAATCAGATCAACCAAAGCGCACACAAGCATGGAATGGCACCGATAGACAGTGCCGCGGAGTCATCGTGCAGGCACTTCGCGAAAATGATTCGCTCACCGAAAAAGAGATTAAAAAGTTATGGATTCTAGAATCACAAGTAGAAAAGGCTTTAAAAACACTTCTGGCCGATGGGTTGATTACCCAATCGGCCAGAAATAAATACTCGTTACCTAATTAAACTGTTGGTGCACCTGTCAGATTTTCAGGTGAATCTGGCATCTCAGACTTTGGTGCGCCTTTGAAAGTAAAGACAGCATCTGCGCCTTCGCCTTCAACATCTACAACGATGATTTCGCCAGCGTTGAGTTCGCTAAAGAGAATGCGCTCTGAGAGTGCATCTTCGATCTCGCGTTGAATTGTGCGACGTAGCGGACGTGCGCCAAGAAGTGGATCGTAACCACGGTCGGCAAGAAGACCCTTCGCAGCACTTGTAAGTTCGATTCCCATATCTTTTGCACGTAGACGCTCATCAAGGTTTGCAATCATGAGATCAACAATCTGAATGATCTGATCCTTAGTGAGCTGGTGGAAGACGATGATGTCATCGATACGGTTTAAGAACTCAGGACGGAAGTGTGATTTAAGTTCGTCACTTACTTTGCCCTTCATGCGCTCGTAATTTGTAAGTTCGTCACCAGAGTTAGCGAAACCAAGTCCAAGACTCTTTGAGATATCGCGTGTTCCAAGGTTTGTAGTCATGATGATGACTGTGTTCTTGAAGTCAACAGTGCGACCTTGTGAATCTGTTAAGCGACCATCTTCGAGTACTTGAAGAAGTGAGTTAAAGATATCTGGGTGTGCTTTTTCAATTTCATCAAAGAGCACAACAGAGAATGGACGACGACGTACTTTCTCTGTGAGTTGTCCGCCTTCGTCATAACCGACATAACCTGGAGGTGCACCGAACAAACGTGATGCGGTGTGACGCTCTGAGTATTCAGACATATCGAGTTGGATTAACGCATCAGCGTCCCCGAATAAGAATGATGCAAGTGTGCGTGAAAGTTCTGTCTTACCAACACCGGAAGGACCAGCGAAGATAAATGATCCGCCAGGACGCTTTGGATCTTTTAATCCAGCGCGTGTACGACGAATTGCTTGTGACAACGCCTTGATTGCTTGATCTTGTCCGATCACGCGACGGTGTAGTTCATCTTCCATACGAAGAAGTCGTGCTGTTTCTTCTTCAGTTAACTTAAATACTGGAATACCAGTTGAGGCAGAGAGAACTTGTGCAATTAACTCTTCATCAACTTCTGTGACCTTATCTAGGTCAGTAGCCTTCCATTGTTTTTCAGCTTCAACTTTTTCAGCGATCAGCGCTTTCTCTGTGTCACGAAGTCCTGCTGCTTTTTCAAAGTCTTGTCCGTCAATTGCAGACTCTTTTTCTTTGCGGGCTGCAGCAATCTTGTCATCGAATGCACGGAGTTCGGCAGGTGCTGTCATGCGCTTAATGCGAAGACGTGAACCTGCTTCATCGATAAGATCGATCGCTTTATCTGGCAAGAAGCGATCTGAAACATAACGATCTGCCATGTTGGCAGCTGCTGCGAGCGCACCATCTGTGATTGATACACGGTGGTGTGTTTCGTAGCGATCGCGTAGGCCTTTAAGAATTTCAATTGTGTGAGCAACAGATGGCTCTTTAACCTGAATTGGTTGGAAGCGGCGTTCTAGCGCTGCATCCTTTTCTAGGTGCTTGCGATACTCATCGAGAGTAGTTGCACCAATTGTCTGGAGTTCACCGCGAGCAAGCATTGGCTTGAGGATGCTTGCAGCATCAATTGCACCTTCTGCAGCGCCTGCGCCAACGAGTGTGTGAATCTCATCGATGAACAAAATGATGTCACCGCGAGTTTTAATCTCTTTAAGAACTTTCTTCAAGCGCTCTTCAAAATCTCCGCGGTAGCGTGAACCAGCAACGAGTGCACCAAGATCTAGTGAATACAGCTGCTTATCTTTCAAAGTCTCTGGCACATCGTTTTTAACGATTGCTTGTGCAAGTCCTTCGACAACAGCAGTTTTACCAACACCTGGTTCACCGATTAATACTGGGTTGTTCTTTGTGCGACGTGAAAGAATCTGCATTACGCGTTCGATTTCAAGTTCGCGACCGATTACTGGATCGAGTTTTCCTTCTCGCGCTGCTTGGGTCAGGTTACGACCGAATTGATCGAGTACCAATGATGTAGATGGCGTGCCTTCTGCAGGTCCACCAGATGCAACAGCTTCTTTGCCTTGGTAACCAGAGAGAAGTTGAATAACACTTTGACGCACGCGATTAAGGTCTGCACCGAGCTTTACAAGAACTTGTGCGGCAACGCCTTCGCCTTCGCGAATAAGTCCAAGAAGAATATGTTCTGTGCCAATGTAGTTGTGTCCAAGTTGTAGCGCTTCGCGTAGTGAGAGTTCAAGAACTTTCTTTGCGCGTGGAGTAAATGGAATATGACCACTTGGTGCTTGTTGACCTTGACCAATAATTTCTTCCACTTGTGCGCGTACACCTTCAAGTGAAATACCGAGTGACTCGAGTGCTTTTGCAGCAACGCCTTCACCTTCGTGAATGAGTCCTAGAAGGATGTGCTCTGTGCCAATGTAATTGTGATTGAGCATGCGAGCTTCTTCTTGCGCCAAGACAACAACGCGACGGGCTCGATCGGTGAAGCGCTCAAACATTTGGTTGACTCCTTCTAGATGGTATGGATAAGCCTAGCCCGAAGGGGGCATGGCTCGCGATGTGAGCTGTACGTAGGTTTTAACCCCATATATGGCGTATTTATGCCCGATATATGGCCAGATTTAGAGTTTTTTGAGCATGCGCGTGTTGCCCAAGGTGTTTGGCTTAACACTTTCAAGGTCTAAGAACTCGGCGATACCGGCGTCATAGGAACGCAAGAGCTCGGCATACACATCAGCATCTACTGGTGTTCCTTGGATCTCTTCAAAACCATGGCGGCCAAAGAATTTCGTTTCAAATGTGAGACAGAAAATTCTCTTGATACCGATTGCACTGGCGCGCTCTTCGATTGCCAACATTAACTTGTGGCCAACACCTGTACCGCGCAATCTTTCGACAACAGCGACTGTACGAACTTCTGCAAGATCTTCCCACAATACGTGGAGTGCGCCACAACCAACAACTTCATTGTTTTCTATTGCAACAGTAAATTCTTGAACGCTTTCATAGAGTGTGACAGTTTCTTTTGTTAAGAGGCGACCGCCAATTGCATATGTATCGATGAGTGCACGAATGCCTTTGATGTCAGAAGTTCTGGCTGAACGAATCTCCATATTCAATTATTCAGCTTCTGGCTTTACCAATGGGAAGAGAATGGTCTCGCGAATTCCAAGTCCGGTCAGCGCCATCAACAAACGATCAACACCCATTCCCATTCCACCTGTTGGTGGCATTGCAAACTCCATTGCACGCAAGAAATCTTCATCTACTTGCATTGCCTCAAGGTCACCTTTTGCGCCGAGTTTTGCTTGTTCAACTAAACGATCACGTTGGATAACCGGATCAACTAACTCTGAGTATCCAGTTGCCAATTCAAATCCATCTACGTAGAGATCCCACTTTTCTGCCACACCAGGAGTTTCGCGATGTGCACGAACGAGTGGTGATGTATCAACGGGGAATCCCATAACAAATGTTGGAGCAATGAGTTGATCTTTTGCTACGTGCTCGAAGATTTCCTCGGCAAGTTTTCCTGCAATCCACTTTGGATCAATCTTTATGCCTAATTTTGTTGCTATACGCTTCAAAACATCTATCGGCGTGAGTGCAGTTATTGTCTCGCCAACGCCTTCTGAGATTGCGTCATAGAGTGAAATCTCTTTCCACGTGCCACCGAGATCTGCTTTGCGACCATCGTGGTGTGTAACTACATGTGAACCAGAGATAGCCATCGCTGCGTTTTGCACGAGTTTGCGAGTCAACTCTGCAATTGAACGCCAATCACCGTATGCCTGATAACTCTCGATCATCGCAAACTCTGGTGAGTGCGATGAGTCAGCGCCTTCATTTCTAAAGTTTCGGTTTATTTCGAATACGCGCTCGATGCCGCCCACAACACAACGCTTAAGGAAGAGTTCGGGTGCAATACGCAAGAAGAGTTCCATGTCATAAGCATTTGAGTGAGAAATAAATGGTCGAGCCGCCGCTCCTCCGTGCATTACTTGCAGCATTGGTGTTTCAACTTCTACGAAGCTCTCGTTATGGAAAGTTTCGCGAAGTGAACGCATCACAGTTGGGCGAAGTCGGGCGTAATCGCGCGCTTCTGGTCTAACAATTAAATCTACATAACGCATACGAACACGAGTCTCTTCTGACATCGGTTTGTGTTCATTAGGCAGTGGACGAAGTGATTTTGCTGCCATCTGCCATGAGTTAGCGAGAACAGATAATTCACCGCGCTTTGAAGAGATGATTTCGCCAGTAACGCTTACGAAGTCACCGAGATCAACATCGCTCTTCCATGATTCGAGTTGTTCTTCGCCAACTTTGTCGAGTGAAATCATTGCCTGTAATTCAGTGCCATCGCCTTCGCGAAGTGTTGCAAAGCAAAGTTTTCCGGTATCGCGTTTGAAAATAATTCGACCGCTAACACTGTGAACATCACCTGTCGCGCTATCTGTTGCAATGTCTGCGTACTGCGCACGAACTTCTGCAAGAGTTTTTGTACGAGGTACAGATACTGGATATGGCTCGATTCCACGCTCGATAAGGCTCGCACGCTTCTCGCGGCGAATGCGCAGTTGTTCGGGTAGATCGTCCTCGATGCTCATAGGTTTGTAATCCTACCGAGTTACGAGTTTCTCTCGTGTATCAGGCGCAGCCCAATCAACGTTAAATCAGGCTC
>JBIIRY010000003.1:0-116503 GCA_044341305.1 Candidatus Planktophila sp. | reverse complement strand
GGTGCGGTCACATTTACTACGTCCACACCTAATTGCAGCATTACTTCAGGAAGACTCACCGCATCACTTGTGACAACGTGCTCGGTTACTGCATTCAAGCCAGCAGATAATGATTTCTGGATGCAAGCGGCAGAATTTGTATTGTTTGTATTCCGCTAACAGCCCTTGATGTCTCCTCACCGCCCCACCACTACCTTGATTTAATCTAAAACACCTGTTAATTTTCATCCACTTGTGGCTTTTGGGTAACCAAAAAATTCGAGTGGCGTTGTGTCTAGCGAAGTCCGGTTAAATTCCGGCGCTGTCCCGCAACTGTAAATGATCGAAAGATCTAAGCCAGGTCGCCTGGCAGAACGCCGAAGTATCCGACCTCGGAGGAAGGTCGGGCCTCTAAGCGTTATTGCTTTTTCGCCCAATTTTCCTCCCTCAAAGATTTGAGGGAGTTTTTCATGTTTAAGGCACGTTCGCGTGCGTTACCGATTGCAATGGTTGCAATTGTTTTCGCATCAGTTATAGCAAGTCCCGCACACGCGGTTTCAACAAAATATCCACTAACAATTTCATCTGGTGGATTTAAGACAACAATCACAAAAGAACCAAAGCGAATTATTTCGCTTTCGCCAAGTGCAACTGAAATCCTGTTTAGTATCGGAGCAGATAAACAAGTCTTATTAGTCGATAGCCTTTCAAATTATCCAAAGAGAGCGCCTATCAGTGACATAAGTGCTTTCGAACCGAATGTAGAAGCAATTGTTGGGAAGAAGCCAGATTTGGTAATCCTCTCTGTTGATTCAATGAAATCTACCGAGGTGCGGAATGCACTGATCAAACTTAATGTCCCTGTCTTGATGGAAAAGGCACCGACTCAACTTTCTGACGTTTATGCAGAGATTAAAGTGTTGGGAAGAGTTACAAATAAACAAACCAAAGCAAATGTGTTGGCCAAGAAGATGGCTGCAGACATTAAATCCATCCTTGCAAAGGAAAAGAAATCCACAGGTGTCCGAATATTCCATGAATTAGATGACACTTACTACTCTGTTACATCAGATACTTTTATTGGCCGCGTATATAAAGACTTCGGTGTCATCAATGTTGCCGATGCAGCAGCAGGAGCTGATTCATATGGATATCCGCAGTTATCTGCAGAGTACTTACTCAAAAGTGATCCGCAGGCAATCTTCTTAGCTGATGCGCAGTATGGAGTTACTCCAGAAAGTGTTGCAAAGCGCGCTGGTTGGTCACAAATTTCTGCGGTAAAGAACAACAAAGTATTTGCACTCACCGCTGATGTCCCTTCTCGTTGGGGACCGCGCCTAGTTGATTTCTATCGCGACATCGCAAAGGCTTTGGCGAAGATCTAATAATGCAAAAACAAGAGATGGGCCGAATCTGGCACTGGCGTACAACTGTATTTGTGGGGATGCTCCTTGCATTTATTTTGTTACTTGGCGTCAGCTTCGGACCAATCTCACTTGATTTCACAAGAATTATTCGCACGCTATTTGGATTATCTGGTGGTCTTCAAGACGAAGAACGAACATTGTTACTCGAACTTCGCTTACCAAGAGTTTTGCTAGCAGGACTCGTCGGTGCTGCACTTGCAACAAGTGGTGCGGTCTATCAAACCGTTTTCCGTAATCCACTTGCCGATCCATACTTACTCGGCGCCGCGGCTGGCGCCGGCCTCGGTGCAACACTTGCATTTACGGGTGGCGACAAAACTTTCTATGCAGCACTTCCCCTCTTCGCTTTTCTCGGTGGCGTGCTCGCTGTCGCTGCGACTTTTATGATCTCAGGTAAAGCATTCACGGATCCTGCAACTTTGTTGCTTTCTGGAATTGCCGTTGGCTCATTTGCAACTGCGGTGCAGACTTATTTACAGCAACGCAACAGCCAAGTTTTAAGACCTGTTTATTCGTGGATTTTGGGACAACTGACAGTTGCCGATTGGCAAGTGGTTAAATGGGCGAGTATTTACATTATTTTCGCACTCTTTATTCTCATTCGAATGTCCCGACTATTGGATGGTTTATTGCTCAGTGATGAAGAAGCGTTTTCACTCGGTATTTCGCCAAACAAAATTCGCATCATTGCAATTGCCGCAGCCACTCTTGCAACGGCAACAGCAGTATCTGCCAGCGGACTAATCGGTTTCGTCGGCATCGTTGTTCCACACTTAGTTCGTGGACTTACAAAGCGAGCCACAAATAGAGCTCTATTCACAGTGGCGCTTGCGGGCGCTGGCTTTTTAGTCCTTGCAGATCTCGGTGCGCGCACTCTGCTTTCCCCTGCGGAGTTGCCAATCGGTGTCATTACAGCATTTGTCGGTGCACCATTTCTTTTATTTGTCCTACGAGCAAAGCGGGTAATGAAATGATAAATATAAATAATCTCTCTGTGCGTTATGGCGACTTCTACGCCCTCAACCACATCACACTAGAAATCCCGCGCGGCACATGGACATGCCTTGTTGGCCCAAATGGCGCGGGTAAAACAACTTTTCTCAAGACACTTCTTGGCAATAAGGCGTACGACGGATCGATCACAATCGATGGACTTGAGGTGTACAAAAATTTGCGCAACGTGGCATTTGTTCCTCAACGCCCAGAGATTCCAGCTGGCATGGATGTTGCAGAGTATGTAATGCTCGGACGTGCGCGCCTTGATGGGTGGGGGCGCGAATCTAAAAAGTCTCGCCAATTTGTTCATACGATTTTAGAGGAAACACAATTACTTGGCTTACAACACCAGCTTGTTACACAATTATCTGGTGGAGAGATGCAACGTGTATTGATTGCTAGAGCCCTCGTTCAAGAACCAGAAATTATTATTCTGGACGAACCAACATCAGCACTTGATTTACATCATCAGATTTCAACACTGAATCAAATTGATCGATTAAAGGAATCAGGTACAACCGTTATTTCCACGATGCATGACATTACGCTTGGTGCAATGTATGCCGAAAGAATTATTGTGATGCACAAAGGACGAGTACTGCTAGATGGCCCATCTAATGAAGTTATCCACTCCCCAGAGTTAAAGAAAGCCTTCGATAACGGCATCAGCATCTTCACCCTCGAAAGCGGGCGCCCAGTAATTGTTGCCAGCCGAGAACTTCCTCCGATTTAGACCCATTTATTCACAGAGGATTACCACCCAATTCACCCCTCGGCCCCTTTTAAAATAAGGGTTTCTTGCTATCCTTGTCCTATTCCTATGGAGGTATTTATGCTTCGCAAGATCATCGTTGCTTCAACTCTGGGCCTATTTCTAGCCACTTCTGTGGTTGCACCGGCATCGGCCGCAAAGATTAAAACTGGTACGGCCTGCAAAAAGGCTGGTCAGAGCGTAAAAGTGGGCTCAAAGACCTATGTCTGTGGCAAGAACGCGTTCGTTACGCCAACAAAAAACACCTACATGCTCAAAGCATGTAGAGACGGATACAGGGTTTATCTTGAAGCAAAAGACGGATACGACTCATTCAAAGACCTTGCTCCGCTTGCTGGAGCAGAGGGAGTTGCTCAACTAGATGAGCTAAAGAAGTCGATGGATTCAATTTACTCAACACTTCAGACTCAAGCGTGCAAACGAGGCGCTTAAAACTCATGTGAAAAAGTACTACCAAAGGGCGGTCTCCTTTTAAAGGAGGGCGCCTTTTGGCTTGCTTGCGCAGAAATAGTGCTCAGGCACGCTAAAATTTAGGCCTGGAGTAACCCCGCTCCCTTTGTGAAATGTCCGTTTTGTCCTTAGAGCGCGACAAATGACCAGTCAATGCGTAGTAGCAGGTAGAGGCGGCGACGGTCGGCTCTGCAGGACAAAACCGGTTAAGGAAAATCCAAGTGGCTATTAAGAAGAAGGCTCAAGTGCAAGGACCACGTGTGTGGACCGTTGCCGAGCTTGGTGCTTTCTACACAGAGCACCGTTCAGAGCTTCTTGCCCACGCTAATCGCGTACTCAAGGATTCCGCTAAGGCTGAAGAAATCACACAAGATGCGCTTATCAAGTTCATGTTGGCTGCACCAGAACTAGAGTCAACAGATCACGCGCTCTCTTACTTACACCGCACAATTGAAAATCTTTGCATTGATCTTTTCCGTCTAGAAGGACGTCGTCCAAACCTCGTTGTTCTAGATGATGCCACTGCAGAGGTTGAGGCTGCATGGCAAGTAGATGGCGATCACTCATCTGTTATTTCTGCTGCAGAAGATGCAGCAATTATTCGTCAAGCGCTAGCGATGTTATCTCCAGCAGAGCGCGCAGCTTTGGTTATGTGGGAGATGGAAGGTCGCTCAACTTCTGAGATCGCAGCAGAGCTCGGTATTAAAGAGTCCGCAGTGCGTCACACAGTCTCACGTGCTCGCGCATCTCTTCGTCGTGTTCTTAGTGAATTGGTTATCGATCAAGAGCGCGGCCTTACCGCTCTCGACATGCTCTCTACCTCTTATAAGAAGGCAGCAGAGATTGCTCAGAAATCTTCCAAGGTCGCCCTATCTCTCCTCCTCGTTGTCACAGCCTTCCTCGGCTTTAACTCCTTAACTGGCAATGAAGGAAACGTTCAAATCAACGACCTTGCTATCTCAACTCCTTCGACAGTTCAAGAAGAAGTAGTAACCCCTGCAGCTCCAGTTGAGATCACACCAACACAAAAAATTTCTACAAAGCCATCATCCGGCATCACCATCGAAGAGTTCAACGACCAGATGGATATCTCAATAGCCCAACTCGAGTCCGTTGCTGTCATGGCAGAGACGCTGGCCATGATCATGGCCGCAGAAGAGGGCAGTAACTAAACAAAGATTTCCGTATCGGTTATGGCGCTACACGTGTTCGTCATAAAAGAAACGGAATTAGAGGATCCACAAGATCTTCGAGCCGAAATCGGGAAATGCCCGATCTCGACTAACGAAAGGAAAAACATGTCTATAAAGACACTACGCAAGCGCATCGCGCTTGTTGCAGTAGCTGGACTTGGTTTCGGACTTCTGTCTGCAACTACAGCGTCAGCAAATATGGGAATCGCAGATGTAAAAATCTCAACAGTTGCTGGCGATGGATCTATTGGCTCAGTCGGCGTTTGCTCAGTTGCAGCTACTGCAGCAGATGAAGTTTCAGCAATTAGCACTGGCACAGTTGTAGCAACAGGTGCAACGCTTACATTTGCTGTAACAACTGGTGCTGGCACAATCGAAATCACTGGACCAGCAGTTTGGACTACCCTGGCAGGTACCACAGCGGTAAACGCAACAGCTACAAAGCTGTCATCTGTTGACACTGGTGCTCATGCCCTAAAGACAACAGGTGTGGGTGCGGTTACAGTTACTGTAAAAACAACGGCTGGATCTTCAACTCGCTCAATCGGAATCGCAGTTGTTGCAGCATGTACTGCAGCTACCACTCCAGTAGCTGCTAACACGCTTGTCAATATTGCGGATTCAAACACTCAAGCAACTGGAACAGATGAGTCCCTCTCATACGATGCAAAGAATTATGCATCAGAAGTTTGGGTAAACATCCAACTTCGCAACGCGTATAAGGGTGACGTAACAGCGGGCATTCTTACAGCTAATGCGACAAACGGAGCCTTAATCGCATTTACAACTCCAGGAAATGCACTTACTTCGACTGCATTTGTAGCAACAGCGGCTGACGCTAACGATGGAATGGGTCTTGTTGTTAAGCAAGACACAGTCACAAACCCAGGAAAAGCTCTTACAACAACAATTACATTCGCATTCAATGGTGTAACTGTCGGAACTAAGACAGTAACAATTCTTGGAACTCCAGCAAGCATCACGGTTTCCGATGTTGTTGGTGGAATTACACCAAGCAATGGATCTTTCAAATACGTTGTCAAAGACAATGCTGGCAACAGCGTTGAATCTCCTGCCTTTGCAGGAATTAACTGGACAATTGCTGGGTTTGAAGCCGGCGATGTTCTTGACGATGTAGTTGCTGCTTCTGATTACGCCTCTACTGATTCATTTGCTACAAAAGGTACAGGCACAATTGATTGCGCATCTGCAGATACAAAGTCATCAGGCTCTGTTGATGTTGCAATCGGATTCCTTGATGCTGCACTTAACGTAGTTAAGTCAAATACTTTCAAGGCTTCATGTGGCGGCGCCGCTGACACATTCTCTGTTGCTCTTGATAAGGCTGTTTACTCAACTGGCGAAATTGCAACGCTAACCATTACTGCAAAAGATGCAAATGGCTTTGCAGTGGGCGATGGCGTAACAGTTGGTGCAGGTATTGCGGCTGACTTGGGTGGTCTTGAAATCATCGGATCAGCAGCAGCAACAACTGATGAGTTCTCAGGCGGAGTAAAGACATACAAGTTCCGTGTCCTACAAAACGTCGGCTCATTCGTTGGTCAAGCAAAGATCACAGCGTCAACAGATTTATCTGTTAAGACACTTCAATACAAGATCGTTGCAAGCGATAGTGGCACTTCAATGGAAGATGTTCTCAAGGCAATCGTTTCCTTGATCGCATCTATCAACAAGCAAATTGCAGCCCTTCAGAAGGCTCTTCTAAAGAAGAAGTAAAAACCCTTCGATAGACAACTAAAAGGCGGTTCCTCTTAGGAGGGGCCGCCTTTTGGCTTGTCCCAAATAGACCCAAAGTAGTGATATTTATATTCAAATCTTTTAGACTAATGCTGTGTTAAAGAAAACAGAGCAGAATTCACTTGTATATATCGTTGCAATTTTTGGTTCACTCACAAGTTTGATTATTGCTCCCGCGATAACTTATGACGTAGTTAACCCTCCAAAATTAATCATGTTAGCAGTGGGCGCCTTCGCCGGTTTGTTGTCATTATTGAAATACAAAGTTTTAAGAAAAAATAAGTTTTTCAATAAAATACATGTAGCTAGCCTCTATTTCCTTGTAACTTCTTTTCTAATCTTTTTAGTCTCTGGCTTAGATAAATCAAGTCAGTTTTTTGGAATTCAAGGTAGAAACACAGGGCTGTTAACTTACGTATCACTCTTATTAATTCTTCTTACAGCAGCACATGGCGTCAATAAGATCAATTTGCGCACTCTGCTTAAATTCTTCTTAATCACTTCCTTTATCTCTACTTTTTATGGATTGATGCAAGTTTTCAAATTAGACCCCATACCTTGGGAGCAACCTGATGGCTGGGTGGCGTCCTTCTATGCAAACCCCAATTTCTTCTCAGCATTTACAGGTATTGCCACAGGCATTCTATTTGGGCTTTTGTTTAAATCTTCTATCAAAATTCTTACAAAAATTTTGATTGGTTTTGGCATTGCAATCAATATGTATTTATTGAAAGAAACTTTGGCATATCAAGGACCGGCAGTTCTCCTAATTATGGTTGCCATCATTATGTTTTTCAACCTACGAAATATTGCAAAATTGCGAACCCTTTCATACGTCTACCTCACAGGAATTGGTATTGCTGTAATTTATGTTGGTCTAGCTATTTTAAAAGTGCTTCCAGGTGGATCAGTACTTAATAAACCTTCTTTGACCGCTCGAGTTGATTTTTGGCGAACAGCGGTGGAAATCTTTAAAGAAAATCCAATACTTGGTGTTGGTTTTGACGGTTATCGTGATTATGAAGGCCGAAATCGAGATCTTGCCTCAACCTTTAATGTAAATAATTTGGATACAACAGATGCCAGCCATAATGTGTTTTTAGATTTTGCTGTTAATGGTGGAATACTGCTCTTGAGTGCCTACGTTATTTTGTTGCTTTTAACTTTAAATTCCGTCATTCGTGTAATGAAACGAAACGCAAAGATTGAGGCTAATTTTGCAATAATTGTCGCTAGCTGGGTTGGATATCTAGCGCAGTCTGTGATTTCCATTAATCACTTAGGTGTTGCAATTTGGGGCTGGATTTTTTCTGGCGCAATCATTGGTTATGATATTTATGAATCTCAGACAGTAACTGAAGAGATAAGTAATAAGGGTGGCAGACAGGCCAGCGTTAAGGTTTCAATCAAGGGCAAGTTCCCCTTGGCAGCGTTCGCGGGTGGAATAGTTGGGCTTTTGCTTGCGCTTCCGTTTTACCAAGCAAGTTCTGACATGTGGCAAGCATTTAGGGTAAAGGACGCAGTCGCGTTAGAAGCTGCAGCAAAAAAGTGGCCGCGAGATGTCATCATTATGACAATTGCAGCGAAGAACATATATGACGCTGGCAGGGTTCAGGAAGCAATCAATTTGTTAAATCAGGCGCACGAACAAAGTCCAGAAACCGTGTATCCACTAAAGCTTCTTTATGACTTAACTCCAGGAAGCGACCCAACTAAGCCTGCAATAAAATCAAAAATAGACGCGCTTGATCCTTTCTATTTTGAGATTCTCCAAAGATCGAAATCATGAAAATTGCCATCATTGGCCAAGGATATGTAGGAAGATCAATAGCAGAGGCATCTGTCGGTGCTGGTCACTCTGTCATTGGTTTTGATACGAAGGCTTCAGTCATATCTGTGCTTGATTTTCAAGGTGATTACGCAGGCACAACAGATGCTTCACACATTGATGGCGCTGAAATAATTGTTATTGCTGTACCTACTCCACTTGATAAGGCAAGGCAACCAGATTTATCTGCCGTCCGTGCGGCGTGTAAAACAATTATTAATCATGTGAAAAAACCAGTATTAATTATTAATGAATCAACTTCTTATCCAGGCACACTGCGCAATGAGATTGCGGCCTTCATTGAAGGTGCTTCTGGAGTCGGACATCTGTATGCGGCTTCACCGGAAAGAGTGGATCCGGGAAACGATAAATGGAGCCAGAAAAACACACCGAGGCTGTTGGCTGGGTTAACGCCAGAGGCAACTGCCTTGGCACGGAAGTTTTATTCATCCTTTTGCGATCAAATTGTTGAAGTCTCTACACCTGAAGTAGCAGAGGCAGCGAAGTTGTTTGAAAATACTTTTAGACAGGTAAATATTGCTTTGGTAAATGAATTTGCGCAGATAAGTAATGCATTAAGTATTCCAACGAGAGAAGTATTAGACGCAGCTGCAACCAAACCATTTGGATTTATGAGTTTTAATCCCGGTGCTGGCGTGGGTGGGCACTGTATTCCTGTTGATCCCAGCTATTTGGCCTATGTTGCAGAAGGTGTTGGAGTGCCTGCGACCTTTATCAGGTATGCAAACGAAGTAAATTTGGGAATGGCATCCTATGTCGTTTCTAGAGTTGCAAAAGATGTGGATGGACTTAAGGGCAAGAACATCGTTGTTGTTGGTTTAGCTTATAAAGCTAATATTTCTGATACTCGCGAAACTCCTGCGTCCCTGATTATCTCTGAGCTTGAAAAACTAGGGGCGAAAGTATCTTGGCACGATCCTGTGGTGGGCACTTGGAATAACCAGTCGAGCGCTGATCTCAAGGGATTTGATATCGCAATTGTTGTAACAAAGCATGATGTTGTCAGTGAAGCTGACATAAAAGCAGGCGCTGCTTATGTCTTTGATTGCACTGGAACGATAAAAGGTGTTGCTGGACTTTAAGAGCGTGTGATGTGTTCAGCCACATCAGAGATGATTCGAGATAAATCTCTTTTTGGTGACCAATTGATTGCACTTGTTATCTTTGTGATATCCGGAACACGTCGTTCCATATCTTCAAACCCAGGAGCGTAAGCTTTTTCGTAAGGAATGTACTCAATTGTGGATTGTGATTTTGTCTCCTCGACTACCTTGTTGGCTAAGTCGGTCATGCTGATCTCACCAATTCCGCCAAGGTTATAAACTTCATTGACAGTTTTATCTGTGGCAACGAGTTGCAGTAGAGCGTCTACAACGTCGGCGATATGGCAAAACACACGGGTTTGGTTTCCATTGCCATAAACAGGTATCGGTGTGTTGTTTACAGCGGCACCGATAAATCGCGGAATAACCATTCCGTAGCGCGATGATTGCCGCGGACCCACAGTATTGAATAATCGGGCAGTTGTTACCTGTAAATTTGATTGTTGATGAAGCGCCACAGCCATCGCTTCATCTATAGCTTTAGCATCTGAGTAAGACCAGCGAAGCTTCTGTGGGGATCCAATAACGCGATCGTCTAGTTCGTTTAACGGTTGCTTAACGCCTTTACCATAAATCTCAGATGTACTTGCAATCAAAATTCTCTTATTAAACTTCGAAGCAGCAAGTAGGACATTTTCACTACCAAAGATATTTGTAGAGATTGATTCAATAGGAGATTCGAGAATCAGGCTAACGCCAACGGCTGCAGCCAAGTGAAAGACAAGATCAGATTGTGAAACTAGTTCTTCGACTAATTTAGTATCTCGAATATCACCTTCAGTAAGGTCAAAGTTTTTGGTTAAGTGCTTAATGTTGGCAGTTGACCCAGTAGAAAAGTTATCAAGCGCAACAACGTGATCCCCGCGCGCAATGAGGGAATCAGCTAAGTGTGAGCCAATAAATCCGGCACCGCCAGTAATAAGTACACGCATGGGGTAATCCTATTTTGTTAACTTCTTATATAGCAAAACATGGGCTTGAATCATCTTTTGAATGGAGAAAGCCTTCAAAGCATGCGCTTTAGCTGCCTTACCTTGTGCTGTACGCAGGGCTTTAGATGTGATGAGTTTTTCAATAGCGTTGGCAAGCTCTTCTGTGCTCTTGCGTGTGACAAATCCCGTTTTGTTATTAATAACAACTTCGGCCACGCCACCTACATTTGTCGCTACAACTGGCTTAGATGCTAGTTGTGCTTCTATGAGCGCAATTGGCATTCCTTCATTTTCACTCGTTGAAAGAATCATGTCCGATGCAGCGAATAGCTTTGCGGCATCGGTCCAGCCTAGAACTTTTGTATTTTTTGGCGCTTGCGACTTAACTTCTTCAAGCATGTCGCCACCACCAGCAATAAGAAATTGCGCATCAGGAAAAAGTGCTGCAACTTCAAGAGCACGTAAAGGATTCTTAACTCCCGTGACTCGCGCAATCCAACCAATCGTTATCTTTGAGCGTGGTTTTGCCTTTGCAAGTTTTAGTGCGTTAAGACCTGGTGGAATGTTTGTGAATTGCTTTGGCTGACCTATTTTGCGTTCTAGCAACTCTTTGGCGACTTGAGCACCAACTGTAATGATGGCATCTGTGCGCATTGCTAAACGACGTTCTAAAGAAGTAATGATTAATGACTTGAGCCCAGAGAACTCAGGATCATCAAATAGGTGACCGTGGAAAGTGTGAACAAACTTGACTCTCTTGCCTGCAGCTTTGTTAATTTCTTTTGTTCTAATTCTGCCGATTAAACCGGCTTTAAATGTGTGGGTGTGCAAAACATCGGGTTTGATTTCCTTGACGACTTCCAAGAGTTGCTTGAAGGCGAAGTGATCTTTGATCGGATTAATTTGACGGCCAAGAGATGGAATCCGAATCACTTCTAGTTTATCTGCGGAAGGATCTTCTTCTTCAGAGCCTTGGACAAAGCCAGTTGCTATAAATGTTTCAATACTGTGTTTTGGTAACTCTTCGGTCAGGCGTGTGATGTATCTAGCGGTGCCACCGACATTTAGGCGGGCAATTACATGTAGTACACGCATGACCTATTGCTTTTCGTAAGCCGCAACAACTTGTTCTGCTGGACCTGACATCTTTACAACACCGTTTTCTAGCCAAACAGCTTTGGTGGCAAGTTTCTTTACAGTGCTCATGTCGTGCGAAACCAGAACCACTGCTGATCCATGCTGAATCAATTCATCCAGGCGAGCACTAGATTTCGCTCGGAAATCCGCATCCCCAACACTAAGAACCTCATCGATTAGTAACACATCTGAGGTTTCATCACTTGCTGTAGCAAAAGCCAGGCGCGCAACCATTCCTGAGGAAAATGCGCGCAATGGAAAATCCATATGATCCGATACGCCAGCCCATTCCCCAATAGCTTCAATACGTGACTTTGTTTTAGACATATCGCGGCCCATAAGCGTTGAGTAGAGAAGTACATTTTCAGCACCTGACATTTCAGGGTGAAAACCTGCACCGAGTTCAATCATTGGCGCGATTGATCCAGAAACCTTTGCCGTGCCAGTTGTTGGGGGCAAAACGCGAGCGAGTATTTTTAGCAGCGTTGATTTGCCCGCACCATTTTTGCCGATGATAGCCAGAACCTCGCCCGAATCAACTGTGAACGAAACGTCTTTGAGTGCCACATAATTTTCTACGTGAACTTTTCTCGTTATGAAATCTTTAATCAAGTCTCTGATCGAACCTGATCGATTTTTAAGTACCCTATAGGTGAAACCTACGTTGGTTATCTCAATAGTTGCCATTAGAGCATAGCCACCGTTCTTGGCCAATATTTCTTAAATATGTATGAGCCAATCAACATTGCAAAAGTTCCAGTTGCGCCCATATACAGCCAATCACCAATTGTGGCATCAGCATTACTAGAAAATGCCCAACGAAAGCAGTCCAGATAGCTAGTCAAAGGATTGAGATTAACAATGCTTTGCATTCGCTCACTCAATACGGAAATTGGGTAAAATATGGGTGTGACGTAGGTAAGAATTAAAAGCAAAATACCGATAATATTTTTTGTGTCGTCATAGCGAATAAAAACAAGTGATAGTGATAATCCGATTCCGGCAACAAGAAGCGCAAGAAAGAATCCCACGATTATTACCAATGGGAAAGTTAGCGAGAGTGATTGTCCAGAGACATAAACAACTGCTGCAAGAGGGATTAATCCAATAAAAAAGTTAACAAGCCCGGCAAGGGCTACTGAAATTGGAAAAACTTGCGGTGCAACATAAATCTTGGTCAAAACACCACTATTTGATTGGATTGAGTAAGCCGCTAACGTCAATCCCTGATTGAAGAATGAGTTGAGGACTATGCCAGCCATTAAATAAGGCGCGTATTGCTGTCCTTCAGGCAAGCGCCCTGCGAAGACAAATGAGAATACAACCCATAATACAAAGCTCGTAAGCATTGGGTTTAACAGAGTCCAACCAATACCGATAACACTGCGTTTGTATCGCAGAGTTAATTCCCGATTTACAAGCAGTCGGATCAATTGCAAGTGCTTCATGAGGGCTTAAGTGTATTCGAGGCGTGGTCGATGGGAAACTCACCACCTAGATTCTTGTGAAAAAGGTAAGAAATTGCCATGTATCTCGTGGCGTTGAGTATCAAATCCAGCCTTCAGTGAAATGATTTTGCTATGAAAAGTTTTTTTAAGTTGAAATCCCTAAAGTTGATCTCTAGTTCTGTGCTCGCAATTTCAATGTTGAGTGCTTCACCCGCTGTAGCCGCGCCTAGCAATAGCGTTTTGCCTCTAATCACCGGAAACATCTCGGTAGGAGCAACAGCGACTGTATCAAAGGGAACTTGGGTAGGAACCATCGAAAACTATTCCTATCAATGGAGGAGATGCTCTGATGCGGTTACGACCACAACATGTCTAGCTATTGCGGGGGCCAACGCAGCTACATATGTGATCACTCAAATTGATTCTGGAAAGTATCTTCGAGTATCAGTTACTGCGCTAGATATAAGTGGTGGAACAACAGTTTTGACTGCGCCATCTGTCATTGTCTTAAGCAAGCCACTCAATACAGCTTTGCCTAGAGTGACAGGAACATCATCATTTGGAAACATTTTAACCACGACTACCGGAACATGGTCGACTCCTAACGCCGGAATCTATACGTACAAGTGGTTGCGTTGCACAAATCAAACAGAGACTTCTTGCACTTACATTTCTGGTGCCACCAACAGTTCTTACGGAATCGCGGCAGCTGACGTCGGAACATTAATTCGTTCCGAAGTAACGATATCGGATGTGACCAATCGCTTGCCTGCATCAGCGAGAAGCGCTCCTACGTCAACCATCTCTTCCGAACCTAGAAATACCTCATCACCCTTCATTTCTGGCAGTCCTGTCGTCGGACAAAAAATTCAATATGAACCGGGCGGCTGGGTCGCAAACCCTCCAGCAACATTTACTACTGTGTGGCAAAAATGTACATCGGTAGCAGTTGAAAGTTGTGCAAATCTTTCAGTGCAGCCTGGGCAGTCATTTACCTTGGCTGATTCAGATTTGAATGTGTATTTCCGTGTTCAAGTTACAGGTGTGAATAATTTTGGCGGAACAATAAAATTTAGTCCTCTTTTTGGTCCGATTGTTAAACCCACTGCTCCTGCAAATACCAAGGTTCCAAGCATCACTGGCTTGAGCAAAGAGGGAGAAATAATTACAGTCGAAAACGGCACATGGAGTGGTTTTCCAATCCCAACTTTTGCTTATGCTTGGCAAAGATGTAGTGCAGCAAATGTTTGCTCGACCATAAATTCTGCGACAACTAGTACTTACAAGTTAACTTTTGAGGATGCTGGATATTCCATCAAGGCTACAGTTAAGGCAACCAATACTGTCGGATCTGTGTCTGTTACAACTAATGCAATCACGGGTGTGATTGGCTCAATGAGTCCATTCTTAATTCCACAGGTCAGCGGAAACGCATCTAGAGGGCAAACTTTAGAAAGTGATTCAGGAATTTGGGCAGGCACTAAGACGACAGATTTCTTATTTAAATGGCAACGATGCTCATCAACGCTTCCAACTAGCTGTGTTGATATTGCTGGAGCTCAGACAAATAAGTACCTGGTGTCTGCATTGGACCAAGGAAAATATTTACGAAGTGGTGCGGCAATTCGAAATTTGTCACAGTATTTCTTCAGCGACCTAAGTGATCGAGTCCCGCTTCCAACCGTTAGTACAAAGTTTGTTAAAGGGAAATCTTGCTCTGTGAAGGGCAAGAGAGTTACCTCGGGCACGAAATCACTAATATGCAGAAATGTTAAGGGCAAACTAGTCTGGTTTTAGGGGTTTAAGTTGTAATACTCATTCACTCCTATGCAACTCACAGCAATTAGGAGTTGAATGGGGGCATGCGCAACGCGTCCACGATTAAGTACTCATCGGGTGCTGGCGTGGATTGGGCTGCGCTGTTGGCTGGCCTTGGGTTGGGGCTGACGGTGGCTATGCAGGTGACGACGATGACGCGTGCAGATGTTTCATCGGTTTATGCAGCTATTACTTCTTTCTCTCGGTTGTGTGCATTGGTGGGTACGTACTTTGCGGTGTTGGGTATTTTCTTAATTGCACGCATTCCATTTGTCGAACGCGGTGTGGGTCACGACAGATTGGTAACGTGGCATCGCAAGTTGGGGCCATATTCATTGTTTCTTGTTGGTTTTCATGTGATTTTTGTTGTGGTGGGTTATGCAGGACAAAATCAGATTCCTCTGTATAAAGAACTGTGGAATGTATTGAGTACTTTCTCTTGGATGTGGGCAGCCCTCGGTGGTTTTGTATTGATGGTGTTGGCGGGTGTGACGTCGTATAAAAAGGTGAGAGCCAAGATGTCTTATGAGACGTGGTGGATTATTCATATCTACACATACGCAGCTGTAGCACTCTCGTTTATGCACCAAGTGCTCAATGGTTCGATGTTTGTGGGTCATCCGCTTGCGCGATGGTATTGGACTGGGCTCTATGTGTTGATGGGCGCGTCTGTGTTGTATTGGCGCATCGGTGTGCCTTTGGTGCGATCGCTGCGCCTGAACATCAAAGTAGATCGCATTGTGATTGAAGGACCAGGTGTTGTGTCAGTGATTATGCGCGGGCGCAAATTGCACACACTTGCTGCGCAAGGCGGGCAGTTCTTTTCGTGGCGCTTTTTAACAAAAGGACATGCGTTAGTTGCTCATCCTTATTCTCTGTCGGCTGCGCCGACCGAGCATTACATCCGCATTACGGTAAAAGATCTTGGAGATCACTCACGTTCTCTTGCACTCTTGCGCCCGGGTACAAGAGTCTTTGTTGAAGGACCACATGGAGCGTTTACTGCAGGGCGCTCTTCTAGTCCGCACGTTGTTTTAGTTGGTGGCGGTGTGGGTATTACACCTATTCGTGCGATTATCGAAGAGTTTAAAAACGGAGTGCAGATGGATGTGATCTTTAGAGCGTCTAAGCAAGAAGATTTAGTACTGCGTGAAGAGCTGGATTATTTAGCAGCGAATTCTGATGGCACAACTCGTGTGCACTACTTGGTTGGACCGCGTAAGAATCATCCGATGGATGCGCGTTCATTAACGAAGTTAGTACCTAGCTTTGCTGATGCAGATGTTTATATCTGTGGGCCAACGACACTGGTGGAATCAGTGCGTAAAGCAGCACAAGATGCGGGTGTACCAAAAGATAAAATTCATGACGAAGCATTTGGTTATCACACGGAGATTAAATGAAGAGAGCGCTCTTAATCGCTGGTGGCACCGTGGGTGGGTTGGGTGCGGTGTTGGTGATTACTCCGCCAAATCTTTCAAAGACAGCGCCGATTGCAGTTGATACTGCGGCGCAATCATTTACGGGTGTCGAAGTGGGTACACGCTATGGCCCTGTGCAGGTAAAGATTATGGTTAAAAATGGCAAGATTGTTGATGCGCAAACAGTGCAGGCACCAACTGGCAGTAGTGATCGATATACGCAGATGTCGGTGCCGGTTTTGCGTGAGCGAACTATTGCTGCGCAATCTGCGAATGTGCAGGCGGTATCCGGTGCATCATTTACTTCATACGGTTGGTCTCAATCACTTGCATCAGCGATTGCTAAAGCTGGTCTATAAGTCTTCTTATGCGCCAGCGCCACACAATCGATGCTTGGGGGACAAAGCTTTACTTTGATTGTGAAGGCGAAGCATTTGATTCCGTTGCAGCCTTTGCCGAGATAACTTCTTTTGTTGTATTGGTTGATGATTTGTTTTCAACGTATAAACCAGATTCAGTTGTTTCGCAATTACGCGATGGGCGAATGCAGATTGGTGATGCACCGGCTGATGTCATTGAAGTTGCAAACTTGTGTGCGATTGCACGCGATTTAACAGATGGTGCATTTGATCCGTGGAGCGTGCCGGGTGGTTTTGATCCCAGTGGATATGTAAAAGGGTGGGCGGGCGATAAGTGCGCAGATATTGCGCAAGAACATGGTGCGCAGCATGTGCAAGTAAATTGCGCGGGGGATTTAGCAGTGCGTGGTGGGTTTAATGATTCGGGCGTGGTTAAGCCGTGGTCTATAGGTATTTCTAATCCTGATAACACCAACGAGATTGTGCACGTTGTTGAAGTCTTTGATGGTGCGATTGCTACTAGTGGTGATTACGAACGAGGCGCTCATATTCATGATCCGTATACTGGATTGATTGCAATTGGTGCCAAGTCCGCAAGTGTGATTGGCCCTGATGCGGCGCTGTGTGACGCACTGGCGACTGCGCTGATGGTGGCGGGCAAAGATGGTGCCAAGTGGCTTGGGTTGCCTGAGTTAGCTTCTTATTCGGCGTGGGTGGTTAATCGAAACGACAACACAGCATGGAGCGTTAACGACTAGCAGTGTTGAGTTGTTCTATCTCTTGTGGGCTTAATTTAATAATCTGAAGAATTTCTAATAATTGTTCGACTGTGCGAGCACTAGCAATGGGTGCGCTGACAGTTGGATTTGATCTAATCCAAGCGAGTGCGACTGCAGACATTGATGCGCCGTGGTTTTTTGCAATGGCATCCAACGCATCGATGATTGCCCAACCAGTTGGGGTCATGTATTCCTTTACTGCTTCGGCGCGGACAGATTCAACCGTGACACCGGGGCGGTATTTACCGGAGAGGAAACCTTTTGCAAGGCCGTAGAAAGGAAGTGCGGATAAACCGTTCTTTGCAACGACTGCTTGTTGTTCTTCTTCAAAAGGGTTGCGAGTCATTAAGTTGTAGTGATCTTGTAGCGCGATGTATGAAGCAAGGTTGTTTGCTTTTGCTGTGTCTAGTGCGTGTTGTAGACGAGCACCGGAGTGTTGGGATGCTGCGATGTAGCGAATCTTGCCTGCTTTGATGTGTTGTGTGTAAGTAGCAAGAGTGTCTTCGGTTGGAACCTTTAAATCATCTTCGTGTGAGTAATAAATATCCACATAATCCGTCTGCAGGCGCTTGAGTGAGTCATCCAGTGCTGCTGTGATGTTGGCTGGTGACAGACCGCGACGTGTAGAAAGTTTTGCGACCTTTGTAGCAAGAACAATGTTGGATCGGTTGTTGCGTGCTTTCATCCAATTGCCGAGAATGATTTCAGATTCACCACCGGTGTTGCCCTCTTTCCACTCTGAGTACACATCGGCTGTGTCGATGAAGTTTCCACCGGCTGCCACGTATGCATCGAGAACTGCAAAGGATTGGGGTTCATCTGCGCTCCATCCAAAGACATTTGCACCGAGGCATAGCGGATGGACTAAAAGTTCTGTCTTAGGCAGTGTGAACATGGATATAACTTAAGGCAAGATGCTCTCATGGTCGAGACAACAGGTGGCTTCACTAGCGCGCAGCTAGCCCTAGAAGCGCAGACTCTTGTCTTGCCTTCACTATCGCAGGCCGAAGCAATTGAGATTGGTGAGATTGCTATTGGACTTGGTCGAGATCGTGCGCTGCCAATTGCAGTTGAAGTTCGAATGGGCGAATGGATTGTCTTTCATATCTCGCTGCCGGGATCGAAGCCAGAAAATGATTGGTGGATTGCGCGTAAGGCACGAGTAGTCATGGCAAAGGGCACATCGACGATGTTTGAAAGAGTTGCAGCCGAAGAAGCTGGTGTTGATTGGTATGAACACAATCAAATGTCGGAGGAGCTACACGCTGTGCACGGTGGTGGATTGCCGCTAAACGTTACTGGTGCCGGAATGGTTGGGATTTTGTTAATCAGTGGATTGCCACAGGTAGAAGATCATTTGCTGGGCGTTGAAGTAATTGCCGAATACTTAGCGCGCAAAGGTGAACAAAGTGCAATTCATTGATGACGCCGAGTTTCAGATAAATATTGATCTAGACCAAGGCGCACGTATTTCATCGTTGATTTGGCGAGATATGCAATTTGCAGTTCCCTTTCGCGGATCACCCCTTACTTATGGTTGGTTTGCAATGGCTCCGTGGGCTGGGCGTGTGCGAGATGGAATTATTAAATCGCCAAGCGGAGAAGAGTTTCAATTACCAACTAATGCTCATCCACCACATGCAATTCATGGATTTGGTTATGAATCTTCGTGGCAAGAAATTGGGCCAGGGCGTTCTATGTTGTATTTACCAAAACCATACGGTGGCGGAACAGTTGAACAATCAATTGAAGTTTTAGATGACGCTATTCGCTGGTCACTTGAATACGATCCTGGCGAGTGCGACCTACCTGTGTGGATGGGATTACATCCGTGGTTTGTGCGAGATCTCGATCGTGGTGGCAGCGCTGAAGTTGAATTTAGTGCAGCAAAGATGTTGCAGCGTGATTCAGATGGATTGCCTGATGGAAAAATAGTTTCACCGAGTGCCGAACCCTGGGATGACGCCTTTACAGAAGTGCGTGGCACACCCAGTGTTGTATGGCAAGACGTTGCACGAATTAGCATCGAATCAGATGCACCGTGGTGGGTTGTTTATACAGAAGACTCAGAAGGCATCAGTATTGAGCCACAGACTGCGCCCCCTGATGCGCAGAACTTAGGCATTACGGGCGAGCACTACATCGAAGCGCTATTTGTTTTTGAGCAAGAATAAGTAGGATATATAAATGATTGATCGCGCCCATTTAGCAAAGCTGATGCAAAAAGAAGAGAAGCGTTATTTAGCTCGCACAAAAAAGAGTGGCGCACTCTTTAAGCAAGCAAAGAAGACAATGCCTGGTGGCGTGCCAATGTCCTGGATGACTAAGTGGCCGGGTGCGTATCCGCTATTTGTTAAGAGCGCCAAGGGTGCACACTTTAAAGATGTAGATGGCAATACATATATTGATTTTTGTTTAGGTGATACAGGTTCGATGACAGGGCACTCACCTGCTGCAACTGTTGCCGCCATTAAGAAGCAACTGAACTCTGGATTAACTGCGATGTTGCCAACAGAGGATGCACTTGCTGTTGGTGAAGATCTCACTAAACGCTTTGGTCTTCCGATGTGGCAATTTACTGTTTCTGCCACCGATGCCAATCGTCACTCCATTCGTTATTGCAGACTGGTGACGGGCAAACAAAAAATTATTGTGATCGACAAGTGCTATCACGGTTCTGTTGATGAAACATTTGCAACGCTAGATTCTGCAGGCAACACAGTTAAGCGCGAAGGCAATATTGGTGCGCCAGTTGATTTAGCCGAAACAACTCGCGTAGTCGAATTCAATAACTTGGCGGCGATGGAAGCAGCTCTTGCTCACGGCGATGTGGCAGCGATTTTGATGGAACCTGCGATGACAAATATCGGAATAGTTCTGCCGGAAAAGGGTTATCTCGAGGCAGTTGGAAAACTTGCTAAAAAATATGGCGCTATCTGGATTATTGATGAGACGCACACAATCTCTGTAGGCCCTGGTGGAATGACAAAGAAGTACAAATTAAAGCCAGATATGTTGACCATTGGTAAAGCAATTGCAGGTGGCTTGCCAACAGGAACATTTGGAATGACACAAGCAGTTGCAGATCAAATCGCTGCAAAGGTAAAGCGAGAGATTGTTGATACTGGTGGAATTGGTTCTACGTTAGCCGGCAACGCTCTGTCTGCAGCTGCAATGCGTGTGACGCTGAAAAAAGTTTTGAATGAAAAGAACTTTAAGAAGATGATTGATCTGGGTACGCGCTGGTCAGATGGTGTCGATGCTGCGATTAAAGAGTTTGGCTTGCCGTGGCACTGCAATCGTCTGGGCGCACGTGGTGAGTACATATTTGCACCAAAAGCACCGCGTACAGGCAAAGAAGCTGCAGATGGTGGCGATTTCGAATTAGAGCAGTACATCCATTTACGTTTGCTCAACGATGGTTTCTTGTTAACGCCATTTCACAATATGGCGTTGATGTCACCTGACACAACGGCGGCCGACGTTGATAAACACACCAAAGCTTTTAGAAAGATGTGCGCTGAATTAGTTCAACGTTAATTAAAACCTAAGGATTTATAGAGGGCCAAACCTTTTTCATTATCAGCATCCACGTACAACATTGATTGCTTAAGGCCTTTACCGACTAAGTAATTCATCGCAGCAATCGAAACTGCGCGGCCAATTCCTTTGTGCGCGTGTTCTGGGTGCACGCCAACGACATAAAGCTCACCGATCGGATCTTGATTAACAAATTCGTCGTGAATCTTTGTCCAGCAAAAGCCAATGATTGCTTCGCCTTGTGCGGCTAGGAAAAAGCCGTCGGCATCAAACCAGCGCTCTGCCATGCGATTTTCAAGATCTGCCATCGCCCAATTTCCTTGGTCGGGGTGGTGGGCAAAGATGGTGTTATTTAAATCCAGCCACTGTTGCTTATCTGTGGTGGGATTAAATGTGCGAAGTGTGTATGAGTGCTGGGTTACTGGGATGGGATCTACTAAAGAGCGGTGAATCTTAAGAATGTGGCGCATCTGGATTAAACGCGTTCAGAAATATTGGAATCTTTTCCGTTGTGAGGCAGAGTGAATCGGTATCCCACATTTCGAACTGTGCCGATGATCGCTTCAAACTCTGGACCAAGCTTTGAGCGCAGACGACGGATGTGAACGTCGACTGTGCGAGTTCCACCGAAATAGTCATAGCCCCAGATCTCTTGCAGTAACTGCGAACGAGTAAAGACTCGACCTGGGTGTTGTGCCAAGTACTTAAGTAGTTCGAACTCTTTAAATGTTAAGTCGAGTGCGCGACCTCTAATGCGAGCGGTATAAGAGTTTTCATCAATAACAACTTCGCCTGTTCTAATTTCTCCGGCGTTTGGATCTGATGCGTTCATCATTACTTGATGTGTTCCAATAGCAAGACGGATGCGTGCATCTACTTCTGCCGGACCTGCGGTATCGAGCATGACATCGTCGATGCCCCATTCAGCGCTAATTGCAGATAATCCACCTTCAGTTGTAATTGCGATGACAGGTGCACCAACGCCAGTTGTTGTTAATAATTTTGTGAGTGATTTTGCAACAGGCAAATCGCGGCGTGCATCGATCAGAAGAACTTGCATCTCAGGAACATCGACTAAGACGCTTGCTTCTGCTGGAAGAATTTTGACGCTGTGTTGTAGTAAACCCAGTGCTGGCAAAACTTCAGCGCTCGCGCCAAGTGTGTTTGTTAGTAACAACACTGAGGCCATAGTCGGGTTTCCTATTCCTGTTAAGTGCGCAACAATACTCTTGTGAAATCGTTGCTTCCACTCGTTATCGTGCTTGCCCTGGCTACTGCCTACGGCATCTGGCACAAAACGCGTGAGGGGCATTTCAAAGTACGTAAGAGCAAGGCGGCTGTCCTGGATGCGCAGATGTTGGGTGCGCCCCTCGGATCACGAGTGACGCTGGTTCAATTCTCATCAGCATTTTGCACACCTTGTCGCACGACTCGTGCGCTCTTGTCGCAGATGACAGCTGAAATGCACGACGTGGCACATCTTCACATCGATGCCGAAGCCAACCTCGATTTGGTCAATCGCCTCAATATTTTGTCTACTCCAACAACTTTAATTCTGGATAAGAGCGGCACAGAAGTAGGACGCGCTGTTGGTGCGCCTAAACGCGATGAAGTTCTCGCGGCAATTGCATCAGTTAAGTAAGTGCAAGTTCTTCGCAATTAGTATTTCGATTTCATCTTCTTTATCCTTCTTTCATGTCACAACAATTAAAAACACCAACTCTGATCGATGTCCGTGGTCCGCGCTTTAGTGCAACTCTGACAGTAATTGCTTTAGCTATTTCACTTGCTACACAAAATGTTTGGGTGCTTACATTCCAAGCAGTTGTATTCGCAATTGGTGCAATTCGTGGGCCTCAATACACACCGTATGCGTTTATCTTTAAGCGCATCGTGAAGCCACGACTTCGTGGGGAAGTAGTGACTGAAGATTCTCGTCCGCCACAATTTGCACAGACAGTCGGATTCTTATTCGCACTCGTTGGCTTATTGGGAGCGGCAATCGGATCTGTGCCGGTATTTAGCATTGCAGTTGGGTTCGCACTGGCTGCAGCGTTTTTAAACTCTGTTTTTAATTATTGTCTTGGTTGTGAGATGTATCTGCTCGTTTTAAGAATCCGTACTCGTTAATAATCAAAATCTTTTAGAAAAAGGAGCACTAAATGTCAAGAGAGACAGCACTCGTAACAACTGATTGGGTCACAGAAAACTTAAAGAACCCAAAGGTAGTATTTGTAGAAGTAGATGAAGACACAACTCTGTACGAACAAGGCCACATCGAAGGCGCAATCACTTTCCACTGGAGAGATGATTTGCAAGATGGTCTCGTGCGCGACCTTGTTTCAAAGGAGAAGTTCGAAGCTCTTCTTTCAAAGAACGGTATTGCTAATGACACAACTGTTGTTCTCTATGGAGGCAACAACAACTGGTTTGCAACATATGCGTACTGGTATTTCAAGATTTATGGTCACCAAGATGTTCGTTTGATCGATGGAGGACGCAAGCTCTGGGAACTCAAGGCGCTGCCTTTGGTAAAGGAAGTTCCTGCGCGCGCTGCAACACGTTATGTTGCTAAGGAGCGCGATAACTCGATTCGTGCATTCCGCGATGAAGTTATTGCAGCAATTGGAACTCTTAACATCGTTGATGTTCGCTCTCCTGCTGAATTCTCTGGCGAACTTGCAGCCCCTGCTCACCTTCCACAAGAAGGTGGACAAATTAAGGGACATATTCCAACTGCTAAGAACATTCCTTGGTCAAAGGCCGCGAACGAAGATGGAACTTTCAAGTCAGAGGAAGAACTTAAATCAATCTACGTAAGCGCTGGCGTTGATCTTGCAAAAGACACAATCGCGTACTGCCGCATTGGTGAGCGTTCTGCATTCTCATGGTTTGTATTGCACGAGTTGCTCGGTGTTAACAATGTTAAGAACTACGACGGTTCATGGACTGAATACGGTTCATTAGTCGGAGTGCCCGTAGCAGTTGGTGCATAGTTGAGAACATGCGGTGCAACACCGGGTGGTCCATCTCTTGATGGAATCGATCTAAGTACACAGAGCATTATTCAAGGCGTTGTTCTTAAAGAAGGCGTCGACGATGGTGTGCCAAATGGTGCACCGGTGGCAAATGCGCATGTTCGTCTCTTAGATAGCCACGGCGATTTCACTGCAGAGCTTCCAACTAATGCCGATGGACAGTTTCGTTTCTTTGCAGCCCCAGGTTCATGGACTCTCGTAGTCCTTGCACCCGGAGTGCGTAAGGAGTTAAGCGTGAGCGCAGCTCTAGGAGTTCCAGCTGATTTAGTTATTCAAATCTAGATTAGACTTCTCGCATGGCCGACAAACACGAGTTACGCGATAAGGGATTACGCCTTACACCGCAGCGCGAATTAGTTTTATCTGCAGTTCGCGAGTTAGGTCATGCAACCCCTGAAGATGTGGCAGAAAAAGTTCGTCAGACACATCCCGGAATTAATTTATCAACTGTCTATCGCAACCTTGAAACACTTGAAAACGTTGGGCTTGTTCAGCACACACACCTTGGTCATGGCGGTGCGACATATCACGCAGCCGAAGAGCTAACTCATTTACACCTTGTCTGCGGAAGTTGCGAAGCAGTGGGCGATGCACCAATTGAGATTGCAAGCCAGTTCGTTAATGCGCTCGCAGATGATTATGGATTTAAAACAGATGTTTCACACTTTGCGATTTATGGCACATGCGCAGTCTGTGCTACGCCACAGAATTAAGTCCAGAAAAGTGAGTGCAGTACTAGTTGAAGATGGCCCAGATAAGGGCGCTATTTGGCATTTCGGTGAACCAGTAAAAGAACAGCGCGCTCTTGAAAATGGCAGTGCGTGGGCAGATTTATCTCATCTAGAAATCGTTGCAATCAAAGGTGAAGATCGCCTGACATGGTTGCATGCACTGACAACACAACACCACGAACAATTACAAGCTGGCCAGTGGCAAGAAGCGTTAATTCTTGATCCACAAGGTCACCTTGAATACCAATTCTTAGTTGTCGATGATGGCGATACAGTATTTTTGGTTTTAGATCCTGGGTATAAAGAAACGTTGATTGAGTACCTCAACAAAATGAAATTTATGTTGCGAGTAGACGTACGAGATGCAACATCGGAATTCGCAGTTTTGCGAGCACCTGGTGCGATGACAGATCTTGGTGGACCTTATGCACTTGTGCCACGCTCCGAATTAGACGATATGCGAAAAGTATTTAACGAAAGTGCAACACAAGTGGGCACATGGGCACTGGATGCGATGCGAGTTGCCGCAGGTCGAATTCGTATTGGTTTTGATACTGATCACAAATCAATCCCTAATGAACTCGGTGTTCTAAACAAATCAGTTCATATGGCAAAGGGTTGTTATCGCGGGCAAGAGACAGTGGCAAAGATCTATAACCTCGGCAATCCACCACGCCGTTTGGTGTTGCTACACCTAGATGGCAGCGTTGTTACTTCACCTGCAAAGGGCACAGATGTTATGAATGGCGAAGTTCGAGTTGGTTTTATTGGCACCGTTGCACGCCATCACGAACTCGGAACAATCGCGCTGGCAGTTATTAAGAGAAATACGCCAGTGGAAGCACAGTTAGAAGTAGATGGAATTCCTGCAATTCAGCAGGTTATTGTTCCTGCTTAATCGATTTAATAAACGATTGCTTGAGTGCTTTCGCGAGTAATCTCTTCAACAAATGATGCTGCGCCTTCAATAACTATTCCTTTAATTTGATCGCCATCATTTATGTTTCGGCGTACTGCGCACTGTGAACATAAAACAACGCGCGCACCGGAGACAAGTGCACTGAGTTGATCTTCAAGTGGCGCTGCATGTGGCAATTCAAATGCCGCTGCTTTTCCTGGCAGTGCAAAGTAGGCAGCATCACCAGTTAGCCAGAATGAAACCTTTACACCCGATGCAAGCGCCGCGGATGCAACAGAGAAAGCCTGCGATACGCGCTCTGGTGATTCAAGGCCACAGGTTAATTTGATGACTAGATTTGAAGTGCGAGACATACGCCAACTCTAAAGTACGCTTGCGGGTATGGAAATCACAACCGCTGTGCTTTTAGCCGTTGCAGCCCTTGCACTTGGCGTGGCGTTGATGGTTTACGGAGTTCGTAGAAAAGAAGGCCAGGCACGCGCTCGTATTCGAAGCACTTACCTCAAGGGACAGCGATAGTGGTTTTTACAATTCCAGAAGGTTTACATCCAGATCTCAATCCACTTGCATGGCTAGTCGGCACATGGCGTGGAAAAGGTCGTGGTGAATACCCAGGTATCGAAGGTTTTGAATACAACCACGAAATTGTTTTTAATCACGATGGTCGCCCTTTTTTAAGTTATTACTCACGTTCATGGATTATTGATTCAGAGGGTGAAGTAATTCGCCCAGGTGCATCCGAAACAGGTTTCTGGCGCGTTAAACCAAATAACGTTCTAGAAGTTTTGATTTCACATAACACCGGAATCACCGAAGGATGGGTCGGACAATTCGATGGCCCAAAGATTCAACTCGTTATGGACCAAGGTTATTCAGCACCAAGTGCAAAGATTGTTACAGCTGGTGTGCGTCTCTACGGTTTAGTTGCAGGCGAACTCTTCTTTGCATATGACATGGCAGCTGAAGGCAAAGAGTTACAAGCCCACATCTGGTCATCTCTTCCTCGCTCCAATGACTAAATTTTCTGCCGGCGAAATACTCGCTGAAATAACCAGAAGTGGTGTCGTTGAATCAGTTCATACTGGTCACTTAATTTTGCTTAACTCAGATGGTTCTGTGCTCTTTACAAAAGGTGATCCAACTCAACTGACATATCCACGTTCAACGATTAAATCTATTCAAAGCAGCGCAATGATTCGAAAAGGTTTAGATCTCGAACCACGACTATTGGCACTTGCAAGCTCAAGTCACTCAGGTGCTGTGATGCATCAAGAAGGTGCACTAGAAATATTGGCAACCGTTGGTTTAAGTGAAAAAGATTTACAGAACGCAAAAGATAAGCCTTTGGGCGAACCAGAGCGACGAGCATGGGCAGATAAAGAACCGACACGTCTAGCTATGAATTGCAGCGGAAAGCATGCAGGAATGCTTGCAACCTGTGTGGCTGCGGGATGGCCGACGGCTAATTACTTAGACCCTGCGCATCCATTACAGATAGCAATTAAAGAAGAGTTAGAGAACTTAGCTAGCGAAAAAGTTGCGCTTACTAGCGCCGATGGATGTGGCGCTCCACTATTTCTTTTCTCACTGATGGGACTTGCTCGTGCGATGCGCGCAATAACAATTTCAACGGATCCAATTCATCAAAGAGTTGTGCAAGCGTGTAGAGATTTTCCAGAGATGGTTGCAGGAGAAAAAAGATTAACAACACGATTGATGCGCGAAGTACCGGGGCTATTTATGAAAGAGGGCGCCGAAGGTGTTGAAATTGCAACACTTGCAGATGGACGCACAATTATTTTCAAGATTAGTGATGGCTCTATACGAGCATTTGAAACTTTGATGGTTGCTGCATTGGCAGAGTTTGGAATCAGCGTGAGCGATACATCTGAGCGTATCTACGGAGGATCAGAGGCAATAGGCTCAATTCGCGCCTGCATTACACGCGGGTAGACTTGGCACATGAATGGCCGCATTGCCACATTGATGGTGCACACATCACCACTGGATCAACCAGGTATTGGTGATGCTGGCGGCATGAATATTTATGTCACCGAAAGTGCCGAACGTATGGCAGCGATGGGTGTGCAAGTAGATATTTTTACTCGTCGAACAAATAAAGATATTGCAGATATCGTAGAAATCTCTCCAGGTGTTCGTGTTCGCCACCTCAGCGTTGGACCACTCGATGGTGTTACTAAAGAGCGATTGCCCGAATTAATCGGTGAATTATCAAAAGAATTTACACGGATGATGAGCGAAGAATCGTATGACGTAATCCATTCACATTATTGGATCTCAGGAAAAGTAGCGATGCCAGCGGCGGAAAAGCTCGGTATTCCACTTGTTCACACGATGCACACAATGGCTCGCGTAAAGAATTTAAATTTGGCCGAAGGCGAAGTGCCAGAACCAATGATTCGCGTGCAAGGTGAAACACAAGTAGTTGCAGCAGCCACTGGCTTAATTGCAAATACAGATGCCGAAGCTGCAAGTTTGGTTTCGCTGTACAGCGCATGTCCTGACAATGTTCATGTTGTAAGTCCCGGAGTTGATCTCTATACATTTACAGCAGGTGCTGGACGTACTGCGGCACGTAAAGCTGTTGGTTTGAATCAAGACGCACTCGTTATTACTTTCGTTGGTCGCATCCAGCCACACAAAGGTCCTGAATTATTGATCCGTGCAACCTCAGAAATGATTAAACACTCACCGCAGTTACGGTCAAAACTCATCGTTAACATCATTGGTGGAGCATCAGGTGCCAACACATCAGAAGTAGAACGCTTAAAAGAATTAGTGGCATGGCTTGGAATTTCAGATGTTGTGCAATTCGCGCCACCTGTTCCACGCACAGATTTGCCACAGTGGTATCGCGCCGCAGATCTTGTATGCGTGCCAAGTTATTCCGAAAGCTTTGGTTTAGTCGCACTTGAAGCACAAGCATGTGGAACGCCAGTTGTTGCAACAGCAGTTGGTGGACTTCGCACAGCAGTTGCTGACGGTATATCTGGCGTACTAGTCGATGGTCATGATCCACGTGCGTGGTCATCCGTTCTCTCACGTTTAATTCAAGAACCACAACGTCGTGTTTTGTTATCCATCGGTGCAATCGAACATGCATCCCACTTTGGTTGGGATGCAACTGCTCGCGGAACCCTTGATATTTATGATCGCGTGCTCTCTGATGCACGTGAAGCGCGTAAAACTTCTGGTGCCTGATGGCTATTGATCCACGCGTCATAATCGAAGAGTTTCTAGATTCTCACGACCTCGATTATGACCGCCGAGATGAGAATACGTTTTTAGTGACATTGCCAGGTGAAACCAAATTACAGACGCACTGCGCTCTAGTCGTTGGAGATCACTCCTTAAGTATTAACGCTTTCGTTATTCGCAAACCAGATGAGAACGAAGCTGGGGTACACCACTGGTGTATGACTAAAAATGCGTCCATGTATGGCATCGCATTTGCAATCAATACTCTCGGAGATATTTATCTTGTAGGACGCCTGCCTCTCAATGCGGTCACAGATCGCGAAATAGATCGATTACTCGGCGCGGTATTGCAGTACTCAGACTCTTCATTTAATCCATTACTCGAACTCGGTTTTGCTAACGCAATTCGTCGAGAATGGGCATGGCGAGTTTCTCGCGGCGAATCACTTGCGAATTTAGAGTTTGCTCGACACTTCATTTAAGATGCTCATATGACAATCAAACTCATTCTTTTGCGCCACGGAGAATCCGAATGGAATGCAAAGAATCTGTTTACAGGTTGGGTCGATGTTCACTTATCCGCATCCGGAGAAGCTGAAGCAAAGCGTGGCGGAGCACTTTTGGCCGAGCGCGGTTTATTGCCAGATTTAGTTCATACATCTTTGTTACGTCGCGCAATACATACATCGCAATTAGCACTGGACGCATGTGATCGTCACTGGATTCCAGTTTCACGTTCATGGCGATTAAATGAGCGTCACTATGGCGCACTGCAAGGAAAAGATAAGAAAGAGACCCTTGCTACATATGGCGAAGAACAATTCCAATTGTGGCGTCGCTCTTTTGATGTGCCACCACCGGCTATCGAAGATAGTTCCGAATTTAGCCAAGCACATGATTCACGGTATGCAGGACTTGGCAAAGATCTTCCAAAGACTGAGTGCCTCAAAGATGTTGTCACACGCATGTTGCCGTATTGGCACGAGAACATTGCGCCAGATTTGTTAAGTGGAAAAACTGTATTGGTGACAGCCCACGGCAATTCACTGCGTGCACTCGTAAAACATTTAGATGGAATCAGTGATGCCGATATCGCTGGATTAAATATTCCAACAGGCATCCCGTTGTATTACGAATTAGACAAAGGACTCAAACCACTTAAATCTGGTGGAGAGTATTTAGATCCTGCTGCAGCTGCTGATGCAATCGCAGCGGTTGCAAATCAGGGCAAAAAGTAATTAAGCAAAATCAGATGAGTAAGTACCTGTAACAAGGAAGTACACGCGACGCGCAACAGATACTGAATGATCTGCATAGCGCTCGTAATAGCGGCCAAGTAATGTCAGATCAATTGCTGTTTCAATTCCATGAGCCCAATTGTCATCAAGGATGATTTCAAATAACTTGCGATGCAATTTGTCCATCTCATCGTCATCTTTTTCCAGTTCGACAGCAGCTAATGTGTCGTGTGAAGTGATGACTCCCATGGTTTTGGTGATAATTTTTTGGGCAACTTGTCCCATTTCTTGAATAATAAAAACTAATTCAGGTGGAACAGCGCACGCTGGATAACGCATGCGTGCAAGCTTTGCAATGTGGTGTGCAAGATCGCCCATGCGTTCAATGTCAGAACTCATTCGGATTGAGGCAACTAGTGTGCGTAAATCACCTGCAACAGGTTGTTGACGAGCCATCAAAAGAAGAATTCGAGCGTCTAAGTCGTGGTGAAGTGCGTCAATCTTGTCATCTTCTGAAATAACTTCTTCGGCTAAAGCAAGATCGGCTTCCAAAATAGCTTTAGTGGCATCAACCATGGCACCGCATGCGAGATGGCACATCTCGGTGAGAGAACTAGTAACTGCATCTAAGTCATCCTGAAAGGCTTCGCGCATTGGATAACCGTACCTTGGGGCCGCATCATCTTGGGGGAGGCAGGTTAACGGAGATTGAATACAAGGCTAAGAAAGGGGATTTTTTAACCCTGACTCACCCCGAATGGTGAGAGTTACTCAACCGAACTCTACGATGGTGCCATGTTCGGACGCCGGTCATCACGCGAAAGTGCAAACAACTCTGCGCAGATTCCGACCGGAATTGTTGATCTCCTTGAAGTAGTTGATGCAGAGTACTTATTACTTGCACCCGGTGAAATAGTTCTGCGCGCATCGGACGGTTCAACAACACTTAACATGGTGCGCGATGGAAAATTAGTAAGTAATGAAATTCTTAATATCGTACGTGCCTGTCGTCGTTCACAGATTTCACAAGAAGACACTATCGAATTGCCACGTGGACCAATTGGCGAAGGAACCCACAATCTCTTAGTTCGCGTTGCTCCAATTGGCACCCAAGGAGTCATCGCAGTATTGATTTTCGACGATTCAGAGTTCAGAAGACTAGATGCAGTGCGCAGAGACTTCGTTGCAAATATATCTCACGAACTTAAAACACCAATCGGAGCGCTCTCAATATTGAGCGAAGCGGTCCTTGAGGCTAGCGATGACCCAGTTGCAATCACTCGCTTTGCAACAAGAATGCAGACAGAAGCAAAGCGCCTTTCAGATTTGGTTCAGGAAATCATCAATCTTTCTAGAATTCAAGATTACGATCCCCTTAAAAATGCCACCCCAATATTATTAAGTGATCTGATTTTGCAAGCTATGGATGAATCTCGATTAAGCGCCGAATCTCGAGAGATCAAGATTGAATTCATCAATAAAAATGAAGTCACTATTTTAGGTGATGCATCTCAATTAGAAATGGCAATTAGTAACATCATTGAGAATGCAATCAATTACAGCCCTGATAAGACCAATGTTGTAATCGTTCTCAGTAATGTAGATGGCCTGGCCGAAGTAAAGGTTAAAGATCAGGGCATCGGAATCTCTGATGAAGATATCGAGCGAATCTTCGAACGTTTTTATCGTGTTGATCCTGCGCGTTCACGTGCAACCGGTGGAACGGGACTTGGTTTATCAATTGTTAAGCACATCATCACAAATCACGGTGGAGACGTAACTGTGTGGAGCGAGCAAGGCGAAGGAAGTACTTTCACGATCAGACTTCCTAAATTTATTGAAACAGGCGACTTGCAAGAGAACTTAGTAAGCGTCCCTAGCTTGACGGAGGAAAAGTAATGTCCCGAATTCTCGTAGTAGAAGATGAAGATTCATTTTCAGATGCACTGGGATATTTGTTAGGCCGTGAAGGTTTCGATGTCTGCGTTGCCGATACAGGCACCAAAGCAATTGAAGAGTTTGATCGTGGTGGAGCCGATTTAGTTTTGCTTGACCTTATGTTGCCAGGCTTATCGGGTACCGAAGTATGCAAACAATTACGCACCCGCAGTAATGTGCCGATAATTATGCTTACCGCAAAGGATTCTGAAATCGATAAGGTTGTTGGTCTCGAACTCGGCGCAGATGACTACATTACAAAGCCATATTCATCACGAGAATTAGTTGCTCGTATTCGTGCAGTGCTACGTCGTAACACAGGTGAATTTACGGATGAAAGTACTGCAAGTGGAACATTGGCTGCAGGGCCGGTGCGAATGGATGTAGAGCGCCACTTAGTGAGCATTAATAATGAGAATGTTTCGTTTCCACTCAAGGAGTTTGAATTACTCGAATTTCTTATGCGAAATGCTGGTCGTGTGCTGACTCGCATGCAGCTCATTGATCGAGTTTGGGGCAGTGATTATGTGGGAGACACAAAGACTTTAGATGTACACATTAAGAGATTGCGTTCAAAAATCGAAGTAGATCCAGCAAATCCTGTTGTTATTCAGACCGTGCGTGGTCTTGGTTACAAGATGGAAGCTTGAGAAGTAATACCTGCGTAGATTCCTTCTGGCTTTTGAATTAAGACATTAAAAGAAATCTCTCCAGCCTTACCAAAGAAGAGTGAGAGTTTTGTATTAGTTCCTGGCGTTAAATTAGCACCAGGAATGACCGCTTTGATATTTGCAACATCGCCTTCAAAGGTTATTACTCCATTTGGAGCAATTGTGCTGGTGCCAGTGATTTGTGCCTGAATGCCTGGAATTTCTACACCTAAAAGTGCGTCTTCATTTTCACCGCGGTTAATGATTGTTCCAACTACAACCGCAGAACTATCAGGCAGAGTTACTAAGACAAAGTTTCTTAAGACAATTTTATTCGCATCTTTCTTGATTTCTGCCTCTTGTCCATCGGTTACTTTCTTTGTTAACCGAGTAGTTGCATTAGATCCTGCACCGCATCCAGTAAGTGAAAGTGCAAGCGCAGCAATTACAAGTGGCGCAACTATTGTGCGAAGACGCATTTCTAATCTCCAAATACTTTGAAAAATTTAGTTTTTCGCTTTTGTCAAGATGTAGTGCTCATATTCTCTCATGGCAAAAGGGCGTTTTTACCCGCATGAATCCGAGGTGACTAACCCCATAAATGGCTGGTATTATTAGCCTCTAACGAAGGGCAACACATGACATTTAAGGTCGGCGAAACCGTTGTTTATCCTCATCACGGAGCAGCACTTATCGAAGCCATCGAAACCCGAGTTATTAAAGGCGAAGAGAAGACCTACCTCGTTTTAAAGGTTGCACAAGGCGACCTCACAGTTCGCGTACCAGCAGAAAACGTTGACCTCGTCGGCGTTAGAGATGTTGTCGACAGCGCCGGACTTGATCGTGTATTTAATGTTTTGCGTCAGCCTTACACAGAAGAACCAACCAACTGGTCACGCCGTTACAAGGCAAACCTTGAGAAGTTGGCATCCGGAGATGTTATTAAGGTCGCCGAAGTTGTTCGCGATCTTTATCGCCGTGATCTAGATCGTGGACTATCAGCTGGCGAAAAGCGCATGCTTGCAAAGGCAAAGCAGATTTTGATTTCAGAGCTCGCACTTGCAGAGCGCACTGATGAAGAAAAAGCAGCTGTCATCCTCGATGAGGTTTTAGCTTCTTAATTTTAGTTTAAATTTTCTACGTATTTGGGGAAACAAATGAGCCAGTGTGCGGCCATCATTGCAGCCGCTGGCAGTGGCGAAAGATTCGGTGCCACACTTCCTAAAGCACTTATCTCTCTTGGCAATCGCACACTTATCGAGCACGCTGTTGCGGCCCTTGCACCTGTTGTATCTGAAATAGTTATTTGCGCCCCAGCGGGATTTGAAAAACAAATACAAGAACTAGTTGGCAGCGACATCACAGTTGTTGTGGGTGGAACAACCCGCTCAGATAGTGTGCGAGCCGGAATCGCAGCGCTATCAGGTAAGAACAAATATGTTTTGGTTCATGATGCAGCGCGTGCGCTAGCAACAACAGAGTTAGCACAACGCGTATTGACTTCCCTCGAAAAAGGTGAAGTCGCAGTAATCCCAGGTCTTGAGTTAATAGATACCGTGAAGAGCGTTGATGCCCAGGGACACGTCACCTCAACACCAGATCGCACAACAATGCGCCGCGTACAGACTCCACAGGGTTTTGATCTCGATACTTTAAGGAAAGCACATGCAAGCGGTGCTGATGCCACCGATGACGGCGCACTCGTAGAAGCTATTGGTCATAAAGTTTTGATTATCAAAGGCGAAGAACGTGCACTGAAAATTACAACACCAACAGATCTAGCAACTGCAATCTCGTTGCTCGGTACATCGACAGGATTTAGAACAGGTGTGGGTGTTGATGCACATGCATTCGCAGATGCTCGTCCATTGTGGCTTGCAGGATTGTTATGGCCTAATGAAACAGGCGTTGAAGGTCACTCTGATGGCGATGTTGCAGCCCATGCAATTTGTGATGCTTTATTTGCAGCCGCACAGCTAGGTGATCTCGGAACAAACTTTGGAACAGATAAGCCAGAGTATGCAGGTGCATCAGGTGTGACTTTATTGAAAGATACTTTCCAAAAAATCAGTACTGCAGGTTATGCAATCTCTAACGTCACTGTTCAAATTATTGGCAATCGACCAAAGCTTGCAGATCGTCGCAGTGAAGCAATCTCGACATTATCTGCAGCTCTCGGTGGCGCGAATGTTTCCGTACTTGCAACAACAACTGATGGCATGGGTTTAACGGGTGAAGGCCGCGGTATCGCTGCTATCGCGTCAGCCTTACTCATTAAGCAAGGGTAGAATTGCCCAATGAGTTCGCTACATTTATATGACACATTAACGCGAACCACTGCACCTTTTAAGCCGTTAAAAAAAGATGAAGCATCTATTTATCTCTGTGGTGCAACCGTTCAAGCACCACCACACATCGGCCACGTTCGTAGCGGAGTTAACTTCGATATTTTGCGCCGTTGGCTCACAAAGAGTGGTTACAACGTAACTTTTATCCGTAACGTCACAGATATTGATGACAAGATTTTGCACAAAGCAGTTCATGAAAAAGCCCCATGGTGGGCAGTCGCCATGAAATATGAGCGAGAATTTGCCGATGCGTACGCAGCACTAAATGTTATGCCGCCAACGTACGAACCTCGGGCGACAGGCCATGTCACACAGATGATTGAGTTAATGCAAAAACTCATCGAACGCGGTGCTGCTTATGCACCTGGCAACGGCGATGTGTATTTAGAAGTTCGCAAACTCAGTTCATATCTGACTCTGTCCCGCCAAAAATTAGATGATCTACAACCTGCAGCGGATGCAGATGAAACATATAAAAAAGATCCACGAGATTTCGCACTATGGAAAGCTGCAAAACCAGGAGACCCATCATGGCCAACTCCGTGGGGTGCAGGTCGTCCAGGATGGCATCTCGAATGTTCTGCAATGGCGCACACTTATTTAGGTGAAGCATTTGATATTCACGGTGGCGGATTGGATTTAGTTTTCCCACACCACGAAAATGAGATTGCACAATCAGAAGCAGCGGGTTATCCATTTGCAAAGCTATGGATGCACAACGCATGGGTTACAGCATCTGGCGAAAAGATGAGTAAGTCACTCGGCAACTCACTACAAGTAGTTGAGTTACTGAAATCAGTTCGTGGCATTGAACTTCGCTGGTATCTCGGCGGTGCGCACTATCGATCGATGCTTGAATTTTCGATGGGCGCCCTCGAGGAATCCGCAATCGCGTTTCGTCGCATTGAATCTTTCTTGCAACGCTCAGTTGAAATTCTTGGCACCGAACCAACACCAGTTGTTAACGCTACTTTCACTGCGGCGATGAATGATGATTTAGCAGTACCAACAGCACTCGCTGGTATCTCTGAATCACTGCGTCTAGGCAATACCGCAATTACCGATGGTGATAAAAAAGCGATCGCACAACATGCAAATGAGATTCGTGGAGCACTAGAAGTACTTGGTTGCGATCCATTTGATTCAGTATTCGCACAATCTGGAGCAACAGATCTGACTGCAGCACTCGATGGAACAATTAAGTTAGCCCTCGCTCAGCGCACCGCGGCTCGCGAACGCAAAGATTTTGCAGCATCAGATGCCATTCGTGATGGCTTAGCTGCACTCGGTATTTCAATTGAAGACACTGCTCAAGGGCCACGTTGGTCGATTACATCAAATGCAACACCAACAGAAGGCAGTAAATAAATGGCGGGCAATTCAGAACGCAAAGGCGCAGTGCGCGGATCTAAAAAAGGTCCATCCGGTGGCACTGGTGGAAAAAACAAGAGTCGTCTGTCAGGTAAAGGTCCAACACCTAAAGCAGAAGATCGTCCATATCACGCAGCTGCTAAGCGAAAGAAGGCAGCAGAAAAACGTTCACCATCTTCTGGTACACGTTCTGTTCGTATGGAAAAACCAAAGGGTGAAATTGTTTCTGGTCGTAACGCAGTTCTAGAAGCACTACGTGCTGCTGTTCCGGCAACTGAATTAATGGTTGCGCGCAGTATCGATGTAGACGATCGTGTTGCAGAGTCATTACAACTTGCTTTGCATCACGGATTGCCAATTCGCGAAGTACATCGTGCCGAAATTGAAGGCATATCTGCAAATAGCCAAGGAATCATTCTTGCTATTAAGCCTTATCAATACTCTTCTTTCCAAGAAATTAGCGAACGTGCAAAGTATCCAGCGCTCATCATTGCTTTAGATGGCGTAACAGATCCACGTAACCTCGGTGCAATTGTTCGAAGCGCCGCTGCCTTTGGTGTTGCCGGAGTTGTTATGACAGAGCGCCGCGCAGCAGCAATGACAGCATCTGCATGGAAATCATCGGCCGGAGCTGCGGCCCGCATACCTGTTGCACAAGTGACCAACATGGCTCGCACAATTGAAGATGCCAAGAAAATGGGCTGCTTTGTAGTTGGTTTAGATGGCGAATCAGATGTCACATTGTCAGAGATGAAAGTCGCAACCGAACCCATCATGATTGTTGTTGGTAGCGAAGGAAAGGGTCTTTCACGTCTTGTTCGCGAAAAGTGCGATCTCGTTGTTTCTATTCCAATGAACGCAGCAACCGAATCACTCAATGCAAGCGTTGCAACATCCATTGCACTGTTCTGGGTGGACGAGGCACGTAGAAAGAAATAAATGCAGTACACACGATTTCTAGTTCTAGGTGACTCGTTCTCAGAAGGAATGAGCGATGAAATCATTAACGGCAATTACCGAGGCTGGGCCGATCGCGTTGCCGACGTTCTAGCTAAGCAGAACCCTGAATTTAAGTATGCAAACTTCGCTATTCGCGGCAAATTAGTTAAACAAGTCTTTGAAGAACAAGTGCCTTTAGCGCTGCCACTCATTGATGGCCCACAGACTCTTGTCTCATTTCACGCCGGAGCAAATGATGCACTTCGTCCAAATTTTGACCGAAACATTGTTCGCACGGCGTATGTAAAGGCCGTCACACAACTCGTTCAAACAGGTGCAACTATTGTGCTCTTTACAGTTCTAGAAAAAAATGGCAATGGTGGTAAAGCATCCGTAATGTGGGAGCAGCGAATGAGTTCATTTAACACAATCGTTCGAGAGGTTGCAGATAAGTTTAATTTGTTGGTCATGGATGCATCTATGGATCCTCAATCAGCTAATCCAAATCTTTTGGCTTTTGATCGCTTGCACTTAAATACAACGGGGCATTACAGAGTCGCACAAGCAGTACTTGAAAAAATAGGTGCTCCATTTGATTCAGGTTGGAAAGAATCAGTTATTGCCTCAAAGAAAAAGCCGTGGATTATTCGCAAGGCCTTAACATTGTTGTGGATCCTAACTTTTGCGCTACCTTGGATTTGGCGCAGAATACGTGGACGTTCATCAGGTGATGGGCGGAGCGGTAAATACACATCGCTGACATCGTGGCCTCTGGCTTAGGCGTGCGAAGCGACTCTGTTCACTGTAGTTAAGACGGTTATCATTAGTTCTTTCCCTGCTGTTCACATAAAAAAGCGAGAATTTACCCATGCTTCCCGTATCTCGCCTGATCGATAGAGAGCTCAGTTGGCTCTCCTTCAATGAACGCGTCCTTGATTTAGCAGCGGATCCGTCAACTCCACTACTTGAGCGCGTTCGATTCTTGGCAATATTTTCATCAAACCTTGATGAATTTTATATGGTGCGGGTTGCATCTGTTTTAAGCAATCTCGAAGATGGTTCACCAATGACTGCAAGTCCAGACATTGAGCCATCTGTGTTAATGAAAGCAATCTCTCGCCAAACTCATGACTTAGTCGCTCGCCAATCCCAAATCTTTAAAGATGAAATATTGCCTGAACTGAAAAAATCAGGAATTGAAATTGTTGAATGGCAAGATCTGAATTCTGAAGAACGTAAGTACGTCTCTAAAATTTTTTCAGATAGAATTTTCCCAGTCCTAACGCCTTTAGCGGTGGATCCGTCTCACCCATTTCCCTATATTTCAGGTCTTTCACTTAACCTTGCCGTAATCGTTAAGAACCCAACAACAGGCGCCGTTTTCTTTGCGCGCGTTAAAGTTCCACCAATTCTCAATCGATTTATGCCAGTCGGACCAGGCAAAGCCCAAAAATATATTCTTCTTGAAAGTGTAATTGCTACTCACCTTCAAGAACTCTTTCCTGGAATGATTATTGAAGATCACTACACATTTCGAGTAACTCGAAACCAAGATTTAGATATTGATGAAGAAGAATCAGAGAACTTGCTCATCTCACTCGAACAAGAGTTACAACGCAGACGCTTTGGGCCACCTGTTCGTTTAGAGATTGAAGAAGGCATAGATCCTGCGCGACTTGAAAGTCTTGCTGAGCAACTACAAATTGCTCCCGAAAATATTGTCTCGGTACCAAATCCAATAGATCTTACGAGTCTCAATAAACTAGCGGATCTCGAATTGCCCGATTTAAAGTTTGCACCATTTAGATCTAGAACTCCCAAATCACTCAAACAAGTAGATACTGAAGATTCAGATATGTTTTTCTCGGCTATTCGCCAAGGGGAAATTCTGCTTCATCATCCCTATGAATCATTTACTTCTTCAGTGGTCAGTTTTCTTGAAAATGCTGCGAGAGATCCACATGTACTGGCAATCAAGCAGACGTTGTATAGAACATCAGGTGATTCACCAATTATCGAAGCACTCATTGAGGCCGCCGAAGCGGGGAAACAAGTTTTAGCTGTCATCGAAATCCGCGCACGTTTTGACGAACAAGCCAACGTTCGATGGGCAAGAAAACTTGAATCAGTCGGTGTGAATGTTGTTTATGGATTAATGGGGCTGAAAACTCACGCCAAGTTATCTTTAGTTGTGCGTGATGAGCCGAACGGGCTTCGTAGTTATTGCCACATCGGCACCGGAAATTACAATCCAAAGACAGCGCGTATGTATGAAGATTTAGGGTTGCTCAGCAGCGATGAGGAGCTAACAGATGATTTATCTAAACTCTTTAATCAGTTATCTGGTTTCGCACCACAATCTTCCTACGCTCGCCTTCTGGTTGCACCGCGCACTCTGCGCCCCGGGTTAATTGACAAGATTGATCAAGAAATTCAAAATGCAAAAGATGGCATGCCAGCAGGAATTCAATTCAAGTTGAATTCACTTCTAGATGAAGAGTTCGTAGAAAAACTCTACGAGGCATCGCAAGCGGGAGTATCGGTGGATCTTCTCATTCGCGGAATTTGTGCCATCAGACCAGGTGTTCCGGGAATGTCTGAAAATATAAAGGTGCGTTCTATTCTTGGACGCTTCTTGGAGCACTCTCGAATATTTCACTTCACTAATGCAGGCGAAGATGAATACTGGATAGGCAGCGCGGATCTCATGGGCAGAAATCTCAATCGCCGAGTCGAAAGTCTTGTACGAGTAGATAAGAAAGCGCACAAACAGTATTTGCAAGAAATTCTCGATCAAGGATTATCCGATGAAGTTTCCAGCTGGCATATGCAAGATGACAAGTGGACTAGATTTACGCAGAGCAAAGATGGCAAATCACTTAAGGACATGCACTCTCAATTTGCTAAACGATTTAAGAATGTGAAGTAACAATGGCCTCTGAATCCCCAGTAATTCAAGCAGCGGGCGCCGTTTTATGGCGCTATTCAGCAAGTAAAAAAATAGAGATTGCCCTTGTTCATCGTCCACGTTATGACGATTGGTCGCTGCCAAAAGGTAAGGTCGAAGAAAAAGAGTCACACATTGCGTGTGCCTATCGCGAAGTCTCTGAAGAAACTGGTTTTAACGCAATCTTTGGACCAGAAATTGGATCAGCAACCTACAAAGTTCCAGAAGGAAAAAAAGTTGTCAGGTATTGGTCTGCCCAAGCAATCGGCGAAGCCGAAGGTGGCGTTGATACAAATGAGATTGATGAAATTCTCTGGTTAGAAGTAAAAGAGGCCAAAAAGAAATTAACATTAGATGATGATCGAGAGATTGTTAATTTCTTTATTGAATTTGGTGTTGGCACAACTCCGTTAGTTTTACTGCGACATGCAAAAGCGTTAAAGCGAACTGACTGGGATGGCGAGGATTCAGATCGCCCACTCGATAACTTGGGACAACTGCAGGCAAAGAGATTGTTACCTCAGTTCTATCCTTACAATATTTCTGAAGTTCATTCATCCGATGCATATCGTTGCATGCAGACTGTCGAAGATCTTTCGAGAGCATTAGAGTTAAGTTGCATCGTGGGACTGGACCTGAGCGAAGATGTATTTTCAAAGGACAAAGAAGCAGCTCTTGATTATGTTTCGAGTTTAATGAATAAGAACAAGAATGTATTAATTTGCAGCCACAACCCGATTTTACCTAAGGTATTGAAGAAACTCGTGGGAAAGAAGTACTTCAAAGAGTTGGATTCAAAGCTAGAGCCGGGTGAAGCTTGGGTTATTCACCATAGAGATGGCGAAGTAGTTTCTGTTGATTGGGTTAGTGCCCCACAAATTTAGTTAAATCTTCATCCAATCAAGCCATTTAAGCACTATTCCTTCTCGTAGCGCCCAGGGACAAATTTCAACTTCGTCGAGTTCTAACTTAGATAAAACGCTATAGGCAACGATTGCGCCGGCAACGATTTGCTGTGCACGATTTGATGAGACGCCAGGAAGTTCAGAGCGCTCCTTATTGCTCATAGCTAGCAATTTAGGGATTGATTTTTCTAGGGATGAAATATTTAACTTCTTAGGATTATCTTTAAACCAATGCTCATTGAGACGAGCAAGAGTTCTAAAAGTTTTACTTGTTGCCACAAAATGATCTGCGCGATGTTCTGCCAAGGCGGGTGTCAGCGAGCTAGATAAAGCTTCTTGAACAAATTCTTCTAGCTTCTTAACATCTTTGGATGAGTAAGGATCGTTACGTAAAAAAGTTCTTGTTAATCGAGCTGCTCCAAGTGGCAGTGAAACTGATTCATCTGGGTACTCATCATCTCCAACGGCCATCTCTAATGATCCACCGCCGATATCTAAAATCAATAATCGTCCACTTGACCAACCAAGCCATCGGCGAGCAGCTAAGAATGTCATCGCTGCTTCTTCATTGCCGTTTAGAATTTGCAACTCAATATTGTGGCGTTCGGTAATTTCTTTAATTACTTCTGCGCCATTTGTAGCTTCACGTATTGCAGATGTGGCAAAGGCAACTATTTCTTCTGTCTGAAACTCTTTGGCATGTACTAACGCTTCGCCTAAGGCCTTGTGTAATTGTTCAATGCCAAGAGGTGAGATGTTTCCAAGTTCATCCAAATAATCAGTTAATCGAAGTTCTGTTTTCAGGTTTGTCGTCGGTGTTGGGCGAGCTCCTGGGTGGGCCTGCATAACCTGTAGGTGAATCGTGTTTGATCCAACATCTAAGACACCCAGTAGCATTGCGCAAATCTACCGCTCACACGGCCTCACGGCTTGATTTCTAGATTTTGTAATCTACTGCCATAATTGCGCAGCACGAAAGGCCTCCCTAGCTCAGTGGTAGAGCAACGCACTTGTAATGCGTAGGTCGTCAGTTCAATCCTGACGGGGGGCTCATGACAAAAACAAACGCTCGTTGGGCTGGTTATCTATTCATTGCACTGGGCCTGATTAATTGGCGCTACCAAGACAGCAATCCAAATGCGATGACAAATAGCCTGGTGTTGATTGCCGGCGGTGTAATCACACTTGTACTCGGATTTACTAAAGCGGGCTTGGCTTGGCTTGAGACTCAAGCAGGAAAAACGATTGGCCTAGTCGCCGGAGCGGCTCTCATTATCTTTTCTTTCTTCAATTAACTATCTGATTTAAAGCATAAAAAACGGCCGCCGAGTAAGACTCGGCGGCCGTTTTTATTAACGCATTACTTGTCTTCTGACATACCTTCCGCAACAGACTTCATCTTTGCAATCTTGTAGATTGTAAGACCGAATACGCACTTAGCGAGTACGTCTGCAACTGTGTAACCAATCTGGCGATACATAAATGCATCTGTTCCAGTGATGTTAAGTAGTGGGAATAGGTATGAGATTGGGTAAACGCCCCATGTCGCAAGTAGAAGCCAACGTAGACGACCAATTGTCGCGGCTACGCCTGCTGGCTGGCGATCGAGTGACTTACCAAGCTCAACGAACAATACGTAAAGAATGTATAGGAAAGGAATTGTTGAGAGAACGCCCCAAAGAATCTTTGTGCCGTCATCTGTTGAGATCTCACCTGGGTAACCAAGTGCGATCATCGCAACTGCTGCTGGTACAAGGCGATTGATCATTGAAGATGCTACGGCCTTTGCAAGAGCGAGAACAGCGATAACTTCAACTAGAAGTAGTGGAACAGTTAATAGCCAGTCAACGTAGCGGTATCCCTCGTTGAATGATCCTGCACCAGATGTTGCAACCTTGTATCCATCTGAAGCATCTGAGAATGAATCAAAGATTCTCCAGTAGTGGTATCCAGCAATGAATGTAACCATTGATGAAAGTACAAGGGCGTTACGGTATTTAGGTAGAACTCGTGACTGTGCGAGAAGTGTGTACACAGTGCACGCAAGCATGGAAATCAATCCAAACGAGAATACGTTATAGATTGTGTTCCATTGGTTGGCTGTTAATTCAAGCATTTAAAAAGCCTCCAAGAGGGCAATTTGTTGACCTTCATTCGCGCGAATGAAGCGTGGGCTTTCTTATCTGTTGCGGCGTGGGGCCACTACAGGGAAAGACTCACCGCCCTAATGGTCTGACTTACGGGCCAGTAATGCAACCCGATATTGCCCAATGTCCGAGGTTTTTTTCGCCTAGAATTCGGTCAAAGCACACACTTACGGTGAGAAAATGAGGCGAACTATGGACCAGGCAGGCTTTCCTAGGGATGGCTTTGCCGATGCGCTGGGGGCCAATAAAGAGTACGTCGCTGCCTTTAAATATTCAGAGCTCACGGGTCGTGCAGCTAAGGGATTAGCAATTGTCACGTGCATGGATTCGCGAATTAATCCACTCTCTGTCGTCGGCATGCGATCAGGGGATGCCAAAATTTTACGAAATGCTGGAGCGCGGGTTACTGAAGATGTTTTGCGCACATTGGTGTTGGCAACATATTTGTTAGGCGTCAATCGAATCTTGATCATGCCACATACGGATTGCAGAATGGCTAGCGCGACAGAAGAAGAAATTCATGCGCACATCGATAAAGAATTTGGAATTGATACGCGTTCACTGGAGTTCAGAACTGTCAAAGATCAAAAAGCTGCGCTCGCAATCGATGTACAGCGCGTGCGCTCGTATCCATTGCTTCGAGATGGTGTCATCGTTGGCGGTGCAATTTACGATGTGAAATCTGGGTCGATTACCCCAATCGACTAATTGGGTCTCTTGTTACAGGGTAATCAGGGTGAGCGTAAAAATCTTTCAATAAAGCGTGAACTAATCCAGTTTTTTCTTTGACAACCGAATGCGATGCGCCAGGAACAATTGCAAGGCGCGCATTAGTTATTGCCTGATAGATCTTTTCTGATTCTTTAGCGCTAATAACATCATCATCGCCGGCAAGGACTAAAACCGGACACTTAATCTTTGATAACTTTGCTGGAGAAATATTTGGTTCGGTTTTCCAGACTTTAAATGCTGTGGCTATTTTCTTGATTAACTCAGAGCCAGGATCAGGGGATACGCGATCGTGCTCAGCTTGGGCTTCAGGTGAAACTTGTGGTTTTCCAATTTTTAATCGCACTTGGGCAGCAGTTGTGTTGCCACCGATTGCAACAACTGAGCGCACGAGTTCAGGACGATTTATTGCAGCCAAGAGAGCAATATTTGCGCCATCACTCCAGCCAATAAGGTGCGCAGGCTCTTTAACCACATCTTCTAAGAAGGCGATCAGCTCTTTGGTCTGAAAGTTAAAGTGGAAACTTCCCTTTTGATTAGCGGTGCGCCCATGACCGGTTCGGTCATACGCAAATACCTTGAAATCTCTCTTTACTGCCGGCAGCAGGTGCTTCTTTACTTTTTCACTATGGCTTAAGCCGCCGTGCAAAATGACGAGGGCTTCGCCTCGTCTGGACCATTGAAATGTAAATATCTCATGACCACGAATGTTGATGTACTTCTGCATTTAAATTGAATCCATGATGTGACGGTTGCCGCGATCATAAGTCAAGTAGTTCCAGGTCCAATCTGCCATGGTTCCAATTTTATTGTGTCCACCCAGCAAGTAAAACAAGTGCAACCAGAGCCATGCATACCAAGCAAGAATTCCAGTCATCTTAAACTTTCCAACTTCAACAACAGCTTTGTTTCTGCCGATAGTTGCCATAGATCCTTTGTCACGATACTTAAATAGTTTCACAGGTTTATTCTGCGCAAGATTGAGAATCTGTTTTGCAACGAAGCGACCTTGTTGCATTGCAACTGGTGCAACCATCGGAAGGAATTTTCCATCAGAGTTTTTAAATCCTGAAATATCACCGATTGCCCAAATGTGCGGATAATTCTTAACCTGAAGAGTTTGCTCGACATCAATTCGCGTTGAAATCAGCGGAAGGTTGAGGGCTGATGCAGTTGGTTCTCCTTGAACACCGGCTGCCCAAATTGTTATTTGTGCCGGTATTGCTGCTGCGCCCTTAATATTAATTGAAGTATTTTTCACTTCTTCAACGGCTGTATTTAGCATTACGTTGACTCCGAGTTTTTCAAGATCTTTCTTTGTGCGCGCTGACAGTGATGGTGAAAAACTTGGCAACAATCGTGGGCCCGCTTCGATCAAAACTATCTTCATGTTTGCAGCCGCTTGCGCCTGGTCATTTGCGAGTGGACCACGAACTAATTCTGCGAACGCTCCAGCCATTTCCACACCAGTTGGTCCACCGCCTACAACTGCAATGGTAAAGACAGTGTCATCTTGAAAACGGCAGAGATCTTCGAATCGACGCATTACTTCTGCTCGAATCGCAAGTGCTTCATGGACGCTCTTCATTCCAAGAGCGAACTCACTGACGCCCTTTACGCCGAAATCTGCAGTCGCCGAACCGAGGGCGATAATCAAGTGATCAAAAGCTAGAACTTCAGAGCTATCGATTTTTACTGTTTTGTTCTTGTGATCAACAGTGATGGGAGAACCCATTCGAAATTGCGCACCCGATTTGCGCAGTGCACCACGTACTGGGTGTGCAACGTGATCGGCGGCCAGGCCAGCCGAAGCAACTTGGTAGAGCAGGGGCAAGAATGTTTGAAAATTATGGCGATCCACAACAGTGACGTCTGCATGATCGCGAAGTTCTCGGGCTGCGGTCAATCCACCAAAGCCAGCACCGAGAATCACAACGCGTGGTTTTGTCATGTCGCCTCTTCTCAAGTGTTGGATTTCTTGGCTTAAGTCTAGGCTTATAACCATGAGTCAGCAGAATTTAAAGCGTAAGTATCTCATTACTGGTGCATCTGGATATGTGGGCGGACGACTAGTTCCCACATTATTAGCTGATGGACACGATGTGCGGGTATTAGTACGCGATCGAATTAAAGTTCAAGATCGCGAATGGGCCAATGACGTTGAGATTGTGGTTGGAAATGCAACCAATTCTGCGGATTTAGATCGCGCACTATCCGGAATTCACACAGCTTTTTACTTACTGCACTCAATTAACGTCGGCATTGACTTTACGGCTGTCGAATCTGAGATGGCTCGCAATTTTGCCCAAGCATCTGAACGCGCCGGTGTTTCACAGATTATTTATCTTGGCGGAATCGCAAATGATAAAAACAGCAGCAAGCACCTCTCATCACGTGTGCAAACTGGTAAAGAGCTGGCTTCGACATCTGTTCCGGTACTCGAATTTCGTGCTGGAATCATTATTGGTTCAGGTTCAGCATCCTTTGAAATGCTTCGTCACCTGACTCACCGATTGCCAATAATGACAACCCCCAAGTGGGTTTCAAATAAAACTCAGCCGATTGTTGTACGAGATGTTTTGCATTACTTGCGTAAAGCCGCGGTATTAGAAAAGCCCGTCAATCAGGTTTTTGATATTGGGGGACCAGAAGTCTTGTCCTATGCCGACATGATGCAAAAATTCGCCAAGTTATCTGGCTTGCGCAAGCGTTGGATTATTCAAGTGCCGGTGCTAACTCCAAATCTTTCAAGTTTATGGATTGGACTCGTTACGCCCGTACCAACTTCACTTGCACGACCACTTGTTGGTTCGCTCATTAGCGAAGTTGTTGCGGACAAAAACAAGAGCGTTGATGCATTGATTCCACCACCACCTGAAGGTCTATTAAATGTTGAAGAGTCAATTAAATTGGCGCTTACTCGAACAAATGATCACAAGGTAGAAACACGTTGGTCAGATGCAACGGCGCCAACTGCTCCGTGGCAAAAAGCCCAAGGTGACCCTGAATGGGCTGGCGAAATGATTCTTAGGGATCATCGCGAAGCGTTGACAAGTGCACCGATAGCAACTGTATGGAATTACATCGAAAGTATTGGTGGCGATAACGGTTGGTATGGATCTGATTTTCTCTGGTGGGGCCGTGGTGTCATTGATCGATTCTTCGGTGGAGTTGGATTGCGCCGCGGACGTCGCGATCCAAATAATTTGCGTATTGGTGACAGTTTAGATTTTTGGCGAGTAGAAGAAATCGAACATGGTGTGCGCATGAAGTTATACGCAGAAATGGTTTTGCCAGGAAAAGCATGGCTTGAATTCAGCGTTTCTGTTGAAGATGGAAAGACCAAAATTATTCAAGAAGCAACCTTTGTTCCCCGAGGTCTTGGCGGGCAGTTGTATTGGTATGCAATTGCGCCACTTCACACTTTTGTATTTCCAACGATGATTAGAAATATCGTAAAGCGCGCAGAAGCCAGTCTGTAAATCCCACACTTTTTAATAACCTCCCCGTAAGATTCTCCCCATGTCCATGATGGAAAGTGCCAATAATTCGCCTGCCGGTTTAAGCGAACTAGAAGCACGCATCCTTGAATTCGAAGGAACATGGTGGAAATTCGCTGGTGCTAAAGAGTCTGCAATTAAAGAACTCTTTGATCTCAGTGCTCCTCGTTACTACCAATTACTCAATGATTTAATCGATCGCCAGGACGCACTTATTGCGGCCCCGATGTTGGTCAAACGCCTTCGCCGCCTGCGCGAGGCACGCATGTCCGCTCGCACAGCCCGCTAAATTCCCGCTCGGTTTTGCAGTCCTGGAATTACTCGCGTAGATTTGGCGTTAGCACTCTCGAGGCTAGAGTGATAAGAGCAGCCTCATGTTGTCCGTCAGATTGTCCGTCACATTATTTGAGGAGTACACAAGCATGGCAAAGCAGATTGCTTTTAACGAAGAAGCTCGTCGTGGGCTAGAGCGCGGAATGAACGTGCTTGCAGATGCAGTGAAGGTAACCCTTGGACCTCGTGGACGTAACGTCGTTCTCGAGAAGAAGTGGGGTGCACCAACAATCACTAACGATGGTGTTTCAATCGCTAAAGAGATCGACCTTGACGATCCATGGGAAAAAATTGGCGCAGAGCTAGTTAAAGAAGTTGCTAAGAAGACAGATGATGTCGCTGGCGATGGAACAACAACAGCGACTGTGCTTGCACAAGCACTTGTGCGCGAAGGTTTACGTAACGTTGCTGCGGGATCAAACCCGATGGCACTCAAGCGCGGAATCGAAAAGGCTGTAGCAGCAATTGTTGCCGAGCTCGGTTCAATGGCGAAAAATGTTGAAACAAAAGAGCAGATTGCAGCAACTGCATCTATCTCTGCCGCAGATTCCACAATTGGCGAAATGATTGCCGAAGCGATGGACAAGGTTGGCAAAGAGGGCGTCATCACTGTTGAAGAGTCAAATACTTTTGGACTAGAACTCGAACTCACAGAAGGTATGCGCTTTGATAAAGGCTATATCTCTCCATATTTCGTAACAGATCAAGATCGTATGGAGTCAGTTCTAGAAGATGCATACGTACTGATCGTTAGCGGAAAGATCTCAAATATTAAGGATCTCGTTCCTGTACTTGAAAAAGTTATGCAATCAGGAAAACCACTTGCAATCATCGCCGAAGATGTAGAAGGCGAAGCACTTGCAACTCTGGTTGTAAATAAGATTCGCGGAATCTTCCGCTCTGCAGCAGTAAAGGCACCTGGCTTTGGAGATCGCCGTAAATCGATTCTTCAAGACATTGCAATTTTGACTGGCGCCACAGTTATCTCAGAAGAAGTTGGCCTCAAGCTTGATCAGGTTGGTCTCGAACTTCTAGGTCGCGCTCGCAAGGTTGTTATCTCTAAAGAAGAGACAACAATCATCGAAGGTGGCGGAGACGATGCTCAAATTAAGGGCCGCGTTGCACAGCTTCGTTCTGAGATTGAAAAGAGCGATTCAGATTACGATCGTGAAAAACTACAAGAGCGCCTTGCAAAACTTGCTGGCGGAGTCGCAGTTATTAAAGCTGGAGCCGCTACAGAAGTAGAACTCAAAGAGCGCAAGCACCGCATCGAAGATGCTGTTCGCAATGCGAAGGCTGCAGTAGAAGAAGGAATCGTTGCCGGTGGTGGCGTTGCACTTCTACAAGCAGCAACAGCAGCATTTGCAAAGTTAAAGCTTGAAGGCGATGAAGCAACTGGTGCAAAGATTGTTGAAGTTTCAATCGAAGCGCCACTTAAGCAAATTGCAATTAACGCTGGCCTTGAAGGCGGAGTAGTTGTAGAAAAAGTTCGTCACCTCACAGCAGGTCATGGACTTAATGCAGCAACAGGTGAATACGTTGACATGATTAAAGCTGGCATCATCGATCCAGCAAAGGTGACACGTTCTGCACTTCAAAATGCAGCATCGATTGCAGCGTTGTTTATTACAACAGAAGCAGTTATTGCCGATAAGCCAGAGAAGACACCTGCAGCACCTGCAGGTCCTGGCGGCGGAGATATGGACTTCTAATTTCTCACGCGTAAAGCGTTACGAACGCCACTGCCGATTAACTCGGTAGTGGCGTTCTGCTTTATCCTTATCCGATGAGCACACTCGAACTCGCACGTTCTGCAGCCATTGCCGATGCCGGCAATCCAGAATTAGTTGGCGCAGATGTATCCGTGGAAATCGATGATGATGGTCGTGTTGAAACTTATTTGTTTGAGGCAAATCTTGCAGGTTACAAAGGTTGGCGCTGGTGCGTAACAATTGCAATCGTTGATAAGAAATCTGAACCAACTATTTGTGATGTTGTTGTTCTTCCAGGTCCAGATGCACTTCTTGCACCAGAGTGGGTTTCCTACCGTGATCGCATTCAACCAGGCGATGTTGGTGTCGGTGACATTGTTCCAAGTTCACTCGATGACACTCGTTTAGTTCCATCAGTGCACTCACTTATTGCTGATGAAGAACTGGACGCGATGCAAGTTTTTGATCTCGGACTCGGGCGTGCACGAGTAATGTCTATTGAAGGTCGCGATCAAGCAAGTAAGCGTTGGTATGAAAGTGATCGTGGACCACAATCACCAATTGCACAAGCAGCACCAAAACCATGTTCTTCATGCGCATTCTTTTTACCGATAGCAGGTTCACTGCGTTCATCATTTGGGGTGTGCGCAAATGCGATTTCACCCGAGGATGCACGCGTGGTTTCCGTTGACCACGGATGCGGCGCGCACTCCGAAGCAACGCTCTGATAAACTAGCCCTCTGCCCGTGGCCCCCACGGCTTAAACGAATAAAGAAATTAGCAAGGAGCACTCCCCATGCCTACAGGTAAAGTGAAATGGTTCAGCCTTGAAAAAGGTTTTGGTTTCATCGCATCCGATGAAGGCGAAGATGTTTACCTTGCTTCAACTTCACTTCCAGAAGGCGTATCAACAGTTAAGCCTGGAACAAAGTTGGACTTCAGTGTTGCCGATGGTCGTCGTGGACCACAAGCGCTCTCTGTAAAAATTATTGATGCACCACCATCGCTAGCAGCTAACTCACGCACTAACAGTGATGATCTTGCTGCAATGATCGAAGACACAATCAAGATTTTGGACAAGGTTGGAAATGGTTTACGCCATGGACGCCATCCATCTGCAATCGAAGCAGAGCGTCTTGGAAAAGTTCTTCGCGGTATTGCGGGACAGCTAGAAGCTTAAATTCCGCTTCTGCGTGCTCTGCGAATTGTGTAACGAATACCAATAACACCGAGTGCGGCACCGCACACGCATGTCCATACGTACTTAGTTTCTAAATCTGCAATTAAAAATGCCACACCAGCAATTAGCCAACCGATAGTTCCGATGGCAATGACCAGAACTGCAGTGCGAACATTTGACTGCATTTAGATACCGCTAAAAACAATAAGTGCTAGTAAACCGATAAGAGCGGCAATTGTTGCGTATCGTCTAGTTTTGTAATTCATGACTTGTCTCTTTCTCGGGATTCTTCGTAGGGGTAAGAATAACAATGACCAGGGCAATAATGATTAAGACTGGCACCATTAAATAAGCCCGAGAAATTCCAACTTGGTCGCCGAGCACTCCGAGGATAAAAGGCGCAAGTGCGATACCAGATCCTGCGGCCAATGAACTGATGCCAATTGCCAAGTCAGGACGTTTATCACTAAAGCCGATTAGTCGAAGAGATGAGAGAGCAAATTGCATCGAGATTCCAAGGCCGTTAATGAAGAGTGAAATAAGAGAAACAATAATGTTGTGTGAGAACCAGAAAATTATAAAACCGATTAACTGCAAAATGATTATTGAAATAAGTTGATGGTCGATCTGCAATTTCTTTAGAACTATTGCGCCATACCAGCGACCAACTGCCATTCCGATACCTAATGCGACGATACCTAGCGTTGCAGCTGATGCTGTGCCACCTACGCGATTTTGTAGAAGTGCTGCAGCCCAAAAGGCTGTTGCAAACTCAGTGCAGATACAGATGAAAAAACCAAAGCAGGCAAGCCAATACGTGCGAGAGAGCTTGCCGCTCTGGCGCACGCTAATTTCGCGGTCATGTACATTGCGATTTTTATCTCGAGAGAAGAAGTACAGAATAATTGTTGCTGGAACTGTGAGTAATAAACCGAAGCGCCAACTGATGGCGGTTCCGGCCAGAGTGCCGATGATCAAAGTTCCAAAGACATATCCAACAGAGTTAATGCCAGTTGATTGCGGTAAAGCGCGGGGAGTGGCTTGTTTAAAGTGGTGAGAGAGTCTGGTGACCATGTTGTTAATGACCATGGAGGTTCCCATGCCACCTAGAAACGTAGCTGTTAATGTAAACGCGATTGACTTAAAGCTGACGAACATGATTACGCCAATACAGAAGAGCCACATGCCAATCCATGAAGTTTTTTCGCGACCAAAGAAGTGAACTAGACGAGAGTTAGATAATCCCGCACAGATTGAAGCGATACCCATGGCAGTTCCGTGTAATCCAGCGATTGTTAATGATGTTCCTTGATCGGCGCGCAAGAGTGGTTGAGCAGGGCCAAATCCGCCTAAATAAAAGTTAAGAATTGTTACTTGAAGTGCGATTGCCCAAAATGTTTTGTCGCGCGTAAATGAGTGTGGCATTGCTTCCCTTACGGATAAATTAAAGCGCGGCTACGACGTAATCAATGCACGCAGTGAGTGCATCAACATCGCTGGGATCAACAGAAGGAAACATACCAATACGAAGCTGATTCTTACCTAATTTACGATAAGGCTCGGTATCTACGATTCCATTTTCGCGCAGTATTGATGCCACTTTGAGTGCATCGATTGAATCATCAAAGTTAATTGTTGCAACAACCTTGGAACGCATTGCTGGGTCTGTGACAAATGGGGTTGTGTATGAAGTTTTTTCGGCCCATGAGTAGATGCGAGAAGCTGAGTCAGCGCTGCGACCAGTTGAGAATTTCAGACCACCATTTTCATTCATCCATTTGATCTGATCTGCAAGGAGAATAAATGTTGCAATTGCTGGAGTGTTATAGGTCTGATCTAGTCGTGAATTTTCAATAGCAATGTTGAGATCCAAAATGGCTGGAGTCCAACGGCCACTGGCTTTAATCTTTTCTGCGCGTGCAATGGCAGCTGGTGACATCAGTGCAAACCACAAGCCACCATCGGATGAGAATGATTTTTGTGGGGCAAAGTAATACGCATCAAACTCTTTGGCATCGACGACAAGTCCACCAGCAGCACTTGTTGCATCAACTAGAACCAGAGCGTCTTTTGTGCCAGCTGGTCTGATAATTGGCATTGCTACACCAGTGCTTGTTTCATTGTGTGTAAATGCATAGGCATCAATGCCATTTTCGGCAACAGCTGTTGGATGCGAACCTGGTTCAGATTTAATGATTGATGGTTCGCCGAGAAAAGGTGCATCTTTTGCACCCTTAGCAAACTTAGATGAAAACTCACCGAAGACAAGGTGCTGCGAGCGATTTTCAATTTGAGCAAAGAGTGCGATGTCCCAAAATGCTGTAGTGCCACCATTTCCAAGAATTACTTCGTATCCATCCGGAAGTGAAAATAGTGATTTCAATCCTTCGCGAACTTCGTGCACCACATTCTTTACTGGCTTTTGTCGGTGCGAGGTTCCGAGAATTGATGTGCCACTTTTATAGAAATTATCTAAAGCAGATTGGCGAATCTTTGAAGGACCGCAACCAAAACGACCATCGACGGGCTTAATGCCACTTGGAATAACGATGCTCATGGATAAATCTTAAGGGAAGTAACGCTGCATTTCCCAATCGGATTTTGCACTTGCTCTGTGATATCTAATACGGTCATGTAATCGCGAGTATCTTCCTTGCCAGTATTCAATACTGTCCGGTATTACTCGAAAGCCACCCCAATGTGGTGGAGTTGGAACCACACTTCCTTCAGGCCACTTTTCTGCTGCACCTTGAAAACGCATTTCTAATTCTTCACGTGACGCAAGGGGTGCAGATTGAACACTTGCCCATGCACCGATCTGACTCGACCACGGACGTGTTGCAAAGTAATTTTCAGACTCTTCACGAGAAATTTTGTCTGCTTGTCCAGAGATAATCACTTGTCGCTCCATTGCATACCAAGGAAACAGAAGTGTTACTTGCGAATTCATTGCAATTGCTTGCGCCTTACGCGATGAATAATTCGTAAAGAAAGTAAATCCACCCAGTGAAATATCTTTAAGTAAAACAGTGCGCGTTGTAATTTCGCCAGATCCATCTGCAGTCGAGAGCACCATGGCATTTGCCTCGACGATGATTTCATTTGCCGCAGCCGCAGCCATCCACTCTTCAAACAACGTCACCGGATCAGCTGGCAAATTCTCTAGCCCGACTTCTCCATAGGAACGGCGCATGGCAGCAATCTCGGCTCGGATTCCTGTTTCCTTCATGGATGTATCTAACGTCACTTTGGCCGATAGGGCTATCTCAACATCCGTGGTCGCCAGCACACCTTTGATGGGGGCAGAATTACCCATGTAATTTCCAGATAGAGGAGCGCATAGTGTCTGATGATTTCAAGCCAGGTCTCGAAGGTGTCATAGCTTTTGAATCTGAAATTGCTGAACCAGATAAAGAAGGTAGTGCGCTTCGTTACCGCGGAGTTGATATCGAAGATTTAGTTGGACGCGTTTCATTTGGAAACGTATGGGGATTACTTGTTGATGATGAATTTAATCCAGGTCTTCCACCAGCAGAAAAGTTTCCGTTACCAGTTCACTCAGGTGATGTTCGAGTCGATGTGCAATCAGCAATTGCAATGCTTGCACCAGCGTGGGGTTTCAAACCACTACTAGATATTTCTGATGAAGAGACTCGTTCAAATCTTGCTCGTGCATCAGTAATGGTTTTGTCATACCTTGCACAATCTGCTCGCGGTGTTACTGCAACACCAGTTCCTGAATCAGAAATCGATAAGGCGCACACAGTTGTAGAGCGCATGATGATTCGCTGGCGCGGCGAACCAGATCCACTTCATGTTCGTGCAATTGATGCGTACTTTGTTTCTGCAGCAGAACACGGAATGAATGCATCCACATTTACAGCTCGAGTTATCGCATCAACTGGTGCAGATGTTGCAGCAGCACTCTCCGGTGCAATCGGCGCAATGTCTGGTCCATTACATGGTGGAGCACCATCTCGCGTTCTTGGAATGATTGAAGATGTAGAACGCTTAGGCGATGCTCGTAAGTACGTAAAAGATTTAATGGATCGCGGCGAACGCTTAATGGGATTTGGGCACCGTGTGTATCGCGCAGAAGATCCACGTGCACGTACATTGCGTCGCACAGCAAAAGAATTAGGTGCACCTCGCTATGAGGTTGCACTCGAACTTGAAAAAGCTGCACTCGCAGAATTACACGAACGCCATCCAGAACGTGTTCTCGAAACTAACGTTGAATTCTGGGCGGCAATTGTTCTCGATTTCGCTGACGTTCCTGGTCCACTATTTACTTCAATGTTTACAGCCGCACGCACTGCAGGATGGTCGGCGCATATTCTTGAGCAGAAGAGAACTGGCCGCTTGATTCGTCCATCAGCTCGTTACATTGGTAAAGCACCACGCAAACCAGAAGATGTACAAGGCTGGGATGCAACTGTTCACCAACTACATAATTAACTCACTATGTCGCGCAGCATCATGTGGTTTAGGCGCGACTTACGCCTGATTGATAATCCTGCTTTATTGGCAGCCATCGAAGCTGGCGAAGAGATTGTTCCTGTATTTATTTTAGATCCAAGATTAATAGATATCACGGGCGCAAAAGGCTTGGCGTATTTAGCCGCATCACTGCAAAGACTGGATGAATCACTTAACAATAAGTTAAATGTCTGTGCTGGAGATCCACTCGAAATTCTAAAAGATTTCAAGAAAAAGTACGAAGCAACATCGGTTCATATCTCAACAGAGTATGACAAATACGCTGTTGAACGAGATGCGCGCATCGAAGCTGCAGGCATCGAGCTTACGCGCACAGGAAGTCCATATGCAGTAGCACCGGGGCGCGTTAAGAAACCGAGCGATGCGACAAACTATCGCGTGTACACACCTTTTTATCGTGGATGGCTTGCACATGGTTGGCGTGCAGCAGTTGCCGCTCCTAAAACAATTAAAGCAGTTACTCCTGATCCTAAGGATAGAAATTTTCCAACGTGGCAAGCACCAGAAGGAACAGATATTCCAGTTGCTGGAGAAAAAGCAGCACACGAAAGATTTAAACACTTTAAAGCACATGGTCTTGATACATATGATGAAACAAGAAACTTTGCAGGCATTGATGGCACGAGCAAGATGAGTGCGCACCTAACATGGGGAGAGATTCATCCACGGACACTTCTTGCAGGTCTCGGAGAAAACAAAGCGCATGACACCTTTAGAAAAGAAATTGCTTGGCGCGAGTTTTATGCCGACGTTTTGTTCAACTATCCGCACACTGACAAGGATTATTACGCGCCACAATTTGCAAAGATGAGATATGACGTACCAGGTGAAAAATTCAAAGCATGGTGTGAAGGCAAAACAGGGTACCCATTTGTTGATGCAGGTATGCGCCAACTAGTTAAAGAAGGCTGGATGCACAATCGCGTGCGCATGGTTGTGGCATCGTTTCTAGCGAAGGATCTGCATATCGAATGGCAACACGGGGCACAATTTTTTGAAGAACACCTCGTTGATTTTGACATCGCCTCAAATGCGCATGGATGGCAATGGACTGCAGGATGTGGCACAGATGCTTCGCCTTATTACCGCGTCTTTAATCCAATCGAGCAAGGTAAACGCTTTGATGAAAATGGGGATTACATAAGAAAGTATGTTTCAGAGCTGGCGCATTTAAGCGCAGAAGATATCCATGAGCCATGGGATTGCGCTGATGGATATAAAAACGGTTATGCAAAGAAAACTGTTGAACATTCATCAGAGCGAATTGAATCTCTTGCTCGTTTAGAAGAAATCAAAGTGCGCAACGCCGAGTGATTCTCGCTTGGCTCGATACATAGCAACATCTGCTCTATGCAACAAATCGTGCTCTTCATTATTTGCTGCAACACCAATACTGACACCCAGATCAATTGATTCTTTTTCAATCACGAATGGATAACTCATAGTTGCATGCAATGCACGCGCAACTTCCATACTGGTTTCATAGTTAGAGTGGAGTAATACTCCAAACTCATCACCACCTAATCGGGCGAGTGTGGCATCAGGTGGAAGCGCTCTGTGAAAGCGAATAGCAACTTGCTTTAAAATTTCATCACCGATGTCATGCCCAAATGAATCATTAATTGGTTTAAAACCATCGAGATCTAAAATCAAGAGAGAGCCTTCAGCGTCTCCCATTTCAACCATCTCTGCAATTAGTTTTCTTCGATTCGATAAACCAGTGAGTTCATCTGTTCGCGCAAGGATTCTTTCTGTACCAAGGGAGCGAGCTTGTCGAAGTGCAATAGTCATTCGAATAAAAGCAACGAGCAGTGTCAGTAATGTAGGAAGAAGTATGAAAGAAGGAAAATATCCAGGTCGAAGGATGATGATTCCTAGCAGCGTTGCACTTAAAAAGACGGAGAGCGCAACGAATACAGGATTTACCCCCTCATTTGAATTCTGTTCACTGGCCTTAAATTGCGTGGACATGACTAGCAAAGCAAGTCCCACCAGCCAACCATCATCAGAGACTGACCCAAATATGTATTTATTGTTAACGTGTAACCACAGAAATAGAAAGTCAGAAAAAGCAAAGATAAAGATTCCGGCACTGGCAACAATTGCTCTCTTAGAAAGTCTTTGAGATAAGAGCGTAGAGATAACACTGGTAACAAGTATTAAGTCACCAACTGGATAAAAGATTGCAAAGAAAGTCATCACCATGTCACCGTTGAGTCGTGGCAAAACCGGCCCAACAAAGAGTGCAGTCCCTAAGGAACTCAACCCAAGTGCGATGATGGTTGAATCGAGAATCTCTACTGCAGAAATACGTGAACGCTGCGAGAGTAAGCGAGGCAGTGCAATAAATGCTGCGGGATAAAAGAGCATGTAGAGAACGTTAGAAATCAATTCACTTCGTAGGTTGAGTGTGTAAAAAACACTGAGCGAGGAAAGAATTGATCCAGCAGCCCATAATCCGATGGCTAGTGCCAAGAATGCGATACCGATGTGATCATTAAAACTTGGAACAAAGAAGAGCGCAAAAACAAAAAGTATTGGTACTGCGTTATATATCCATAAGTCCAGATAAATCTGTGGTGTTGTATGAATAAGCCTAGAAATTAGATGAATCGTAAGCAGCGCAAATGCCACAGTATTGAATGAAAAATATTTTCGGAGCACAACAACACCGTAGAAGAAGTACTACAAAAGATGTATAGGGGAAGCCCTATACGTTTACTTTTTGCGCTGGCGCACCCTTACGTTCATTCCAAGCTTTCGCACGAGTGGACGAGGTCCGAAACGAGAAACAGTGCTTAAAGTCAAATACTGCCAACCCGGTACAGATAAGACTTTGCCATTCTGGTTTTCTTTCCAAGCCTGCGAAACTACTCGATCAGCACTGAGCCACATGAAGTTAGGTAAACCATTCATGCGCATACGACCGCGCTCATGAAATTCGGTGCGCGTAAATCCAGGACAGAGTGCAGAGATCTTTATGCCGGTGCCACGTAATTCGGTGTGAAGTGATTCAGAGAGAACTGTTAAGTACGACTTAGCTGCGCTGTAGGTTCCACCAGCAATCCAGCCTGCAACTGATGAGACATTAACAATTGAGCCACTGTTGCGAGCTTTCATCTGTGGGATAACGGTGTGCATGAGACGCATTGGCGTACGAACCAAGACATCTAATAACTGTTGCTCTGAGTTTAAGTCACTCATAGAGAAAGCTTTATTGATTCCAAAGCCAGCATTATTAATGAGAACTTCAATAGCGTTCTCATTTATATACCTTTCAACCTTTGCGCAACCATCATCAGTGGCCAAATCTGCTTGCACAATCGCGGTCTGAATATTGAACTGTGATTCTAAAGTTGCAGCGCGTTCTTTCATGCGCTCCAGGTCTCGAGCAACAAGAACAATGTTGAAACCTTCGCGAGCTAAGACGCGAGTGAAACTCTCACCAATACCGGCGGTTGCGCCTGTAACCATGGCCCATTTGCTCATCTGCTCTCCTTAACTAGACTTGTAATTATGGTACTAGCAGTGGACTTAGGACAATCAGGCGCAAGGTATAGAACTCTTGATTCAGAATACGTTAGCAAGCGAGCCAAGCAAGCACATGAGTCAACTCTCGATGTTCTCAATGATTTATTCGCAGAAATCCAAGAAAATTTAGGATCAACTTTTCAAAGTGAGATTGTGGTTCTAAGTATTACCGGTGTTTATGGTGACGTGGGAGACCCAAAACCATATGGTCAACTCGCTGCAAAATACTTCAGAGCAAAATCAATCGCAGTCGTAGATGATGGATTAGCGGGATACTTTGGTGCACTTGGAAATAATGATGGCGTTGCACTCTCAATCGGAAGCGGTGTTGTTGCTATTGCTGGACGTCGCGGTAGTTATTCTCATGCAGATGGACTCGGACATATTTTCGGTGATCTTGGCGGAGGATTTTGGTTAGGTAAAGCAGCTCTCGAGCGTGTGCTTGCCACACAAGAGGGCAGAGACGATGCAACGTTCCTATCAGAATTCTTTGTATCAGAAATCAAAACCTATGAATCTCTTAAGTCTTATTCAGATGCTAAGGCGCAACTTCTCTGCATTAACGCAGCCAAAACCTTGCTGGAGGCTGCAGAAGCAAAGAACACGGATGCAATTACGATTCGAGACAAAGGTGCAGAGTATTTAGCCAAAACCATTCGCGCGGCCTGGACCAATGTTGGTGGAATGCGTAACGAAGGAATTGCAATTGCACTTCTTGGAAAACTTGCAGATAACAAAGGTTACATCGAAGCGATTCGTCGGCGCACATCTTCGCTGCTGCCACAAATTACTTTAGTAGAGCCAAAGGGAAATCATTTAGATGGTGCAATGTTTATTGCCGAACATGTACCTGAGGATATTGAACCCTTACTTCGTTGGTGGCAAAAGTAATTCACCAATTGCACCAGCAGGTACAAATGGTTTGTTTGGTGCAACCGCATTAATTTGTGTGTATTCATTATTTTGAACAGGACGTGGATCAAGCTCGCCTTTATTTGGCCATAACGACATTGCGCGCTCTGCCTGAGCGGTAATTGTCAGTGATGGGTTAACACCAAGATTTGCAGTCACAGCTGCGCCATCAACAACGTGCAGTGTTGGGTAGTTCCATACGCGGTGATACGGATCGATAACACCTTGTTCAATACTTGATCCAATAACGCAGCCACCAACAAAGTGCGCCGTAAATGGAGCACCGATTAAGTCGCCAACGTGTCCACCTGCAAAACCACCATACTTATTTGCAATACGACGGACAGTTTCATTCGCTGCAGGAATGTAAGTTGCATTCGGATTTTCAGAGTTATTTGTTGAGGTTAAACCCAACCCCCACCACTTCTTCTTTGAACGAACCGATAGCGCCGAATCAACGTTTTGCATGACGAGCGCAATCACAGTTCGCTCAGACCACTGGCGCACATTAAGTACCCGTATCAATAGCGATGGCTTCTTAATGAATTCGCGTACCCATTGGCGACGACGATCTTTGGCGATGTTTCCATCAGTCATGATTGTTTGAAGTAAGCCCATGGCGTTACTTCCCTTGCCATAGCGCACCGGTTCTACGTGTGTGTGCTCGTCTGGAAAGAAAGAAGAAGTAATTGCAGCGCCTTTACTAAAATCAATATCGCTCTTAGGCATCAATGCACCAGTGAGTGCTTCACTATTTGTTCGGGAGAGATCACCGAGACGATTAGAAAGCTTTGATAATTTGCCAGTCGCTTTCATGCGATGCATAAGCTTTTGAGTGTTATACGTACCAGCGCTAACAATGAGTTGATTGGCAGTAAAGGTAATTGTTCGACCAAAAATACCATTTGTTTTCTTAGCCTTGATTATCCATGAACCATCGGGCGCCTGTTCAAATGAAGTAACTGTTGTGAGTGGAAAAACTTTTGCACCTGCAGACTCTGCTAAACCAAGATAATTTTTTGGCAGTGTGTTCTTCGAGTTAAATCTGCAGCCAGTCATACATGCACCACATTGTTGGCAACCATTTCGCGCAGGTCCTACACCACCAAAGTATGGATCCTTACTTGCAATGCCTGAGCCTTCGCCGAAATAAACGCCGAGTGGTGCCATTTTGAATGTGTGGCCAACGCCCATTTCAATTGCAACATCTTTCATTGCTTGATCACTCGGTGAGAAGTATGGATTTTCTGCCACACCAAGCATTCGGCTGGCTTGGTCATACCAAGGTAATAACTCGGCTTTCCAATCGGTGATGTGATTCCACTGTTTATCTTCAAAATAAGAATCAGGTGGCTGGTACAAAGTATTTGCGTACACAAGCGAGCCGCCACCAACGCCAGCACCCGCAAGGATTAACACATCGGGCAGAGCATGAATCCTTTGAATTCCGAGCAAACCAAGTTTTGGAAAGAATAAAAACTTGCGTAATCGCCAAGAAGTTTTTGGAAAATCATTTTCTTTAAATCTTTTTCCGGCTTCTAAAACAGCTACTGAATAACCTTTTTCAGTAAGCCTGAGTGCCGAAACAGAACCGCCGAAGCCAGAACCAATGATGAGAACATCAAAGTCCTTGGCCATGAGTTATTTTTCCTCTCGAATTTTCCAGGAAGTTCCGTAGCTCTCAAGTAAATCAAGAAATGGCATCGGGTCATACCATTCAGGGCCAGAAACGCCACCTTCTGGAACCCAGATCTTCTTATGGATTAACTCCATTGCAATAACTGGGTTAATTGCAGTTTGCCAAACTACAGCCTGATCGCCGTACTCCTTCATTGACCAAGCGTTATCAACGACGTTGTAGATGTAGCAAGCGTAAGGCTTACCCTCTTTGTTAATGCCTTTGACTAGCGTGCCGGCACACGTTTTTCCATGCATGCGCTCGCCCAGTGTTGCAGGATCAGGAAGTGATGCTGCAAGTAAGTCACGTGGCGAAACAGAAATTCCTTGGACCTCAACAGTTTCTTTACGATCCAATCCGAGCATATGAATAGTTTTTAAAGTAGTAATGAATTGTGCACCAAGACCGTATTTGAAGTTAACTTTCTTCGCTTCAATTTTCTGTGGTATCAAAATAACTTCTTCGTGTTCCACATTTACGCATTCAACTGGACCAATGCCTTCAGGAAAATCAAAGGTCTCAATCTCACTAAATGGTTCTGTTGTGTGCCATCCGCGACCATCTGTCCAGACGATTGGTGGGTTCAGGCACTCTTCAATCGTTGTCCAGATAGAAAATGATGGAGCGAATTCATAACCTTCAACTGTTAAATTCGAACCATCTAAAATAGTGATTGAATCAATTTTGCTAAACAAGTGATCAGATGCGTACTTAGCGAATACATCGCTCATACCTGGTTCGATGCCCATTCCAACTAGTGCAAATATCTTTCTTTCCGCCCAGTTCCAGTCACGAGCAAATTGTTCGTCACCGAGTTTCACGCCAGTTTCGGTATATGGATAGTGAGGATGTGGACGCGAAAGTGACATCGCCATATCAATGTAATTTACATTTTCAATTTCGCACGCAAGAAAAATCGGCATCACAAATCGGGGATCAACTGCGTTAATGACAACATCTGGTGCCGCGCGCCTTATGAGGCTGCGGATATCTTCGAGTTCGGCGGCATTAACTTCGGCCGCAGAGAACCTGGAGTCTTTTACCCTTGCAACTGCTTCTTCGGCACGAGATAAGGTGCGATCAGCAATAACCATAGAAGTAATGAATGATCTACGAGATGCAATATTGGCTATTGCTCTTCCAACGCCTCCAGCGCCAATAACAAGCGCCTTCATTTCTGGCCCCACATGGGATAAAACTCCGAATCAATTAGAAACGTAATTTTAGTGGGAAGATTGCTTATTAGCAATATCGGTCCCCGTAGCTCAGTGGATAGAGCAACCGCCTCCTAAGCGGTAGGTCGCAGGTTCAACTCCCGCCGGGGACACTCAAATTATGATTTATGTTTGATTAATGTTTAAGAGTAAATCGTTGCAATGACTTTGGTGCCCACCAATTGCGTTCACCAAATAAACGCATGAGTGCAGGAACTAATAATGCACGAACAAGAGTTGCATCAAGTAGAACAGCGAATGCAACACCAAAACCGAGCATCTTGATTGAGGTAACACCGCTCGTCATAAATGCTGCGAATACAACTGCGAGCAATAATGCTGCGGCAGTAATAATGCGTGCTGAGCGTTGTAAGCCTTTTGCAACCGCTTCGATATTAGATTTACCATCTAGATGTTCTTCACGAATACGCGAAAGCAAGAAGAGTTCGTAGTCCATCGATAAACCAAAGACAACGACAGCGACCAAAATTACGGATCCGGTATCTAATGCACCCGTGACCACAAAATCACCAACTAACCACTTGAGGTGGCCATCAATAAAGATCCAGGTAACAGTACCTAGCGTTGCAATAAGAGATAAGGCGTTAAGTAACACAGCTTTTATTGGCAAAATTATTGAACCGGTGAAGACAAAGATAAGAATAAATACTGACAGTGCAATCCAACCGAGAGCCCAAGGAAGCGCACGGGCAATTCCATCTTGTGAATCCGTAAAGTCAGCAGCTACGCCTCCGATCAGTGTTCCTTGCGGAACTGAGAGGTCACGAATTTCATGAATGATTCGCTGTGATTCCAAAGTTCGTGATGCTTGGCTTGAAATAACTTGCACACGAACATCGTCTCCAAAATACTCAATTTGCCCGATACGTGAAATTCCGTCCACACCTTGTACGCGTGTTAAGAAGTTATTGATTTCACTCTCTCTTCCAGCACCGTTTGGAATCACAACTTCAATCGGAGTTCCTTCTAATCCAGTGAAGCGATCCTCAATAACTGCAGATGCAATGGCAGCAGGATCAGATTTCGGAAGCACACGAGAATCCACCTGAGAAAATGCAATGTTTGTAATTGGGGCCGCAAGAATTCCAAGTACTAATAGAGAACCGATAACGACGGGTACGGGTCTTTTCATAACAGCACGTGCAGTGTGAGCCCATCGACCATCTTCTTTTGGAACGATTCCTGCTTTGCGTATAACGCCTTTGTCAACCCTGTGTCCCAAGATTGCAAGTAGTGCAGGCAGTGGAATGAGTGCAGTGAGTACTGCCAAAGAAATAACTGCAATACCTGCATAACCAAATGACTTAAGGAAGTTCAAAGGAAATGCCAACAAAGAAGCCATCGTTACCAAAATTGTGAGCCCTGAATAAAAAACAGTTTTACCTGCGGTTGCCACTGTATTAACTACAGAGTCGTGAACGCTCTTACCGGAGTGCAACTCTTCTCGGAATCTATTGACGATAAGCAGTGCGTAATCAATTCCAAGACCGAGTCCCAGACCTGTAATTAGATTGAGAGCAAAGACAGAGACATCTGTAAAGAGGGTAAAGATAAAGATGATTAAGAATGAGCCAAGAATCGCGCTTACGCCCACAAAGAGTGGCATTGCTGATGCAACCATCGCGCCGAATACGAAGATTAATAGGATAAAAGTAAGGGGGATTGCAATGGCTTCTGCCAACAACAAATCTTCTTTAATTTTATTGTTAATTGCATGAGTAATTACTCCACCGCCGGAGGCATAGACAACAAAATTTCCTTGCTTGCCATCGAATTCTGCTTGAATTACCTTGCCGATTTTTTCAATTGAAGCCCAGTCATTCGAAGCTGGGTCTGTGTAAATAAATACGAACGCCGCTTTTTCATCAGTTGATTTCATCGCTGGCGCACCACCAGTGCTCCAGTAAGAAATCGTGCGTTCTACGCCAGCAACTTCCTTTACTCGAGCTTCAAGAGCAGCAGCTTCAGTAAAGACATCAGGATCATTGATGCTTCGATCTTGTGTGTCAACGACGAGAATTGCAGCGGGTTCTTGGACTTTAAACTTATTGGTCAGATAGTCATATGCTTTTGCTGAATCGCTATTGAGATCGGAATAACCACCGCTATCTAATTTAGAGAACGCGAGTGATCCGACGCCACCAGCGGCAAGAATTCCGAGAATGAAAAGAATAAGAACTGACTTCTTGCGACGAACTATGAACCTTCCCAGCCCTGCAAACATTATGTCCCTGAAATCTCTGTAGTATTAGGAGTGTAATTCTAATCGGAGGCCGTTCATGAGTGAAATTTTGCCCAGTGTTACCTCTGATGAGATTAATCACGAACAAGCCCTTGAAGATGCACGTCGTGAGGCAGAAATGAAAGCGGATAAACCGCCCCATCACGAAGATTAATTAATCAGCTTTTGGTGCGGGTGCCGGTGTTGCCGCAGGTGTGGCAGCCGGAGTTGTTGCAGCGGATGTTTCACTATTCGTTGACTTTACAGAATCAGTTTTATAGAAACCAGAACCCTTGAAGACAACTCCTACAGCAGAGTAAATCTTTCTTACTGCGCCTTTACATTCTGGGCAGGTACTCAATGATGCTTCAGAAAAAGTTTGGAAAGCCTCAAATTGATGGCCACAGTCAGAGCATGCATATTGATATGTAGGCATCTGACTATTCCTTTCCGTTTATTTATCCCCGCTAGGGGTAGATACCAAGTCTAAAGAAGTGGGAAGATTGACGCGAATTAGAGTGGCTGAAAAGGGGCGCACAATGAAAATCATGCGGGCAATAAGCATTGCAATTGTTACGTTGTTTATTGCTGCCCCTGCTGCGAGTGCTAATTTGCTTATTGCCACAAATCCCATAAGTGGTGCGACCGTGACGGTTGCACCGAGTGCGGTCAGTGTTACTGGACAAGTCGAACTTATTGACAGTGCAAACTTAATGGAAGTTACTGATCCTCAAGGTAAGAGAGTTGATGATGGCGTGCTTTCAATTGAGGGTGCAAGTGCTGTTCTTGGATTAAAAACACTTCAAGTTGCCGGTGTTTACACGGTCACTTATTCACTCTTTTCAGAAAATGATGTTCCGCTGGAAGGTTCATTTAGATTCACTTTTGCAGCTCCAAATGAAATCTCAACGCCAGAACCAACTCCAGTAGAAAGTGCCACTCCAAAAGCAGAAGTAAACAATTGGGGAACGAATGCATTTGTTATTGGAATGCTCGTTGTTGCACTCTTCGTTCTTGTGCTGCTTTCTCTGTATGCGCGAAAGATTTATAAAGAGCGATGATCCCTGTTCTGGTCACCGCCAGTAAATTTCTAGTACTACTTTCAAGTTTTGCCACCATAGGGGCTTTGTTAGCTCTTGCTTTCTTGGTTTTAGATAAAGATGGAAAACTTTCAACAAGTGGAAGAAAGATTCGCTCTATCGTTTCATTGGCGGCTTCACTCTGGTTTTTTAGTAGCTTTCTAAATATTTTGTTCACCCTGGCTAACATTTTAGGTGGATCATTTTCAAGCGTGCTCGACGTAACGGTTATACAATCATTTGTTTTTCAAATTTCACTCGGTCAATATCTATTTTTTCAGATGGCGATAGCCTTATTGATAACGCTCACAACACGGGCGATTACATCTACGGGATATACAGCGATTCTTTTGCTGATGGCACTTTTTGCAGTAGCAGCACCGGTTTTTCAAAGCCATGCAGCATCTAGCGGATCGCACGCACTGGCTATTGGCTCATTATTCATTCACGTGATTGCGCTTTCATTCTGGGTAGGCGGAGTAATTGCAATCGCTTTGCTCAACAAAGATGACCGTAAAGTTTCATTACCCCGCTTTAGCCATATAGCGCTGTGGGCAGCCATTGCAGTAGTCCTTAGCGGAGTCTTGAATGCAAGTGTTCGACTCAATTTTGCTGCAGCGTGGACCACTAGTTACGCATATGTTGTAATACTTAAAGTTGCCGTGACTTTTGTTCTGCTTTTCATTGGTTATAAACATAGAAATTATCTAGCTGCAAAACCTTCGGTTAATTGGGGCGCTATGACGCGGTTGATTTCAGTTGAAGCTGGAATCATGACTTTTGTAACGCTTCTAGGTTCGTGGCTTTCTTCGAATCAACCACCAGTTCGTGGCGGCGAACAAGAGTTCAATGCTGCACTTGCAATTACTGGTATTAACATGCCTGAAGCACCAACATTTTCACGAATTCTTTTTGAATACAATCCAGATGTATTAATGATTGGCTTGCTCGTTTTAGCAGTTGCTTTATACATCAAGGGTGTTGTGGTTCTTACGCGTCGTGGAGATAAGTGGCCAGTGGGTCGAACAATTTCATTTGCTTTAGGAATATCAGCAATTGATTTTGCAACAAGTGGTGGGCTAGGCGTTTATTCTTACTTCGCTTTTTCATGGCACATGGTTTCTCACATGGTCTTAGGGATGATCGCTCCCATAGGAATTGTTTTAGGTGCACCAATTACTCTGGCACTTCGGACTTTGCCCCAATCTCGAGACGGCGTTGAACGAGGCGTACGCGGATTATTGATTTCTGCTCTGCATTCGCGTTATTCACGAGTAATTACAAATCCAATTGTGGCGCTTGCAATCTTTGATGGTTCTCTATTTGTACTTTATTTCACTCCATTATTTGGTGGCATGATGCAGAGTCACCTAGGACATTTGTTTATGGGCGTTCATTTTCTTCTTGCAGGAATACTCTTTTTCCACGTGATTGTTGGGGTAGATCCAAACCCAAGAAAAGTTCCTCATTTAGTGAGAATTGGAATTCTCTTGGCTGCCATGAGTATCCACGCATTCTTCTCTGTAGCACTTATGTCTACAACAACTTTGATTGATGGTGGTTATTTCGAGTCGCTTCAACGTCCATGGTCCACGGATTTACTTGCAGACCAACAATCTGGAGGAGCAATTGGTTGGGCTATGGGAGAGATTCCAATCCTTATCGCTCTCATTGCTACATTCATCCAGTGGATGCGTGATGACTCACATGAAGCAAAACGCATAGACCGAAACACTGCTCGTATGGCGGCGCTCGGTCAACCCGATGAACTTGCGCAGTACAACATGTACCTCAACAATTTGGATAAGAGAGATAGAGAGGCTAACCAGTGATGGATTCACTTTATTCATTGCCAAGTGAATACGAAGATCTGCGCCAAAGTGTTCGCTCACTCGCCCAAAAAGAAATTGCTCCTCATGCAAAAGCTGTCGATGAAGATCATCGTTATCCGATTGAAGCTGCACAAGCGCTAGCAAAAGCAGGATTGTCAGCGGCACACGTCCCAACAGAGTTTGGTGGCGATGGTGCGGATGCACTTGCTGTTGTATTAATTATTGAAGAAGTTGCCAGAGTTTGTGGATCTTCTTCACTTATTCCTGCTGTTAACAAATTAGGTTCAATGCCACTCATACTTGGTGGAACTGCAGAACAAAAAAAGCGTTGGCTCACTCCGTTAGCGCAAGGAAAAGGTTTTTCATATTGCTTGTCAGAATCCGAAGCAGGATCAGATGCTGCAGCTCTTCGAACCAAAGCGGTAAAGAGCGGCGATAAGTGGATCATTAACGGAAGCAAGAAGTGGATTTCAAATGCAGAGATTTCAGATTTCTATACTGTTATTGCCCAGACAGATCCATCACTTGGTTCAAAAGGAATCACTGCTTTTGTAGTTGAGAAAACTGATTCAGGTGTTTCATTTGGTGCCCCTGAGAAAAAAATGGGTTTCCGAGGATCACCGACACGTGAAGTTTATTTCGATAACGTTGAAATATCTGATGACCGCCGAATTGGCGAAGTTGGCAAAGGATTTTCACTTGCGATGGACACCTTAGATCACACGCGAATTACAATCGCAGCCCAAGCACTTGGACTTGCACAAGGTGCTTTAGATGTCGCAACGGCTTATTCGCACGAACGTAAACAATTTAACAAACCTATTTTTGATTTTCAGGCTATTCAATTCATGTTGGCAGATATGGCCATGAATATTGAAGCTGCTCGCCAGCTAACGTATGCAGCAGCAGTTAAGAGTGAAAATGGCGAAAAGGACCTAAAGTTCTTCTCAGCATCAAGCAAGTGTTTTGCAAGCGATGTGGCAATGAAAGTTACTCAAGACGCAGTTCAAGTACTTGGCGGATATGGTTATGTTTCAGATTATCCAGTTGAGCGAATGATGCGCGATGCAAAACTAACTCAAATTTATGAGGGTACAAATCAAGTTCAACGAATTGTTATGGCTCGCAATTTGCCTGTTCGTTAATTTCTCTTAAATCGCACAATCAAATCAGGTGTAGCAGCAGCATCGACTGCAATGTCATGGGGTTCTCGGGGCAATACTTCACTCGTTACTTCACCCGAATGAACTAGCGCGATTTTCCATCCAGACATCATCGGAAGCGCACGATCGTAATATCCACCACCTTGGCCGAGTCGATAACCATCTCGATCAATTCGAAGTGCTGGCACGATTACAACATCTATTGCTGGCAACGTTGAAACTACTTCTCCCACAGGTTCTAGAATTTTTTTCTTCTCGATCAACTTGCTCTGGTCACCATCCCAATAGATCCAATCGATGTGATCTTTGTTTACACGTGGCAACAAGAGAGTTTTTCCAGATTTAATTAGTGCACGATTGAGTTCGACGGTGCTTGGTTCGTGAGCATACGAGACATAGCTGGCAACAATCGTGGCCTGCATTACTTCGGGAGTTGCAAGAACATTTGAATAAACTGCAGGGACAAAGGCCTCACGCCTTTCACGGCGATACCGTTCACGCATGTGTGCTTTGTCTATCATCGCAAATCCCCTAGATATGTAGTCACAACAAGTATGGTGTGATTATGGCAGAGCCGATGCGGGTAGATGAGTTTCTCAGTTCATTACTCGGTATTTGCCACCCACTCGAACCACTAGATCTGCCTTTATTAGATGCACATGGTGCAACTCTGGCGGAAGATATTTACGCGGGCGAGAGATTAGTTTTACGTGCAAACAGTCGCATCCGTTCTACACAGATTGGTTTAGCAGCATCAATTGGTCTAGATCATCTTCCAACCCGCCCACATCCGCGAGTTGTAATTTTGTCTGCGGGTCCTGATCTAGTCGAACCTGGTCAATCACTTAAGGCCGATGAAGAATTTGAAACTAACTCTTGGTTACTCACCACTGCTGTGCGTGAAGTTGGAGCAATTGGATACCGAGTGCACTCAATCCCAGATGATGAAGAAGAACTACTGGGCGTTATTGAAGATCAATTAGTACGAGCAGATCTCATAGTAATTAGCGGAGAACGCAACGATGATTCATTTGATCTGATTACTAGAACACTTGCAAAGATGGGCGAGATAACAACTCTTGATCTGGCAATTGAAAATAGTGGACGCCATAATTTTGGTCAGATTGGTCCTGATAAAACTCCTGTAGTCACACTGCCTGGAGATCCTATTAATGCCTATATTTCATTTGAACTTTTTGTGCGACCAATGATTCGAACTATGTTGGGCGTATCCACAATTCATCGCCCATCAGTGAAAGCAAAACTGGAGAAAGCAATTACATCCACTGCTGGTGCACGCTCATACGTTCGGGCAATTCTTTCTGAAGATGCCAGCTCTGTTCGTGCACTTGAAATTCAGGATGAAATCTCAACACTCTCAGATGCAAACTCATTTATCGCAATAAGTGAGAAAGATGAAAAAATTGAAGCAGGCGCATCTGTCAATGTCGTAGTTCTTGAACGGCGATATATTTAAATGCGTGAACATTCCTGGCCGATCACACTGAGCGGTTCAGAGATTTATTTAATGCCTCTTCGTTTACGGGACAGAAAAAAATGGCTCCGTGTTCGGGCCGAAAACCGTGAATGGCTTGCACCATGGGAAGCAACCCTTCCCTTTATTCCGGGAAGTGATGCAGAGTCATTACGCAAGGAGTTGCCGTCGTTTTTTCGATTAGTCCGAACCCTTAATCGTGAATCACGTGATGTTCGGTCGATTTCATTTGCAATATGGAGTGGAAAGAATTTAATCGGGCAAATTTCTATGGGTGGAATTATTCTTGGCGCATTACGTGGGGCACACATTGGATATTGGATTGATCGTTCATATGCAGGACGCGGGTACACAACACAAGCCGTCAACTTATTGACCGAATACGGCTTTTCAGTCCTGGCGCTACACCGCATTGAAATAAATCTGCGTCCTGAAAATGCGGCATCACGTCGAGTAGCCGAAAAAGCTGGATATGTATTTGAAGGCGAACGTTCGAGGTATTTACATATCGATGGAGATTGGCGAGACCATATTTCATTCGTAAAAGAAAACCCATTAATTAAGTAAGTAAAAAAGCAGTGCAACATCCGCGCTGAAATACCCGATGAGCGGTAAAACTCCCCCTATCTTTATACATCATGGCTTCGGGTCTCATCTATCTGGCAATCATCGGAATGTGGGTTGCCTATTTCTTGCCACGATGGGTTCACGATAGAAATGAATTTTCTGGTAAATCTATTGAACGCTATAAAAGCGCACTCCGTGTTGTCGCAAATAGTTCACCAGGTGGAAGTTCTGGATCTGGAGTCATACACACAGACCTGGATCATGAAGCCAAAGTTGCGCAACGATTAATGCAGAGAAGAATAGTTTTTTTAATCCTAATAATTTCACTCCTTACAACAATTGTTGGTGGTCTAATGAATACTATGGAAATTACATTCGCACTTATTCCACTCACAGGAATAATTATTTATGTAGCACACGTAAGACGACAAACAATTAGTGAGAAGTTATACAAGCGAAGAATCAAAAACTTACAAAAGAGTCAATCTGGTACATCTAGTACAAATCTCTCTGACGTAGTTCAGCACACAGCGCAGAAAGAACATTGGATTCCGCTTTCAGAACGCGAGTTATCTGGCGTAGTTATTTTGCCAAAAGGCAGTGCAGAAAATCGTGGCGCCTGGCAACCAAATGACGTTCCAGTGCCAACGTATGTAAATGCACCTAAAGCTGTTATGCCTCGTAGAACAATTGATCTTACAATTCCGGGCCAATGGAGCGAAGAACAAGAACGCTTAGCACGTGAAGCACTAGCAGCGGCTACGCCTTCACGCGATCAGGTATTCGATCAAGACTTAGCTGATGAAGCAGTTGAGAAACTCAATCGATCACGCGCTTCAAACGAATAATCTAAATCCAAGAGACAAACCACATTCGCATTTGCCATTGGGCATATGTGATTACCTCGCCTAAATAAATCGGCAAAAAGAAGACAAAATTCAGGAAAACCACCGCCACAAAACCAAGGATAATTACTTGAGCATTCGCTGGATTCTTACTCTTATCAATGAATAGTTTCGCACAATAAACAATCGCTAAAACCAAAAATGGTTCGAAAACAATGGCATAAAAACTAAAGGTCGTGCGCTTCTGGAAGAAAAACCAGGGCAGATATCCTGCAATCACTCCGAGCAGAATAAAAGTTAACTTCTTATCGATGCTTCGTTGATAAAACTGCCAAACCCACAATCCAATAAGAAATACCAATGCAATCGTTGCACTCCACCATAAAACCGGAGTTCCCAGCGCCAAAACCTCTTGCGAACAACTTGTACTGCCACAACCCTTCGGAGATTCATAGAAGAAAGATGTTGGTCTTTTCATAATCAACCATCCCCATGGATTGGCTTGATAGGAATGTTTTTCAACTAAGGATGTATGAAAGTCCAACATTTGCTTGTGATAATAGAAAAGCGAGGCCAAGGGATTTGATGCATAGTCACGATTCCACCCACGATCACTAAACAGCCATCCAGCCCAAGAAGTTAGATAAATTCCTAGTGGTAAAAATGCAAATTGAAGAATTCGAATTCCTACCTCACGAAGTGACTCTTTGAAAGCAGTTACCTTTAATAATCTGAAAAGTGTTACCAAAGCAAAGAGAGCAATGAAATAAAGCGCACTCCACTTTGTTGCAAGTGCTAAACCAAAGAAAATACCTGAATACCAATACTGCTGCCTAAACCAAAAATAAGCTGCAGTTAGAATAAAAAGTGTAAGAAATAAATCTAATAATGCAGTTCGAGAATGAACAAGCAATAAGCCATCAAAGGCCATGAGCGCTGCTGTAATAGCAGTTAAAAAGGGTGAATAAAAGAGTTCATGAGCCAGACGAGCTGCAATCAGGATGATTAGTGTTCCTGCTATTGCAGCAGCAATTCGCCAACCAAATTCACTGTCTCCGAATATTTTTATACCGAGTGCTATGCACCATTTTCCAATAGGTGGATGCACAACGAACTCTGGCTTTGAACCTGCAACCTCGACCCCGTACCTTAAAAAATCTCGTGCGCCGTCAACGTAATAAACCTCATCAAATACAAATCCTTTAGGAGTTCCCAGATTAATCACACGCAGGAAAAATGCTCCAATTGCGATAAGTATTGGTGCAGCACTTGCGATCACAGAGATAGCGTATCTGAGCAGAATTACTGAGATGATTACGCCATGGCTCTTATCTTGGCAGCAACTCCACTTGGAAATCCCAAGGATGCTTCGGCACGCTTAATGGATGCAATTGCCACAGCTGATGTAATTGCGGCAGAAGATTCCCGTCGCTTTCATAGATTAGCTTCAGATCTCGGTGTCACTTTCGTTGGCAAGATAATTTCTTTTTTTGATGGCAACGAAGAAGAGCGCACACAAGAAATACTTGAATTACTGAGGGCTGGCAAAAATGTACTGGTCGTCAGTGATGCAGGAATGCCAACAATCAGTGATCCTGGTTTTCGATTAGCACGTGATGCATCTCTTGAAAATATAGCGGTTCAAGTATTGCCAGGACCTTCTGCTGTAACAATGGCTGTGGCTTTATCAGGGCTGCCAACTGATCGTTTTGCCTTTGATGGTTTTCCTCCCCGCACATCTGGCGCACGCAAAAAGTTTTATGAATCTCTCAGATTTGATGAACGAACACTGGTTTTTTTCGAAGCCCCTCACCGTCTTGAAGAATCCCTTACTGATGCGATTGCATCTTTTGGTTCAGATAGAACAGCAGCAATCTGTCGCGAAATGACTAAACATTACGAGCAGACAATTCGTGGTGACTTATCCGAACTATTGGAGTGGAGCCAGAAGAACGAAGTTCTTGGCGAAATCACATTAGTTATCGGTGGAGCAGAACTAGATGCTAAATCAGTAACAACAGATTCAATGGTTGCGCGTGTTCAAGAGTTTGAATCAGCTGGCATGGATCGCAAGGGTGCAATTGCAGCCGTGGCCGAAGAATTTTCACTCCCTAAGCGTTCGGTTTATGCCGCTGTTGTAGATGCTAATAAGATAGGCAAATGAGCAACGTGAGCGATAAATCCTTCTATCTCACTACGCCTATTTACTACGTAAATGATGCACCGCATATTGGTCATGCGTACACAACTGTTGCTGGTGATGTGCTTACGCGTTGGCATCGTCAACGTGGCGAATCTGTCTGGTTTTTAACAGGAACAGATGAGCACGGCCAAAAAGTCATGCGCACTGCAGAACAAAACAACTCTGCTCCGCAAGCGTGGGTAGATCGTTTAGTCGCAGAAGCGTGGAAGCCGAATTGGGAAGCACTCAATATCGCAAATGATGACTTTATTCGTACAACAGAAAAGCGCCACACAGAACGTGTGCAGAAGTTTCTACAAAGCTTGAAAGATTCTGGACATATTTATTCGGGCAAATATGAAGGTCCATATTGCGTGGGCTGCGAGGAGTTTAAATTACCTGGAGATTTAATCGAATCAAATGGTGAAAAACTCTGCCCAATTCATAGCAAACCAATTGAGTTAGTAAATGAGGAAAATTGGTTTTTCAAACTCTCTGATTTCGCAGCTCCATTGATTGAGCACTACAAAAAGAACCCGGATGCATGCCAACCTGAGAGCGCGCGCAATGAAGTACTTTCATTCCTCGAAGGCGGAGTATCTGATCTCTCAATTTCCCGTTCGACATTTGACTGGGGAATCCCAGTTCCATGGGATACCAAGCAAGTTGTTTATGTCTGGTTCGATGCACTTCTAAATTATGCAACCGCGGTTGGTCTTACAGATGCGCCTGATTCTGAAGGTGGCAAGAAATTTGCACAAACATGGCCTGCAGATGTACATCTTGTTGGAAAAGATATTTTGCGTTTTCACGCAGTCATCTGGCCAGCGATGTTGATGGCGGCAGGCCTTGCAGTTCCAAAGAAAGTTTTTGCCCATGGTTGGCTACTAGTAGGTGGCGAAAAGATGAGCAAGAGCAAGCTCACTGGAATTGCGCCAAGTGACATTACAGATCACTTTGGCGTGGATGCTTTTAGATATTACTTCTTGCGCGCAATTCCTTTTGGTTCTGATGGTTCGTTCTCATGGGAAGACATGAGTGCGCGATACACCAGTGAGTTAGCAAATGATTTTGGAAACCTTGCTTCACGTCTAGCTGCGATGATTGAAAAATACTGCGATGGAAAACTTCCACAAGTAGCACATGACAAAACGCTCGAAGAGGCACTATCGAACGCTGTTTCCAAAGCAGATGAGGCCATGTGTGCACTTGATTTCCAAGGTGGCATCAATGCAGTTATGGATTTCTGTAAACGCGTCAATGGTTATGTCACAGAAAAAGAGCCATGGATTCTTGCTAAAGATCCTGCGAATAAAGCTGTTCTTGAGGAAGTTCTCTACAACACTGCAGAATCATTGCGTGCACTAGCCGTTTTACTCAACTCTGTAATGCCAACAACTTGCGAAATTTTGTGGCAGAGCTTAGGTGCGCAAGATGAACTTGGAACACTGAGTTCACAAAAGATTTCTGATGTTGCCACATGGGGTCAATTACCAGCTGGTGCACGTGTGACCAAAACTCCTGTGCTGTTTCCACGTCTTGAATCTGCTGAGTAACTCCTATGGCCGATCGTCATAATCGCGACCTGGATCGCATTCCCGCACCACGACCCGAACCACTACCGGTTACAACTGTTGATTCACATGCGCACTTAGAGATTGTTACAAATGCAGCACCTGACTCAGCAGAAGTCGGCAAAGTTTTAGATGATGCACGTGCAGCTGGAATTGATCGTGTTGTGCAAGTTGGCTATTCAGCAGAGCAATCTCAATGGTGCGTAGATGCAGCTGATCACTGGAAGGGAAGAGTGCTTGCAGCCGTTGCATTGCACCCCAATGAAGCGCCAGTTGTCGAGGACCTCGAACACGATTGGTCAATCATTGCAAAACTTGCAGAACATCCTCGTGTGCGTGCAATCGGTGAAACAGGTTTAGATTATTTCCGTACTCCACCAGAGTTACGAAAAAGACAACAAGAATCTTTCAAGTGGCATATTGAATTAGCAAAAAAACATAACAAGGCGCTAGTGATTCATGATCGAGAGTCGCATGATGATGTTTTATCTGTTTTGCTCGAAGTAGGCGCACCAGAAAAAACCATTTTCCACTGCTATTCAGGTGACTTAGAGATGGCAAAGATTTGCGTAGACCGCGGATATATTCTCTCTTTTGCGGGAACACTTACATTTAAGAATGCACCCCAGTTACGCGAAGCTGTAAAAATCGTTCCGATTGACCAGCTGTTGGTAGAAACCGATGCACCATTTTTGGCTCCAATGCCGCATCGGGGTGCGCTCAATACTCCGGCACAAATTGCAAACATTGTCCGCGCAATGGCTGATGAAAGAAATGTGAGTGATGCGGAATTAGCAACGGCTCTGAGCAAAAACGCCGAACGCATCTTTGGTTCATTCGTATGACCTTGCTTGGTGCAGCCGAGATACGCGAGTTAGCAGAAGAGTTAGGGATAAAGCCAGCAAAATCACTTGGCCAAAACTTTGTCATTGATGCCAATGTGTGCCGAAAAATTGTAAGAACGGCTGGCGTAACAAGTTCAGACATCGCACTCGAAATTGGCCCTGGATTAGGTTCGCTCACCCTCGCGCTCTTGGAAGAAGCTAAATCAGTTATCGCCGTCGAAATTGATGAGCGGTTAGCGATGAGATTGCCGCAAACAGTTGCTGCACACAATGAAAGTTCTGCAACTTTTACTGTCCTCCATCAAGATGCTCTTCACTTAAAGTCATTGAGTGAACAACCAACGGTTTTGGTCGCAAATTTGCCATATAACGTTTCGGTTCCTGTATTGCTCCATCTTTTGGAAGTATTCCCAACTCTTAAATCTGGAGTTGTCATGGTGCAAGCAGAAGTTGCGGATCGCTTAGCTGCAAAGCCAGGTACAAAAGAGTATGGAATTCCATCTGTAAAAGCAGCATGGTGGGCAGATGTATCTGGCGCAGGTTCGATTTCTCGTTCAGTTTTTTGGCCAGTTCCGGGAGTAGATTCAAAACTTGTTTCATTTACTCGCCATCAACCCTTAGGTAATGAAGCGTTGCGAAAGAGTGTTTTTACATTAATTGATGCAGCATTTGCCCAACGCAGGAAAATGTTGCGTTCGGCACTTTCAAGTATTTATGGTTCCTCGGCCGCTGCTGAAAAAATACTCATCGAAGCAGGAATCGATCCGACACTTAGGGGAGAATCTCTCTTAGTTAATGATTTTTGCGCAATTGCACGAATAGGGTTTTAACGTGCCAATTAGATCTGTGACTGTGCGTGTACCAGCGAAAGTTAACTTGCAACTCTCTGTTGGCCCCCGTGAATCTGATGGATATCACCAACTCGTGACAGTTTTTCAAGCGATTTCAATTTTTGATGACGTTACAGTCAAAATTGCCGAAAAAGGCTCTGGAATTAATTTAGCTGTTTCTGGGGATCAAATCCATGGTGTACCAACAGATGCTTCCAATTTAGTAGTAGAAGCCGCTCAACTCATCGCTAGTACTTTTGAAATTGATATCGATGTCAATATTGAGATAAAGAAATCAATTCCTGTCGCAGGTGGCATGGCCGGCGGAAGTGCAGATGCCGCCGCAACAATTGTTGCAATTGATGAGTTGTACAACCTTGAAATGACTCGTGAGGAGATGCATCAAATAGCATCGCAACTCGGTAGCGACGTTCCATTTTTGTTACGTGGTGGAACCGCTATCGGACAAGGTAGAGGAGACCAACTCACTGCTGCACTTTCACGCGGTACCTATCACTGGGTTTTAGCACTTTCTAGTGTGGGGCTCTCAACTCCAGCGGTGTACGGCGAGTGTGATCGATTACGACAAGGTTTAGAAATTAGCGAACCGCAGATTAGTGATGTATTAATGCAAGCGCTCCTAGCTGCAGATCCGAAGGCAGTTGGTAATTTACTAGTTAATGATCTTCAACCTGCCGCATGTTCGCTTCGACCAGCACTTCGCCTAATCCTTGATGTTGGCCAAGAGTACGGAGCACTTGGTGCAATTGTTTCTGGATCAGGACCAACGGTTGCATTCTTAGTCTCTGATGAAGAACACGGATTGGATTTAGCTGTTGCACTAAGTTCTTCTGGCGTTGTTGGAAGTGTTACCCGCGCATTTGGCCCAGTTCATGGCGCCAAAGTTATAGAGTCACATTAGATTTCATCTTCAAATTGCGCTGCAATAATGCTGAGCAATCGAGCAAGCTCCTTTTTTTCTTCACTAGTCAAAGGCGCCAAGAAATTTCTTTCACGTCCTAAGAGTTCTTCCATTGCCGCGTCTACTGCGCGCACTCCAGCTTTTGTCAGAGTTACTAAAGAACCACGTCCATCGGAGGGATCTTGCTTGCGCGTAATTAATTCGAGTTCTTCGAGTCGATCAAGTCGATTTGTCATCGTTCCACTTGTGACAAGTGTTTCTTGCATTAATTGACTTGGTGAGAGTTGATATGGCGCACCCGCACGACGAAGTGATGCCAAGACATCGAAGCCCCACGTATCTAAATCGGCAAACGCATTACGTCTTTCAATATCTAAGTGACGAGAGATTCGAGTGATGCGACTGAGGACTCCAAGTGGAGACAAATCCAGATCTGGACGCTGTGCCTTCCACGCGGCGATGAGGCGGTCTACTTCATCACGCATTTTCGCCCCACTTTCTAAAAGTATTTATTAAAATTTCTCGCGTGAGGCAACTTTAGTGGTCGAAAGTACTGGTGCCGATAAGGGAGAATATAGGTTCCGCCATTGTGTAGTGGCTAGCACATGGGCCTTTGAAGCCCAGGGTCCAGGATCGATACCTGGTGGCGGAGCATGACGCCACCAAAGGGCACCGACTCATCACTTGAGTGCGCGATTATCCTTGCCGCCGGCGAAGGAACGCGAATGAAATCTTCGTTGCCAAAAGTTTTGCATGAAGTTGCTGGCCGCACATTAGTCGGACATGTTTTACATGCAGTACATGGACTTTCGCCACAACAGATAAGAGTTGTCATTGGTTCTGGTCGCGAAAAAGTTGAAGAACACGTTGCAGTAATTTCACCGAAGGCAGTTACTGTATTTCAAGAAAAGCGCGGTGGAACAGGTCATGCAACACAGCTAGCACTTCAAGGAATTTCTCCGAAGGGCTCAGTTCTTGTTCTAGCAGGGGACACTCCGTTACTCACAACACAATCTCTTGCTCAATTAATTTCATTTCACCACAACGGTGGATTTAGTGCATCTGTAATGACTGCCGAGCATCCAGATCCAACTGGCTATGGACGCATTATTCGCGCTGATGACGGCTCACTTCTTCGCATTGTTGAAGAGAAAGATGCATCCGAATCTGAAAAGATGATTTTTGAAGTTAACTCAGGTGTTTATATCTTTGATGGTGCGCTACTGACATCAGCGATTTCCAAACTCACCACCAGTAACGCCCAAGGCGAACTCTATTTAACCGATGTGCTCGAGATTATGCGCCAAGCTGGGGGAGAAGTCGCAGCTGCCCTCATCGATGATTACGTCGAAACTCTCGGAGTAAATGATCGCGAACAACTTGCTGAAAGTGGAGCGTATTTACGCGATCGAATTAATAGCGATTTAATGCGCGCCGGAGTAACAATTACTGATCCAACAACAACATGGATAGATGTCACTGCCACCATTGAAAGTGATGTCACTATTTATCCAGGATCAGCAATTCTAGGAAAGACGACGATTAAATCTGGCGCCGTAATTGGCCCTCGTACAACACTTGATTCATGCACAATCCTTGAGGGCGCTCGCGTGATCGAATCTGTGTGCCAGGAGAGCATCATCGGAAAAGACGCACATGTCGGCCCTTATTCATACTTACGCAAGGGAACACAACTTGGTATCGGCTCTAAGGCCGGAGCATTTGTAGAGATTAAGAATTCAACGATTGGCAATGATTCGAAAGTTCCACATCTTTCCTACGTCGGCGATGCAAAAATTGGCGAAGGCACCAACATTGGCGCTGCAACCGTATTTGTTAATTACGATGGCGTTGAAAAGCACGAAACAATCGTGGGAGACCACGTTCGTATCGGAAGCGATTCAATGTTGATTGCGCCGGTAACAATTGGTGATGGGGCTTACACGGCTGCAGGATCTGTAATTTCTGAAGATGTCCCACCTGGAGCAATTGGAGTTGGTCGATCACGCCAACGAAATGTCTTAGGCTGGGTCTTGCGCAAACGTTCTGGCTCAAAATCTGCCGAAGCTGCAGCGCGTCACACTGGCAGTGAAAACGGACATAAGAGAGGCTAAGCCCCATGAGCGAACTCCGTCTGGCATCTGAAAAACGGTTAAGACTTTTTTCAGGCCGTGGATTCCCGGAGTTAGCCGAAGAAGTTGCACAAGAACTTGGTGTTCCAATTACACCAACATCAGCATATGACTTTGCAAATGGTGAAATATTTGTTCGCTTCGAAGAGAGCGTTCGTGGTTGCGATGCATTCGTATTACAGAGTCACTCTGCGCCGGTCAATAAACAAATCATGGAACAACTCATCATGGTTGATGCACTTAAGCGCGCATCTGCAAAGCGAATTACAGTTGTTGCACCCTTTTATGGTTATGCGCGCCAAGATAAGAAGCACCGTGGACGCGAACCTATCTCTGCACGTTTGATGGCAGATTTGTTTAAAGCAGCGGGCGCGGATCGTTTAATGGTTGTTGATCTTCACACATCACAGATTCAAGGCTTCTTCGATGGTCCAGTAGATCATCTATTCGCACTTCCAATGCTTGCAGATTATGTTGGTTCAAAAGTTGATCGCTCACGTCTAACAATTGTTTCTCCTGACTCTGGTCGAGTACGCGTTGCAGAACGTTGGTCAGATTTACTCGGCGGATGTCCGATCGCATTTATTCATAAAACACGTGATCCACGCATTCCAAATGAATCAACCACAGGTCGCGTAGTTGGTGATGTCGAAGGTCAGACATGCGTTGTTATCGATGACATGATCGATACTGCCGGCACAATTACAAAGGCAGTGGACGCACTCTTTGAAGCAGGTGCAAAAGAGGTAATCATCGCCGCTACTCACGCAGTGCTATCGGGACCTGCAATTGAACGTCTTAAGAACTCTCGTGCCAGTGAAGTTGTGATTACAAATACTCTTCCAATTTCGGAGGATCAAAAGTTCGACAACCTCACAGTTCTCTCGATTGCACCGCTTCTTGGTCGCGCAATTCGAGAGGTCTTCGAAGATGGTTCCGTAACCAGCCTCTTCGATGGCCACTCATAAGCGCGATTTGCCAGAGCCGATAACCCTTCGCTAATCTTTGCCTCGTTCCGGCGAGGGTTTTTAACTTCCGTTATCGACGGTGCAGGTAAATGCTCCTGCTGGGACTTTTGTGAAGTAACCGAAAGTTTTACCTAACAGGGAGAAATTAAAATGGCTGAGATCACCATCAACGGAATTCGTCGTACTGAATTCGGTAAAGGCGCATCACGTCGTGCACGTCGCGATGGTCAAGTTCCAGCTGTGATCTACGGTCACGGTGAGAAGCCAGCACACATCACTCTTCCAGCACGCGAATTAGGCGTTGCACTAAAAACTTCAAACGTTCTTCTCGACATCGTTGTAGATGGCAAAACAGAACTCACACTTCCAAAAGCAATCGTGCGCCATCCAATCAAGTTAACACTTGATCACATTGACCTCGTAATCGTTCGTCGTGGTGAAAAAGTTGTCGTATCTGTACCAGTTCATGCTTCTGGTGAATTTGATCGCGACGGAATCCTCGAGCACGTTAACAACACAATTGAAGTTGAAACAGAAGCTACATCTATTCCTGCTCACCTTGATCTTGATATCACCGGATTGGTTGCAGGAACATCGAAGTATGCTGCAGATGTAGTTCTTCCTTCAGGCGTTGTTCTTATCTCAGATCCAAAGATGATTGTCGTTCACCTCTCAGAGCGTTCTACAGTAGTTGAAGAAGTTGCAGCCCCTGCTGCAGATGCTGCTGCTGCTCCAGCTGAAGGCGCTGCCGCTACTGCTGGTGATGCCGAGAAGAAGGATGCTTAAGCACTAACCTTGCTACATGGTTTGGTTAGTAATTGGACTCGGTAATCCGGGTCCAGAATATGCAGCAACTCGCCACAATGTTGGTCAAATGGTTGTTGACGAACTAGCTAAACGTTACAAAGTTAAGTGGTCTTCTCATAAGTCACGAACTGAATTTGCCGCATTTAAAATCGGTGTAGGTGTTGATGCGCAATCGGTCATCATTGCAAAGTCTAAGAGCTACATGAATGAGACTGGCGGCCCACTCAAGGCGTTAGCAGCTTTTTATAAAGTCGAACCGGATCACATTATTGCTTTACACGATGAACTAGATATTGCGTATTCAACAATTCGCTCAAAACTAGCTGGTGGCGATAATGGCCATAATGGTTTGAAGTCGATGACATCAGCACTAGCAACTGCTGAATATTTCAGAGTCCGCTTAGGTATCGGTCGTCCAATGGGCTCACAAGATCCTGCAGACTTTGTCTTAAAGGCTTTTTCTGTTGCTGAGAAAAAGACTCTGCCAGAATTTATTGATCGCGGGTGTGATGTGGTCGAGTCTCTAATAACAAAGGGTTTGGAAGAAACACAATCACGCTTTAACAGCTAAGACTCAACCTGTATTTCGAAGGCCTGCTGCAACGCCGTTGATAGTCAACAAAAGAGCTCTTTGAAGAGTTGGATCTACTTCACCATCGTGATTGCGCACTCGCTCTAGGAGATTTACTTGCAGTAAATGTAATGGCGCAAGATACGCATCTCTTACCTGAAGTGTTCGAGCCAAAATTGGCTGATCTCCCAGCAATGAAACCTTCTTTGTAACTTTCAGAATTTCTTCACACGTTAACTTAAATTCGGCAGCAATTACGTCGAGAAAGTGATGCAACTCTTTTGGAACTAGCGCCTCTACGTAACGCTTTGCCATCTCTAAATCAGTCTTAGCTAGCGTCATTTCAACATTGCTAATGAATGTATGGAAGAAGTGCCATTGCCCAAGCATTTCCTCAATGACTTCAGATTTTCCTGCTTCACGTGCTGCTCGCAAGCCGCTTCCTACGCCAAACCAACCAGGAACAATCTGGCGAGATTGAGTCCAACCAAATACCCATGGAATTGCGCGCAAACCATCTAAACCACCGGCAGCATCAGGACGTCTGGAAGGGCGTGAACCCAACATCATTTCACCGAGTTGTTCTACAGGTGTTGATGTGTAGAAATAAGCAGGCAAATCTGGGTGATCAACTAATGCGCGATAGCGCGCAAAAGAGGTTTCACTAATCAGATCCATGCATGAGTTCCATTTTTCTAAATCTTCATTGCTCTGTCGCGGCGCACGATTAAGAACCGTGGCTTCTAATGAAGCAGCCAGCATTAGTTCGATGTTTTCTCGAGCAAGTGATGGAAGTGAGTACTTATCACTAATGACTTCGCCTTGCTCAGTCATCTTGATTTGTCCATCAATAGAACCCCACGGCAATGCAACGAGTGCTTCATAGGTTGGGCCACCACCGCGACCTACAGAACCACCGCGACCGTGGAACAAACGCAACCTGACTCCGTGCTTCATTGCTACATCGCGCAATTTACGTTGTGCTCGATGAATTTCCCATTGGCTAGTTGCGATTCCTGCATCTTTATTTGAATCAGAATAACCCAACATAATTTCTTGCAAATTACCGCGAAGTTCGACGATCTTTCTATATCCAGGATCACTCAGCAATGTCTCAAGAATTTCTCCAGCTGCCCGTAACTCAGCCACTGTTTCAAGCAATGGAGCAAAACCAATAATTGCGGTGCTAGTGGAAACATTTATTAGTCCAGCTTGTTTAGCCAGAACTATTGCTGCCAATAAATCATCTGGTCCCTTTGTCATTGAAACGATGTAGGTCTCAATTGATTCAGGGCCGAAGCGCTGCACAATATCGAAGATAGCTCTGAAGGTATCTAGTGTTTTTTGTGCGCGTTCATCACATTTTCCAAAATCTAACTTCTTCGAGGAGGAAAGCTCCTTCGCAAGAATGGCGAAGCGCTCTTGATGGTTCTTGCCTTTATATGAGTCACCTAATGCGAAAGCAAGTGTGTGGTGATGTGCATCGGAGTGCTCGCGAACATCAAGAGTGGCATGAGTAAGACCAAAGGCTGAAACCGTACGCATAGTTCTTTCAAGTAGACCTGTGGCCATTAGTTCGCCACGATTTTCTAGCAATGAATCACGCATCAAAGTGAGGTCCGCCAATAGTTCTGAGGTGTTGTTGTAATCACGGTGCGGAACATGCGCAGTACCAGCAGCGTGACGATTACGAGTGAATGCAAGGCGATGCACAATTGCTGTTGCCTTCAAACGGTATGGCTCTTGAACATTTAAGCGCTTGAATCGTTCTTCAAACTCTGGAATATGTTTGAGATCTTCTTCAACTGATTTCAATAACGATTGGTTGACGCCAGTGATTCTTGTTGAAACTGAGAGCATCTGGCGTAACTCATCCATCGCTGCAATTGTTACGCGAATTGAATGACCAACTTGTAACACCATCGCAGATTCAGTGATTGATGCCGTGATATTCGGGTTGCCATCTCGGTCTCCGCCAATCCAGCTTCCAAATGAGAGCGGCCGAGCATCTAAGGGAAGTTCCACTCCGAGTCTTTTAATCTCATTCTTAAAATCGTTGAGTACTTCTGGAATCGTTAATTTGAATAAATCATCCAGATAGTAAAGAGCATTCATAGCTTCATCTAGTGGCTCTGGACGTCCAACACGTAGTTCATCTGTTTGCCACAGTACATCGATCGTTTCTGCTAACTGATCACGTTGAGATGGAGTACTTGGCTGATCTAAGAGTTTTGCCACACGTCCTAATTTGTTTAGAACAGAACGTCGCGCAGCTTCAGTTGGGTGTGCGGTAAAGACAGGGCGCACCATTAATTCACTGACCCAACTCTTCACATCTTCTGTAGAAAATTCGTGACCAGGCACCTTTGCACTCTGCGCGGCCGCAATTTTGTCTACGGCTTTTGCCATCCACGATCCACCTTGTGCTCTGGCATCAGATAAAACTCGTGCACGGTGAACTTGCTCTGCAACGTTCGCCAAATTGAAATATGTACTAAATGCACGAACTAGCTGAACTGATTGCTCGGTAGATAGTTTTGATAAGAGTTCGTCACCACCACCGTCTTTGCCTGCTTTACGAACGGCTTCTACGAGTTCAAGTAACTCTTGACCTTCTTGTCGAACAAGTGACTCACCGAGTAAATCGCCAAGCTTTCGAACATCGGCACGCAAACCAGCGCCATCATTGCCGATAGCTGCTGCGGAATCTTGCGTAGACATTGGCTAATCATGGCAGGTTCACCTGCCTTAGACTTGCCCTATTAAGCCCCCTCCGGTCTCACGGAGTTGGGGCCTTAGGCGTTTTTCTAGACAGGGGGCTTACATGAAATTGGTACGCGATGCACTCGCCACTGATGCTCATATTCGTGATGCTCTTGAATCGAAAAAGCGCATCATCGCCCCATCGCCGCTGCATCCATTTCTTGCAGCAATTCGCGCCACAGAACACCCACTATTAATCGTTACGAGTTCCAGCAGGTCTAGTGAAGATTTTGTTAACGATCTGCGCGAATTACATCCAGAAGTCTTTGAGTTTCCAGCATGGGAAACTTTGCCGCACGAAAGATTAAGTCCTCGAAGTGACACTGTTGCGCAACGAATAGCAACTCTTATCGAACTTAAGAACAAGCAATTTAAGAATCCGATAGTAGTAACTCCAGTACGTGGTCTGATTCATCGAATAATTAATTCACTTGCCGCAGAACCTGTACGCGAACTCGCAGTCGGAATTCAATGTGATCTCAAAGAGCTTATTGACCACCTCGGCGAACTTGCATATCAACGCACAGATTTAGTCGAACGCCGTGGTGAGTTTGCCGTGCGCGGAGGAATTCTTGACGTTTTTCTACCACTTGCAAGTCAACCCGTTCGTATAGATTTTTTTGGTGATGAGATTGAAGACATTAGTTACTTTGATGTTGCAGGTCAGCGCACGACAGCCCCTATAGAAGGTGTCATCAAGATTTTGCCATGTCGAGAGTTGTTGCTCTCTTCAGAAGTTCGAGCAAAAGCAAAGGCACTAATCACGCAGTTTCCTCAAGCCTCGGAAATATTAGAAAAAATCTCAGAAGGAATTGCAACTGAAGGCATGGAATCTTTCATTCCTTTATTCGTTGATTCCACTGAGAGTATTTTAGATCGAATGCCCGAGAACACTGAAGTTATATTCATTGATGAAGAAAGAATTAAATCAAGAGCCGCAGACCTTCTTGCAACCAATGAAGAGTTTTACTTAGCTTCTTGGCTAAACGCTGCAAGTGGTGGAGCAACTCCATTACACAGTGGAGATGGCACATATATGACGTGGGAAGAACTGTTCAAAGAAATAAAGAAAAATAAGTTAGCGCCCCGAAGCTTTAATGTTTTTGGAAGTGATTTAGATGAAGAAGCAGCATTCTTAGATGCGCACGCAATAGACCCGCTAAGGGGAAATACAGAACGACTAGTAGAGGAATTTAGAAGCGCAACAGATGCCGGGCAGAATTTAGTTTTTGCAGCTCATGGCCACGGAATGCATGATCGGTATTCAAATTTGTTTAGAAGCGCTGAAATATCTGTTCGTGTTGTGACATCCACAATTGCGTATGGATTTAGCGTGCCATCAGCTCGAATTCTATTCATCACTGAAAGAGATTTATCTGGCAGCAAAGGTGTCATCAACAACACTGAAAAACTCCCCTCTAAACGTAAAACTGCCATCGATCCGCTTGAGTTGAAAGCGGGAGATTTCGTTGTTCACGAACAACATGGCATTGGCAGATACATAGAGTTAGTTTCGCGAACCGTTGCTGGAGTAACCCGTGAGTACTTAGTACTTGAGTACGCCTCTGCCAAGCGCGGACAACCAGGTGATCGCATCTTCGTTCCAACAGATTCACTCGAACAGGTAAGTAAGTACGTAGGTGGTGAAACTCCAACTGTTCATCGAATCGGAAGCGGTGAATGGCAAAAAGCAAAGGGGCGTGCACGCAAAGCCGTGCGGCAAATTGCAGGTGAATTAATTCGATTGTACGCCGCACGTACATCTTCTCCAGGTTTTGCATTTTCGCCAGATACACCGTGGCAACGCGAACTCGAAGATTCATTTGCGTATATCGAAACCCCTGATCAACTCTCAACGATTAATGAAGTTAAGGCTGATATGGAACGCCCTTATCCGATGGATCGAATCATTTGCGGTGATGTTGGCTATGGAAAAACTGAAATCGCTATTCGTGCTGCTTTTAAAGCAGTGCAAGATGGCAAGCAAGTAGCGGTATTAGTTCCAACTACGTTGCTGGTTCAGCAGCACACTAAAACTTTTGAAGAACGTTATTCGGGATTCCCAATCAAGGTTGCGGGATTGTCACGATTTAACAGCGCAAAAGAGAGCAAAGAGATTTTGGCCGGAGTCGAAGCTGGCACATATGACATCGTTGTTGGAACCCACCGAATACTCTCTAATGACGTCCAATTTAAGGATCTTGGTTTGGTCGTAGTGGATGAAGAGCAACGCTTCGGTGTTGAACAAAAAGAATCTCTCAAAAAACTACGAACAACAGTTGATGTTTTAGCTATGTCTGCAACACCTATACCTCGCACATTGGAAATGGCTGTGACTGGTATTCGTGAGATGTCTACGATCACGACTCCTCCTGAAGAGCGTCACCCAATCTTGACCTATGTCGGTGCACGAGACGACGCACAAATTACTGCAGCGATACATCGTGAATTATTGCGCGATGGACAAATTTTCTACATCCATAATCGTGTCGAATCAATTGATCAGGCTGCGCAAAAATTGCAAAAACTTGTACCGGAAGCGCGCATCCGAATTGCTCATGGACAGATGAGTGAGGGCGCACTCGAAGATGTGATTCTGGCATTTTGGAATCGTGATTTTGATGTCTTGGTTTGTACAACTATTGTTGAAAGTGGATTAGATATTGCTAATGCCAATACTTTAATTGTTGAGCGAGCAGATCTATTCGGCCTTTCTCAACTTCATCAACTCCGTGGACGTGTGGGGCGTGGACGTGAACGCGCGTATGCCTATTTCTTGTTTCCTCCAGATCAACCCTTAAGTGAATTAGCCCATGATCGATTAAAGACAATTGCAGCTAACACTGAATTAGGCGCTGGAATGCGCGTTGCGCTGAAAGATCTCGAAATTCGCGGCGCAGGAAATCTCTTAGGCGGCGAACAATCAGGTCACATTGCAGATGTTGGCTTTGATTTATATATGCGAATGGTTGGCGAAGCGGTTCACGAATACAAGGCTGGAATCATTGAAACAACTGAGCCAAACCACGAATGTAAAGTTGAATTACCAATTAATGCACATTTAGATTCACAATACGTACCCGGTGAGCGTTTGCGTTTAGATCTTTATCGTCGTTTAGCAGATGTTCGAAACCGTGAAGATGTTAACGCCATAGAAGAAGAGCTCCTCGATCGCTTTGGAGCTTTACCAGAAGAAGCGCAAACACTTCTTGGTGTTGCCGCACTTCGCGCATTCGCAAAGAGCATTTCTCTTCGGGAAGTTGTTGCCCAAGGAAAATTTGTTCGACTCTCGCCCATTAATTTGCCCGAATCCAAGCAACTTAAATTGGCTCGTATGTACCCAGGATCACTCTATAAATCCGCATCTTCAACAGTATTAGTGGCTTTACCAAAGAGCTCCGCATGGAATCCGTCCGAAAGTACTGCCCCAATAGTGGATACTTCTCTTCTGGCTTGGGTAACACAGGTAGTTACCGAATTAACATCAACTTCGAAAGGCAGTTCATAGTGAAAAAGATAATTTCTATTGCGGCGATCTCAGCAGCACTATTGCTCACGGGATGTTCGCAAGTGAGTTCAGCTGCCTCAGTTGGTTCATTCAAAATTTCACAGTCAACGGTTCAGTCAAGTATTGATTCCATCATGGCCGAACGAGAAAAATTTGATACTTCAGCGATGCCGTTGGCATATGGAGAAGAACTTAATCGTTCTCAAATGCGCTTTCATATTTTGACGGAATTGCTTAGTGAAGCTGCTGCCAAGTTAAAAATCACTGTCTCAAAAGCAGAGATTGATACACGCCGCGCAAACATCATCGAACAAATCGGTGGAGAAGAAGAGCTGCCAAATGCTCTCGTCGTAGCAGGAATCGCTCCGCTGGATTTTGATTTGTATTTACAAGGAGTAATCCTTTCAGACAAGATCGCACAAGGTCTTGTTGCTACTGGAGTAACTGAGGACCAAATTGGTGCTTCAATTCAGAAACTTGTTATTGATATGGCAGCTGAGAAAAAGATAACCATTAATCCACGTTATGGTGCATGGGATGCAGCTACTGCCGATGTTGTGCCTGTTGATTCAGCAGGATCTGCAGTCACGCCATCTGACGAGTAATTACATCTGTTGATGGTATGAATACTTCATACTTACAACGATTAGTTGAGGTGATGGATCAACTTCGATCACCTGGCGGGTGTCCTTGGGATGCAGAACAGACGCACGAATCTTTGATTAAATACTTACTTGAAGAGTCGTACGAATTCATAGACACAGTTGCCGAATCAGATCGAGCTGGCATGCGCGAAGAACTTGGCGACATTTTGCTTCAAGTTTATTTCCATTCACGAATTGCACAGGATCATCCAACAGACCCTTTTTCAATTGAAGATGTAGCAAAAGTGATTACTGAAAAACTCATCAGCAGACATCCTCATGTTTTCGGCGATAAAAAAGTCAGCGGAAGCCAAGAAGTGATTGCTAATTGGGAAGAAATTAAAGCTGCAGAAAAGGGACGCACTTCGGCGCTAGATGGTGTTGCGCTATCTCAACCTGCGCTATCCCTCATCAATAAACTGCTGTATCGAGCAGAAAAATATGGAATAGACCTCGATGTTCCAACGCATTCCGAAAATTCAATAGCAACGGAAGAATCTGTAGGCACCGCATTGCTTGCTGTAATTGCGTGGGCACATAAGAATGGTGTTGATCCAGAAGATGCATTGCGCATGCAGAGTAAGCAACTAATGCGTGAGATTGCGCAGCAAGAGGCGCGGTAGGATTAGGCACTGATAGAAGAAGACAGGAGAAGCAAGTGGCGCTTATTGATGCTCTCGGAGCTCGCGAAATTCTTGACTCCCGTGGTAACCCAACAATTGAAGTTGAAATTCAATTAGAAGATGGCACTCAAGCGCGTGCTGCAGTTCCAAGTGGTGCATCAACTGGAGCATTTGAAGCAGCTGAACTGCGAGATGGTGGCAAAAGATATTTAGGTAAAGGTGTTGAGAAAGCTGTTGCTTTTGTTAATGGCGAAATTGCTGATGCAGTGATTGGTTTAGACGCACAAGATCAACGCCTTGTAGATAGCGAAATGATTGCACTTGATGGAACACCAAATAAGTCTCGACTAGGCGCAAATGCAATTTTAGGAGTCTCACTAGCGGCAGCAAAGGCGCAAGCAGAAAGTGCTGATCTCTCCTTATTTCGTTATCTAGGTGGGCCAAACGCACACGTACTTCCGGTACCGATGATGAATATTTTAAATGGCGGTGCGCACGCAGATACAAACGTTGATATTCAAGAATTTATGGTTGCCCCTATTGGTGCCGAAACTTTCCGCGAATCACTTCGTTGGGGCGCAGAGATTTACCACGCACTTAAATCTGTATTGAAAAAACGTGGGCTTGCAACAAGTGTTGGCGATGAAGGTGGTTTTGCACCAAATCTCGAGAGCAACCGAGCAGCGCTGGATCTAATTATTGAAGCGATTACTCTTGCTGGTTTCAAACCAGGCAAAGAAGTAGCACTTGCAATGGATGTTGCTGCCACTGAGTTCCATGAAAAAGGTAAGTACAACTTCGAAGGCGCAGCTAAAAGTGCAGAAGAAATGATTGCGTATTACACCTCGCTTGTAGATGCCTATCCCTTGGTTTCTATCGAAGATCCACTCGATGAAGAAGATTGGGCTGGCTGGGGTTCTATGACAGCATCCCTTGGTAAGCGTGTACAAATTGTTGGAGATGATTTATTTGTTACTAATCCAGTTCGCCTGAAAAAAGGTATTGATTCAGCAACGGCAAATGCGCTTTTGGTAAAGGTTAATCAAATTGGAACACTGACAGAAACACTCGACGCAGTTGATATGGCGCACCGTGCGGATTACCGAAGCATGCTCAGCCATCGCTCTGGCGAAACTGAGGACACCACAATTGCAGATCTTGCAGTTGCAACTAATTGTGGGCAGATTAAAACTGGTGCACCAGCTCGTTCTGAACGCGTTGCAAAATACAACCAGTTGTTGCGAATTGAAGAAGAGCTAGCAGATGGCGCGGTGTATGCAGGTCGTGCGGCATTCCCACGATTTAAAGGATAAAGATGTCTCGTCGTCGCGGATTAAATTTCAATAAGCGACGTGGGCAGAGTCGTGTACTTACCTTGGCGACAATTTTGTTCCTTATGGCACTAACAATTGCGCCTCCAATTAAGAATTATTTCACTCAACGTGCACAAATTAGTGCTCTTAAATCACAAGTTGAAAGCAACAATGCAGCACTCGAACAAGCACGTAAAGATCTGTTAATGTGGCGCGATCCCGAGTTCATTAAATCTCAAGCACGTGAACGTTTGCACTTTATATTGCCAGGAGAACGTCAATACATTGTTACTGATTCAGAGGGCCAATACACACAAGAAAGTGGCACAACTGTTGCAAACAAGATTCCAGATGGACAACCTTGGTATGCGCGCATGATTGCTTCTATTACGGAAACTCAAAATCAGTGAAAGACGTGCAACCAAGCGACCTTGATTGCATTGAATTTCAATTAGGTCGCACTCCACGAGATGTGCATGCAATTGGATACAGATGTGCATGCTCAATGCCAGCTGTGGTCGAAACACCTCCACGCCTTAGCGATGGAACGCCCTTTCCAACTTTTTATTATGCGACGTGTCCACGACTTACTGGCGCAATATCAACGCTTGAATCATCGGGGCTTATGGCAGAGATGAATCAACGTTTGGCAGAAGATCCTGATTTGGCTGCTGCATATAGAAGCGCGCACGCTGCATATATTGCTGATCGAAACGCACTTGGTCTTGTCGTTGATGAAGTTGATGATATTTCTGCCGGAGGAATGCCTGATCGAGTTAAGTGTTTACATTCACTCGTTGCACATTCACTCAGTGCGGGTCCTGGAGTAAACCCACTAGGTGATGAAGCACTCAGCAAATTGCCAGAATGGTGGCAAGAACATCCATGCCATACGGAGATGAATGCATGAGAGTTGCAGCAATAGATTGTGGAACGAATTCAATTAGATTGTTGATTGCCGATATCGACGGAACAAATTTCCGTGAGATTTATCGAACGATGGAGATTGTGCGCTTGGGGCAAGGCGTGGATCAAACGAAATCTTTTCACCCCGATGCAATTGCACGCACCCTTGCTGCCGTCGATTTATTTGCACAAGAGATTAGCAAGCGTGGGGTAGAACGCATTCGTTTTTGCGCAACAAGTGCCACCAGAGATGCAACCAACAGAGAGCTTTTTATTGATGGAGTAAAGCAGCGCCTTGGTATCGAACCAGAAGTTATTTCGGGAGATGAAGAAGCGAAACTCTCTTTTATTGGTGCGACAAAAGAATTCTCAGCAGATCAAGCCCCATTTTTAGTCGTCGATATCGGTGGAGGCTCAACGGAGTTTGTTTTCGGTCATTCAACAGTTGAGTTTGCAAAGAGTGTAAATATTGGTTGCGTGCGAATGACGGAGCGAAACATCCACTCGGATCCACCTGCACAAGAAGAAATTGAAAATGCGCGCAAGGACATTCAAGAAGCAATTGCTATAGCCGCTGCCATAGTTCCAATCACGAAAGCAAAAACACTTATAGCTGTAGCTGGAACTGCGACATCTGTAGCAGCAAGTGCACTAGAACTCGAAGAATATGATCGCCATCTCATTCACCTATCTCACATAAGTGCTGAGCAAGCGCACACAGTTGCACTAACATTTCAAAAAATGAATGCAGAACAAAGATCTCACGTTGGCTTTTTACATCCCGGACGTGCAGATGTTTTTGCAGCTGGCTCTCTTGTTCTTTCTGAAATTATGAAGGCAACTGGCGCCACAGAGTTTGTGGCATCAGAGGCCGATATTTTGGATGGAATCGCCTGGTCGCTCGCCGGAAAATAAGGGGAATAAACCCCTAGCCCTTCCTGTTTTATAAGTGGTTTCTGCGCTTGGGAAAACGGGTAGATTTGCCCACGTTGAGAAAACGTGGCCCCTGTAGCCCAATGGCAGAGGCAGAGGACTTAAAATCCTTCCAGTGTGGGTTCGACCCCCACCGGGGGCACGAGCACAACCACATACAAAAGGAGAACCACAAGTAATGCAAAGTTCAAACCCAGTACTGAATCGTTCATTCAAAAATCCGGGTTACGCAGCAGTTGATCCAAGTAAGTTAGAAGAGATCTACAACGCACCGGCAGCATCATCTACTCGCACTGGTCGCATGACTATGGATGATGTCATTACTCGTACAGGAATTCTTCTTGCAGTCTTAGTTGTGGCAGGTGGAATTTCTTGGACACTAAACCTTGGTGGCGGAATAATCATGATTTCGCTTCTTGCAGGTTTCGGACTCGCAATGGTCAACATATTTAGCAAAACTGTTAGACCAGGTTTAATTATTACTTATTCTGCAGTTCAAGGCATTGCACTTGGAGCCATTAGCCACTCTCTCAACATTGCTTATCCTGGAATTGCGGGACAAGCAGTAATGGGAACAATTTGTGCATTCGTTGGAATGCTCGTTGCTTACCGCAGTGGTCGCATTCGAGTCACACCTAAGTTCACAAAGATGCTTATCGGTGCTGCAATCGGTTATTTGTTACTCGGACTTGTCAGCATGATTGGCTCTTTCGCCGGACTCGGCGGCGGACTCGGACTCTTCGGAATTTCCGGATTTGGTCCATTGATTGCAATCGCAGGCGTTGCGCTTGCGAGCTTCTTTTTGATTCTAGATTTTGATCAAATTCAAAAAGGTGTAGCTGCAAATGCACCAGAACAAGAGTCATGGCGAGCAGCGTTTGGACTTATGGTCACAATCGTCTGGTTGTACATGGAAATCTTGAGACTGCTATCTATTTTGCGCGGTCGCGACTAAATATAAATTACTTACTAGATTGCCCGAGATGCAAAGCCCGCGTCTCGGGCAATTTTGTTGCAACAACAATTACTAATGCGATAAGTAATGCAGTTAAAGCAAACGTTGCTCTAAATCCATAATGGTCAGCAACAAATCCCAGAACAATTGGGGCCACCATTGCTCCGGCATCACCTGACATTTGATACAGAGCAATTACCTGCCCGCCCTTACCCTTTAAAACATCTCCCACAATTGCAGATGGCGTAGTCGAAAGAAATGCAGATCCAAAGGCGCCAATGAACATTGATAGTAAGAACATCCACGGATTAAAAGTCAATGCAAGTAAGGCAACAGAAATGCATAGATAAATCAATCCAGAGATAGATGCAAACTTACGCCCACGCTCATCAGATAATCGACCAGCCCTTAATAGATAAATCCCCTGGACAACTGCAGAGATCGTAAAGCCAATACCGATAAAACTTGCCGTAGATTTCATATCTTCAACCATAAATAATGGAAGAACGGAACGACTCATTCCAAAGAGAACCCATGCAGTGATAAATGAAATAACGAGCGCGATGACATAAGGCTTCATGGCCAGTGCTTCGCGAATTGAAGTTTTGACCTCTGAAGATTTTTCAGTCGGTCTTGCAGTAAGTGCTGAGTTTCTGAGTAAGAATCCACCGGCGACACTAGCTACAACAAGTAATGCTGCATAAACGAATAGTGGTGCACGCAGCGAAATTGCACTTAAAAATCCACCAATAACTGGCCCAGCCATCATGCCAATTAGAAAACTGCCGTTATACAAAGATTGCGCACGGGCTCTCTGATCATCACGAACGGCTCGTAAAACAATTGAACCTGCAGCGACAGAAAACATTGAGGAACCAAGTCCTCCCGCAGATCTAAAAATGAGAAGTTGCTCATAGGTCTGTGCAAGAGCGGCAGCGAATGATGACACTGCAACAAATGCAATTCCAACTGTGTAAACAAGTCTTTCACCAAACTTATCAACTAATTTTCCAGAAATTAGTCCAGATGCAAAACGAGCAAGTGCGAACGCCGAAAGAATGGCGCCAACTTGTGCGTTGTTTACCCCAAAAGATTTTGCAAATAAAGGAATAATTGGCGCAATAATTCCGAAACCAACTGCAACAAAGAAAGACGCAAAAACCATGACACCAACTTCTCGCGGAAACTCCGCAAAGGGGTTGGTGAAAGAGTTTTTAGACTTATTCAACAATTGCCCTCCAAAAAATATTGTTATTACATTGAATATTGCAAAGCAATATGCGATAGCGGTAAGTTTACTCCGTGAAAACAGTAATAGCCGAAAATCTTGTGAAGACCTATAACAAGGGCAAAGTTAAAGCTCTTGATGGTTTAAGCCTAGATGTTGAAGAAGGCACTGTTTTAAGCGTGCTTGGTCCTAATGGTGCAGGTAAAACAACAACTGTGAGAATTCTCGCAACTTTGCTTGCACCAGATTCAGGAAGAGCAAGCGTTGCTGGAATCGATGTAATCAAGCATCCTGAAAAAGTTCGTGAAGTAATTGGCTTATCGGGTCAATACGCAGCTGTTGATGAAACTCTTACAGGCTGGGATAACTTAGTGATGTTTGGGCGTCTGTATCACTTAAACAAAAGCGCTGCCGTAAAAAGAGCAGACGAACTACTCGAACAATTCTCACTTACCGAAAGTGCGAAGCGGCCCATTAAAACGTACTCAGGTGGAATGCGTCGTCGCCTTGATTTAGCAGCATCATTGATTGTGAAACCAAAAGTTTTGTTTCTTGACGAACCAACCACAGGACTTGATCCGCGTGGTCGTCAAGAAATGTGGGGAGTAATCGAAGAGCTCGTTAAGGGTGGCGTCACATTGCTTCTAACAACACAGTATTTAGAAGAAGCTGATCAATTAGCTGATGACATTATCGTGATTGATCACGGAAAAGTTATTGCTCATGGAACTTCGGATGCTCTCAAGAAAGAAGTTGGCGGCGAACGCCTTGAAGTAGTTGTTGAGCAAGCGAGCATTCCAAAAACGCTAGAGATTGTTTCGCGCGTGAGTGGAAATCAGGCGACACTTGATGAGGGACTTCGCAGAATTTCTGCACCAGTTTCAACAGGATCAATGGCACTCATGGAGGTTTTGAGGTCGATGGATAGCGAAGGAATTCACGCGCTAGATGTTGGATTAAAACGCCCATCTTTAGATGATGTTTTCATGTCACTCACTGGTCATGCTGCAGAAGTAGAGGAAGTAACTAAATGAACGCAATCAAGGATTCTCTAGTTATCACTAAGCGCCAACTGCTTCAATTATCGCGAGTGCCTGAAGTTCTTATCTTCTCGACCATTCAACCAGTTATGTTTGTTTTGCTCTTTAGATACGTATTTGGTGGATCAATTGAAACTGGCCAACCTGGTGGATATGTTCAACTATTAATGCCAGGAATTTTCGTGCAAACAGTCGCATTTACGTTGGCAGCTACTGCATCAGGCCTTGCAGAAGATATGAAAAAGGGTTTGATTGATCGATTTAGATCACTCCCAATCTCGCGTTCAGCTCTTATTGTTGGCAGAACACTTGGAGATTCACTTCTCAACATAGTTGTTCTAGCTGTGATGGGTATTGCAGGCTACATAGTTGGATGGCGTCCGACATCTGGTTTGTTCCAAGTAGTTCTGGCATTCCTATTTTTACTATTTTTTGGTTATGCACTTTCGTGGGTCGGCATTTATATTGGTTTATCTGCTCGCGATGCTCGAGTGGTACAAAACGTGAGCTTCTTAGTAACTTTCCCACTCACATTCCTATCAAATGCTTTTGCACCAACTACTGGAATGCCTAGACCACTTCAATACGTTGCCGAGTGGAATCCAGTTTCAACAATGGTTGCTGCTTGCCGTCAACTATTTGGACTTGAAAATCAATTTGGAGCTACCGCCGGGTCTTTCCCAAGTGAGAACCCGCTGATTACCTCATTTATTTATATGGGATTAATTATGATTGTTTTTGTTCCAATGAGTGTTAATAAATATAAGAACGCTAGTAATTAAGAATAATACTCAGCATGCTTGATCTGTACTGAAATAGTTTTTCCATTGGGCGCTGTATACGAAACGCTATCTCCAACTTTGGCGCCCATTACTGCAGATCCAAGTGGAGATTTTTCGCTGTAGACATCGAGATCACCTGATGCAATTTCTCTGGAACCAAGCAAAAATTTTGTTTCATCTCCAGCAACAATTGCAGTGACAACCATTCCGGCACCCACAACTCCGTCAGCGCTTGCAGGTGGAGTACCGATATGAGCATTTTCCAACATTTGTTTTAGTTGGCGAATACGCGCTTCAATTTTTCCTTGTTCATCGCGCGCAGCGTGGTAGCCACCATTTTCCTTTAGATCACCTTCGGCGCGAGCTGCTTCAATCTTCTTGATGATTTCAGTACGTGCTTCACCTTCGAGGTGCAGCAATTCAGCAGCAAGACGGTCTGCTGCTTCTTGAGTGAGCCACGTTTGTGAAGTCATAAGGGGAGTAACCGTAGCGAAAGCCGGACTAATTGTGAATTGAGTTATTTGACGCGGCAGCGTAAGACTGATGCAGTTGCTGCAGCATTACGAGTAGGAATCTGCGTTGTGCGTTCGAAAGTTGCACGACCAGGGGTGATTTCATCATCAATTTCTCCCACAACGTTCTTATCAACATCTTTTGCTTGCAAGGTGCAGATAGCTGGAGTACTTGCATCATTTCGTTGTACTACATACCTAATCGTGACTTCTTCATCGGAGACTATGGAGAATGAAATGATGGTGGTTCTAAACTCTGGTTTGGAATGAAACAAACCCGCCCAGATAAGCCAACTGATTCCGACTACGGCAATGAGTGTCGCAGGCAACTTCCAACCTCTTGGAGCCTTCACCCCGTATCTATCCTCGTATGAAAAGTCTGAGGACCCTCTTGAATTCATGTGCACACTTTATCGTGGAAAGTGAGAGGATTTGAACATGGAAAAAGATGTAAGTATGGGCGTTGCCGGTTCATTCACAATGATTTTTTTAACTGTTTCAGTTGTACTGCTTCTGCGCAGTTTCTATAAGCGTTTTAATCGACTGCAAAAAAACGAAGAAGACTTACAAAAGTAATTTTCTTGTGGTTAAGAAGTTCTTTGAATTCACAGCGATAGTACTTCTTGCTGCTATTTTTGTTGGACTCGGATTATGGCAGCTTGATAGAGCCAGAAGCTTGAAGGAAATTCTTAATGCACCGCCACCTCCTGTTTCTGCTCCCGTTGCTCTTGCACAGTTAGCCGAACCACGTGCAGCACTTGATAAAAAAAACGATAGCAAGCCTGTAAACGCATCTGGTTTTTATGTCGCTAACTTCAGAGCACCAAATCAAAAAGATGGTGACGGAGTTCTAAGCGATTGGGAAGTTGCGCTCATGCAAGTGGACGCGACTTCTGGGATATTGGTCGTGCGTGGACTCTGGTCTGAGCGATTACAAGTGCCACAGTTATCCATGTCCAGCCGAGTAGATCTCACCGGCATCTTGCGCGCACATCAAAGTGAAGATCGAGCTCTTAATTCACCCGGCGTCATCTCGCGACTCGATAGCAGCGTCATTGTCGCGCGCACAGATTTAGATTTATACGACGGGTATGTAATTGCCTTGGATGAGAAAGCGCGCGAAGGCGTGATAGAAAGAACAAGAGTCACACCCGAGTTACGAACTGCGCGAATTCCCGGTTTTTATTGGCAACACATTTCCTACGTTGTTGTTTGGTGGCTCATGGCGGTGGTGGTGCTTTACCTTCCTGTATATCGTCGTAGAGTTGCGCACTAAGGGGGACACATGAGCGGTGTATTAATGAGATTTAGAGTGATGGCCATTATTGCAGGGGTCTTGTCACTTCTCTTGTGGTTTGGCTACATGCCTGCCAAATACGTGCTCAGAGATGAATCACTCGTAGATGCAGTGCGCTGGGTGCCATTAGTGCACGGCTATCTCTATCCAATTTATATTTTAACTGCGATTCAATTTGCTGCAGTGGCACGATTCCCACTCAAGCGAATGTTCGGATTTATTCTTGCCGGAACTCTTCCAGTTGCTTCACTGATTGCGGAGCGTCGTGTTGTTAAGCAGTATTCGTAATCTCATTAAATCTGCTCTCTATCCACTCTATGAGCGGCGACTCGTTACAGCATTGGATTTTTCGCAGACCCCACACCACGTCGGAGTTATTCTCGATGGTAATCGACGATGGGCAAAAGCAAATCAACTAGATCCGCACGATGTTGGAGTTTCAAATTCAGCGCGCGGTCACCGCGCAGGCGCTGAAAAAATCATTGAGTTTCTGGGCTGGTGTGATGAGGCAGATGTTCGAGTAGTTACTTTGTGGCTGCTATCCACAGATAACTTTAAGAGATCAGAAGAAGAGCTAGATACTCTGCTCAAAATCATCGGGGAAACTGTTGATGCGCTAGCGGCAACAAAGCGCTGGAATATTAAGGCTGTCGGCGCGCTAGACCTGCTACCCGAATGGCTTGCAAAGAAATTGAATGACCTCAAACCATTTCGAAATGATGGCGTTGAAGTAAATGTGGCAATTAGTTATGGCGGCCGCCGAGAGATAGTCGATGCGGTTAAAAATTATCTTGCAACAAGTGCCGATCAAGGCAAGAGCCTTAACGATGCAGCAGCAGCTCTAGATGCTGAAGAAATTTCCAAATACTTATACACCGCTGGCCAGCCAGATCCGGAGTTAATCATTAGAACATCTGGTGAACAACGACTCGGTGGCTTCTTGTTGTGGCAGAGCGCACTTTCGGAGTACTACTTCTGTGAAGCTTATTGGCCAGACTTTCGTCGTGTCGATTTTTTTCGAGCCCTGAGAGCCTATTCTTTGCGACATAGGAGATTCGGGGGCTAAGGATTGACTGCTAGTAATAAAGGGCGAAAGACATTTGTTCTCGACACCAGCGTTTTACTTGCAGATCCAGGGGCACTGGCCCGCTTTGCCGAACATGAAGTCGTAGTACCAATCGCAGTTATTGGTGAGTTAGAAACTAAGCGCGATCACCCAGAACTTGGTTACTTTGCACGCGCAGCACTTCGTAGCCTTGATGACATTCGATTGAAATATGGTCGACTCGACCAAGCGATTCAAATTAATCCTGAAGGTGGAACGCTTTCAGTTGAGTTAAACCACACTGACCTAAGTTCTATGCCATATGGATTTTTACGTGATGGCACCAATGATTCACGCATTCTGGCAATCGCAAAGAACTTAATGACAGATGGGAAAGACGTTGTTTTGGTAACGAAAGACTTGCCACTTCGCGTAAAGGCATCCTCTGTTGGCGTTGAAGCCCAAGAGTATTTAGCCGAACTTGTTTCAAGTAGCGGCTGGACCGGAATCGTTGAACTCAGTGTCGGCTCTAATGTCATTGATGATTTATATACATCAGATTTTGCAGATCACGAAGAAGCACATTCGCTACCTATTCACACAGGAGTAGTGCTTCACTCAGATAGAGCGAGCGCCCTGGCCAGAGTCACTACTGATAAGCGCTTGCAATTAGTTCGCGGCGATAGAACTGCCTTTGGTTTGCATGGCAGAAGTGCCGAACAGAGAATCGCACTTGATTTATTACTGGATCCAGAAATTGGAATTGTTTCAATGGGCGGACGCGCAGGTACCGGAAAATCAGCGCTCGCTTTATGCGCCGGGCTAGAAGCGGTCATGGAAAGACGCGCACATAAAAAGATCATCATTTTCCGTCCTCTTTATCCAGTGGGTGGACAGGAGTTGGGCTACTTGCCCGGCAGTGAGGGCGAAAAAATGTCGCCGTGGGCCCAGGCAGTCTTTGACACTTTAGGCGCTCTGGTCAGCCAACCAATCATCGATGAGATTATTGATAGAGGATTAATCGAAGTCTTGCCATTGACCCATATTCGCGGTCGCTCTCTGCATGACTCTTTTGTCATCGTTGATGAAGCGCAATCCCTAGAACGTGGAGTCTTGCTGACGGTGCTCTCTCGAATCGGCCAGGGCTCCCGAGTCATCCTGACGCACGATGTGGGCCAGAGAGATAACCTTCGAGTCGGCCGCCACGACGGAGTTGTCGCTGTAGTTGAAACCCTTAAAGGCCATCCGCTCTTTGCCCACGTCACCTTGACGCGCTCTGAGCGCTCGGCGATCGCAGCTCTGGTGACCGAAATGCTCGAAGGCCCTATTTCGGGCTAAAGTTTAATCTCACACTCACATTTCGGACATATCAGACTTTCCCAGTGCTGACCTGCGCTTTTACTTATCCCCACCTTGAGATTTTTATTTGAATTTGCGACTCACGCACGTATTAAGTTGCTCGACTCACCCCAGCAAGACACTCTAAAGGCATTCCCCTTGGCTAAAACCCTGAAAATTTCAGGGTCCATGCGCCTTGGGCGAGAGCTGAAGATAAGAAAGGAGGGCGCTGATCATGAAGATGAGAAAGCTTGTTCTGGCGATTTGGTCAACAGTTGCGACCCTTCTTTTTGTAACCAGCGCCCAACCGACGGCCTACGGTCTGGAATTTCCAATGACCACCCGACTAGTGCTTCCTGATGCTCCAGTAGCAAGTGCGCGATTGGTAGCTGCACCCACATCTGCAAGTGCGGTTGGGGCTTCACTGACTTCGGCCCTTGACTCTCGAAAGGCGGTTTTCTCAAGTGAGATCGCCGTGGTTTCAGCAATGAGTCTTAACGTTGAATCAACCCGTACTCCACTGGGTGCCAAGAAGTTTGCCAAGTACATGATGGCAGCGGATTACGGCTGGGGCGATGATCAGTATTCATGCCTTAATCGCCTTTGGACAAGAGAGAGTAATTGGAATTACCAAGCACGTAATCCACGTTCAGGTGCCCACGGCATCCCACAAGCACTTCCTGCAACAAAGATGGAAAAAATTGGAACTGATTGGCGAACAAATCCTGTTACGCAGATTAAGTGGGGACTTCTTTATGTTTCAGAACGATATAACACGCCTTGCGCGGCATGGAATAAGTTCCGCCGTAGCAACTTTTACTAAACCGGCTTCTTTCCGATAGTTAATGGCTTAGACGTTTCTGCAAAAAAATCATTTCCTTTATCATCAACAACTATAAATGCTGGGAAATCCACTACATCAATTTTCCAAACAGCTTCCATACCTAATTCTTCATAATCCAGTACTTCAACTCTCTTAATGCACTCTTGAGCAAGTCTGGCAGCAGGTCCACCGATGGAACCAAGATAGAAGCCACCATGTGCTTTACAGGCATTTGTCACAGCAAGTGAGCGATTACCTTTTGCAAGCATTACAAATGATCCACCGCGTGATTGGAAATACTCAACGTATGAATCCATTCGCCCAGCTGTTGTTGGGCCGAAAGAACCAGAGGCATAACCCGCAGGTGTTTTTGCAGGGCCTGCGTAATAAACCGCGAAATCTTTTAAGTATGAAGGCATCGGTGCGCCAGCATCCATTGCCTCTTTAATTTTTGCATGTGCTAAGTCGCGTGCAACCACGAGGGTTCCAGTTAATGAGAGTCGAGTTTTGACTGGATGTTTTGATAACTCTGCACGGATTTTTTCCATAGGTTGATTCAAATCGATGTTAACTACACCTTCTGCAAGATGTTCATCGTGAGTATCTGGCAAGAAGCGTGCTGGGTCGCGCTCCATTTCTTCAATAAAGATGCCCTCTTTAGTGATTTTGGCCTTTGCTTGGCGATCAGCAGAACAAGAGACAGCAATAGCAATAGGTAGCGAAGCACCATGTCGAGGTAATCTCACAACGCGTACGTCATGGCAGAAATACTTTCCACCAAATTGTGCGCCGATTCCAAGGGTACGAGTGAGTTCGAGTACTTCCTTTTCAAGTGCGATATCTCTAAATCCGTGACCGGTTTTAGCATCGCCTGATGTTGGTAGTGAATCTAAATAATGAGTGCTCGCCAACTTTGCAGTCTTAACAGTGTGCTCAGCACTTGTTCCGCCAATAACTATTGCAAGGTGATACGGCGGGCACGCTGCAGTTCCGATTGAGCGAAGTTTTTCATCTAGCCAACTCATGAAGCTTGCGGGATTAAGCACAGCTTTTGTCTCTTGATATAAGAAAGATTTATTGGCGCTGCCGCCGCCTTTTGCAATATAGAGAAAGTTGTATTCATCTGGATGATCGCTGTCAGCAAAGATTTCAATTTGTGCAGGAAGATTATTACCAGTGTTTTTCTCTTCCCATGTTGTCACTGGAGCCAATTGGGAATAACGAAGATTCAGTGTTGTGAATGCGTTGTAAATGCCTCGCGAAATCACTTCTTCATCCTTGCTCTGTGTAAAAACATTTTGGCCCTTTTTGGCCATGACAAGTGCGGTTCCGGTGTCTTGGCACATAGGCAAGATTCCGCCAGCAGAAATGTTTGCATTCTTCAAAAGATCTAGCGCCACGAAGCGATCATTTGGTGAACTCTCTGGATCCTTCAAAATACTTGCCAATTGTTCGAGATGGGCCGTACGTAAATAATGTGAAATGTCATGCATGGCAGTTGAAGTCAGCATTTCAATTGCTTCTGGTGCGACAGTGAGAATTTCTCGGTTACCGATTTTTTCAACAGAAATGCCAGCAGAGCCGAGGTTGCGGTACTTAGTAGTGTCTTTGCCTATCGGCAATAAATCACTGTATGAAAATTCCGGTGCCATCGTTATTCAGCTTTTGGTTTCGCTGCACTTAACTTTTTGCGTGCACCATCTAGCCACTCTTGGCAGATCACTGCTAATTCTTCTCCGCGCTCCCACAATTTCAATGATTCTTCGAGGGTTGCACTTCCGGCTTCAAGGGATGAAACAACCTGCGCTAACTCTTCACGCGCTGCTTCATAGGAAAGCTTTTTCTCCGTAGCCATGAGATAAATGTACCCCTTGCCTATTTATCTGTAACTGTGGCGTTGGTCTCGCCGGCAGCAAGTCGTAAGCGAAGTTTTTGACCAAGTTTTAAACTCTTGGCATCTCGAGCAATGGAGCCATCTTCTAATTGCACGACTGAATATCCGCGATCCAATGTTGCTTGTGGTGAAAGCGCTCTGACTCGAGCGCGCACATGCGTAAGGTCTTCAGCGGCAAGAGTTAAACGCGATGAGAAACTTCTGACACTTCTATCGCGCAGCCTAGTAACGATTTCTTCGCGACTGGTAACTAGAACCATGGGATCACGCAGAACAGGGCGATTAACTAAATTCTCAATTCTTGAAGTTTCTAGATCAAGGGATGAAAGTATGTATCTCTTAGCGCGATCTCGTAGCGACTTAATTAACTCAATTTCTTCTGCAATATCAGGCACAACTCTCTTGGCAGCATCTGTTGGGGTCGATGCACGAACATCTGCAACAAGATCTAAGAGCGGCGAATCTTTTTCGTGTCCGATTGCGCTAACAATTGGCGTTTCACACGATGCAGCAAGGCGTACTAGTGATTCATCACTAAATGGAAGTAAATCTTCAAAGGAGCCACCACCCCGAGTAATGATGATGACATCCACATCTGCCATCGCCTCGAGTTCTGAGAGTGCAGCCGATACTTCAACGACTGCGGCTGCTCCCTGAACAGTTACTTCGCGGATTTCAAATTCAACAGATGGCCAGCGGCGTTTAGCATTTTCCACGACATCTTTTTCTGCATCCGTATTACGGCCACAGATTAATCCGACTTTTCTAGGCAGTAGCGGAAGCGCCACTTTTCTTTCAAGAGCAAAGAGTCCTTCACTTGCGAGAAGTGTTTTTAACTCCTCCAATCGCGCCATTAATTCACCAATACCCACTTGACGAATTTCGCGGGCTGAAAGCGTGAGAGATCCATTCTTTGTGTACCACGATGCTTTTGCGTACATAACAACGCGTGCATTTTGAGGCAACGGCGAAACACTTGATAAAACCGAGCGATGACACATCACTGAGATACTCATATCAACACTGGTATCTCGAAGTCGCATAAATGCCATGCCACCACTGCGCTCATTAATTTCTGAGATTTCGCCTTCAATCCAAATAGGACCAAGGCGATCTACGTAATCTTTTATTGCTTCAGTGACCACGCGTACAGGAGCGGGAGATTCACTTGAAGTTTCGAACATGGGGCGAGCCTAATAGACTGCACCTATGGCCAAGAGAATTCTCCTTGCTGCGCCGCGCGGTTATTGCGCCGGCGTTGATCGTGCCGTTATTACTGTTGAAAAAGCACTCGAGCTATACGGCGCACCTGTGTACGTGCGAAAAGAGATTGTCCATAACAAGCACGTTGTCTCAACTCTTGAAGCACGTGGTGCAATTTTCGTAAATGAAACCGACGAAGTGCCAGAGGGAAAAACAGTTATTTTCTCCGCTCACGGCGTATCTCCAGCAGTGCACGAACAAGCTGCATCACGCAGCCTAAAAACAATTGATGCAACATGTCCTTTGGTGACAAAAGTTCACAACGAAGCAAAAAGATTTGCATCAGAAGATGCGGAAATTTTATTAATCGGACACCACGGCCACGAAGAAGTAGAAGGCACAGCTGGTGAAGCGGTTGGCAAAGTTCAGATTGTTGATGGATTAGAAGGTGCCCGAACTGTGGTGCCAACTCCTGGAAAGAAACTTGTCTGGTTATCACAAACAACTCTGAGTGTCGATGAAACACTTGAAACCGTAAAGATTTTAAAGGAGCGCTTTCCGGAAATTTCAGATCCACCGAGTGATGACATTTGTTATGCGACCCAAAATCGACAAGAGGCAATAAAAGAAATTTCTCCCCAATCAGATTTAGTGCTTGTAGTTGGGTCTCAAAATTCATCTAACTCCGTGCGTCTTGCTGAAGTAGCACTCGAGTACGGTGCAAAAGTTTCACACTTGGTGGATTTTGCTCAAGAGATTCAAGAAGATTGGCTCGATGGGGTTGAAACTATTGGCTTAACTAGTGGTGCTTCTGTACCGGAAATTCTGGTCAAAGATGTTCTTGCGTTCTTGGCCGAACGTGGATTTACAGATGTTCAAACAATTACAGCCAAGGAAGAAACTCTGCTCTTTTCGCTACCGCCAGAACTGCGTAAAGATCTCAAAGCCGCAGGTAAATGAAAGCCATTCAATTGACCGCCTTCGGTGGTCCGGAAGTAATGTCTATCAGTGAAATTGCTGACCCAGTTCCTGGCAACAATGAAGAATTAATCAACGTAACTTCCATCGGGATTAATTATGCCGATACGCACCAAATTGAAAATGGTTATTTAGCACCACAAAAACTTCCGCTGATTCCAGGACTGGAAGTTGTTGGTACAACTCAGAACGGTCGTCGCGTTCTCGCATCCGTTAGTAGTGGGGGATACGCACAAAAAGCTGTCGCCAACAAAGCGGTCATGATTGATATCCCAGCAGGTGTCACTGATGGACAAGCTCTGTGCATGTTGGTTCAAGGAACAACTGCATGGCATATTTTAAAAACTGTTGGCCACGTAAAACCTGGCGAAAGCGTTGTGATTCATGCAGCCGCGGGCGGCGTCGGAACAATTGCTATTCAATTGGCAAAGATGTGGGGCGCAAAAGTTATTGCTGTTACATCTTCGCCAGAAAAATCCGCCCTCGCGACCAAACTTGGAGCAGATGTTGTGGTCGATGCCATGTCACAGAATTTGGCTGCAGATATGCTCGCAGCAAATGGTGGCAAAGCTGTTGATTTAGTTCTTGAAATGGTTGGCGGCAAAACTCTGGATGCATCATTGGAAATTTTGGCACCATTCGGAAGATTGATTACATACGGAAACGCATCCCGAAGCGCTGCAAAAGATATAAATCCAGGATCATTAATGGGTGGAACAAAAACAATTACAGGTTTTTGGCTCGCGCACTGCTTTGGAAACAAAGCACTTCTCAACGATGTCATCGAAGAATTATTTGCACTCGTGCTCGCTGGAAAATTGACACCAGTTGTCGGTGCAACATTTGGATTGAGCCAGGCCCGCCAAGCACATGAAGCGATGCTTGCTCGACAGAGCACAGGAAAAATTACCCTCGATCCTGCGTTGTAAACGCTCTGCTTTTTCATTTTTCGATGTGAGGTTGTACGCTCACACTTCTACCACTGCCCCCCTAGCTCAGTTGGTAGAGCGTTTCCATGGTAAGGAAAAGGTCACCGGTCCGATTCCGGTGGGGGGCTCGAAAGTGAAATAACTAAGATGTAGAAATACATCTAAGGCGGGGTAGCTCAGCTTGGTAGAGCAAGCGGCTCATAATCGCTGTGTCGTGGGTTCAAATCCCGCCTCCGCTACTAGTAGTTAAGCGTTAATTTCGTAACGCGAAGGGCCTCAGGTAATCTAAAGCCCCTCAATCGATGAAGGAGTAAGACCATGGCAAGTAAGAGCGCGGACGTACGTCCAAAGATCACCATGGCATGCGTTGATTGCAAAGAACGTAATTACATTACAAAGAAGAATCGTCGCAACGATCCAGATCGTATGGAACTTAAGAAGTTCTGTCCTCGTTGCAAATCTTCAACACTTCACCGCGAAACTCGTTAATGCTCAATCCCGATAGCGTCGGGCGCACCTTCGCGGGTGTAGATGTCATCACAGTTACTCAAGAAGAAATTAACTCTTTCGCTGCCGTTATCGGTGAGAAAAATACCTCTGTAGCGCCTCCGACATTTTCAATAAGAATTTCACTCCGCGAATTCGAGAGTATTTTGACCAAGCCTGAAATTGGTTTGGATTGGACTCGATTAGTCCACGGCGATCAGAAATTCGAAATCCTCCGTCCGATAGTTGCAGGGGATTCACTGACAACTTCGGCAACAATTGAAAACTATAGAGTCGCAGCAGGCAATGAAATTGTGACAGTTAGATCAGATCTATTTAACGGCACAGAAAAAGTTGTTTCATCGTGGTCCACGTTGGTGGTTCGAGCATGATTGAAGTTGGCACAACAATACCTTCACATCAATTCGATATTGATAGAGCACTACTGAAGCAGTATGCCGATGCAAGTGGAGACCAAAATCCAATTCACCAGGACGAAGCTTTTGCAAAATCAGTTGGGTTACCAGATGTTATTGCACACGGAATGCTGACAATGGCCCTTGCAGGCAAATACATCAGTGATTGGGCTGGCAGCCCACAGAATGTGAAAGAGTTTTCTGCGCGATTTACAAAACCTGTAATTGTTCCTGCTGGCACTAGCGTTGACCTAACGGTTTCTGCCACTGTTCTAGAAGTAGTTGGCAATAGCGTGCGATTAGAAATCTCTGCAACATCTCAAGGAGTAAAAGTCTTGGGAATGGCAAGAGCGCTTGTCGAACAGGGCAATTAACGTGAGTGCTCCAGAGAATGTGCACGAACTCGGTCGTGCGCGACAAGTGGCACGTGCAGATAAGAACTTTGCTTTAGCGGATCAACTTCGCGATCAAATTGCACAAGCTGGGTATGAAATCGTCGATGTAGCAGGCGGCTTTGAGCTACATGCAAAATCCTTAGTACAGAGTGTTGCTGATATCCAGAAGTTAAAGAATTTACCAAAGACCGATCGCGAAATCACAATTGCTATCGTTGTGAATGGTTTTCATGAGGATGCTGTAATAAGTGTTAATTCAATCAAAGCCCACAGTTCTGCAGAGATTGTTCTTCTTGCAACGCAGCCAGCAGAAGATTTAGCGACAATCGTTGATGCACATACGCATGTCATTTATCTTGAAAAAGATCCTGGCTGGGGCGAATGTGCCAATGCACTGCTTCGCATCTCAGCAACTCCTTATGTAGTGATTATGGATCCATCCACCACATTTACCGGCGATGCCATTACACCTGTTGTGCAAGAGTTAAAGAAAAAAGATTTCGCCGCTGTTGGTTGGCGCGGGGGATTAGTGAATATTGAAGATCAATGGCGCACTGTCGATGACAAAGGTGCCGGAGAAGTCGATGTTTTGTTCTCATATTTCTTCGCACTTGATAAGGATGCTGCGCTACAAGCAGGTGGCTTTAACCCACGTGCAATTTATTATCGAAATGCTGACATGGAGTTTTCGCTGCGACTAAAGCATGCAGCTGGCCGATTATTGCAAATTGACTTGCCACTCGAACAAGGTCGTCATCATGGTTATTACGACACTGAAGAAAGTTTCAGAGATGCGCAATCAAAGAAGAATTACGACCGTATTCTCGAACGCTTCCGAGGCAAAGAAGCAATTCTTAGTCCACGTCGGTAACCTTTACCCATGGCTGATTTATCGGATTACACCTCACTTCGTGTGGGTGGTCCTGCCAAGAAATTTGTAGAAGTTTCCAGCGAAAAGGAAATAATCGCAGCCATAGAAAACGCTGGAGATTCACCCATTTTAATTATGGGCGGTGGAACAAATATTTTGGTCAGTGATGATGGTTTTGCCGGAACAGTTATTCGAATTTCAAATAACAAAATTGAAGAAGAAGTCGATGCGTGCAGTGGAGCAACTCTCACAATTGGTGCAGGTGAAAATTGGGATGATTTCGTAAAGACGACGATCTCACGAGGCTTTGCAGGTCTTGAGACACTCAGCGGAATTCCTGGCACAGTAGGCGCAGCACCGATACAAAATATTGGTGCGTATGGCCATGAAGTAAGTGAATTCATCACTCGAGTGCGAACATATGATCGTCAGGCAAAAGAGATTAAGACATTCACAAATGCAGAATGCGATTTTTCATATCGCAATTCACATTTCAAATCTCATCCCGGGCGCTATGTAGTTCTAGATGCGGCTTTTCAATTGCGCATTGGCGAGATGACAGCCCCTGTTACTTACTCAGAATTAGCGAGTGCACTCGGTATCTCAGTTGGCGAAAAGAGTTCAGTACGCGATTGCCGTGAAAAAGTTCTAGAACTTCGCGCGCGCAAGGGGATGTTGTTATCCGAAAATGATCATGACTCTTGGTCTGCTGGATCTTTTTTTACCAATCCAATTGTGAGTGCAGAGGTTGCGGCGCAACTTCCGGCAGGTGCTCCGCGTTGGCCACAATCAGACGGACGAGTGAAGACATCAGCTGCTTGGCTCATTGAGCATTCAGGAATTACAAAGGGTCAAACACTTGGTGGTGCTCGCATTTCAACTAAACATGTTTTGGCTTTAACAAATAGTGGAGGCGCAAAAGCTTCAGAAATTGCAGCGCTTGCAAAGTTAGCTCACGAGAAAGTACGTACAACTTTCAATATTTCGCTAGAACCAGAAGTGAATTTAGTAGGCCTTAACCTTCTGTAAGCAATTTCTTGATTCGACCAATTCCTTCGACGATATCTTCATCGCCAAGTGCGTATGAGAATCGCAAATAACCAGATGGTCCAAATGCTTCGCCTGGTACTGCTGCAACTTCAACTTCATCCAAAATAATTGTTGCTAACTCAGCAGAAGTTTTTGCAGTTTTTCCGCGAATTGTTCTGCCAAGTGCGCCTTTAACTGATGGATAAACATAAAAAGCTCCAGTTGGCATAGGACATTCGAAGCCAGGAACTTCATTGAGCAGTCCAACAATTAACTTACGACGACGATCGAAAGCTTCTCCCATTTTGTGAACAGCAGAGAGATCACCAGTGAGTGCAGCAATTGCTGCGCGCTGCGAAACATTGGAAACATTTGAAGTTAGGTGTGATTGCAAGTTTGTGGCTGCCTTGATGACATCTTTTGGCCCAATCATCCAGCCCACGCGCCAACCTGTCATGGCATATGTCTTTGCAACTCCATTGATAATTATTGTTGAATCAGCAAGCCCCGGAACAACGACAGGCATGCTTGGTGCTTTTGCACCGTCATATAACAAGTGCTCATAAATTTCATCAGCAATAATCCAGACATTGTTCTTGAGCGCCCATTCACCGATTGCTTTTACTTGCTCTGGTGAATAGACAGAGCCGGTCGGATTAGATGGAGAACAGAACAAGAGCGCTTTCGTCTTTGGTGTGCGCGCAGCTTCTAGTTGTTCAACGGTGACCAAATAGTTTTGAGATTCATCTGCGAAGACTTCGACAGTTTTTCCGCCAGCTAACTTGATGCACTCTGGATAAGTTGTCCAAAATGGTGAAGGAAGAATTACTTCATCACCTGGATCAATAATTGTCGCAAATGCTTGGTAGACAGATTGCTTTCCACCATTAGTAACAAGGACTTGATCTGCAGTAATTTCATAATTCGAATCACGCTTTGTCTTTGCAACAATTGCATCACGCAGATCGGGTAAACCAGGAGTTGGTGTGTAGCGATGATTTGCCGGAACCGATGTCGCATTCGCAGCAGCAGTAACGATGTAATCAGGAGTTGGAAAATCAGGTTCTCCTGCACCAAAGCCGATAACTGGACGACCGGCAGCTTTGAGAGCCTTAGCTTTTGCATCAACTGCAAGCGTGGCTGATTCAGCAATTGCTGCTATTCGAGTGGAAATTCTGCTCTTGGGGGTCACAGGAGTAAGTCTGCCCTATAAAGCCCCTTGGCTAAGCGCGAGTTAGACCTAAGCGCATGTGTACGTCTACACTTCGACGCTCACGAGGATTTGGTAATTCCTATGGTTTCGCCATGCTCTCGCGAAGGGCAGTAGCTCAATTGGCTAGAGTTGCCGTCTCCAAAGCGGCCGGTTGGGGGTTCGAGTCCCTCCTGCCCTGCACAGTTTTTAGTTGTAATGAGTAACTAGTAACGAAGAAAACGAAGAGAAAGGAACGCACATGACTGAAGAAGTACAAGAAGCCGAAAAGCTCGGTCCATTTGCGCGCTTTGGACTTTTCTATCGTCAAATAATTTCAGAACTTCGTAAAGTTGTTTGGCCAACACGTAACCAACTCACAACGTATACAGCCGTTGTCTTGGTCTTCGTATCTTTCGTAATTGCCGTTGTCTCTGTTTTCGATCTCATACTCACCAAAATTGTTTTCTGGGTTTTCGGTTAAGGAAAAAATATGAGCGATGACCAGAACTTAAACACAACCCAACCTGATGCCTTTGAAGCAGCGCTCGCAGCATCTGCGACCGATCTTGCGACTCCACAGGTTGAAGAAGTTATTGAAGAAGTAATCACTACTTCAGCATCTGCTGATTCAGATGTTGCTCTTTCATCAGATGAAGATGGCGACATCGAATCAGATGAGAATGATCCAAATGCAGAGTTTCGTCGCGCACTTCGCGTCGCTCCTGGAGATTGGTACGTAGTCCACTCTTACGCAGGATATGAAAAGAAGGTGAAGGGCAATCTCCAGAACCGTATTCAGTCTCTCAACATGGAAGATTACATTTTCCAGATTGAAGTTCCTGAAGAAGAAGTAATGGAAATTAAGAACGGCCAGCGCAAGCAAGTAAAGCGCAATATTTATCCAGGCTACGTTTTAGTTCGTCTCGATCTCACTGACGAGTCATGGTCTGCAGTACGCAACACTCCTGGCGTAACAGGATTCGTTGGAAACGCACACCACCCAAGTCCACTGAGCTTGGATGAAGTAGAAAAGATTTTGGCACCACGTCCGAAGAAGGCTTCAGACAAACTAGATATTCGAGTTCTTGATTTCGAAGTAGGCGAGTCAGTCACCGTTATGGATGGCCCATTCGCAACTCTTCCTGCATCAATTTCAGAGATCATGCCAGAGCAGGCAAAGCTCAAGGTTTTGGTTTCAATCTTTGGACGCGAAACTCCGGTTGAGCTTTCATTTAACCAAGTACAAAAGATTTAATACCCACAAGTTATAAATAACGAGAAAACGAAAAAAGAGGAAAAGAAATGGCACCAAAGAAAAAGGTAACTGGATTCATCAAGTTGCAGATCCAGGCTGGAGCGGCAACACCTGCTCCACCAGTAGGTCCTGCCCTTGGTCAGCACGGTGTCAACATCATGGAGTTCGTTAAGGCGTACAACGCTGCAACGGAATCACAAAAGGGTCAGATCATCCCAGTAGAAATTACTGTTTACGAAGATCGCTCTTTCGACTTCATCACCAAGACTCCTCCAGCTTCACGTCTTATCTTGAAGGCAGCAGGAATCGAAAAGGGTTCTGCGATTCCTCACAAGAATAAAGTTGCAAACATTTCAATGGCTCAAGTCCAAGAAATTGCAAAGACAAAGATGGCAGATCTCAATGCGAACGACATTGATGCAGCAAGCAAGATCATTGCTGGAACAGCTCGTTCAATGGGAATCACTGTCGGCTAGTCACAAAAAAGTTTCTCTTTCTCACCCCGAGAAAGAGATGTGGGAGAACCTCGCTGGTTCGCTAACCACAACCACTAACTCTTAGAAATAAGAGAAAGAAGGAAGAAATGAAGCGCTCAAAGAAGTACATCGCAGCGGCTGCCAAGATTGATGCAGATCGTCTTTACACACCGCTAGAGGCAGTAACACTTGTCCGCGAAACATCAACAACAAAGTACGACGCAACTATTGATGTTGCACTCTGCCTTGGTGTTGACCCAAAGAAAGCAGATCAAGCAATCCGTTCGACAGTAAACCTTCCTCACGGAACTGGTAAGACTTCTCGCGTTCTTGTCTTCGCAAACGGACAACGTGCTGACGAGGCACGCGCAGCTGGTGCAGACATTGTTGGTGGAGACGAACTCATCGACGAAGTTGCAAAGGGTCGTTTAGATTTCGATGCAGTTGTAGCAACACCAGATCTCATGGGTAAGGTCGGTCGTCTCGGTAAAGTTTTGGGACCACGTAACTTGATGCCAAACCCAAAGACCGGAACAGTTACTACAGATGTAACAAAGGCTGTAACTGACATCAAGGGCGGAAAAGTTGAATTCCGTATCGATAAGAATTCAAACCTTCACTTCATCATTGGCAAGGTTTCATTTACTGCAGAACAACTTGCAGAAAACTATGCAGCTGCCCTCGATGAAGTACACCGCTCAAAGCCAAACTCTTCAAAGGGTCGCTTTATCAAGCGCGCAGTAATTTCAACAACGATGGGACCTGGAATCAATATCGATCCAAACCTCGTTCGCGAAGCAGTGGCTCAATAAACCAACTACTGATTACAGAATAGCCCCGGTTTCGACCGGGGCTATTTTCATCTCCTCGGAAGTTTCAAACCTTCTAAGATGAGACATGGCTTCCATAGTAGAAACAGCACCTCTCGTACTAAATGTTGGAGTGGTTTTAACTGCTGCAGCCACAATGGGATTTGCCGCCAGAAGACTCGGTTTGCCTTCAGTTATTGGATATCTATTAACGGGCCTTTTGGTCTCACCATTCACACCAGGTTTTGTGGCAGACAACAATCAGTTGGCGCTGTTGGCTGATATTGGCGTCGTCTTACTTTTATTTGAAGTTGGAATTGAATTAGATCTAAGGAAGATAACCCGAGAGCAAAAAGGTTTGCTGTGGGGAGTTCCTGCGCAAATGAGTATTGGCATGTTAATTGGTACTCCAATTTTCCTGTGGCTTGGGATTCCAATTTTTGGAGCACTTTTATTGTCGCTATCTGTGGCCATGTCTTCCAGCGTTGTGATTGTAAACATCACCCGCAGCCCACGCCGCGCGACCGATACTCGCACTGAAGAGTCATTGCTTGGCTGGTCGCTTCTGCAAGATGTATTCGGTGTTGCAGCCGCTGCAATAATTCTGACTCTATTTGGCACAGGAGATAAAACTATTGCGCAAGCAATTGGCGGTTTAGTTGCTTTCGGGTTGCTAGCAATTGGTGCATCTAGAATTCTTCCGATTGTTTTAAGAGCAGTGAGATGGGATAGGGATTTCTTTTTAATCTATTCAGTTGCATTTGGTCTAGTTCTCGCAGCACTCGGAACGGTTGTCTTTGGAATTCCTATGGCACTGGCTGGGTTTGTAGCAGGTTTGGCAATTAATCAGAGCAGAGATACCGAAGAAGTTAGAAAAGCTATTTTGCCGTTTCGAGATCTGTTTGCAGTTTTATTCTTTGTTGTTATTGGAACTCTGATCGAACCCTCACAATTAAGTAAAGCTTGGCCATTTGCCGCTCTTGTACTCGCGATGTTAGTTATTCTCAAAACACTTCCAACTGTATTAATCGCTCGAATTGGGCGATTAAAAGTTAAGCCGTACCACCTAGGAGTCGGAGTCAGCCAAATCGGAGAGTTCTCATTCGTGCTGGGAAGCTTGGCTTATTCACAAGGAGCCATCACCCGTCCGCAATTTACTGGGCTTTTACTTGCCGTTGTACTCTCCATTATGTGCTCCACGATTCTCGTGAGAAAGAGCTTTACCAAGGCGATTTGACCCTCCGAGCCCCTTGGCTTTAATCTTCTGCCATAACCAAAGACCGCAGGTCTTGAAACTTCCACAAGAAGTTTCGCTAAGTGAGTGAAAACTCAGCCCGCGTAGGTGTGAACGTTAACCCGTGCGCTCCTATGCGTTCGGGTTTTTTACATTTAGCGGCTGTTATTGCACAACCTACGTACCAGGAAAGGTGAACCGAATGGCTCGCCCAGATAAAACAGCAGCAGTTGCTGAACTGACGGAAGACTTCCGTACAGCTACCGCAACTGTTCTCACCGAATATCGCGGTCTAACCGTGACTTCGATGAAGAAGTTACGTCGTGCACTTGGCGCAGAAACAAAGTATTCAGTTGTCAAGAACACTCTCACAAAGATTGCAGCAAAAGATGCCGGCGTAGATCTCTCAGCAGATCTATTAACTGGTCCATCAGCAATTGCATTCATCAAGGGTGACCCAATCGCTGCAGCAAAGAGCATGCGTGATTTTGCTAAGGAAAATCCACTACTTGTTATCAAGGGTGGAATTTACGAAGGCAAATCAATTACGCCTGCTGAACTAATGGAACTCGCAAATCTTGAATCACGCGAAGTTCTATTGGCGAAACTTGCTGGCGCTATGAAGGGCTCATTCGCTAAGGCCGCTCGCATTATTGATGCACTTCGCATCAAGATGGAGGCTGGTGCACCGGTTGTTGAAGCTGCGGCACCAGTTGTCGAAGCAACTCCCGTTGAAACTCCAGCTGTCGAAGCTGTAACAGAAACTGCTCCTGAAGCAGTAACCGAAGAAGTAACAACCCCAGAAGCAACACCAGAAACAGAAGAGAAGGAATAACGAACATGGCAAAGCTCAACACACAAGACCTATTGGCACAGTTCAAAGAAATGACATTGGTCGAGCTCTCAGAGTTCGTTAAGTCATTCGAAACTGA
>JBIIRY010000002.1:0-117301 GCA_044341305.1 Candidatus Planktophila sp. | reverse complement strand
GTTGGTAGAGCAGGTGACTCTTAATCACCGGGTCGGGGGTTCGAGTCCCTCACAACCCACTTAGATTTTTATAGCCCTTCAGCAACACCTTTATTAAGTTCGATCTTTCCACCGATGTGATCTGCACTCTTCGTTGATGCGCCAGCCTTGCCATAGGCAACATAGATGGCGTTCTTCAGAGCTTCTGCATCAATGCCATAAAAATTCAACAAGTAATCGAGTCCGCCACCATGGGTGAAAGTGTCATTGATTCCAACAGGAATCAATCGTGGTCCAGGATTTTGCGCAAGGTGCATGGCAACTTCACTTGCTAGCCCACTTGTTACAAGGTGGTTTTCATATGTAATAACAGTCTGTGCCTCTTTGATGCGTGCAAAAAGGTGTGGGTCTCCAAATGGCTTGATGGTGTTGATGTTAATCAACGCAAGATCGGCAAACTCTTTTCGCAGTTCAGTGACGACATTGATTGCAGTTGCAGTGAGTGACCCACTTACAAGTACAAGTACCTTGCCGCCTGCAAAGATCTCTCGTGATTGTCCAATAGAAATTGGGCTCTGGTGAAGTTTAGGAACAAGTCCGCGCAAGGCTCTTATATATACAGGGCCATCGATTGCATAAGTTTCTTCAAGGATTGATGACATATCGCTGGCATCAGATGCTTCAACAACAGTCATATTAGGAAGTTGTTTCATCAAACCAATATCATCGATTGCTTGGTGTGAAACACCGCCTGGGGTTGTAAGTCCTGGCAGAAACCCGACTAGTCGAACAGGCAAGTTTGGATAAGCGATAGATAGCGCAATCTGTTCGTAAGGTCTGCGCGTTGTGAATACAGCAAAGCTTGGATAGATCGGGCGCATACCTTCGCGGGCAAAGCCAGAGAGAGTCAGCGCAAGATTTTGTTCAGCCATTCCGCCTTTAAAAGCACGATCTGGAAAAGCTGCTGCAAACTCATCGGCTTCGCAGCTGGCAGTTAAGTCATTGGTGATGACAACGACGTCTTTATGTTTCTTGCCGTGCTCGACAAGCGCTGTGCCAAATGGCTTTGAAATGATCTCGTTCATGATGCCGCGATCTCTTTTTCAAGGCCTTCGCGTTCTGATTCAGTTAATCGGATGAAGTGAAGTTTTTTATCTTCCCAACGCTTTTTTAAGAAGGTAAATCCTGTCCATGGCTTTGTTCGACACAAAATCGCAGCAGGCTTATCTGAGCTCTGAGCTTTCTTGCACGCTGCTGTAATTGCCTCAACATCATTGCCATCTACTTCAAATACTTGCCACCCAAATGCTGCGAACTTATCCCCGATTGGTTCGATCGGCATGATCTCTTTCATCGGACCATCAACCTGCATGCCGTTGATATCCACAATTACTTTGAGATTCGTTAGTGATTCCGCACTTGCCAGTTGAAGTGATTCCCATGTGGCACCTTCTTGTAGTTCGCCATCAGAGAGAAATACCCAGATATCGCCAGCCTTTTTCTGTAAGCGACGCGCCATCGCACGACCAACGCTTACGCCAAGTGCTGTTGCAAGTGATCCGGCGGATACAACAACACCCGGTGAGTGTTCTGCAGCAATTAATTCTAATAATCCACCGTCGCTGCTCTCGCTAACGAGTGCGCTCTCATCGAGTCGACCAATTGAAACGAGTGCGCAATATTGCGCGGTGCCATAGTGAGCAGGAGAGAGAACAAGAAGATCTGGTCCTTCGCCAAGCCAGAGTTCGCCATTAATTTCTTGGCGCGATTTATTTGGAACGCTTACAAACTTTGGAGGTTGCATCGGTCCCTTACTTGGACCGAGGTCTAGAACATTGCAATACAGAGAAGCAAAGATTTCGGCGGAACCACATGCTTGGGCTAGATATCCACCATTTGCGCGAATGGTCCAACGCGCTGCAGAGACACGAATATCGCGAGCAACTTCTGCTGCGCTCTTCTTCGTCACTATTCTCCAATTTAAATCGCTTGCATCAAGTTCAAGGCCATACATTACAAGCGTTATTGCGCTTGCACAATAGTGTTTTCGAGTGCCTCACAACACATTCAGGTAATGTTTGCCTCCTAAAGGTTGAACTCTTTGGAGAACATTGAAAAAGTTAATCCTGCTGGTGATTGCAACACTTATTGCCACGTTAATTCCACAGAGTGCGAGTGCCAAAGATTTAGCCATTTGGGATACGTTGCAAGGAACTAATCCAAAAGGTTACGTATTACTCTTGAGGCACACACTTGCGCCAGGAGTTGGTGATCCAGCTAATTTCCGCTTAGGTGATTGTTCTACTCAACGCAATCTTTCCCAAGAGGGACGCCAAGATGCGCGCGATATTGGCGATTGGTTACAACGTCGAGATGTTGGAATTTTCCGCCTTGAATCCAGCAGATGGTGTCGCGCGAAAGAGACTGCTGAACTATTGGGTATTGGTCGAGTGATTCTCAATCGAAACCTTGACTCACTCTTTGAAAATTCAGATCCAATAAAGTCAGTTCAGACAGCGAAGATAAGAAACAAAATAATTAAGCACCGCCAAACAAAGGGTCTTCTCGTTCTTGTTGGGCATTTTGTAAACATTTCGGCCCTAACTGGAATTGGTGTGGAGTCAGGAGAAGGCGTCTTGGTGCGGGCAAACGCTAAGGGTGAAATCAAAGTTATGGGTTACTCCCCTATCCCGTAGAAAATTTCTGGATTTAAGTCATAATTATTCGATGGGTAATCGCGTATGTGTCATCGGGGCTGGGCCGAGTGGGATCACGGCGGCTAAGAATTGCATTCAAAATGGGCTCGATGTTGTCGTATTTGAGAAAAATGACAAGGTGGGTGGAAACTGGGTTTTCAACTCAAAAACTGGCCACTCAAGTGTTTATGAGAATACTTTCTTAATCAGCTCTAAAACTTGGTCTGAGTTTGAAGACTATCCGATGCCAAGCTCGTTTCCTGATTATCCAAGTCATGTGCAACTACAGAATTATTTTGAATCCTATGCACGGCATTTTGGTGTTTTAGAGAGAGTCAAGTTTGATCACACAGTCATAGATGCAAAACCCTTGGGCGCAAACAATTGGTCAGTTACATTTATAGATAACACTGGGGTTGAAAAGACAGAAGAATTTGATTATTTGATGGTTTCTAATGGCCATCACAATGTTCCAAAGTATCCAAGTTATCCAGGAGAGTTCACAGGCAAATTCTTACACTCTCATGACTTTAAAGGCGTCGATGAAAGTTGGCGAGATAAGCAAGTGCTCGTAATCGGTGCAGGTAATTCAGCGTGTGATATTGCCGTTGAGGCATCACGTATGACCAAGACAGTTCATATGTCCATGCGCAGTCCACAATGGTTTTTTCCAAAGTTCATATTTGGACAACCCGGCGATGTTTTCGCCGCAAAGAGCAAGTGGCTTCCTAAGAAGTTAAGACAGTATGGTTTAAAGATTTTAGTTCGACTTATTCAAGGGCCATATAGTCGCTATGGACTTCCAGAGAACACAACGCTTCCATTGAACACGCACCCAACCCTGAATTCAGATCTAATGGAGTTCATTAGACACGGTCGAATAAAGCCGATGCCAGCGATCAAATCCTGGAATGGCTTAACTGTTGAGTTTGTAGATGGAACAAAGAAAGAGTTCGACATCATCTGTGCTGCAACTGGATATTGGACTGTGTTTCCGTTCTTTGATGAGAATCTAATCAACTTCAAAGATCTTGAGAGAATCCCGCTATATAAAAAGATGATGCACGAAAAGTACAAGAATCTTTACTTCATCGGATTGTTCCAACCTATTGGTTGTATCTGGCCCCTTGCTGACTATCAAGGCAAATTAGCTTGCCTTGAAATCCTTGGAAAGTATCAACGACCAAAAGAGATGAAGAAAGCTATTGATTACGAATTAGAGAATAGGCACTTTGATTTCGGTCCCGGACAGCGTCATGCCATGGAAGTTGATTTCCATACTTTTCGTGATGAGCTAAAAAAGGAATTGAAGCAAGCTGGTATCAATATTGGTAAACCACCAGTAGGAAATGCCAAGCGCTATAAGGATTTTTCAAAAGCAAACTAGATCTTGCTTCCCTAAGATTTGAACTTAGGAAGATGTAGATCAAAGCGTATTGAAATTACGCGGGTCAATACGACAACGCTTCCACCGGCGATGGCGCTGATGGCGTTTCCAACACTTAGTTCTGTAAGTACCACAAATGTAATTGCGCCCATTAAAGATGATGTGCCGATTGTTTCGCGGTGTAGCAACACTGGCTCGAGCTGACAGAGGACATCTCTTAATAAACCACCAGTAACAGCAGTGATTACGCCCAAAAGGATTGCGCTGTACCAATCGATGTTTTGTTCAAACGCTAACTGTGTTCCAGAGATGGTGGCAATCGCCAATCCAAATGTGTCCATGATTAACAAGGTTTTACCGATTCGTGTAACTCGTCTAAGTACAAGCGTGATGAAAACAGCGAGAATTACAGCGGCAATAATTGATGGATCTGTAATCCAAATTGGTTTAAGGCCAAGAAATATATTTCTGAGAGTTCCACCCGAAACAGATGCTATTGCAGCAATAAAAGCGATTCCGCCATAATCCAAACCTTTATCTGCTGCTACACGCGCTCCAACCAATGCAAATACAAAGGTAGAGAGTAAGTCGAGTCCATGGAGCAAATCCATGTCTCAATAGTAGAGTACGAACATGAGCAACCAAATAGAAACATCCTTCCAAGTCCAATTAGAAAACCGTGATCGCGCCACTGCGTTTGCCCGCATCGTTATTGCGTTTCCGGTATTTATCTTTGTTTCATCCTTTTCTATTGAAACATTTTTTAGTGCTAATCCAATGCAGACCTATGGGCTAGTTGTTTTGCCAGTCGTTCTGGCTCTGCTATTTCGTGGCGTGTATCCAAGTTACGTATTGAGCTTTAATAAGGCTCTCTTTGGACTTGTTAATCGTGTGTGGGCATACATCGCGCTCTTGACTGATGAATATCCCTCTATCGAAGATAGCAAGGTTGTTCAGATAACTTACCCCGAGGTCGATGGCGGCAAGTCTCTCAGTCGTGGATTACCTTTAATTAAATGGTTATTCGCTATTCCGCTCTACATAGTCGGAGTTGTTTATTCCATTTATGGCTTCATTATGTTGATTGTGGCGTGGTTCAGTATTTTGTTTACGGGAACAATGCCTGAATCATCAGCTGATGCAATCGCTCGAGTAACACAGTATTGGAATCGAATTTATGGATATGCAGTCATTCTTGTGACTGATGAATATCCATCATTTTCGCTATAGGAAGAGATGTTCGAATTTACTAACCTAGTAATAGCGCTCTGTTTATTGCTAGGTGCAGTTCTATATACGTCGGTGGGCCACGCAGGTTCATCGGCGTATATCGCTGTTATGACTCTTTTTAATCTTCCAACCACAGTCATACGACCAACTGCCTTAACTCTCAACATTGCAGTATCTGCATACGCCAGTTGGCGCTATATCCGCAATAAGTTCTTTGATAAAAAGTTATTTCTCGTCTTAAGTTTGGGCGCAATCCCCGCTGCATTTATAGGTGGACACATAAATGTGCCTAACGAAATCTATAAACCAGTGGTGGGAGTCTTGCTCATTCTTTCCGGGCTTCGGTTTATATTCTTAGCAGCAACCCGTGATCGTGAATTAAATGCTGTTAATTACCCTTTAGCTCTCTTAATGGGTTTATCTCTTGGTTTTCTTTCAGGAATTACTGGAACAGGTGGCGGAATCTTTCTTTCACCGCTAATCATTTGGCTTGGCTGGAATCACGTAAAGCAGGCCAGCGGAACAGTTGCTGCCTTTATCTTTGTAAATTCTGTGGCTGGTTTATTGGGTAATTACAGATCAACATCTGAATTGCCAGATACATTGCCGCTTTTCCTAGGCGCAGTAATCATTGGTGCACTAATAGGTACAAGGCTTGGAATCTCTAGATTTTCATCCGTTGGTGTTAAGCGTGCACTTGGAGCAGTGTTGATAATTGCAGGGCTGAAGTTTTCTTTATTCTAATTCGTTAATCAACTTAAAGTGCCCGCCACCTAGTTGTCCTTGGCTGCGATAGAGCTCGAGTTTTTCGCGAGTATCTGCAATATCTAGATTGCGCATAGTGAGTTGCCCGATGCGATCTGTTGGTCCAAAGGCAGCGTTTTCTGTGCGCTCCATTGAGAGTTTTTCTGGGTGATAACTAAAGCCAGAGCCTTCAGTGTTAATGATTGTGAAATCATCTCCGCGACGAAGACGCAGAGTAACTTTTCCTGTTACGGCGGATGCCACCCAGCGTTGTAGTGATTCGCGGAGCATCAGAGATTGTGGATCTAACCAGCGGCCTTCATAAAGCAAGCGACCGAGTCTGCGACCTTCTGCGTGATAGTTAGCGATTGTGTCTTCATTGTGAATCGCTGTAATCAAACGTTCGTATGCAATAAAGAGCAGCGCCATGCCTGGTGCTTCATAAATTCCGCGGCTCTTTGCTTCAATGATTCTGTTTTCAATCTGATCGCTCATGCCAAGACCGTGACGCCCACCCACTGCATTGGCTTCGTGAATGAGATCAACGGCTGATTTAAATGTTTTGCCATTAATTGAGTGTGGGCGACCTTGAAGGAATTCGATCACAACATCTTCGGATTTAATCTCTACCTGTGGGTCCCAATAGCGAACACCCATGATTGGTTGAACAGTTTCGAGTGAAACATCGAGGTTTTCTAAAGTCTTTGCTTCATGAGTTGCGCCAAGAATGTTCGCATCAGTTGAATACGCTTTTTCAACGCTGTCGCGATAAGGAAGCTTGTGATCGACTAACCACTGTGACATCTCTTTGCGGCCACCAAGTTCTTGTACAAAGTCAGCATCAAGCCATGGCTTGTAGATTCTTAAATTTGGATTAGCGAGTAATCCGTAACGATAGAAACGCTCAATGTCATTTCCTTTATACGTTGATCCATCGCCCCAAATATCGACGCCATCTTGAAGCATTGCGCGAACAAGAAGAGTGCCTGTTACTGCACGGCCAAGAGGCGTTGTATTGAAATATTGTTTTCCACCTGAGCGAATATGAAAAGCGCCGCAAGCAATGGCTGCAAAACCTTCTTCGACGAGTGCTTCTTTGCAATCAACAATTCGTGAAATCTCAGCGCCGTATTGTTTTGCGCGATCTGGAACACCATCAATATCTGGCTCGTCATATTGACCAAGGTCTGCGGTGTATGTGCAAGGAATTGCACCTTTATCGCGCATCCATGCGACTGCAACTGATGTATCTAAACCACCAGAGAATGCGATGCCAACTTTTTCACCAATTGGCAGCGAAGCGAGGACTTTGGACATGCGTGAAGTCTAATGGTGCAGCGGGCTAGATTGCGTCTAATTCTTTTGCAAGGCGCTGCGCAAGGGCGGGCAGTACTTTCCATTCTGCAAGCATCTCTTTGTATCGGGTGATATCAATTGCATCAGGTTTTGCACCAGTTTTAGTCGCACGGATCATGAGGTTGCGCGGCGTATGTTCTCCCCCAACGAATTCAATTGCATCGACTCTGTACCCCAGAAGTTTGAGAATTTGAGTACGAAAAGAATCAGTCAAGAGATCGCCTAAACGTTCGCGCATAATTCCGTGTCGAGTCAGCATCGGCCATGGCTCCGGAACATCCTGAATCTGAACCTGCAAGTCGTGATGACAACATGGTGCAATCAATAACAGGGGTACATTGTTTAGAACACCCCAAGCAATTGCATCATCAGTTGCCGTGTCACAAGCATGCAGAGCGATTACGATATCGGCGGATTTAATTGCAGTATCTGAGATTTCTTCTGCGCGGAACTCTATGGAATCTGTAATTCCTAACTTCTGCGCAATCTTGTTATTTCGATCTCTAGAATTTTCGCGTACATCTACACCGATTACTTTGGCATCAATACCCGCTTTGCGCAGATATTGATGCGTTGCAAATGTTAAGTAAGCATGACCGCATCCCAGATCGACTATCGAAAGCTTTTCTTTATTGGCTGGAAGTGCCGGTTCGAGAATGCGCAAAAACTCTTCGACTTGACGGTACTTATCTTGCATCGAAGGTTTGACCACACCTTTGTGATCTGAGATTCCAACTTCAATCAAAAATGGATCACTCGCATCTAGTAAGCGCTCTTTTGTCCGATCATGGGCCAGGGTTCGCTCGAAAGTTCCCTTGCCTTCATGAATCAGGGCTTCACCTTTTTTGGTGATTCGAACAGAGTAGGAACCTGTTGTGAACTCAACCAAAACATTTGCGTACCCACTATTGAGTAATTCAAGAATTGCGCTGGCATCTATACCAATGTTTTTTGTGGTGTCCTGTTTTGCTTCACTCAGAACGAGTTGTAATTTCAAGCCATCTTTAAGTTGAACAGGACGAATATCAATTCGTTCATAGGAGGTCTGCATGTTTCTGCGACGGCCTGAAAGGACTGCACGGACAAATTTGTCTTTATCTTGAATTAACTCTGTGGCTCTAGCGAAAGCAACATCTAGTTCGAGCGACATTGCTCAAGTGTAAGGCTTATTTAACTGGCAGTTGAATTTGAATTGCCAGACCGCCCAGTGGGCTCTTTGATAATGAAATGCTTCCTGAGTGCTCTTTAACGATTGCAGCGATAATGCTTAATCCCAGACCGCTTCCACCAGTATCGCGTGAACGTGAGCGATCGAATCTTTCGAAGTCATAGCTTGCTTTGTTGTACGCATCTTCTGGCAATCCAGGTCCGCCATCTTCTATGCGAACATGTATCTCTTTGCTCTTGCTTTTAAGTTGTACTCGCACAGGCGCATTCGCTGGTGTGTGACGTTTAATATTCGAGAAAATATTTTGAATCATTCGATCAATGTGATCACTCGATGCCTTGATCTGAAGTTCGGGTTCGATCATGGATTCAATACTGCGATCTGGCGAAAGGATTTGGAAATCCTTTAAATGTGTAACCAAAGCTGATGAGATGTCATACTGTTCGAAATCAAGGTGAGTTGCCTCATTCAGCTCTGCAGTTAGCAACAAGTCATTGATCAAGGATTCCATGCGCTTAACTTCGTGGTCTACTCGTTGGAAAGCTTTGTCTTGATCTTCTCTGGTTGCAATTTTATTGGAGCCCAGTAACTCTGAATAACCCTTAATAACTGTCAGCGGAGTCCGTAATTCATGGGCGGCATCACTTAAAAATCTCTGCATTCGCACTAAAGATTCTTGCTCAAGTCTTCGGGAGTTATTGCGAAGGAGTATGAATGAAAGCGCAATTGCAATCATGTTTGCACCAAAGAGAATGGCCAAAAGCCGAGCTATGTTATCGCGCCACTCTCGTTCTAAATCCGCGGTGGATATAGCAACTACCAAGAATTCTTCTTCCGGCAAGGGAATTGAACGCATGCGATAAGGATTATCTGAATTAACTGAAATTGATCTCACTATTGAATCGCTGATGTTTTTGTTTGACGTATCTAGTACGAAACGTTTCGAGGATTCAGTGAGTGGAATCTGTTCACCGCGCGGTGTAACTAGAACAACGGTCGCATCGATTCTGCCCGCGTCCAATGCAAAGAGTGCGGCGTTGAGTAGGTCATCTTGATTTTGAAGCGCTGTTTGAATTACGTAATCTAATCGCGTATCCACTTGGCGAAGTGCCGCACGATGTGAATCATCCAGAGCAAATCCACCGATTCCGAGAGAAACCAACGTCGTAATGAGGATTGAAAAGAAGGTGACTCGAAAGCGTTGATTCATTATTTACTTCGGCTCCAAAATTTGAAAACCAACTCCTCTGATGGTCTTGATGCCGTCAAATCCGTCACGATGTAATTTTTTGCGTAAGTATGAAATATATGTGTCAACGACGCTGGTCTCTGACTCGAAAGTAATTCCCCACACATCATCTAAGAGTACAGATTTGCTCAGAACGCGACCCTTATTTTCAAGCAGTATTGCAAGTAGTCGAAACTCTGTTGGGGATAAATCTACGAGATCTTTATTAAATGTAACCTGATGGGTTTCTTCATTGAGCGCGATTGGCCCGCACGTCAAAGATGCAGAGACGGCAGAAACTTTAGATGTACGACGCAAGATTGCTTTGACGCGAAGTAAGAGTTCTTCTAAACCAAATGGCTTTGTTACATAATCATCGGCACCCAACGAAAGTCCACGGGTGATATCTGCGCGATCATTTCTTGCCGAGAGCATAAGCACTGGTGTCATATCGTTTTGAGAGCGCAGGCGTTCTACTAAATCGAAACCATCCATTAGTGGCATGTTTATGTCGATGATGAGTAAATCAGGTTTGGCGGTGCGTAACAGTGTTAGGGCTGACATACCGTCATTGGCCTGAAGGGTTTCAAACTCTGCGATGCGCAGTGCATCGCACACTAATTCACGAACATTAGCCTCGTCGTCTACGACCATAATTTGGGGAGCCATGGCTATACCTTCGCACATCTTTGCTTCTATGTAACTAACTTTTCGTGTTTTCTAAGCATCTCACAGGAGGTTCACAAAGAAATCTTCTACACTTTTGCCCATGCCTAACCGTGCCCGCAATCTCGGCATAGCAACACTAATAAGTGCTGCACTTACTTTTTCTTATATGACACCGGCGATCGCAGATGAAGATCGAGTTAAACCAAAGCCATCTGCCAAGATGATTTTTAAGAGTGCAAAAGAGAAACTGAAGTACGAAATAGATTCTTACAGAGCTGCGATGCAGGCGCGACAAGAAGCGCGCGAAGAGATTAATGGAATCTTCAAAAATACAATTAGAAAAGTAAGTACTGAGGCGAAAATTGCCATGATGAGTGCAACCACGGCTGAGCAGAAATTGATCATTATGAACGCCCTTAAGAATGCACGCACTGAAGCCGTAGCGGCACGCGATGCCGCACTTGCAGCCCTCGGTGCGCTTCCAACTCCACCAGCTGAGCTAAAGAAAGATGAAAGAAAACGTAATTAAAGACGCAAGCGAAATAATTTAAAGAGGTAAAGCGTAAATTACTGCAGTAGCTATTGCTGCATAAGCAGTTGTTTGAAAGAGAATGCTGAGCGCAGTTTTTCTATCTGCAGCGCGACTTGCACTATCTGCGACTTTGGAGAGCTGGCCGAGTTTTCCAAAGTTAAAAGTTCCCATGAATCCATAGGCTAAACAAAACTTCTTACGTGATTGAACCCATCCAACACTTGCGACCATTAACGGAACAAAAAGAGCTAGGCGTGCACCGCGTGGTGCATTAATCGAAATGAGTGTGGCAAAAATTGAAATAGAGAGTACTAAGCCAATCACTGCAACGATTTGACGTTGCTTAACTTCACCTTTGCCAATATTGCATGAACCCGCGACGTACTCAGTTGTACTCAACTTATGCGTCTTCGAATTCGTCTTCGTCAATCCACGCTTCTGCAGTGGAGTCTTCTTGGCGTTCAATCCATGACAAGAAGGAAGCCACTGCCTTAAATGCCAATAAACCGACAGCAATAGCTGCGGCTAGGCGACGAATGACTTTGAACATAGGATAAAAATACTCTTATTTTTGAACTTTTGCAGCATTTAAAGATTACGAGTTGGCAAACGCCTGTTCAACATCTCGCCATAAATCCTCTACGTTTTCGCAGCCAACGGAAAAGCGGATGAGGTTTTCTGGCGTAAGAGTGCTCTCAGCCGGCCATCGTCTGCGGCGTTCCCACAAACTTTCGATACCGCCCAAACTTGTTGCATGCGTAATTAACTTCGAGTTCTCGCATATTCGTTCGGCCTTTTCTGGGCCATCTTTAACTTCGAATGAAACTACCGCCCCAAATCCGCGCATAAAACTCTTGGCACGATCGTGTTGAGAATCTTCTGGTAATCCCGGGTAGCGAACACGCGAAACCCCTGGGTGTTTACTCAAACGTTTTGCGAGTTCGAGGGCGTTCGCTTGGGCCTTCTCAAATCGAAGTGGAAATGTGCGTAAGCCCCGAAGTGCGAGCCATGCTTCATAGGGGCCAGGTATGCCGCCATGAATTTTTCGTATTTCTGCAAGACGTGAGTGTAGTTCTGGCATCTTCGTTGAAAGTGATCCCATGATTACGTCACTATGACCAGCAAAATACTTTGTTACTGAGTGCATAACGATGTCGGCGCCCATTGCTAATGGATTTTGAATCAGCGGAGTAGCGAATGTGTTATCTACTCCAACTCCGACGCTTAAATTGCGGGCTGCAACAATTAATGTCGGCATATCGGCGACTTCGAGTCCTGGATTAGTTGGTGATTCAAGCCAGAGAAACGCTGCGCCATTCATGGCAGCAATTACTGCATCGGTATTAGCGATATCTACAAATCTAACTTCTAGGCGACCGCTCTCTTGGAAGGAGCCAAGCATTGCCATTGTTCCGCTATATCCCTGATCAGATGCAACTACTGGTGCGCCAATTGGAAGAAGTTGAAAGACAGCGCTGATTGCAGCGTTGCCCGAAGCAAATGCAAGAGTCTGTCCGCCTTCGAGTTCGCTGATTGCACTTTCAAGTGCGCTCCACGTTTCATTTCCTGATCTGCCATAACCAATTGTTCCGCCGGCGTGATACGTGGAACTTAAAGAAATATCAGGATTAAGCGAGCCATCTTTTGTTACCGGTGGGCGACCAGCGGAGATTGCGATTGTCTCTGGATTCAACTTTGGTTCGCTCATGAGGCAAGCCTAACCCTTTGCAAGAAGTGCCATTGCTGCATTATGTCCAGGTATTCCACTGACTCCGCCTCCGCGCTGGGCACCTGCTCCGCAGATAAAAATCCGTGGATCATCCGTTTCGACTCCCCAGATTCGAGAGTCACCCTCTTCTTTGAAAGGAAAAGTTAAATCACGATGAAAAATATTGCCACCAGGTAAGCGAACATCTTTTTCTAGGTCTAGTGGGCTCTTCACTTCGACGCACAATGATCCATCACTATTTACTGCAAGAACACTTTCGATTGGGTCTATTAAGTAAGTGTTTAACGCATCTAAACAACGCTTCTGAGCAACCCTCTTTGCTTCAACGTTATCTTTCTCAAATAATTCTGCCGGCGTATGTAATCCGAAGAGAGTGAGTGTGTGAAACCCTTTGTTTGCTAATTCATCGCTCAAAATACTTGGGTCGGTAAGTGTGTGGCAATACATCTCCGATGGTGCGTGCTCAGGAATGTGACCACTTTTAGCAGTGGTGTACGCATCTTCTAACTCTGTATAGCTCTCATTGATATGAAAGGTACCTGAGAATGCTTTCTTAGGATCGCCGCCAGATTTCAAACGAGGCAGCGCCTTAAGTAACATGTTAATTTTTAACTGCGAACCAGACAGCGAATCCTTAGTTTTCTTGCCCAAGATTCGATCAAGGTGCGCAGGAGCAGCATTGCTCAGTAAATACTCTGCTTCATAACTCTGACCTGAAGAAGTTCGCACGCTCACGCCATCTGAAGTACTTGAAATATGAGTGATTTCAGAACTGGTTTTAATCTCAACGCCGAGTGAATGAACTACGCGTTCTAATTCATTTACCAAGGCAACCATTCCGCCTCGAGGAACTTTCCACTCCCCTGTGCCATTGCCAATCAAGTGATAAAGAAAACAAATATTTGATTGAATCGAATCAGCAGAAACAAATGTGCCAATTAATGCATCAGTGAGTACGACTCCCCGTACGAGATCATCTTTAAACTTTGATTGGATAACCTCTGCCATAGGTTTTTCTACCAAAAAGTCCCAAGTCGAATCTTGTGCAATGAGGGCTTTCATTTCTTCTCGGGTGCGCAATGGTTGGAGAAAAGTTGGCGCCATCTTTTGTGCAAACTTTTCTACATCCGAATAAAACTCTTGCCATGCTCGTCCTTCATCTTTAGAACCTGTTAACTCGATGAATGACTCTTCGGTTTGCTTGTCCCAAACTCTAGAAATGTGCAAACCGAAGTCTTTTTCATTTTTTTTATATGGCGTGAAAGATGATACTTCTCGGGAAATTGTTTCAAATTTCAATCCTAAATCTTTCACAATTTGATCAGGCAGGAGCGCAATCAAATATGAATATCGTGAAAGAAGTGCGTCATATTCCTTAAATGCTCGAACGCTTGCTGTTGCTCCACCAATTTCATCAGCAGCTTCGAGCATCAAAACACTCTTACCTGCTTTTGCCAGATATGCAGCCGCAACTAAACCATTGTGACCTGCACCCATGACTATTACGTCATATCTCATATGTGAACTGTATTGGGTGAGTTACTGAGCTTCAAGAATAAGTGAAACTGAATTAATGCACCAGCGTTGATCAGTTGGTGTGTCAAAACCTTCGCCTTCAAAAACATGTCCAAGATGTGAATCACAAGCAGCGCATCGAACTTCAGTTCTGACGCGAAGTCCAAGGGAGCGATCTTCAATAAGAGTCACTGCATCATTGTCTGTCGGAGCATAAAAGCTTGGCCATCCACATCCGGAGTGAAACTTAGTTTCACTTCTAAACAATTCAGAGTGGCAGGCTTTGCACTTATAAATACCGATTGTTTCGGAGTCTGTGTATTCGCCGGTGAATGGTCGCTCTGTTGCACCATGTCGCAGAACGTCGTAAGAGAGCGGATCTAGTTGTGCTTTTAGTGCTGCTTCATCTATCTGAATTTTCTTACTCATTGAGTGACCATGGCGAGCGGAAATTGGATGCCAGTAGTTGAGTGGCAGTCATAACCATTCGGATTCTTCTCAAGATAGCGCTGGTGATAAGACTCGGCTTCAAAATACGTGTGCTTATCAGCGGGCAATACCTGAGTAACAATTTTGCCAATTGCATTGGCATCGAGTTCTGCTTGATAAATAGACATAGATTTTTGTACTTCTTCTTCTTGCTCGCTACTGGTTGTAAATATCGCACTTCTGTATTGCGAGCCGATGTCATTGCCTTGTCGATCCAGTGAGGTCGGATCGTGCATTTCCCAAAATTCCTTGAGTAATCGTGAATACGAAATCTTGCTTGGATCGAAGATGACCTGGACTGTTTCTGTATGCCCAGTAGATCCAGTACACACTAATTCATAAGAAGGATGTGCAATCGTTCCACCCATATAACCAACGCTCGTTTGAACAACTCCATCTAATTTCCAAAAACGTCTTTCGGCTCCCCAAAAACATCCAGTGGCAAAATATGCAGTGTGTGCGCTCATATCTGAATTCTCGCATCTGCCATGCGTTCATGCACGCGCTGATAACCTTGCACATGCGCCCCCGTAGCTCAGGGGATAGAGCACAGCCCTCCGGAGGCTGGTGCGCAGGTTCGATTCCTGCCGGGGGCACTTATTTGCAATCAATTGAGAGATAGCGCGACATAAATCACGTAATTCACAGAAATCTTTTCTCGTACATCCTTGTTTAACGAATGATTACGCGAGAGAATTAACTCGTTGCGAAAGCACTCGTGCTTCGTATTTTCATCGTTTTCGGAAATTTTTCTTGTGAAAGGGCGGCTCAGTCATGGATTGGCGTCATCAATCAGCTTGTCGTGATGAAGATCCAGAACTCTTCTTTCCAGTTGGAAATACAGGCCCAGCAATTACCCAGATTGAAGAAGCAAAAAAGGTTTGTAATCGCTGCATAGTGAAAGAACCTTGCTTGGCGTGGGCGCTTGAGAGCGGACAAGATGCTGGTGTCTGGGGCGGTTTATCAGAAGATGAACGTCGTGCGCTAAAGCGTCGTGCTGCTCGTAATCGCGCACGCATGCAAGAGCAGAGTCAATTACATAATCCTGTTTAAAGAGGAAAAGTTAGTCTTGCGGTCGTTCCCGCTTTAGTTGATTTCAATCCTATAGATCCGCGTAACTCATTTTCAGTCAGCGTTCGTACAATCTGCAGACCTAAATTAGATGATGTACTCATGTCAAAATCGCTAGGTAAGCCCACTCCATCATCTGAAATTTCAATGACGCACTGGGCGCTAGAGCGTTCGATACTAATTTGTATTCCAGAACCTTGTTCGGCCAGACCATGCTCGAGTGCATTGTGAATTAACTCTGTAACTACCAGAGCAAGTGGGGTTGCAATTCGCGGATCTAGAGATGAAATCTCTCCTACCCGCGTAATTTTTAGGTCGCTCATCCGCGGACTCAAATCTAGAGCGTGTGTAATCAGTGAATCCAAGACTTGATCAAATGCGACGCTAGCTTCCGAGCTTGTCGAAAGTGTTTCATGGACCAAAGCAATGGATGCAATTCTGCGTACTGCTTCATCGAGTGCTGCAGTTGCATTTGGATCCTCAATTCGACGTGCTTGCAATCGCAATAGTGCCGAAACAGTCTGTAGATTGTTCTTGACGCGGTGATGAATTTCTTTAATCGTCACATCTTTGGTAACAATTACGCGTTCGCGGCGGCGTAATTCTGTGACGTTCTGAATTAAGACAATCGCGCCGATGCGATCTCCCTTTGCTAGGAGTGGAAGAACGATCAAATCAATAGTTCCACCCTCATTTTCGCATTCCGTTCGTTGCAAACTTTTACCATTTAATCGGCTACGCAAACCTTGATCATCTGCATTGAGATGGTTCTTATTTATTTTCTCACTGATCTCTCCGAGATTAAATCCTTCGAGATCGTTATCCCAACCAAGTCTGTTGTAGGCAGAACGTGCATTCGGACTTGCATACGATGTAATTCCATTGACATCTAATCTAATTAATCCGTCACCCACACGTGGTGCAGGATCAAGATAAGCATGAGCACCTGGGTATGGAAATGTTCCTTCACATACCATTGCATAAAACTTGTGTGCAATTTCGCGATAATTAAGTTCGAGGCGACTAGGGCTAACCATCGACTCCGCGCTTCGATGTCTGGAAATTACAGCAATTACTTCTGTGCCAAAGGTGACAGGAATAGTTTCTACTTTAATCATGACTTCGCCAACTAACTCTGGCTCTGAATCACGAATGATCTCTCCGTTTGAGAGAGCTTTATCAATGAGCGGTTTTTCTCCCCACTCAATTTCATCACCAACTATGTCATGAGCAAAGATCGTGGCAGCAGTTGTTGGTCGAATATGCGAAACTGCAACGTAACCACTTGGCCAGCTCTTCAAATCTTTTCTCAACGGAACCCAGAGAACTAAATCTGCAAAAGATAAGTCAGCGAGTAATTGCCAGTCTGCAATGAGCTCTTGAATTCGGTGCATGTGCTGAGCGGACAGGACTGTTCGGCCGCGTACAAGATCTTCTAAGCGTGCCATTACTTGGCTCCTGCGGTACTTAGAAAATCACTGATCTCCTGCGTGGCATACCACGTCAGCTCGTCATCGCTTGAGTCATACACAAAGAGTGCCTCAACGTTTTCCCACACAAGATTGCTATTGAGTTCGACGCTTTCTTCAAAGTGTTGGGTAATTTGTTTCTCTGGGATTTCAACTGCGATGACATAACCACCTGAATTGCGAGCAGCAATCATCGAAATTTCATACTCGGCTTCTTCTTCATCCAACTCTGGATTTTCGGTAATGAATTTGATAGTTGGCGCGTACACAATCTCAGGATTAAAGGATTTTTTGGCATAGAAATCTCTAACTTCGTCAATGCTTAAAGCTAGATACGCACGCATTGGCTAAGGGTATAAGAGTTTAGGAAATCATTTCACTTGCGATTGCAGCCAACGCTTTTCGTAGAACCCCTCGCTCGTTTACCTCTGCAAGAGTGGCTCTGGACTGCGCCGATGTCTCTGTGTTGCGGATGTCGGCGGGGAGAACATAGAGACTGCTCGCCTTATGAGTAGAGGCGGTAGCAAGAAAGACTTTTTCTTCCTCTAGACCCTTTCGTCCTGGTGATCGCATGTTCAACACGAGTGTGATTGATGATGTAATCGAGGTTCTGTTAAGAATTGATGTCACTCTCTTAAAGCGCATCTGGCCGATGTGATCTGCCCTCGCAATAATCCATAAATTATCAGCATGGTCACTAGCCCATGTGATGACTATTGAATCTGCTCGTCGATCAGAGAGTTGTGACGATAAATCCTGAATACTTCCAACATCGATAATCACGAAATCGAATTCACTTTTGGCTTTTTCAATAAATTCTTCAAATTCAATCATGCGATCTCGCGTGAGCTCTTTGATGTACAGGCATGGTGATGAGAGACGCCAAAGTTGCTCATCAACCAAATTCCTTTGGTCAAGATAGATTGCAATATTTGGTTCAGTTAAGTTTGCATCGATGAGTAGAACTCTCTTATCTTTAAGGCTTAGTTCGTATGCCAGGTTTAGAGAAATCATGCTTGCCCCCGTACACGAGCCAGCAGATGAGATAGCAATTACATGCGCACCTTTTTTAACGGGAATGGGCGCTGCATATTTTCTTATCAGTGGAGATCGCACAAACCCACGAATAAAGGTTGCTAATTGAGTTGCCGTGCCTGGAATCTCATGCAGTCCATCGCCATCGCTTCGTATCGTATTTGCTGTAGCGAACCCAATTAATTGACGAAAACTTAATGTGAGAGATTCAAATACAAGTGAATCAAATCCATTGAGATCCGGTGAGTACAAAAGTAAGGCTGTGCTTGCTTGTTCTGGATTATTTGTCGTGAATTCAACTAGTGACTCAAAATCTACTGCTCTATGAATAACACTCCACCCTTGAGTGAAGAGGCTTCCGGCTATAAAACTCTCTTGCTCAGAGTTGGATATAGCAGTAATGATTACTGGAAGTGCAATATCAGCCATGTGAACTCACAAGCACAACTCGACCTTGTGATGTTGCACCTAGAAGCAACAAAACTTCATCAGAACGAACGGCAACTGTCAGACCAATTTCGCTTCCAAAATTTGAGCCACTCCTAGTTATTGCCACCACATGAGCACTTGAAATTACAAGCTCTGGTATCAACTGAACCTGCGCATTTGTGTCCGCTTGTACCCAATAAACATCAACTGTTGATCCAGGAGAAATACCATCAGGTGCATCGGCGGCACGAATACTTATCGGAACCGCACTCAGTGCTAGAGATCCAGATTGGATTGCAATTGCACTCTTGGCAATGAGTTCGTGGGCCTCTATACGAACTTTCGTGAAAGTACCAACAGCTTGCGACGCCTGACTTACATAGTTCTCCGATACATCTCCCAGTAAAACTTGAATTGTTGTGAGGTCATTTTCGGTGATTTGGTGCCCAGGTAACAAGAAAGTTGTCGACACAATCATGCTCGTTTTCTGATTGGCAAGAGAAGAAAAAATGAATGCGCTCATTAAGGATGCAACGATAAGAGCTATCGCAAGAATTAAACGGGTGTTCGATGATTTACGTTGAGTGGCCATAGAGCGGTACTCAACGCTAAATAAATCATTTTAAATCCAACGATGCACATCCATACTTTTGGATGAGATAGAGCTCATCACTTTGCATGTTTTGAGATTCTACTTTCAAAGCCAATCTCATCTCATGACAACTTATAAGAACATTTCATCAGTTAAGCCTGTTATATACGCAGAAATTTCCAGCTGTGAAGCGGAAGATTGGCAACATCCTATGTTGGAGATGTTTCGCCCGATCGTAGAAGAACATGAAAAACAAAAGGCTCGCTTATATTTAATTCCATCTTCATTTGATGATGAATACGATCCAGATTTTTCACCTCAACCAACTTCAGCAAGTGACCTGCCAGAGTTACATGAATGGACTATGAGATTCGTTGTGAGTGTTTTAGAAATCTGGGCAGGACGCCGCTCTCCTTCTCAATTAACTCGCATGTGTCACCGAAGTATTTTTACAGAGCTTCAGGCTCGTGCAGGAACTATGAAAGAAGTTGGAAGATTGCGAACAATTCACCAGAGTGAACCGCTTGATGGTATTTGTGAATCAGTCGTAACTATTCGTTATGGAAAAAGGTTACGAGCACTCTCAGTTCGATTCGAAGGCGTAGATAATCGATGGTTATGTACTGCGCTGAATTTGCTTTAAAGAATTAAGCAGCACCGTGGCAACGTTTAAATTTCTTTCCTGAACCACATGGACAAGGTCCATTTCTGGATACATCTGTTGAACGAGTAACGCCATCTTCATCTGCAGCGGTGTACTTGAGTGAAGCAACTGGCTCTTCTGGTTGTTCTAGGCCCTTAGCCGCAACCTTGTTGCCGCCTTCAATCTGAACTTCGATGTTAAACAAATAAGTGGCAATTTCTTCTTTAATCGCGTCCATCATTGCTGCGAATAAATCAAAACCTTCACGTTGGTATTCAACGAGTGGATCACGTTGAGCCATTGCACGAAGACCAATGCCCTCTTGTAAATAATCCATCTCGTATAGGTGTTCACGCCATTTGCGATCGAGAACTGAGAGCAAGACTTTGCGTTCAAGTTCGCGCATTACTTCGCTGCCAAGACTTGCTTCACGCTTTTGATATGCAGCGCTCAAATCTTCGAGGATTCGTGTTTTTAAGAAATCTGTATCTAAGCCTTGGCGGGATCCAACTTCTTCTTCAAGTTCTTGAATTGTAAATGAGATTGGATAAATGACCTTCAGAGCGGTCCATAGTTTTTCTAGATCCCAATCTTCAGCGAATCCTTCGGCGGTCGCAGCATCTACGTAAGCACCCGCAGTTTCGCTCATGAATTCAGCAACTTGATCGGTGATGTCTTTGCCTTCTAGAACAAGACGTCGTTCGCCATATATAACTTCGCGTTGGCGATTCATTACATCGTCATATTTCAATACGTTCTTACGGATTTCGAAGTTCTGTGCTTCTACTTGCGTTTGAGCCGAACGAATTGCATTTGAAACCATCTTTGATTCGATTGGTTCATCATCAGGAATTCCAGCCGCAGATAGGAAGCGTTCTACTAAACCAGAGTTAAATCTGCGCATGAGTTCGTCTTGCAGTGAAAGATAGAAGCGAGATTCACCAGGATCGCCTTGACGTCCAGAACGACCACGCAACTGATTATCAATTCGTCGGGATTCGTGACGCTCGGTTCCGAGAACATAGAGACCACCGAGTGCGCTGACTTCGTCATGTCCCTTTGCAACTGCAGCTTTTTGTTTAGCAATTTCCTCTGGCCACGCTGCTTCGTACTCTTTTGGATTATCAACTGGAGATAGGCCTTTGCGTTGTAATTCAAAGTCAGCCATAAATTCTGGATTACCACCGAGCATGATGTCAGTACCGCGACCAGCCATGTTTGTTGCAACTGTTACGGCGCCGACAACACCTGCTCGCGCAATAATTGAAGCTTCACGTTCGTGATGTTTTGCATTGAGAACTTCATGAGGAACGCCGCTCTTTTTGAGCAAAGAAGATAGCTCTTCAGATTTTTCAACGCTGACAGTTCCAACTAAAACTGGTTGTCCCTTGCGATGACGCTCGACGATGTCCTTAGTTACTGCTGCGAACTTTCCAGCCTCTGATTTATAGACTAAATCTGCTTGATCAATACGAACCATTGAACGGTTTGTAGGAATTGGAACAACGCCAAGTTTGTAAATCTGGTGGAATTCAGATGCTTCTGTCATCGCTGTTCCGGTCATACCTGAGAGTTTTTCGTATAAACGGAAGTAGTTCTGCAGAGTAATTGTTGCCAAGGTCTGGTTTTCATCCTTGATCTCAATGCGTTCTTTCGCTTCTAGCGCTTGGTGCATACCTTCGCTGTAGCGACGTCCTGCGAGGATACGGCCTGTATGTTCATCAACAATTAATAATTCGCCATTCATCACAACATAATCTTTATCGCGCTTGTAAAGCTCTTTAGCGCGAATCGCATTGTTGAGATAACCAATCATGGGCGTATTGGCAGCCTCATAGAGATTCTCAATCTTTAGTAACTCTTCTACGCGAGTGACGCCCTCTTCCAGGATTCCAGCTGTGCGCTTTTTCTCATCAACTTCGTAATGACGGCCACGATCTAATTTTTGGACTAGTTGGCTAAATTCGAGATACCACTTAGTAGCTTTGTCAGCAGGTCCGCTAATAATCAAAGGTGTACGAGCTTCATCGATCAAAATAGAGTCAACTTCATCGACTACTGCAAAGAAATAATCTCGGTGTACGCAATCATCAAGGTTCCACGCCATGTTGTCGCGTAAATAATCAAAACCAAACTCATTGTTTGTGCCGTAAGTAATGTCTGCGCCATACGCTTCGCGACGTTCTACGGGAGTCATGTTTGCAAGAATTACTCCAACATTTAAACCGAGGAAACGATGAACACGTCCCATCCATTCACTATCGCGTTCTGCTAAATAATCATTAACAGTTACGACGTGAACTCCACGACCAGCGAGTGCATTGAGGTAAGACGGAAGTGTTGCGACAAGAGTTTTACCTTCACCAGTTCGCATTTCTGCGATGTTGCCGCGATGCAGTGCAGCTCCACCCATTAATTGAACGTCGTAGTGGCGTTGTCCGAGTGTTCGTTTTGCGGCTTCGCGAACAACTGCAAATGCTTCTGGGAGTAATTGATCCAGAGTTTCACCTTGAGCAAATCGATTTCTAAAAATCTGTGTCTGTTCGCGCAATTCATCATCGCTCATCGCAACCATGCGAGATTCTTGTGCATTAACTTGAACAACGACCTTGCTTAACTCTTTAAGGATTCGACCTTCGCCAGCACGCATAATGCGATCAAAAATGGCTGGCATCAAATCACCCTTTCAAAGGTTTATAACCGTCGGTCTCAGTAACTGGGCTATCGTAGCGGTGGTGAGAGGCAGGCAGTAATTGCCGCAATCACCCTTATCCCGCGTACTTCTAAGGCCCGGCGGGCTTCAAGAAGTGTTGCACCAGTTGTGATCAAGTCATCGACAAGGATCACATCAATACCAACTCCTAGTGCGGGCAATTTATTCCTATCAATCGCCAGTGCTTGATAAATATTTGCACTTCTTTGATGGGCATTGAGTTCGGATTGGTCTTTGACTCTCCTTGTGTGAATCAGCAAATCCATGCATTCAAGAGATTCGCTACGAGCAAGTCCATGTGTAATCTCAGAGAGAAAATCTCTACCTCGTTTGCGATTTGAGCTTTTTCTAGATGGCGCCGGCACAAGAATGCCCATTTCAAAATCGCGCAATAACAAATGAAGTGAATGTGAGAGCGCATCGATAATCAAATCATCAGCTGCTTTTATTCCATTCTCTTTTGCCGAAAGAATTATGCGCTTTGCAATAGGTGAATACAGAACAGCAGAATAAACCTGCAGTGATTCAAAGGTGCTTCGATACAAACGTGGGTTCCAGAGAACGCTGCACGTGGAACAGATATTTGGACCCAGCGCACGGCACCCAAAGCAGCGCAATGGAAAGAGAATTTCTGTTAAGGAGTGAGAATTAAACACCCTGGAATAATCGCAATTAAGCCACCTCAGTCCCGCTTAAAAAGCGAGACTGTGTGTAACTAATGGATTTGAATTAGCTGCCGTGCTCCCAAGAGTTTAAGTACATATCTTGTGCAGGAGTAAGAACGTCAATCTTTCCACCCATGCTTTGAAGTTTAAGGCTTGCAACTTCCTTATCAATATATGTAGGCACTGTGTGCACACCTGGCTTTAGATTCTTAGCTTCCTTTACCAAGTATTCAGCAGTAAGTGCTTGATCTGAGAACGACATATCCATAACTGATGCAGGGTGACCTTCTGCTGCACCAAGATTTACGAGGCGACCTTCTGCAATGAGAAGCAAACGACGGCCATCAGAGAGAACATATTCATCTGTTTGGTGACGCATCTTTGCATTCTTCTTCTTTGCATTTTGTTCGAGCCAAGCCACATCGATTTCAATATCAAAGTGACCGGAGTTGGCCATGATTACGCCATCTTTCATAAGTGCGAAGTGTTCATCACGTAATACATCGCGATTTCCTGTAACTGTAATGAAAACATCGCCAACTTTTGCAGCATCTGCCATTGGCATAACGCGGAAGCCTTGCATCATTGCGTCAAGTGCCTTCGTTGGATCAATTTCAGTAATGATTACATCCGCGCCCATACCCTTGGCGCGTTCTGCAACACCCTTTCCACAATATCCAAAGCCAGCTACTACGACAATTCGTCCGGCAAGTAAGAAGTTTGTAGCGCGGAATACGGCGTCAAGAGTTGATTGTCCTGTTCCATAACGATTATCAAACATGTGCTTTGTGTCAGTGTCATTGACAGCAATCATTGGGAATTGAAGAGCTCCATCTTTAGCCATTTGATTTAGGCGAATAACACCTGTTGTGGTCTCTTCACAACCGCCGGCAATGTTTCCGATAAGTTCTTTACGTGTTGTGTGCAATGTATTTACAAGGTCGCAACCATCATCAAATACTTGGTGTGGTTCGATATCAAGTGCTGCGTTGATGTGTGAGTAATAGCCATCGCGATCAACTGCATTGCGAGCAAAAACACTGATTCCGTATTCGTGAACAAGTGCTGCTGCTGTGTCATCCTGAGTTGAGAGTGGATTTGATGCACATAGAGCAATTTCTGCACCGCCCGCTTTTAGAACGCGCATCAAGTTAGCTGTCTCCGTTGTTACGTGCATGCATGCTGCAATGCGAACACCTGTAAATGGTTGTGATTTTTCAAATCGTGCACGAATCTGTGCGAGTACTGGCATGTTGCGCTCAGCCCATTCAATGCGCTTGCGGCCTTCTGCAGCAAGTGATGCATCTGCAATGTCGTGCTTTGGAATTGTTGCAGTCACTGGTGAATTCACGAACGTTCTCCTTTTAGGTTAAGTACTTAACTGTGTTAGACGTGACCTAAGGGGTAGGGCTCTACAGTGTTAGGCGGCTAGGTGCATAGATTACTGCTATTGCCTAAAAAGTGAGAACTCAGACTCTCATTTTCGAAATGTGGCGAGCACCTCATCCGTTATTTTCTCCATGCGGGCAAGGCTCTTGGCTTCAACGTTCAAGCGAAGCAGCGGCTCGGTGTTGGAGGGACGAAGGTTAAACCACCACGTATCGCCATTAACGGTCAAGCCATCCAAATGATCAATGGTGACAGATTCAAGGCCGGCGTACTTTTCTTCGATGGCGCTCATTGCTTTTTCAGCATCTTTAACTTGTGAGTTAATTTCACCGCTAGAAAAATAGCGTTGATAAGGCTTCAGTAACTTTGACAATGAGCCTTTCAAAGTTCCCAGTGCAGCAATTGCATGCAGCGCCGCTAGCGCTCCTGAATCTGCTTTCCAGAAATCTTTAAAGTAAAAATGTCCGGAGTGTTCGCCACCAAAAATAGCTCCGCTCTGAGCCATTAACGCCTTTATATATGAATGGCCAACGCGAGATCGAAGAGCGATCCCACCATTTTCTTCTATTACTTCTGCTACCGCGCGAGAAGAAATAAGGTTATAGATAATTGAAGATCCAGGATTTTTCTTCAATTCACGATCTGCAATAAGGGCTGTGAGGTCAGAAGGATTTACGATCTCTCCCTTTTCATCAACTAAAAAGCAACGATCGGCATCTCCATCGAATGCTAAACCGATGTCAGCGCCATGTTTTTTAACTGCTTTTTGTAGATCTTTGAGGTTCTTGGGATCTATGGGGTTTGCTTCGTGGTTCGGAAAGGATCCGTCGAGCTCAAAAAACATTGGGATTACTTCGACATTTAATCCATCAAAAATGGCAGGTGCGGTATATCCAGCCATTCCATTTCCGGCATCAATTACGATCTTCAATTTTCTAATCCCTGAAACATCGACAAGAGTATGAAGATGTTTAACGTAGTCAGCGAGCATGTTGCGCTCACTCTCTTTGCCCACATTTGCGATTGCAACCGGAGAACCTGATTGAACAAAATTTTCAATCGTCAACAGCCCAGACTCTTTACCTATTGGTCTTGCACCGCTCAGACATAGCTTTATTCCATTGTATTGTGCTGGGTTATGGCTAGCTGTGAACATCGCCCCAGGCATATTTAGTTTTCCAGCAGCGAAATACAACATGTCAGTTGATGCCAAGCCCATGCGAATAACATCTAATCCGAGAGATGTCACACCTGCAGAAAAAGCATCCGCTAATTGTGGTGACGATGGACGCATATCTTGGCCAATAACAATTGTCCCTGGTTCGCGTTCTTGCATAATGAAACGAGCAAAAGCGGCACCCGTTGCAAAAGTAAAATCTGGTGTTAACTCAGATCCAACTAAACCGCGTATGTCATAAGCTTTAAAAATACTAGAAGCTTTGGTCGAACCCATGGAATAGAGTCTAGGACGGAACTGCGCGCAAATGTCCTCGGCGACCAAGAGATGTTGTGGCACTCGCAGTATTCAGCGGAGCTTGGCTACTTACTTCCTTCGTACCGGCTTCGCGAACAGCATCAGCGATTGCCATCAGATCATCTGGCGTCGGACCACTGTCATGTGAATTATTAGAAGCTTTTATTACATTCCAACCATTTGGAACAGTAAGTCGTTCACCATGCTTTTCACATAAATCGTATGCATGAGGTTCAGAAAATGTTGCAAGCGGACCAAGTACTGCAGTTGAATCTGCATAGTTATAGGTCAACGTCATAGTTGCTGTGAGTCGACAACTGGTACGCGAACATGCGCGCCCATAACGTGAATGTGAACTCATGTATACAAGATTAGTGGGGTACCTACTAAAAATCTGGGATTATCAAGGATTCAAAACGCGAATGTTTGCAGATGGGATTGCTGATTTAGTCAGGACGCTTCCTGCAACTAGTGGGATGGAACCAAAGCCATTGACAGATTTTTGAAGTGCAGAGGCGTATGTATTAGCGCTGACTCGAAGGAAGGTTAGATTTCGAGCATTATTTGGAACTCGCCAGAAAGCAATATCGCTTCCTTGGATAGTTTTATTGACTCTCTTTCCACCGGCAACAGTGAGTTCCATTTCAACATTGATGCTATCGCCCACAAAAACGAGCAGTGGGGACATCCCAGTCATTGCAATCGTAAATGGCGCCAAAGCCGGAACGGATGAGCTCCATACAAAATCTCTTCCAACATTTGAAAAGACTCCTGCCACAATCGGTTCGTCAGAAACAATTCGGAGTCCATAAACGGAGGAACGTACAGAAGGCGAGAGTGAAAGGTTAATCACTTGGCCTTTCTTAATAGTGATGTCATCAAAGCCAACAGGAATAAATCGACCATCTCCTGAAATAACTTCAACACTAGCAATCGCATCAGTTTCACCAGGTGCTAGAAGTCGAAGTTGTTGCGCAGGTGCATTGTTAACTCTTGGCTGAAGTGGAATTGCTGGAATGTAAATTTCTTTGGATGGCGAAACACTTGGGCTTACTAAATCGCCACCTAATGTACGAAGACCTTTTCCTCTTTCATCAACAACAAATGCATTGAGGCGACCAGATTGAGAAACAACTCTGATGACAATGGAAGCATCACCTGGCGCAAGAGAATCTAGTCCAAGAGTTTGGAATGAATTAGCTTTAATGCTGAGAGGTTTTGATGTTGCTGGAGACTTATCGCTCCAGACAAAAACATCAGCAACAGCTTCACTGAGCCCGCTATTTACTAGAATTAGTTTTCCGCGCGAAGTGATATCGGCTGAACCACCAACAAACCATTGACTAGTGGCTGGGTCGGTGCAAATTGTGCCTCCAGCCCAAGAACCGGTACGACTCTGCCAAATAATCGGTGTAATTCCTTGTGCATCTACAAGTATCGGATCACCAGGTATGGGAATGCGAAGTGCTCTGGAGTTAACAAATTTTGAAGAGGACGAACCCACGCGTTTAATTTTTGTATTGCGTGAACCCAATGACACCTGCGAAGTTAAACCACTTAAAGTTGCCGGACAAAGCACTGATGGATAACTTAAGGAGAACTTTTCTCGAGAAATCGAGCTGTTCAATGAGTTTGATGCGGTTATCAATAGCGCAAGAACGAGTGCAACGATCAGAAATCTACGTGCTTTCATGTCAGCTCACTTTCTGACATTTCACGGCGCTTACGTCCCGCTGGGGCGGCGAGAACGATTAAAGTCACTAGGAAAATAAATTGCAGTGATAGCAAACCGCGACGAGCAGTCCCATCATGAAGCAGAGAGATTTCTCCGGGTTCGTTGACTGTAAATTGTGCAAATCCATTCACATCTTTTGTGCGCTCTAATGTGGTTCCATTCTGGAAAATCTTCCAGGAATTACTGTAAGAATCTGTGAGCAAGATTGTGCCGGCTGAATAAACCTGGGTTCTGGTGCCAACTGATGTCGAAGCTATTTCGGAAATCTTTCCGCTTGAATCAATGAAATTTATTCGTGCATAGGCATTATTTACTTTCCAAACAATTCCAGCATTTGTTGCAGAAGATCTCACAAAACCCCCGAGACCGTCGATGGTGCGCACAACTTCATTATTAGTTGGACTCTTGGCAAATACATATTGAATTCCGTATCTTCCAAGGACACGTGAGGCTGTGATTCCAGTACCGTCTGCGATTTCTTTAACAGCATTGGCAATTTCTGGCGATTCATTCGGAGTTATATCTGGTTCGCCAAGTAAAACATCGTGTCCTCGAGCGATGAAATATTGCAAGGAGTTAACGCCATTACTCTTGACCTGTCTAAGGACGATTGTTTTTACTCCATCTTCAACGCCGAGAAATGCAGGCAAGATCTTTGAATCCGTTGCTCTAGTTGGAGAATCTGCTCCCGCCGTAACAATCCACGAAATAGTTGAGAGCGAATACAAAGTGGTCACAACTACTAGCAATCCTGCAAGGATGTGGCGATAGTGAAAATTTGTCACTACAAGAACTTCACGCAAGTTATCCAAAATCAAGATGCCGGCTGCTATTGCGCATATGGTTGCAATTGCAATAAATGAACCCGTCCACGTTTGAACAGGCGAGGAATTACCGTGGCCGGAAAATGAGAGTGAACCGATGATGACTGCCGCACCAAGTGCGCCGCATCCAAAATAAGAAATTACTCTGGCTCTTGTAGATGAAAAAAGTGCAACAAGCAGCACTAGTGAAATAGGGCTAACTGACCACCATGGCAAGGCGCCAGATCCGCCAGGATTTGAGAGCAATGCAAAGTTGGGACCTCCGCCTGCAATCGCTAAACCTGGTTCGAGAAAGATTCTCTTTGGTTCGAATAGAACTGAGAATGACCACGGAATGCTTGCCAGTAGTGGAACAAAAACAAGTGTTGCGCGACGAGCTAGGCGTTGATGAAAAAAGCTGATATTTCCGTACCGCAAATAATCCATGATTGAAATAACTGTTGTGGCAATAAGCAAGTAGAAAAACACTTGCATGGAAAAGACGTATGAGAGCGATAGAACAAGGGAGATGATAAAAACCTTACGCCACGTGATGTTTTCAATTATTAGCCAGTCACGAATGAGCAATCCGATGTAGGGCAAGAGAATCAATGTGACAATGGTGCCTATGCGTCCTGAATTTATGCTCGCGACAGCAACCGGAGATATTGCATAGAGAAAACTCGCTACTACTCGCAGCCAATTATGAGAAGTTAGTTTTGAGAAGAGTCTGTAACTTGCAAGCATGAAAATAAGCGGAGCGAAGAAGAACAGTAATGTTATAAATAGATCTGCTTTGCCAAATAAAATCGATGAACCAAGTGCGATTACTGCAATCCATGCTGGAGAGCCTTGATCGGTACCCATTCCAATCTGATGCCACGAATCAAAGTACATTCGCCAAAGATCTCTTGCGCCTTCAGGAGTTTGCGGAAGCGCACCACCAACGAGAGATCCATAACGGTGTCGTGACCATATTGCGATCAAAATCAAGATGACAAGACCTGCCAGAGCTTTAGGTTGCTTTAAAATTGTCCACCATCGGCCAGTTGTGGCAGGTGTCAATAAATCTTCATCTTCATTGAGTGGTTCAAGCACCGTAGATGTTTCAGAAACCGAAGGTAACAATTTGTTTCGAATGGAATCGATTAATCTCTCGGTCGCTGTTCGCAATTGATGTCGACGGTGTGGAATAAACTCTTTTACTGCACGTGCAGATAGCAATCTGTGGGATTTTCTAAATTTACGTGCACTCGCAATTTCTCGGGGATGAATAACTAGGGTTGCGAGCGCTAAAAGCTCATCGCTTGCATAACCTGGAAGTTTGGCGAGTAAGTATCCAATTGCACGTGCAGTTGCCGATCCAAGTAATTGCAAAACAATCCATGGCAACATCCATAGGGATGAGTTAATGAGCAAAACATAGGCAGCATTGCGACGATCAAGCAGCAACGGTCTATGCAGGAAGGCCTCTTTTACATCTGCAGTTCGGCGTTCAGAGGCAGCGGCTTGTGCATGAAAACCCTTTGCATCACTGACGACGATGACAGAGTGGCCTGCAACTCTGGCTCGCCAACCAAAATCAACATCATCTCTAAAGAGTGAAAGGTTCGGATCGAATCCACCGAGTTCAACAAAGACATCTCGGCGAACAAGTGCTCCTGCAGTACTTACCGCAAGGACATCTCGTACTCCATCATGTTGGCCTTGATCATATTCATGCGGTTCTAGACCAGTCCAACGTGCACCATCGGATGCAATGCTCACTCCCACTTCAAGTAAATGAGATTTGTCATGCCACCCCAGTAATTTTGGTCCAGCCATTATTGCTTGTGGTTTTTCGGATAGGGCTGCAAGTAAATTAGCGAGCGCTTCCGGATGCATTGCACAGTCGTCATGCAAAATCCATAACCATTCATTTTCTGGAGAAGTTGGTGCTGGCAGCGTTTGAATTGCTGCCCAAATTGCATCTCCAAAACCGGATTCTCGGTCGAGAGTTAAAACTGGAATCTTTGCGCCTTTAAGAAGTGCAGCAGAAGAATCTGTTGAACCAGTATCAACCGCAATGATTTGATCTATTGAATGTTTTTGTGATGTAAGGGATGCGACGACTTGAGGAAGCCACGGTGCACCATCATGCACTACCAATATGGCGGTGACGTGTCTTAAATCTTCTGCGGCTTTTACAGCCATTGCATAGACCTAACTTCGCTCGAGATCGCGCGAGTGCGATTAAGCAGGACGGCGCTTTAGTCGGCGACGTTCGCGTTCTGAAAGTCCGCCCCAAATTCCGAAACGTTCATCGTGAGCCAATGCATATTCCAAACATTGAGAACGAACATCACATGAAAGACAGACTCGCTTTGCTTCACGAGTTGATCCGCCTTTTTCAGGAAAGAATGCTTCTGGATCTGTTTGTGCACAGAGGGCGCGTTCTTGCCACGATAGTTCAACGCTCTCGCCAGAGATGAGTTGAATGATTGGCCCGGCGCTGAGATTTGTATGTGAGGAAGGTGAGGAAGTAGGTGCCTGCTTCTGTGAATCTTGTGGGCGGATCGGCATAATCCGATTCTCCTTGTAATTCATGGCTTCATCCCTCATGGATGTGGCCTACTAAAGGTGAATTACACGCTTGTAATCCCTGTAAGTCAAGTCGGTGAGAGTAATTATTGAGCGTGAAATTGGAATAAAAAGGCCCTAAATTACAGATTCAGGGGTGAAATCAACTCATTTGAATAATAACTATCAATAATCTTCGAATCTGCTGGTATTTGTGAGCCAGCGGCAATAAAGCTATTTCGTATCTGCGAGCCCTGCCCAACATGCGTACCGGCCGAAATAATGCTCGCGCTAATCTGAACATTTTCACCAATTGTGCACGTTTCTCCCACACTGGTTCCATCCCGTAGCTGCGCAGACTCTGCGATAACGGCTGAATCAGCTGCCTTAAATTCTCCTCCAACTAAGTGCACAGATCCTGCAAGTAAAGCCCGCGGAGTACCAATGTCTAGCCAATAAGAATCTTCAATGTATCCATAAACTTTTTTGCCACAAGAAACTAAAGCCGGAAAGACTTCTCGTTCAACGCTGACCACAGTATTTGCCGCAATAGTGTCAATGACAGAAGGGTGAAATACATAGGAACCAGCGTTAATAGTGTTTGTAATTGGGTTATCCATTTTTTCTAAAAATGCAGTTACGCGACCATCTTTATCCACCGGCACGCATCCATAGGCTCTTGCATCGCTTACATGAGTCAGGTGCAACGTAACATCGGCTTTATGGGCAACATGCTCTTGGATTTGCTTGGTTAAATCATGTGACGTTAAAACATCACCATTAAATATTACGATGGGTTCTTCAGAGCCGGCTGGTAAATCCAGTGCTGTTGCTGCATTTTTGATTGCACCACCGGTACCGAGTGGAGTTTCCTCCACGGCATAGCGCACATCCATCCCCCACTTTGAGCCATCACCAAAATACGGTGTAAAAATCTCTGATAAATAAGATGTAGCCAAAACAATCTTTGTTATGCCTGCTCGCTTCGCCGCCATTAATTGATGCTCTGTCACAGGCAAGCCTGCAATAGGAAGCATCGGCTTCGGAGTATCACGAGTGAGCGGCATGAGACGCGTACCCATTCCGCCAACTAGGAGAATCGCGACTGCCATTTACATTACTTTCGAAGATGTAATTCGTGCCGCTGCATCTGCTATTGCAGAATCAGTTGCGGTCATTGCAATACGAATGTGCTGTGATCCATCGGCGCCGTAAAATACTCCGGGCGTCACTAAAATTCCTAGCTGAGCAAGTGCGTCAACAGATTTCCAAGAATCTTCACCGCGCGTACACCATATATAGAGTCCCGCTTCAGAGTGCTCGACCTTAAATCCAATTGATTCAAGAGCTGGCCTCAAATTTTTGCGGCGTTGGTTGTAGCGAGCGCGTTGCTCGTGTACATGCGAGTCATCACTCAGCGCCGCAATCATTGCGTGCTGAATTGGAAGTGGCACCATCATGCCGGCATGTTTTCTGATTTCAAGTATTTTCTTGATGAGCAATGAGTCGCCAATAACGAATGCCCCGCGATAGCCGGCCATCGAAGATCTTTTAGAGAAAGAATGAACAGCCAAAATATTTGAATTCTCCCCATTGGTGTAACTCAGAATCGAAACCGGTTCTGCGGTATCTCCAAATTCCAGATAGCACTCATCGCTTACAACTGGTGAGTTATGGGACTTGGCATATTCGATGGCAGCTCTTAACTCTGACTCTGTATGTACTCGCCCTGTTGGATTAGATGGTGAATTAATCCACGCTAAATCTGAATCTGGCCAGGTTTTTGCATCGAGATCAACAGAAATAGGTTCGGCGCCAGCAATTATTGCGCCGACGTTATAGGTGGGATAAGCAACTTTTGGATAAATAACTTTTCTTGATCCTAAGAAGGTTGGCAACCACGCAACAAATTCTTTGGAACCAATAACAGGCAAGACATCGAAGTCACCTTTTATACCGAGGCGTTTTGTTGCCCACGCCTTAATGGCATCTCTTAATTGCGGTGTACCGGCAGTTAAGGGATAGCTGGGTGAATTCGAGTGATCGGCTAAAGATTGTTGAACATGTGTTGGTGTTGGATCAACCGGAGTGCCTTGAGATAAATCGATTATTCCTGCTGGGTGTTTGCGCGCTAGATCTGCAAAGGGCGCTAATGCATCCCACGGAAAATCAGGAAGTTTCAGTGCACGTGCCTTTATTCGCTCTTTGCGGGAGCAGAAACAATGTCGGCGTGATCTTTATTTGTTGGGCCAACTTTTGCCGCTCCACCAGGTGAACCTAGTTCGACAAAGAATTCGCTGTTAACTTTTTGGAAGTCTTTCCAAGGTCCTGGAACATCATCTTCGTAATAGATTGCTTCAACAGGACACACTGGCTCGCAGGCGCCGCAATCCACGCACTCATCAGGCTGGATGTAAAGCATGCGATTGCCTTCGTAAATGCAGTCCACTGGACACTCTTCGATGCAGGACTTGTCCTTCACATCGATACATGGTTGGGCAATCACATAAGTCACGAGAACAGCCTCCCTGAATCTCTAGCATTCGGCCTTGCAGCCATTTCTATAGCGCGATTGTAATGCGAAGCCCCAGTAACTCGCGACTTTGGCGTGGGCGATTATCGTTACACCTATGAAGGCTCCAATTGGCGCACGAGTCAGTATTCGATTTCATGATCCCGAAGGTGGATTCCGTGACCTCGTTGGATATTTGGAGTCCGAAAATTCACTTCGCAATCGACATGGTGAGCTCATTGAATTTGATCGTGAAAAAATTGCGGTCTACAAGATTATTGAAGAAAAAAATCATGCAGCAGGCCATGGTGCGCCCCTGTCATTGCGAATTCAAGAACTCGAAGAGGTTTTAACTAAGACATGGCCCGCGCATCATCAGGAGTTATTCGGAAAGTGGTTGCTGCGAAGTTCTGGGAAATTCACGATGCGTGCAAACTCTGTATTGCCCATGGGAAAGGCGCCCTATGGCGAACCCCAGACAGATATTGATGAGGCTATTTTATTTGTAATCGCTCACTACAAAAGTAAAAAACTCACTCCGACGTTTTCAATTCCACTGCCGACATACCGAGACCTTGATTCAAAACTAGCCGATAATGGTTGGATTGAAAGAATTCGTGCTCATGTAATGGTTGCAGATATCGAAAATATGGAACCTCTCTCGTCAAAGTACACAGTTGCAATAACAAATGACTTTGATGACAGATGGTTATCACTCCAAAGCGATCACGGTGTTGCCGACCTCATGCGTGCATATCCAGCAATCTATGCCTCGGTATTTGCGGATGAAAAATTAATTGCTGTGGGTCGTGCCGCCCACGCGGGTGGCTGGAGTGCCCTCTCGCGTGTTTTCGTAGATCCCGATTTTCGAGGTCAGGGCGTGAGCAAGTTAGTAACCACCTCTCTTTTAAATGCTGCCGCTGATACAGGAGTCAAAAAAGCTGTACTGCAGGTGGATTCAAAAAATACAGTCGCGATAAATCTTTATACTTCACTCGGTTTTACTTTTCACCATGAATACAACTATCGAACATTTCAAGAGAGTTTGCCGATGATGACTGAGGAGTGTTGCTGATGGTCTTATCCATTTATGACACCTTCTCTCGCGCACCTAAAGAGATTTCTTCTCATGATGGTGTTGTCACAATGTATTGCTGTGGTCCTACGGTTTATCGTGATGCACACGTAGGAAATCTTCGAACCTTCCTTTTAAGTGACTTGATTTCACGCACAATCCGTTTGAGTGGCCTTACGGTTGAAATGATTCAAAATATTACAGATGTTGGACATATGTCCGATGATTTGCATGAAGACAAGATGCTTGAGCAATCTAAGAAAGAAAAAATAGACCCTTTTGAGATTGCGCGGAAATATGAAGAACGCTTCTATCTAGATTTAGCGCATCTAAACATAATTGCGGCTGCCATGTACCCACGTGCAAGTGAATCAATCGACCTGATGCACGAGATGATTGCCGCGCTCATCGACAAAGGCTCTGCATATATAGCTGAAGATGACTGTGTTTATTTTGATGCTCAATCTTTTCCAGGCTACGGACTGATCAGTGGTAATCGTTTAGATTCTTTAAAGCCAGGCAACAGATACGAATACGTCGAAGATGGAGCAAAAAAGTTTCACGCCGATTGGGCGCTCTGGAAAGCTGCTGGAAATAGAAAAGAGATGATCTGGGATTCGCCGTGGGGTCCTGGATTCCCAGGATGGCATATTGAGTGTTCTGCCATGTCTCTTAAATTCTTGCACGGACATGTAAATGTTCATGTTGGAGGAATTGATTTACGTTTTCCTCATCATGAAAATGAACGAGCACAATCAAATGCAATTACTGGCAATGAAAGCGTTGATCTGTGGGTTCACGGAGAGCACCTTTTATTTGATGGTAGAAAAATGTCAAAGAGCGCCGGCAATGTCGTGCTGCTAGATGATGTTATCGCTCGAAGTTTTGATCCTCTGGCTCTGCGTCTATGCTTTTTAGAAAATAGATATAGGTCTCAGATGGATCTTTCATGGCAGTCAATTTCAGCAGCACATGAAACGATCAAACGTTGGCGCGGCAAAATTGCTACCTGGGGTGCGCCAAAGGACTTATTTGAAGATGCTGCAGTACTTGGGTTTCTTGAAAATGACTTGGAAACACCACGCGTTATTACTTATTTGCGTGCAATTGAAAAAGATCGCAATCTAAGTGATTCCGAAAAAGCTAATGCGTTTTTATATGCCGATCAGGTACTAGGTCTCGAACTTTCCCGACCAGAAGAAGTACGAGAGCTTTCACAAGAAGTGAAGTTGATGTTGGATGAGCGAGAAGCAGCTCGATCCGCAAAGAATTGGACTTTAAGCGATGAGTTGCGAATCAAACTTGAAGCAGCAGGTTTAGAAATTTCTGATTCTGCTTCAGGACAGAGTTGGAGTTGGCGCTAACTAGGCCGGCAGAGCAATAACAATAAACAAAGCTAAAAGTCCTAGAAATACAAGCGCGCTACCCTGAGCATCTCCTTGGACAAGAATTTCGCTACCAACACCAAAAGTTGATGCGCGCCATAGGATAAAACTCCAAGCAAGGGATGCGATTAATTTAAATTTTCTTGCGCCAAAGTGGCGACCAATCGCCCAGATTGTTGTGGCTGATCCTAAGATCGATAACGTCAATCCAAATGGTGGATAAAACATGTGCAGCAGAACAGCTGCTATGCCAGTTAAGACTCCTAGTGCTGCTGAATAAATCATTTTCATTGCGCGGTAATCCCAGCAAACAAATCTGTTTCACGACCATCTGAGTCAAATGGTTGAGCTTTTTCACCCTGAACAAGCGAGTAGTACTCATGGCCCCACACTTGCTGGCCTAGATTGTTAGAGAGTGCAAAAAACGGTCCATCTAATTCGATTTGCGTCGCATGTGCTGCCATTGCTTTCATCTTTAAATCTACATACTTTGTTCCATCAATCATGGCTGTAACGAGTGAATCATCTTTAGCAAATGGCAAATCATCAACACTTTCTGCTCCGAAAAAGTCTGACCCAATCTCTTTCATTTTTGCAATTCCCTCTGCTAAAACAGATTTTGGCATAGCATTCCAATAAATCTTAGAGATTTTCCATTGGGCTAATTCAGAAGCTCTCATAGCAACACGATGAGCTTGTATGTGATCGGGATGCCCATATCCCCCAATTTCATCGTAGGTAATTAGAACATGGGGCTTCACTTCATCTATCACCTTAACCAGGTGCCGAGCGGCTAAATCTAAATCTGCTCGCCAAAAAACATCTGGGCGATTATTCGGTTCTGTTCCCATCATGCCGCTATCGCGAAATTTAACTGTGTGATCGCCGAGAAATCGGAAATCATTTACTCGAAGAGCAGCCATCGCATCTTTTAGTTCTACTTCGCGATGCTGGCCCAAAGAGTCTGTTGCTGAGCTAGCCAAGTGACTTAGATCGGAGATCAAAACTTCACCCTCTTCTCCGCGTGTACACGTTACGAGAGTTACTTGAGCTCCAAGATCGGCATACAAAGCCATCGTTGCACCATTGTTGATTGTTTCATCATCAGGATGCGCATGTACTAAAAGTAAGCGATAGCCCTTGTAACTATCTAACACTTAGTACACCGGTAAAGAAGTATCGATCTGTTTAGCCCAAGCCACAACGCCGCCACTCACGTGCGTGGCACCGGCAAAGCCTGCACTCTTTAAAATCGCTAGACACTCTGCTGAGCGAACACCAGATTTACAGTGCAAAATAATTGGCTTATCTTGTGGCAAACCTGCCAAGGCGCTTCCATCTAAGAATCCTTGCTTTGGGATTAATACCGAACCTGGAATCTTTACGATTTCATACTCGCTAGGTTCGCGGACATCGATAAGCAAGAAATTCTCTTTGTTATCAATTTTTGATTTTAATTCAGTGACAGATATTGTCGAATCTTTCACGGCAACTTCTGCGGCATCTGATAACACTCCACAGAAAGCTTCGTAATCTGGCAACAATTCAGTTTGTGTTGGTTTATCACCGCAGAGTGGGCACTTCGGATCTTTTCGAACTTTGATTTTCCGATAGGACATTTCAAGTGCGTCATAAATCATCAACTGACCAATTAATGGTTCGCCTATTCCTGCTATTAACTTAATTGCTTCAGTTGTTTGGATAGAACCAATTGAGGCGCAGAGAACTCCAAGCACTCCACCTTCTGCGCAACTTGGAACCATTCCTGGTGGTGGTGGTTCGGGATATAGACAACGGTAGCAAGGGCCATACTCGGCCCAGAAAACACTTGCTTGTCCATCAAAGCGATAAATAGAACCCCATACATAAGGCTTCTTGAGTAATACGCAGGCATCATTTACTAAATATCTCGTCGCAAAATTATCTGTTCCATCAACAATTAGATCGTACTGCGAAAAAATCTCCATCACGTTGTCAGTATCGAGGCGCACTTCGTGGACTACGACATTCACATTTGGATTAATCTCGGCAATTTTTTCTTTAGCTGAGATTGCTTTGCTCTTTCCGATATCACTCTGTCCATGAATGATTTGGCGCTGCAAATTTGATTCATCCACAGTGTCGAACTCAACAATTCCTAGTGTGCCAACACCGGCAGCAGCTAGATACATAAGTGCTGGTGAACCTAATCCGCCAGCGCCAACGCACAGAACTTTTGCATTCATTAATCGTTGCTGCCCCGCCATTGCAACATCAGGAATAATCAGGTGACGGCTGTATCGACGCACTTCATCAACTGTGAGTGATGGACCTTTTTCAACTAATGGTGGAATATTCATAACCGTCCTGAGTATGGGTGAGTATGTTCATATTCTGCCGTACTCACCAGAGCACTGCCAATTTTCAGGCTTTTGCCTCTACGATAAGCCGTGATGAGTACTTCAGCCAATCTACGAGATAACAAACCTCGTTTGCCTCGCGATGAACGTCGTGCGCTTTTGCTGTCAGCGGCCCTCGAAGTTTTCACTGCCGCCGGATATCACTCTGCAGCAATGGATGAAATTGCAGATCGTGCTGGCGTTAGTAAGCCTGTTTTGTACCAGCACTTTCCATCAAAGCTAGAGCTGTATTTGGCAGTTTTAGATTTACATATTGACTCTCTTGTTTATGAAATTCAAAAAGCAATTGCATCTACTCCTGATAATGCCAATCGTGTTCGCGCGACTGTCGATGCATATTTTGGATTTATCGAAAGCGAAGGAGAAGCTTTTCGTCTGCTATTTGAAAGTGATATGAGCGTCGAGCCTTCTGTTGCGGAAAGACTAAATCGCATGACATATGACTGCGCCGCTGCCGTCAGCGCGATTATTTCTCTGGATACCGGCCTTCCAAAGGAAGTAGCAATGCTTCTCGGAGTTGGAATGATCGGATGCGCACAAGTTACTGCTCGTCATTGGCTCGAACGCGACAGCAAATTAACCCGCCAACAAGCCGTAGAACTAGTAGAAAATCTAATGTGGCGTGGAATTTCAGGCTTTCCCAGCAAATAACCTGGCAAACTCGTACCGTAATTAATCGGTAGTATTAGCGACTATGAGTACAAAGAAAAGCGAAAGCGCTAAAAAAGTTCAGGTTCGAATCTCAATTACTAATGTGAATTCAGATTTAAATTTTGAGAGCGAACTAGGAGCTGCCGAAATACAAAGCGCAGTTAATTCCGCTCTAAAATCTGGTGACGCCTTAACTCTTGAAGATATTAGAGGTCGGGTAGTAATGGTTCCAGCAGACAAAATTGGTTTTGTAGAAATTGGCGAACAAACCGATCGTCGTGTCGGTTTTGGCGCCCAATAAGTGTCACTAACTTTCGAAGATCTACCGCTTCGCCAAGAGACAAAGGCTGCGCTTAAAGAGCATGGCTTTGATTCTCCATTTCCAATTCAAGAGATGGTTTTGCCAATCGCACTAGCTGATGGCGACGTTATCGGACAAGCAAAAACAGGCACAGGAAAGACGTTGGCATTTGGTATTCCGTTAATTGAACGCGTGATTGCTCCACAGGATGCTGAGTGGAAAGACCTCGAGCATAAAGGTGCGCCACAAGTATTGGTTGTGGTCCCAACCCGCGAATTATGTATACAAGTGGCAAAAGATATTGATGAGTTAGCAAATAATCGTGGGATTAGAACACTCGCTGTATATGGCGGCCGCGCATTCGAGCCACAAATTGAAGCTCTTAATGCGGGTATTGAAATTGTTATTGGTACTCCTGGTCGACTGCTCGACCTTTATCGTCAAGGTCAATTGAAGTTAAAAGAAGTATCACGACTTGTCTTGGATGAAGCAGATGAGATGTTGGACTTGGGTTTCTTGCCTGATGTTGAAAAGATTTTTACAAGCACACCAAAACGTTCACAAACAATGCTTTTCTCGGCCACGATGCCTGGCGATATTCTTAACCTTGCTCGCCGATTCATGAATCAGCCAATTCATATTCGCACTCAAGATAATGAAGATGAGGGCGCAGTCGTTTCAAAAATTGAGCAACATGTATATCGCGCGCATGCGATGGATAAAATTGAAATGTTGGCAAGAATCTTGCAGGCAGAGGGTCGTGGTCCAACAATCGTCTTTTGTCGCACAAAGCGAACATGTCAAAAAACTGCGGATGACTTACTAGAACGTGGATTTAGATCAGCAACTATTCATGGTGATTTAGCCCAGAATGCTCGAGAAAAAGCCCTCAATGACTTTAAGGCAGGAAAAACAGATGTGCTTGTTGCAACAGATGTTGCAGCGCGTGGAATTGATATTGATGGAATCACTCACGTAATTAACTATCAATGCCCCGAAGATGAAAAAACTTATGTTCACAGAATTGGTCGAACAGCACGTGCTGGTGCACATGGAATCGCAGTCACATTTGTGGATTGGGATGAAATGGCGCGTTGGAAAATGATTGACATGGCGCTCAAACTTGGTTTACCGGAGCCAGAAGAGACTTATTCATCCTCAGAGCATCTCTATGAAGTAATGAAAATTCCTGCTGGTTCAACTGGGCGAATGGTGAAGGCAAAACCTGTAAAGGTTGAATCCGCTCCTAAGTCCGAGCAAACCCGTGAAAAGCGCGAACGCACCAGAACAAAGAAATTTAAAAGTGATTAAGGTGTTCGAGCAGGCTATATGCGGCTTCTCGGTATGCAGAGGCAAAATCTGAATTCTTGTCTGTAGAAAGTGCACTTCGTTTCTCGCTAATGGCGCTATCCATGTTTGCTGTAAATGGAATATGCGCATCAAGCACTACCTGATCCTTAAATAGTTCTGCTTGTTCTGGGCCGAATTGATCAATTGGAAGCACGAATTTCTTGGCATTTGATTGGATTTTTATAGTGCTTACTGCGCCTCGAATACTGTGCACAGTGCCACGAGTTGGTACGAGAAGTGCGTCTGCAGCCTGTAAAGCCATGGCTAATCTCGAATCAATCTGAGAAGGCGTATCGATAATTACTAAGTCGTACTTATTAGGCAATGCTCTTAAAAATGTAGCAAAGGTACTAACTTCGGTGATCAAGGCTAATCTTGAATCTGCACCAATAAAATCAAATCGCTCATCTGTTGTAATGTCATTGCTTTGAGCTAGAGAAGAACCTTGAAGCATCTCTACGATGGTCTCTCTTGATCTTTCAAAGCCTAGATTGAAAGTTAAATCTGCTCGTGGATCGAGATCGATTAAGAGAACTTTTTTGCCATATTCAACTGTGGCAACAGATAAAGAGTGTGCGGCAGTGGTTTTGTGTGTGCCACCAGCAATGTTTGTGATTGCAACAACTGAGGTCATGAAGCTATCCCCCAACGGATTTTTGCTTCTTTGAGAATTGGAGGCTGAAAAATATTTTCAGGCAATAGTTTGAGTGTCGAGCGAGTTGCAACCAGGGCAGCATTAGTCACAACATCATGGCCTGGCAATGTAGGTATTGCGTAGAGTTTGCGAGCCCACGAAGGAAGAGCCGCGGTCGCTATTGCACTCAATGACGCCCATGCAGGTGCGGCCGGAGTAGCAAAACGAATTGCAGTTGGCATTGGTGGCACCGCAAGAAAGAGTGCTGCACGCTTTGCATCATCACTTGCCCGAAGTTCAGGGGCTATGTTTTCAAAATAATCTTTGAGTTCGTTCATATTCGTTGGAACATCATCAACTGCTATTCCAACTAGGCGTGCAAAATCAACCATCTCTTGTACGTATTGATCTCGGTCCTGTGGACCCAATTGCATTCCTGAACGTGCTGCCACATCTAAGAATGAATCAACGAGTGACATATGCACCCATAAAAGTAGATGTGGATCATCTAAACCTAACCGGGTATGAACTGAGCGAACTCTGGCAGCTAACGCTTCGGCTTCTGCAATAGGTGCAAAACTTAAAGTAGATACGTAATCTCCGGTTCGTTGCAACCGACCCCACGCATCGTCACGAAAATCTGAATTCTTTGCTACTCCATCCATCGCAACGGGATGCAATGCCTGTTGCAAAAGTGCCCTGATGCCTCCAACAATCATTGATGGATCGCTGTGAACTTGCCAGACAATACTCTCTGGCGAATAAAGTCCGAGTCCTGATTTCATGCAGCAGTGAAAGCCTTCACTGCATCGGCAATCATCTGAATAGCAATTGCAGCAAGTAAGAGTCCTGCGATGCTCGCAACGAGATTGACACCTGTTTCTTTGATGACCTTAAGAATTGTCGTTGATGCCATCAACGTAAGTGCAATTGCAAGGTGAACAGCAATTACTGCAACAGCTAGTCCAATACCCTGTTCTACGTTCTCTATTTTTTGCACGAAAATCATTGTTGCGACAATGGCGCCTGGGCCAGCTAATAAAGGAGTGCCCAGTGGAACGAGTGCGATGTTATTTGATTTCCTATTTTCAGAACCGGGGCGTCCGCCCATAAGTAATTCAAGAGACACAAGAAGTAATAAAAGCCCACCAGCAGCTTGAAGTGATTCGAGCGAAATATTCAAATACGAAAGCACTAGACGACCAAATAATGCAAATGAAGTAATGACAACCATTGAAACTGCTGCTGCTTGCCATGCAAGCTTGCGGCGAGTAGCAGGGGATTTATCTGAAACAAGTCCAAGAAAAATCGGAATGGAACCCGGTGGATCCATAATTACGAAGAGAGTAACGAATGCTTGTAGAGCAAATGTTACGGCGGCTACTTCACCTACGTTCATGCTGTGATAACCCTTCGTTGATCTGCCTCTGACTCGAGACGTTCCCATTGTGCCTTGTCTGTAAGGTTTTCACCTAATGAATTTAGTTTACCCGTTCCGTGATAATCGCTAGCACCAGTAATTACGAGATCTAATTCACGAGCGATGTGTGCAAGTGCAATTCGTTCATCATTGTTGTGGTCTCGATGATTTACTTCAATTCCGTTGAGTCCAGCTTTTTTTAGTGGCAAGAAATCTTCGACTGACAATACTTTGCCACGAAGAGATGCAAATGGATGGGCGATCACGGCGACGCCACCTGCTTTTCGAATCATTGAAATAGCATCTTCTGGAGTCGGTGCAAGATGGGCAACATAATACGGAGAGTCGTTATGCAGTAATTCTGCGAAGGCTTCATCACGCGAAGCTACAACGCCATTTTTTACGAGTGCATCCGCAATATGCGGTCTACCGAGCGTTGCACCTTCAGGTTTTACAGATTCGACATCAGCCATAGAAATCTTTATTCCACCTGCATTGAGTAATTCGATAATCTTTTTTGCACGAGGAATACGACCATCGCGCGTATTTTCTAGCATCTCCTGCATATCAACGCGGGTACCATCAAATAGCAAGCCCAACATGTGCACGCTAATCCCATCTTTCGTAAGGCATGAAATTTCAGCGCCAAGTGCAAGAGATAAATTTGGACGAAGTGCTTGTTGCGCTGCTTGCCATCCAGCTGTGGTGTCATGGTCAGTAAGTGCTAAGACAGTGATTCCTTCAGCTAAGGCTTTGTTGACTAATTGTGCAGGTGAATCAGTTCCATCACTGCAGTTTGTGTGCGTGTGTAAATCGATCATGGTGCCAACTCAACTCTAGAAGTTCTTGTGCGCAAAACTACGAGTGCACAACCGGAGAGGATTAATACGATACCTGGAAGGATTCCAATAGGTGGAGTTTGATTTAACCACCAAATGGCAAGCAGAGAAGCTACGGGTACTTCAAAGAAGATAATCAGCGAGACCACCGCAGGTGAAACTCTCTTCAGAGCAGCATTGAACATGTTATGTCCAAGTAATTGAGCAAACACAACCAGTGCGATGACAAGCCACCACTCGTTGGCGCTAAAGTTCCACATTTTAAAACCACCAATTAACATAATGGGCAGGGCAGTTATCGCGCAGGTTGCATAGCAGATTGCTGTGTATGCACTGGTTTCTAAATTTTGTTGTGCCTTTGAGCCAATCATCACATAAATTGCCGCAAGGACGGCAGAGATAATGGCCGCTATATCTCCTGTAAAAGATCGTAGTGAAATACTTAAATCCACACCTGAAATTAGAATTACACCTGAAAAACTAACAACCATGCCGAGCCAGGCACGAGATGGAATATGCCCGCCTTTGAACCTGACAAATAGAGCAGTAAAAATCGGTTGTAGTGCAACGAGCGCCGTTCCAGCAGCAACTGTTGTTAGACGCATCGCTAAGAAGAATGCGATGAAGTGCATTGCTAGTACGAATCCACCTAATGCAGACCAGGCGATTGCCTTGCGATCTGCGCGATGCCTTAATGCAAATGGCGCCATCACTAATGCACCGCCGAGATTTCGCCAGAAAATCAAAGTCACCACAGGCATCGTGCTTAATGCGATGAGTGGACCAGAAACTCCGATGCCGACGATTCCAATTAATAGGCGAATCGAATCAGCACGCCCCGGCATAGCCGTATGGCTATGAATGAGTGATTTCTGTTCTTGCATTAGCCAAAAGTATCTACATAATTCAATTTAAGCGAAAGCGCAGAGGTGTGTGTTGCCGTCACCCTTAGCCAATGAGCGGAAACTTGATTATAGGAAAGGTGCGAGATGAAGTTCTTGATGAATTACGTGGAAAGTCCAAGCCTGACACCCAGAAGTGATTTCTTTCGAACAACTAGCTGATCAACTATTGCATTAACAGATTTTGCTGCCGCACTTTCTGGGAATTGAACTACGACGGGTGCGCCGTTATCTCCACCAGTTCGCAAATCTGGACTAAATGGAACTTTTCCAAGCAACGGCACATCTATTCCTGCTAACTCTGAAAGACGTTTTGCTGTTTCTTCGCCACCACCTGAACCAAACAAAGAAATCGTGTCGCTGCAGTGCGGGCAAGGAAAATCAGACATGTTTTCAATTACACCGACTAGATGTTGCTTAATCTGATGTGCAATACGCCCAGCACGTTCTGCAACTTCAGCTGCAGCAACTTGTGGCGTTGTGACAACAAGTATTTCGGAACCAGGAATGAGTTGGCCTAAAGAAATTGCAAGATCGCCAGTACCTGGTGGTAAATCAATAAGTAACAAATCTAAATCTCCCCAGTAGGCATCGGAGAGTAATTGTTCTAAAACCTTGTGCAGGAGCGGGCCGCGATAAGCAACAGCATCAGAGCGCTCTGGCTTAAACATCTCCATAGAAACAACTTTTACACCGTATGACTCGAGTGGAATAAACATCTGATCAATTGCAGTAGGGCGCTGTCCAATTAGTCCCATCAATCGCGGAACAGAGTGTCCGTAAACATCTGCATCCAAAATTCCTACACGCAAACCTTTTTGAGCGGCTGCAACAGCTAAGTTAACAGTGAGGGATGATTTTCCAACTCCCCCTTTTCCAGATGCAATACCGATGACGCGAGTAAGGGACTCTGGTTGAGCAAAAGGGATGATTTTCTCTCGTCCGTTGCGCAACAAAGATTTCAAATTACCGCGTTGTTCTTCATTCATAACACCAAATTGAATCTCGACAGATGAAATCGTTTCTACGTTCATAACAGCCTTTGTGATGTCAGTGCGTAATCTGTCTTGCATAGGACAACCGGAAATTGTGAGCAAAATCTTTAAGCGAGCAACTCCGCCATCTGCTTGTACAGATTCGACCATTCCTAAATCAGGTAAAGGTCGGTGAATTTCCGGATCTTCCACAGTTGCAAGGGCTGCATGAATCGATTCAATGACGCTCATAGTAAATCTGGATCAATCTTTGGTTTAGCCATATTCCGAGGCTTTTCTTCATCAAGGGCGCCTGCGAGTTGCTTCTTAATGAAAGTTTTCGGGTTCAAATCTGATGGCTGCAAATCTTCGAATCCAGGTCCAAGATTTTCGCGTAGCTCTGTTGTTGCAGTGTTAGCTAAATTCTTTACCTTCTTCAAAAATTTTGCAGCATCTGAAGAGAATTTAGGTAATCGTTCTGGGCCAACAAAAAATATAGCAAGGATTGCCAAGCCAATGAATTCTCCTGGGCCAATTCCGAAAATCATGTTTTTAGCCTAGTGGTTATCGTGAATTAGTTCTTGCCAGCTGCAAGCACAATTGTTGTTGTACGCGTACTGCTGCCACGCTTGAACTTAATCTCCACGCGATCGCCAATACTTTTTGCACGGATTGCAACGATGAGTTCGTCCGGAGTGTTTATTGATTTACCACCGAATTCAATGATCACATCTCCTGATTTGATACCAGCTTTTTCTGCAGGGCCCCCAGCTACAACTGCGTCATTAGATGCGGTTACTTTTGCACCTGGTCCAGCAAAATTCATATCGATTAATACTCCAATGACGGGGTATGAAGCTTTTCCAGTCTTTACCAATTGGTCCGCAGTTTTTCTTGCTTGATTAATTGGAATTGCAAAACCTAACCCAATAGAACCCGCCTGAGCACTTGAAGCTCCACTCAGTGTTGCAATTGCAGAGTTAACTCCAATTACAGCACCAGCTGTATTAATAAGTGGTCCCCCAGAATTTCCAGGATTAATCGCGGCATCTGTCTGCAAGGCATTAATAAATGAAGTCTCGCCAGCTGAACCACCAGCTGTAACGGCTCGATCTTTTGCGCTAATAATTCCCAAAGTGACGGTTCCGGATAATCCAAGTGGTGAACCAATAGCAATGACTGAATCACCCACGGCAACTTCATCGCTATTGCCAAATTGGAGAGCGGGCAAGCCAGTTGCAAGAATTTTAAGGATTGCTAAATCATAAGAAGCATCACGACCGATGATTTTACTCTCAAACTCTTTGCCATTATTGAGCGTAACAAGGATTCTTCCTTTTGAAAGCGCCGCTTGTTCTACTACGTGATTGTTGGTGAGAATAAAACCAGAACTATCAATAATGAATCCTGATCCTGTGCTTCCCGAGCCAGTTGTAATTGAGACTACTGAAGGCAAAACTCGATTCGCTAATCCAGCGACTGAATCTGGTTTGCGTTCAATCGTGTTTGAGGCTGTAACTAAATTTGCATTACCGCCTAAGAATCCTCCCGATGCATTGATGCCAAGTGCTCCACCGACTAAACCAGCGATGATTGCTAAGACAACAAGTGAGCCGGGTGTGATGCTTCTATTTGTTCGTGCAAAATCCTGAGAGTTCCACCATGGTGCATCAACTCGTGCGCGCTTTTTTCGGGAAAGAAAAGACATAGTGCTTATCTTGCTATAACTTTGTTGCGATTAACAAACCATCGCCGATAGTTATGAGTGTGCACACCCAGAGATCTGTGGCACTTTTCACCGTTTTGCCAGCCTCTCGCAGGGCGATAGTTCTTGGATCTCTCTGAGATGGATCACTCACTTTTCCACCACCGAAGAATCCATCAATAACCATTACACCACCACTTCGCAAAATGCGATGAGCCTCTTCAATTGTGTACGTTAAATCTTCGGGATTGTGACGCAATACAACTAGGTCATAGGCACGATCGGTTAACTTAGTCATTACATCCATAACCGAGTTAGTAATGAGTCGGTATCGAGATGGCGCAATGTCTGCATCCTGCATTGCAATTCGTGCAATTCGTGAGTGTTCAGTCTCATCATCAATTGAGGTAAGAGTTCCGCTAGTGATCATTCCGCCTAAAATCCAAAGACTTCCGACACCAGATCCGGTACCAACTTCAACAACTGATTGCGCAGATAGTTGATGCGCTAGTGATCGAAGATAAGCGCCGACTCCGGTAGTGGCATCGTTAGCACCGACTTCAATTCCACGATTTCTAGCTCGGAGTTGAAACTCATCTTCTGAAATGAAATTTTCTGCATACGCGTGCGGATCGATTTTCATCATAAACTCATAATCCAATCAATAAGCAAACGAACTCCGTATCCAGTTCCACCTTTGGGAGATTCACCTGCGTCATTTTCACTTCGTGCAGTTCCGGCAACATCTAAGTGCACCCATTTTCTTTTTCCTGTGAATTTTTCAAGAAATAATGCTGCGGTCACCGATCCTGCGGAGTAGTCGCCTTTATCAGCCGTGTGATTGAAATCTGCAATGTCGCTCTCAAGAGAGTCTTGGTAATCATCAATCAATGGCATATGCCAGAGTCGATCTCCTGAAGATTCTCCAGCAGTAATTAGTTGTGTTGCTAACTGTGTATCTCGCGTATACATCGCACCGTATTGGCGACCAAGTCCCAGCGTCGCGGCGCCAGTTAATGTTGCAATATCAAGCAAATAATCTGGATCTAGCTTTGCATCGGCATACGCCAAGCCATCAGCCAAAACTAAACGTCCCTCGGCATCTGTATCAAGTACTTCAACTGTGGTGCCACCGTAATGAGTAATCACATCACTCGGTCTTTGAGATGTTCCAGAGAGTGCATTTTCTGCACACATTAAAAGTGCTGTGACTTTTACTCGAGGCTGCAGTTCTGGTAACGCACCAACAACGTTGAGTACAGCTGATGCGCCAGCCATGTCGCTCTTCATGGCCATCATGAGATCGTATGGACGCTTGAGTGAAACTCCACCAGTATCAAATGTAATTCCTTTGCCCACAAGAACCACATGTGGAACTCGCTTGGCACTTGATTTGGGTGTGTAGGTAATCTGGATAAATCTTGGGCCTGGCTTGGGGGATGAGTTTCCGACAGCACGTAAGCCGCCAAACTTTTCAAGCTCTTTTCCGGCTAAAACCTTGATTGAAAGCTTGCCCTCTTTAGCAATCTTTTGAGCTTGATTAGCCATCCAGAGCGGATTCTTAATATTTGAAGGAGTATGAACAAAATCGCGAGCGCGGCAGACTGAGTGAGAAATAACTTGCGCATCAAAAATAGTTTTCTCGCTCTTACAGACAACATTAAATGTTGGCTGATCTGGTTTTGAGTCACTCTTGAGCGACCAGGTGTATGCACCAAGAACTGCTGAAATTGCATGAGCCCTTATGTCTTTTGAATCTGTTGCTAATAAAGTGGAGACAATTATTTTCTTCCCGCGTAATTTTCTGCCAAGACTTGCCGCAGCAAGTCGATGAGATTGCGTGCTTTGATCACCCAACCCAATAAGGAAAATACGATCTGCTTTGGTCGCTTTTTGGCTAATGGGAATTTCTAGGATTTCGCCCGCTTTGCCGCCTGGTTGAAAAAAAGTTATCTCATCAATGAGATCTATATCAAAAAACTTTTCTATTGTGGCTATGGCTTCGACTGAGCCAACTAACTCGTATGTGGAGTCTTCAGATTTAACAAAACCAACTGCAATTGCATCAGCGCTGATAATCTCTTCTAGCGAAGATTCAATGCTATTGAGTTGGGCGTAGGCCATAGCGCACAGGCTAACTAAAAAAAGAAGAAATGCGTCTTATTTCTTGACGAGGGAAACTGCGGCATGCAATGCGGCGCTGAGGTTATTAGCTTCCTCTGCATTCATCTCAACTACGAGACGACCTCCGCCTTCAAGAGGAATGCGCATCACGAGTGAGCGAGCCTCTTTGGTGACCTCCATAGGACCATCACCAGTGCGGGGTTTCATAGCTGCCATCTGGAGACTCCTTAGGGAATTACATCGAAGAGCGTTCTGCAAGAGGATAAGTATCTCGCATATAGAGCCGTATATGAAATCGAGAAAATGGGCTTATAGACCCAGGGTTTTGCTCAGACGGGCCTTTCCGGTGGCTATTACAGCGGCAACAGAACGCTCGGGAACGCCCAATTTTTGAGCGATTTCACTCGCACTCATTGATCGCAAATAATGCATCATCAAAATAATTTTTTCTTCCTCTGGGAGCGCAGCCAGAACTTCTGCCAAAGTTTTGGGTTCGCTCATACGACAAGTTTACTGTGCAGATAGGCAGCAATCCCCCGCATACACCCAACTTATTATGCGAGTTATCTAAGAGTTCGTGCGAATCTACGCAGAGAAATCCATACTCCAACGAATAGAGCAGGTTTAAGTATCAAGAATACAACTCGTGGTGCCCAAATAACTTCTGACCAATTAAAGAGTGATTTCTGATCATTGATTGCAACGACTTCAAATCTACCTGTTCCTTTAATAATCTTTCCAGTATGTAGAACATCACAGATTAAAGGTGGTTGCCAATTTGTCACCACCATTGTGTCTAGAACTCCGAAAAATTTGAAGCGTGGGAACAACTTATGAAAAGGACCAGTGAAGGCTGCAATTTCTGTACCTGGGCCACTTTCTATTTCTGAAGTAAGCCACACCGAAGTCTGTAACATCCACTCGCCTTGTTTTTCCCAATCAGTTATTTCATTCCATGCACGTTGCGCACTACATGGCAGTTTGAGTGAGAGCGCAATGTGATTATCGGCCACCGCAAAGATCCAATGCTTGATCAATTGTTGTGCACCAATGAAGTAACTCTCGCTGTCCAGGCTTAACAAAGCCTTCAACCTCTAAGTGATCTATCAGAACTTTTAGTGGGTCAAACAAACCAAATGGATCTAAAACAACAACTGGTTTTTGATGAAAATTTAAGAAACGGCCTACCCAGATTTCGAAGAGCTCTTCTAATGTTCCGAGCCCTCCAGGCAAAGCGATAAATGCATCTGCTAGCTCTTCGATTTTTCCTTTGCGGGCTCGCATCGAATCAACAACCTCTAATTCATGACTATCTTTATCAGCAAATTCGATATCAACCAATAATTGCGGGATTACGCCAATTGTGTGGCCACCAGATTTTCTGACACCGCGTGCGACTGCGCCCATCATTGAAATATGGCCGCCACCTGAAACAAGATTCCAGGAACGTGCACCAATTGCTTCTCCGAGTTCAAATGCTAAATCTTGATATTTTTTATCAATAGTTGGAGAAGATGAGCAATACACAGATATTCGCAACGACATGGGTGTAACAATAGGCGTTACGCTTAGCCCATGTCACAACAGATCGCTTCCGGTCATGGCCTTGCAACGCTTTCACTCAGTGGGGCCGTTTTAGATACGTGGTTTCCAGAGCCCGCCCTGGGAAATCTTTCGGCCCCAGTTTTGCCATTTCTTTCTGCATTAGCTGGCGTTGATGAAATTCGAGGAGTTAAACGCGAAGTTGTTTCACTCGAGATTGATTTAAACAAAGCACCCGAATCTGTCAGTGACGCATACCTTCGTCTGCACTTACTCTCGCATAGAGTGATTAAGCCTCATGGGGCAAACTTGGATGGAATCTTTGGAATTCTAAATAATGTTGTGTGGACTTCTGTTGGTCCCTGTCCAGTTGAAAATTTCGAAATTACGCGCGCAAACCTTAAGCAAAAGTTTGGCGCAATTACAGTTTTGTCGGTCGATAAATTCCCACGAATGGTTGATTACGTAATCCCTTCAGGTGTGCGTATTGCAGATGCCGATCGCGTTCGACTTGGCGCTCACCTAGCATCTGGCACCACGGTGATGCATGAAGGATTCGTAAACTTCAATGCAGGAACACTCGGAACCTCAATGGTTGAAGGAAGAATTTCCGCAGGAGTGGTTGTTGGTGATGGAACCGATGTTGGTGGTGGTGCGTCAATCATGGGCACTCTCAGCGGTGGTGGAAAACAAATAATCTCTATTGGAGAAAAGTGTTTACTCGGCGCTAACTCTGGGCTCGGTATTTCTCTCGGAAACAATTGCGTGATCGAAGCTGGTACATACATCACAGCGGCAGCAAAGGTGCGCTTGCCAGATGGTGAAATTGTAAAAGCATCCTCTTTATCTGGCGCTCATAATATTTTGTTCAGACGCAACTCTCTCGATGGCTGCCTCGAAGCAGTCATGCGAGAAGGTTCTTGGGGCGGATTGAATTCGGTTTTACACTCAAACTAAATTAAGTTAAACCACGCAGACGGTAACTGCGTTCTGCTTCTAAATGTTTCTCCTCGCAATGTAGAAGTCTTTCCTTCACTCGATGTCGCCGTAATAGTGGCTACTGTCCCTGTTGTATTTCGAGAGTTAATTGTCAATGCCACAACATCGGTGAGTAAAAATGCCTTCGCAAGAAGTGGTTGAGCTAATGGTCGAGTCCACGTAAAGAAGCGAGGATTAATTGCTGGATCTTGACTGTAAGGATCGGCAACGCTTGTTGTAAAACTCCTTTCTTGACCCCATGCATTCACACTGGTTTCGGTCTGCCCACCACTGGATGAACTGAAGAAAGCAGTGATTGGTACGTCGTTTAATGTAATTACTTCACCGGTTGTCTCAGAAGTTGAACTTGCTTGAACCGCGGCTTTCCACAGTGCGCCATAAATTGGCTCGCTTTCTTTTGAAAAACCAACGAATGCTTGATCGGAAATATTGTTGTAAACATTGCAATCGCAGGCTCTGCGTGAAACGCCTAACTTACTCAATGCATATGATCGAGACGCTATAGCTTGAGCAATTAATGCTTGAGTAGGCCACGATGATGGAACTTCACCGATACCGAATAAATACTCGTCGTGAATGCGAACTGTGTTAGTTATTTCCATTCTGTGTCCGACTATTGGTGCACGAACAGACTTGACTTGAATCTGTCCATGGCGATATTTCACACTCTTTGAATTTACTCGTAGGGAAACGGTAGATGGCAGACCTTCTAGGTAGCGGGTGCCTGACCAACGCACACTCCATGTGGAATGTGTGCCAATTAGTTGCGAATTTTTTCCTGTAACAACAAATGCAGAGACTTTAGAACCTTGTTGAATAAAGGAAATTTTCGACTTCCAATCGAGAGCGACAACGGGTACAGCAGAGAGATTTTCTCCAACGTCGCCTTGATATAAATTAAGAATTGAGCCTTGCGTTCCAGACTTAAGTGTTGCTTGCAGAAGTAAGTGTCCAATATTCACACGGATATTCTGATTATCTGCAAGCGAAGCGATTTGAGTACCAGCATAATAATATGTGAGTATTGAATGTGCTTGTGCTCCATTGAGTGCCATACCGCGTGCACCAATTTGGCTTAATCCAACCCCGTGTCCATACCCTGTACCTTGAAAGTTAAAAGTTGCTGGGATTTCTACAGCTTGAGCTGGTGAAATAGAAAGGAGTAAAGAAAAGAGAACTAGAAAAGTTCTAGAGGTCCTCATCGATTACAGCGCTCTTTCCTAGATGCAAGAAATCTTGATAAGCGTCAATGATCTGATTGGGTTCACCACGATTAACTAACTTACCTTTGTGCAGCCAGGCAACATCATTGCAAATTTCGCGAAGCGTTCCCATTGCATGACTTACTAATATCAGAGCGCGATCTTCACTCCGTAATTCCTTTATTTTATTAAAGCTTTTCTCCTTAAAGTGGGCATCGCCAGTGCTGAGCGCCTCATCAACAATCAAAATATCTGGTTGAACAGTTGCAGCGACAGAAAACCCAAGTCGTGCATACATTCCCGATGAATATGTACTCATTGGAGCATCGATTGCATCACCTAACTCCGAAAACTCTGCGATTTCTTCGAAGTGATCTTCAATCTCTTTTCGGCTCATTCCTGCAGCAAGACCACCCAAGTGAACATTTGCTCGACCTGACATTGCTGGATTAAAACCAACTCCAAGTGCTAGCAATGTGCTGACGCTTCCGAAAACTTCTATTCGACCTTTTGTCGGAGGAATAATTCCTGCAATTGTGCGCATGAGCGAAGATTTGCCAGCTCCATTTGTTCCAATAACGCCAAGCACTTGGCCGTAGGCCACATCTAAATTTACATTTTCAAGTGCTTGCACAACACGAGTTTGTTTTGTTCCACGCCCCAAAGATTTTGCGCGCGCCTTAAGGGTTGGTCTCCGAACTATTGCAGTTGTATACGTAAGACTGAGGTTCTGGACAGAAACTGCAATATCTCCAGTTTTGTGTTGGGTGCTAGAGGCGGACAGCGAACTCACGCTCCCTCGACAAGAAGAAATAAGTTCCAAGAAGTAAAACGCCTACAGCCCACGCTAGTGCTGTGAGCATGCTACTTAGATTCGGAGCTTCTGCATGAACAATTGAAAGTGACCAAGATTCTAGGATCGGAAAGAGCGGATTAAAGTATTCAAATACTCTTAACTCTGGTTTGAGTGCCGAAGCTTCATACAAAATTGGTGACAAGTAAAGAAATGTTCTAGTTAGGTACGGCAAAAAGCTAGCAATATCACGGAAATAAACGTTTATGGTCGAGATAAGAATTGCTACACCTAAGGAAAAAATCAACGTAATAATAATAATTGGAATTGACCATAGCATTTCCCAACCAAATGGCAGTCCCAATATCGTGCGCATAATCATGTAAACCATAATTGTTGGAAGAAACTTAAAGAATGCGATGACTGTTGCAGATATAGGTAACATCATTCGAGGAAAAGCGGTGTTAAGAATTAGGCGCTGACCGGCAGTTACTGATTTAACGCCTCCACTGAGGCTATTGCTTACAAGATAAAAGAGGAAAAGGCTCGCTGTCAGATGTCCGTAACGAGTTGTACCACCAGAACCGCCAATAATTACGATTAATAAGAAATACACACCTGAAAGCATTAAGGGATTTAGAACAAGCCAGAGTTGGCCAAAAATAGAGTCGAAGTGTTGTTCCCGTAATTCTGAGCGAGAATATTCTGATATGAAAGTTCGGCGAGACCATAGCGATCGCCAATACTTACGCAGAGGTGGCAAACCCGCCTTAAACGGTTCGTATACCTGCAGTGGCGTGCTCACGGAGTACAGGCTACATCAGCCCGAACATTCTTAGTGTTCTGAAGGAGCAAGAGTCTTGGGTGAAGTGAGAAATCCAAGGCCCCACGACATATGCATCGTGAATAAAACGATTGGCATCAGAATTTTTTCTAGAAATCCCTTACCTGTTAAGAGTGAGGCAATCATTAAAAAACTTACATAAATTGCAGCAGGAATTATAAAGAGTGTATTAATTGTTGCTGCGAGAACAATAGAAAGTACGGTGCCGATCAATGAAAAAGGTGGCGCTAGATATCGATAATTAATTGTTCCTTGATGTCGACGCGAAACAACTCTGCGCCATCTTCCGTACTCAAAATACTGTTTAGCTAGGGCTCTGACTGTCGAACGCGGACGATATGTCACGTGTAATCGTGGATCAAAAAATATTTTTCCACCTAGTTGGCGCAAGCGATAATTTAGTTCCCAATCTTGTGCTCGAATAAATCTTTCATCAAAGCCTCCAACAGCGATAACTGCCGAGCGAATAAAAACTCCGAGATATACAGTGTCGACGTATCCAGCGTTTCCACCTGTGTGAAATCTTGAAGCTCCAACGCCCAAGGGACTACGCATCGCTCTGGCAACAGCGTTTTCAAAGGATGAAAATCCTTGTGCCCCCATGATTCCACCAACATTTACCGCGCCACTCGATTTCATGACTTCAATTGCAAGTGAGATGTAATTACTTTGCAGTTCTGCATGTGCATCGACTCTGACGATTACTGGATTTGAAGATTTGTGTATCGCTAGGTTCAGAGCTGCAGCAGTTCTGCCAGTTGGATTTTGAACCAACAAAATTCTTGCATCTGCGGAAGCCAATTTTTGAGCGACTTCATCTGTCTTGTCGTGTGAAGGTCCTAGCGCCACAATGATTTCGAGAGTGCCTGCATAATCCTGAGCAAGAATCGATTGAACGGCATTTGCTAAATGCAACTCTTCATTCAAAACTGGCAGTACGACAGAAACAGCCGGCAACTGTGATCCCGGTGAGAGAGATAACTCAATTCCTGATGTCGACATAACCCCTACACGCTATCGTCCAAGTACGCTCTACCCGTGAATACTACGCGAGGAATCCGAACGCTTACTGTCTTATCAGTCAGCGTTGTTCTCGTATCTGCAATTTCGTGGCTAGGACTCGGGCAGGTCAGTGCAAATATCACGCGCATCGACGTCTTCGGAAAATTAGATTCGCGTCCAGAAAAATCTTCGAAGGCGCTAAATTATTTACTGGTCGGTTCTGACACACGCGAAGGACTTACACGCGAACAGATGAAGTTGCTTCGTGTAGGTAGTACAAAAACTGCTATGGGTGGTCGCTCCGACACGATGTTGCTTGTTCACATTAGTAAAGAACGAGACAAGGCGATGATTGTTTCGTTACCTCGAGATTCACTCGTAACAATTCCGGCTCACCGCAGCACCGATGGAACAAAAGATATTGGTATCAGCAAATCTAAAATTAATGCGGCTTTTGCTTGGGGCGGGGCGCCACTTCTGATTGAGACAGTTGAGTTAGCAACAAATTTGCGCGTTGATCACTACATTGAAGTTAATTTTGCGGGTTTTGCAAAAATCGTTGATGCCCTTGGTGGAATTGAAGTGTGTACTAAGAAAGACATTGATGATCCGAATAGTCACCTAGTTCTGCCAGCCGGCGTGCATACGCTCAATGGAGTTGAATCCCTTAAGTATGTGCGTACACGTGATATCGATGGTCTTGGTGATTTAGGTCGAATGCAACGTCAACAACAATTTATGAGCTCTGTTCTTAGAAAAGCCACAAGTACTGGAGTGCTTCTTAACCCAATCAAGCTCGTCAACTTTTTTAATGCAGCACTTGATACCGTAAAGACTGATGCTGGGCTAAATGAATCTGACCTTATAACTTTGGCTAAACAGTTAAAGAATCTATCTGCAAGTAATGTACGCACATTGACCGTGCCACTTGGAAATACAAATGCATACGAACCCGGTGTTGGTTCGGTTGTGAAGTGGGATCCAGTTCTTGCCCCAGAACTTTTTCAAAGATTACGTGATGACCTGCCGATAGTTGATCTAGTAACCCCATCGCCTAGCGCTTCTAGTACATCAAAGCCAAAAACCACACTCGTTGATAAATTTAAGACACGTACCGCTGATGAAAATCCGTGCGGGGAACTCAAATAGGATTACCACTATGGCACTTAAGCTTTCTGTAGTTGGTTGCGGTTATTTAGGCGCCACTCACGCCGCATGCATGTCTTCACTTGGCTTTGAAGTAATTGGTGTTGACACAGATCCTGAAAAGATTGCCATGTTATCTAAGGGTGAACTTCCTTTTTACGAACCTGGGTTAGACACATTATTAGCCGCAGAGATGAAAACTGGTCGTCTTTCATTCTCAACAGATTTCTCTGCAGTTGCTGACGCTGATGTTCACTTTATATGTGTTGGTACACCACAGAGTAAAGATGGACTCGCAGCAGATCTGACTTATGTAAAGTCTGCTGTTGCCGCAATCGCACCGTACCTAAAAAATGGTTCACTCGTTGTTGGAAAATCAACTGTTCCAGTTGGTACCGCACAAGGTTTGCGCGATCAATTAGCCAAGAGTGCACCGCAGGCGGATTTGGCATGGAACCCAGAATTCTTACGCGAAGGTTTTGCCGTTGAAGATACGCTCACACCCAATCGACTAGTCGTAGGTGTTGCAAATGATCGCGCCGAAGAAATTCTTAAGGAAGTTTATAAACCAATCATCGATTTGGATACACCGTGGATTAGAGCCGACCTTCCAACTTCGGAGTTAGTTAAGGTAGCGGCAAATTCCTTTCTTGCCACAAAAATCTCTTTCATTAATGCGATGGCAGAAGTATGCGAAGCAGCAGGTGGTGACGTAACCGTGCTTGCAAAAGCAATTGGCTATGACCCAAGAATTGGTAATCGTTTTTTACAGGCTGGAATCGGATTTGGTGGGGGATGCCTTCCAAAAGATATTCGGGCATTCATGGCACGAGCCGAAGAGCTTGGAGCAAAACAAGCACTTGAATTCTTACGTGAGATTGATGCAATCAACTTGCGTGCTCGTCAGCGCGTGATTGATGTTGTTCGCGCTGAACTCACAGATGATCTAACTTCATACACAATTGCAGTTCTTGGTGCTGCATTTAAGCCCGATAGTGATGACGTTCGCGACTCTCCAGCTCTGGATATCGCTGCGCAGTTGCAAGCTGCGGGTGCAACAGTTGTCGTGCACGATCCAAAAGCCATCGAGAATGCGCGCAAGCGTTTTCCACGATTGGGCTTCGCCGCAACTGTTCAAGAGTGCGTGAAAGATGCAGATTTAATATTGCACTTAACTGAATGGCGTGAGTACCGCGATCTAGATCCAAAGGCGTTGGCATCTCTTGTTAAAGGAAAGATTGTTATCGACGGCAGAAATGCTTTGGACCGAGATAAATGGCGCGCCGCTGATTGGAAATTTCACGCGTTGGGACGCACTGATTAATACCCAACAAGAGATTGACCAAGTTCTAGAGTTTAAAACCTGGGCAATTTTAGGATTAAGCAATAACGCTGATCGAGCCGCATTCGGAGTGGCTGCGCTCTTAAAACAAAAGGGACACACAATTATTCCTGTGCATCCTAAAGCTGAAATGGTTCATGGCGAAAAAGGTTATGCAACGCTGGAAGAAATCCCTGTCGCAGTAGATGTGGTGGATTTTTTCATTAACTCAGAGCTAGTGAGTCGAAATGTTGATCGTGCGATAGCAATAGGTGCCAAAGCAATCTGGCTTCAGCTAGGCGTCATAGATCAAGATTCAGTTAATAGAGCAGAAGCGGCTGGATTGATTGCAGTGATGGATAAATGTCCAGCAATCGAATACGGCAAGCGCTAACTAAAAACCAGTCTTCTGATTTCTTCTACTCTGCAACGACGCACCTTTTTCTTTAGCAGCCGTATTGAGCGCCTTAAGTTCTGATTCCACTTTCTGCGAAACTGTTGAATCACTTACTCCCAGAATTCTTGCGGCAAGGATTGCAGCATTTGCTGCATTATCGATTGCAACAGTTGCTACCGGAATTCCAGTAGGCATTTGAACAATTGAAAGCAGTGAATCCATTCCATCTAGGTTCTTAAGCGATACCGGAACACCAATTACTGGCAAAGTGGTTAAGGATGCAACCATTCCAGGTAAGTGTGCAGAGCCACCTGCACCAGCGATAATTACTTTATATCCCTGTGACTGAGCGTTCTTTGCAAATTCAACCATTTCATCTGGCATGCGGTGCGCTGAAATAACTTCCGCAGAATAACTAATTGAAAACTTATCTAGGACTTTGGCAGCCTCTTCCATAACTGGCCAATCAGAGTCAGAGCCCATGATGATTGCTACATCACTCATCAATTTCTCCGCTCATATATTGGACTGCATGCTCTACTTCTGTGCGCAATTCTACGAGGTCTTTGCCCATAATGTTAACGTGCCCAATTTTGCGCCCAGGTTTGACTTCTTTTGCGTACAAATGAAACTTGAGCGAAGGATTTCTTGCCATGAGATGTAAATATGGTCGATACATATCAGTTTTATCTTTACCCAGAATGTTTCCCATTACGGCTACGTCATCAGTCATGGTCGGATCACCAAGAGGTAAATCCAGAATTGCTCGTAGATGTTGTTCAAATTGACTCGTTCGTGCACCTTCAATAGTCCAGTGTCCTGAGTTATGTGGACGCATAGCTAGCTCATTGATAAAAATTTCATCACCTTTAACAAACATTTCTACTGCCATTACGCCAACTAGTTTTACTTCTGCTGCAATGTCTAGCGCAATTTTTTGTGCCTTTTCACTAAGTTCTGAACTCATCAAAGGCGCAGGAGAAATTGTTATGGTGCAAATTCCATCTTCTTGGATGGTTTGAGTCGGCACCCATGTAGTTGCTTGAGAGTGCGGTGAGCGCGCAACCATGACTGCTATTTCATAATCAAAATTGATGAGTTCTTCGATGAGAAGCTTTGGATTATGAGTTAACAACTCAGATAACTCCTCAGCTGAGTTAACTCTCCACACACCTCGACCGTCATATCCCCCAGTGATTGATTTAGCTATAACCGGAAACTCAACAACTTCTGAACTCTTTGAAATTACAGTGCTCTGTGGGGATTTAAAAGCTGAAAGTTTTTTTCGCATAGCCTCTTTATCTTGCGAATACAGAAATGAATCTGAGCCAGGTCTAACTGTGACTCCGGCATTTTCTAAGGCTTTAACAACACTGAGAGGAATAAGTTCGTGCTCAAAGGTCACAACATCACATAATTCAGCGAATTTTTTTACTGCTTCAAGATCTTTGTAATCACCAATAACATGTGGTGTTATCTGAGCTGCGCTATCACTTGCACTCGATGCAAATGGCAATAACTTGATTCCAAGCGCAGTTGCTGGAGCAATCATCATTCGTGCAAGTTGACCTGCGCCAATAACACCCACGACTGGGAATTCAGATTTCACAGCCGTTATCTTAGATGAAGTACGTCTGCGGAGTTCACGAGCACTCCATCGTTAAGTATTAGCTCTCCACGTATTGAAATACCCGTTGCCTGGGTGGCTTGAGAGTCTCCCGCTGGCCAAATAATCTGAATATCTCTGTTGAGTGAAGAGCATAGATTTTCGTACTGTGAAATAAATGGAGCGCTGCCTTGCTCATGCCAAGCTTCAAAATTCTCATTAAAGCTTCTAAGAATTCTCTTTAGAATTTCATTTCTGTCGAGCTGTGAGAATTTTTCCAAATATAAAGATGTCGCTGTCGGAACTGGAAGTTCTGTCTCTTGCATGCCGACATTTAATCCAACACCGACAATTACACCATCATTTTCGCCTTGACATAAGAGTCCAGCAACTTTTTTATCATTCACCAAGATGTCGTTGGGCCATTTAATACTCAGAGTTATATTTTTATCTAAATCTGTGAGTGCCTCTGTAATCGAAAGTGCAGTGAGCAAAGCAATAAAATTCCACTCATCGCGTGGGCGCGTAACTTTTTTATACAAGGAGAATAAAAGTGCAGCGGATGGAGCAGCTATAAATTCACGATCGAGTCTGCCTTTGCCATCACTTTGGTAATTTGCAACTAAAACATCTCCGTCGACTGCACTGTGTGAACGAATACTCTCTGCTAAATCAACTTGAGTGCTTCCAGTGACATCAACCACGCTTACTCGCCAGTAAGGAGAAAGTTCTGCGTGCAGCTCTGATTCGCGCAGTGCCTCACGATGTAATTCAATGCCCACGACTAGTACCGTAGGGGTATGGACCGTGATCTGCATACAACTGCTGGAAAAATTCAGGATCTTCGTCATCGCTTAGATGAAGCTGTGCATGCTGGCTCCGCACGAGCTATTGAAAAGCAGCACGCTAAAGGAAAGATGACTGCTCGCGAGCGAATCGAAAAACTCGTAGATCCAGATTCATTCACAGAGCTAGATGAGTTTGCACGTCACCGTTCAACAAATTTCGGAATGCAGGAAAATCGTCCCTATGGTGATGGCGTTGTCGTCGGTTTCGCCACAGTCGATGGTCGTTCAATCGCACTCTTCTCCCAAGACTTCACCGTTATGGGTGGCAGTCTTGGCGAAGTCTTTGCAGAGAAAATGGTAAAGATTGCAGAGTTCGCATTAAAAAATGGAATTCCATTAATTGGAATTAGTGACTCTGGTGGTGCACGCATTCAAGAAGGTGTTGCATCCCTCAGTGGTTATGGACGCATTTTCAGATTAAACACGCGCTCTTCTGGAGTGATTCCACAGATCTCTCTCATCCTTGGACCATGTGCTGGTGGCGCTGCTTACTCACCCGCGCTCACAGACTTCACTGTGATGGTCAATGAAACTTCACATATGTTTATTACTGGTCCAGAAGTAATTAAAACTGTTACTGGTGAAGATGTCGGAATGGAAGAACTTGGTGGTGCACATACACACAACTCTCGAAGTGGAAATGCACATTACCTTGCACAAAATGAAGATGATGCTATTGATTATGTAAAAGCACTTCTCTCATATTTACCAAGCAATAACATGGATGGCGCACCACACTTACCTCCAACAGAAACTCTTGATAAGAATTCCTCTGACTTAGCCCTTGATGAGCTGATTCCAGATAGTCCAAATCAACCGTATGACATGAAGAGTGTTATTTCAGTAATTGTTGATGAGGCCGAATTCTTAGAAGTTCACGCTCTCTTTGCTCCAAACATCGTTGTTGGTTTTGGTCGAATCGAAGGCGAATCTGTCGGCATTATTGCAAACCAACCAAATCAGTTAGCTGGCACCCTTGATATAGATTCAAGTGAAAAAGCTGCTCGATTTGTTCGCTTCTGTGACGCCTTTAATATTCCAATTCTTACTCTTGTGGATGTGCCTGGATTCTTGCCTGGCACAGAACAAGAGTGGAACGGAATCATTCGCCGTGGGGCAAAACTTCTTTATGCATACGCCGAAGCATCTGTACCAATGGTTACCTTAATTACTCGCAAGGCATATGGCGGTGCTTACATCGTTATGGGATCTAAATACATTGGCGCAGATATCAACTTGGCTTGGCCAACAGCAGAAATTGCTGTGATGGGAGCGCAAGGTGCTGTAAATATCTTGTATCGAACAGAAATTAGCGAAGCAAAAGATCCTGAAAAAGCACGCGCTGAGTTAATTACTGAATACAACGAAACTTTGGCGAATCCTTACTTAGCCGCAGAACGTGGATTTATTGATGCAGTAATTGAACCAAATCAGAGCCGTGAATACATCACGAAGGCCCTTCGTACTCTTAAGACCAAGAGAGATGTTTTGCCGCCGCGTAAACACGGAAATATTCCACTATGACAATCAAAAAAGTGAAGTACGACATTGTGCTCGGAAATCCCACTGCCGAAGATGCTGCTGCAATTGAATTTGCAATGTCTCATCACAAGCACGAAGACCTCAAGCCTGTTGTAAAGCGGAGTGTGTGGGCCCGTCCAGTTTTACGTACTTCGCTGCCTCAACACATAAAGTTTGGTTCAGGTCGAAATAACTAAATGCCAAAAATAGTTCTTGCTTCTCAATCAGCATCCAGGCGTCGACTTTTGGAGTCTGCTGGGCTTTCGCCAACGATTATGGTGAGCAATGTTGATGAAGAGACAGATTTCTTTCATGCGATGACCCCGCAAGACATGGTTATTGCGTTGGCCATAACCAAGGCACACACAGTCCGTGAGCAAATCGATTTTCCAGCAATTGTTATTGGTTGTGACTCAACCTTTGAATTCGAGGGTGAGTCACTTGGTAAACCGGGCGTTGCACATGTTGCCAAAGAACGAGCACAAAGAGTTCGTGGAAAATCTGGTTATTTGCACACAGGTCATTGCGTTATAGATACAGAGCAAGGTCGCGAGATAAGTGATCGTGTTACAACAAAAGTTACTTTTACAGATATGTCAAATGCAGAAATAGATGACTACATCAATTCTGGTGAGCCACTTCACGTTGCAGGTGGCTTTACCCTCGATGGTTTTAGCTCTCCATTTATTCCATCTATCGAAGGTGACTACACAAATGTTGTGGGTATCTCGATGCCATTTTTGCGTGGTGCAATGAATCAACTTGGATATAGCTGGCCAGAAGTGAAGTTGATGAAATGAAGCGCGTACTAATAGCCAACCGAGGTGAAATTGCTGTTCGTGTCATAAGAGCATGTCTAGATCACGGCTTAGAAAGTGTCGCTATCTATTCCGATGAAGATCGCAATTCAATGCACGCACAGATGGCAACAGATGCGTATGCACTCGGTGGAGTAACCGCAGTATCAACCTATTTAAATATTCCAAGAATTATTGAGATAGCAAAACAATCTGGTGCTGATGCCGTGCATCCCGGATATGGATTCCTCTCAGAAAATGCTCTTTTCGCGCAGAGTGTTATTGATGCAGGCTTAATTTGGATAGGACCTCCACCGGCTGCAATTAAGGCTTTGGGTGACAAGGTTTCTGCACGCAAAATTGCAGCTAAGGCTGGCGCTCCTCTTGTTGCTGGAACAACTGATCCAGTTAATAATGCGGATGAAATCATCGCTTTTGCGAAAGAGCATGGTTTGCCAGTTGCAATTAAAGCCGCACACGGTGGTGGTGGGCGCGGATTAAAAATTGCGCACACACTCGAAGAGATTCCTGAAGCATTTGCTTCAGCTGTTCGTGAAGCGATTGCAGGTTTTGGACGCGGTGAATGTTTTGTCGAACGCTATCTAGAAAAACCTCGTCACGTAGAAACTCAAGTTTTAGTTGATAAGAGTGGACATGCAGTTGTTGTCAGCACTCGCGATTGTTCACTTCAGCGTCGACACCAAAAATTGGTTGAAGAAGCCCCGGCTCCATACTTAACGGATAAACAAATAGAAGAGTTATACCGATCCAGTAAAGCCATCATGAAAGAAGTTAATTATGTCGGTGCCGGAACGTGTGAGTTTCTCATTGGTGTCGATGGGACTATTTCATTTCTAGAGGTAAATACACGTCTTCAAGTAGAGCACCCTGTGAGTGAAGAAGTGACCGGCATCGATTTGGTTCGTCAGCAATTTAGAATTGCGATGGGTGAAGATCTCGGATTTGATGATCCACAAATCCGTGCTCATTCATTTGAATTTAGAATTAATGGTGAAGATCCTGGCAGATCATTCTTGCCAGCTCCTGGTCGAATTACGCAATGGCAAATTCCAACTGGTCCCGGTGTGCGTGTAGATGCAGGCTTTAGAAATGGTGACACCATCGGTGGAAACTTCGATTCATTGTTGGCCAAGTTAATTGTTACTGGTTCGACTCGTGAAGAAGCTGTTCAGCGTGCGCGTCGCGCGCTTGCTGAATTTAGCGTCGGTGGATTAGCAACTGCACTGCCATTTCATCGAGCAATCATGGATGATCCTGCCTTTACTGAAAATTTCAGTATTTACACGAGTTACATTGAAAATGAATTTAAGAACGAGATACCACCCTTTGCGCAATCCGCTTTGGAATCTCAAACACATGCTGCTGCTGAACATCTTGTTACAGAGATCAACGGAAAGCGTTTTGAAATATTTGTACATGCCCCAGAACCAGTACACAAGCGCCATCGAGCTAAGCAAGGCGCTAGTGGGGCCTCAGCTGGAACAGCACTAACAAGTCCAATGCAGGGCACAGTTGTAAAAGTCGCTGTGCAAGAAGGCCAAAAGGTCGAGGCTGGTGAACTAATAATCGTTCTCGAGGCGATGAAAATGGAACAACCGCTGAGTGCGCATCGTTCTGGTGTTATTTCAAATCTGAGTGCAATTATGGGTGAGACTGTTTCAAGTGGCAGCACACTTTGTGACATTATTGACGCATGACAAGTGATCAACTGCTCTATAGCGATCCACTAAAGGCGGCCGAACAAGCGGCGGCAGATATTGCAAAGCGCACAGGTGTGATTTCTCATGACATTGCATTAGTGATGGGTTCTGGTTGGGTTGATGCGGTCTCAGCACTTGGTACACCAGATTACGAATGTAACGCTGATGAAATTACAGGATTTCTTCCACCTGCAGTGGAAGGTCACTCAGGAAAGATCCGTTCTTATTCCATAAAAAGTGGTGACAAAATTTTACGTGCACTTGTTTTTCTTGGCCGTACACACTTGTACGAAGGTAAAGGAATCGAACCGGTTGTTCACGGTGTCAGAACTGCCGTTAAATCTGGTTGCAAAGTAGTCATTCTCACTAATGCGTGTGGCGGAATCAATAAGGATTACTCAGTAGGTCAGCCAGTTTTGATTCGTGACCATATTTCTCTTACGGCAACTTCCCCACTTATTGGAGCGCACTTTGTCGATCTCACCGACCTCTATAGCAAGCGCATCCGTTCCATTGTTAAAAGTGCGGATTCATCATTGGCAGAAGGTGTTTATGTGCATTGGCGCGGACCAACATATGAAACTCCCGCTGAAATTCTCATGATGCGAACAATGGGTGCAGATTTAGTTGGAATGTCCACCGTTCCAGAAGCAATCACAGCGCACGCACTCGGTGCAGAAGTACTTGGAATCTCCCTAGTAACAAATGCGGCGGCAGGTGTGACGGGAGAAAAACTCAATCACGAAGAAGTTATTGCCGCCGGAAAAGCCGCAGCAACTCGCATGGGAACACTTCTCAAGGAAGTTATTCCGAAGTTACTCTAGGTGCATGGATTCAAAACTCCTCGCCGAAGTTCGTGCATGGATTGAAGATGATCCGGATCCACAAACTGCTGCACAATTAACTGCGCTCCTTGATGCAGAAGATGAAGTTGCGCTTCGAAAATACTTTGCAGGCTTTCTAGAGTTTGGTACCGCTGGATTGCGGGGCCCACTTGGACCTGGCCCTTCATGCATGAATCAAGCCGTTGTAGGCAAAACAGCTGCAGGCATCGTTGCATACATGAAAGAGCGCTCACTTACTTCGGTTGTGATTGGACGCGATGCGCGCCATGGATCAGAAGTATTTGAAAACATAAGTGCTGAGATTTTTAGTGGTGCTGGATTTAAAGTTTCAGTATTGCCACGTCCGCTTCCAACCCCTGTCCTGGCCTTTGCGGTTAACGAGTTGGGTACCGATGTCGGCGTAATGGTTACTGCTAGCCACAATCCCAGAAGCGATAATGGGTACAAGGTTTATTTAGGTGGCACAGTAGATGGAGTTACTTATCGTGGCTCTCAGATAATTTCCCCAGCAGATAAACAAATTTCAGCTCATATCCAGAGCATTGAATCCCTCACATCAATGCCACGAGGGTCTGGCTGGCAGATTCTTGATGAAGATATTGTTGAAAAATATGTTGAGCGAACAAAAGTTCTGGCGCCAAGACCTGCAGAACTTAAGATTGTTTACACCGCGATGCACGGTGTCGGTACAAAAACATTACAACGTGTTTTTCATCGTGCAGGTTTTCCTTCACTAATTCTTGTGCAATCTCAAGCACAACCAGATCCAGATTTTCCAACACTGCCCTTTCCTAATCCCGAAGAAACAGGAGCTCTCGACCTTGCACTCGAAAGCGCAAAAGCCTTTGATGCAGATTTGGTGATTGCAAATGATCCAGATGCTGATCGCTGTTCAGTGGCAATTAAAGAGCGTGACCTCACGTGGAGAGCACTACGAGGAGATGAAATTGGCGCGATACTCGGTGAAGTAATTGCTAAGAGCGCACAATCAGGAACTCTTGCTAACTCGATAGTTTCTTCATCGATTTTGTCTAAAATTGCAGCCCATCACCAACTGAATTTTGAAGAGACGCTCACTGGCTTTAAATACATAGCCAAGATCCCAAACCTAATCTTTGGATACGAAGAAGCAATTGGATTTTGTGTTGACCCCCAAACTGTTAACGATAAAGATGGAGTATCGGCTGCTCTATTGATGGCACAAATTGCGACAGATCTGAAAAATGAAGGAAAGACTCTCAATGATCTTCTGGATGAAATCTGGGAAACCTACGGCTTTCATGCGACAGAACAGATCTCTATCCGAGTAAGCGATCTCGAACTTATTTCCACTCTTATGAACAAATTGCGCACCCAGACAATCACAGAAATTGCTGGATTTAAGGTTTTATCAAAAGATGATTTAGCTAAACCCACGAATTCTTTACCGGCAACAGAAGGTCTGCGATTTAACCTAGAAAAGAAGATTCGAATCATCATTCGTCCAAGCGGAACAGAGCCAAAAATCAAGTGCTACATAGAAGTTGTTAATTCAGATAAGAGTATTGCTCTTTCCCTACTTGAACAATTACGCCCTTCACTGAGAGAATTACTCTCTTAGTTCACAAGCTTTTCTAATAGGGATTGGATGAGGTGCATGAAGTACTACGGCCTCATTGATGGTTCCGATACATCATTAAGAAACTTTCTAAATAAGTTATCTGGAGTCGATGCGGTAGGCGCAGAAGCGCGCGCCGCAATGCTAGCAACTAGAAGCATTAAAACTACGAGTAAGCGATGGGCAATTGATACTGCAATCTCTATGGTGGATTTAACCACTCTTGAAGGTGCTGACACCGAAGGAAAAGTTCAGGCCTTATGCGCCAAGGCTGTGCGTCCAGATCCAACAGATCTCTCGGTTCCAAGCGTTGGTGCAGTATGTGTATACAACGACATGGTTTCTGTTGCCAGAAAACACTTAGATTCAATTGGTGGCAAACACGTTCCAGTTGCCGCAGTTTCAACCGCGTTTCCTTCTGGTCGCGCTTCGATGAAGGTAAAAATTCAAGATACTCAAGATGCCGTCGATGCGGGTGCTGCCGAAATCGATATGGTCATCGATCGCGGAGCTTTTTTATCCGGAAAGTACATCGAAGTCTTTAATGAAATAGTTGCAATCAAAGAAGTTTGTGGCGATAAAGCGCACCTAAAAGTTATCTTTGAAACTGGTGAATTAGTTACCTATGACAACGTTCGCAAAGCGTCTTACTTAGCGATGCTAGCTGGTGCGGATTTCATCAAAACCTCGACCGGTAAAGTTGTGCCCGCCGCAACTCCCCCTGTTGTACTTGTGATGCTCGAAGCCGTTCGTGATTTTTACGAAATGACCAATGTGCGCATCGGAGTTAAACCAGCTGGTGGAATTCGCAATACAAAGGATGCAATCAAGCAGCTTGTTTTGGTCAATGAAACTGCGGGTCCAGAGTGGCTCACGCCATCTCTTTTTAGAATTGGTGCCAGCGCACTTCTTAATGATTTATTGATGCAGCGGATGAAAATGGATGATGGCTACTACGCTAGCCCTCAGTACGTGACGATCGACTAATGGAGAACTTCGCATGACATTTGAATATGCCCCGGCGCCAGAATCACGCGCCAGCGTCTCCATCAAACCCAATTATGGACATTACATCGGTGGAAAGTTTGTTGCGGGCGAAAAACACTTTCCAACCATTAACCCTGCCACCGAAGAAGTTCTGAGCTCTATTGCACTCGGTAACAAAAAAGATGTTGATGCAGCGGTAAAGGCTGCGAAAAAAGCACTGGATTTACAGTGGTCCAAACTTTCAGGGCGCGAACGCGGCAAGTACCTCTTTAGAATTGCACGAATTTTGCAAGAACGTGCACGCGAATTTGCGGTGCTTGAAAGTTTAGATAATGGAAAGCCGATTAGAGAATCACGTGATGTCGATGTGCCACTTGCTGCTGCGCACTTTTTCTATCACGCAGGATGGGCAGACAAACTCGAATTTGCTGGTGTCGGCACTAAAGCAAAGCCACATGGTGTGGTTGGACAGATCATTCCCTGGAACTTTCCTCTGCTCATGCTCGCTTGGAAAGTTGCACCGGCACTTGCTACTGGCAACACAGTTGTTCTAAAGCCCGCTGAAACGACTCCATTAACTGCGCTGCTTTTTGCAGAAGTATGCGAACAAGCAGGATTACCTGCGGGAGTTGTAAATATCGTTACTGGCGATGGATCAACAGGTGCCTTGATTGTGAATCACCCTGGCGTTAACAAGATTGCATTTACTGGCTCTACAGAAGTTGGAAAGATCATCGCCGAAGCAGTTGCAGGAACTTCAAAGAGTGTGACCCTCGAACTTGGTGGCAAAGCAGCAAATATCGTCTTTGAAGATGCTGCAATTGATGAGAGCGTTGAAGGAATTGTTAATGGTATTTTCTTTAACCAAGGACATGTTTGCTGCGCTGGTTCAAGACTCATTATTCAAGAGAGCATTTCTGATGAATTCATTAAGAAGTTACAGAAGCGCATGGAGAAAATTCGCGTAGGAGATCCCTTAGATAAGAACACAGATTTGGGTGCCATTAATTCACGTGCTCAATTAGAGAAAATCAAAGAGTTATCTATTGCAGGAGACGCTGAAGGAGCTGAGCGCTGGAGTCCACAATGTGCGCTACCAAATAAGGGATTTTGGTTTGCTCCAACAATCTTTACTGGTGTTACGCAATCTCACAGAATCGCACGCGAAGAAATTTTCGGACCAGTTCTTTCAGTTCTAACATTTCGCACTCCTCAAGAGGGTATTGATAAGGCAAACAACACACCATTTGGACTTTCAGCAGGTGTCTGGAGTGAAAAGGGTTCGAAGACTCTCTGGGCATCACAGAAGTTAAAAGCTGGTGTTATCTGGACAAATACATTTAACAAATTTGACCCAACCAGTCCATTTGGTGGATATAAAGAGTCTGGCTGGGGACGTGAAGGCGGTCGCCACGGTCTGTCGGCTTATCTCAAAGGAGTAACACATGAGTAAGCGCATTGATGTGAAAAAAACCTACAAGTTATTTATCGGTGGAGCTTTTCCACGCACTGAATCTGGCCGTACGTACGAAGTTAAAAACTCACGTGGAGTATTCATCGCAAATCCATGTTTGGCATCGCGCAAGGATCTTAAAGATGCAGTGGTTGCTGCTCGTGCTGCGCAAGCAGGTTGGTCTCAGGCAACTGCGTATAACCGTGGACAAATTCTTTATCGAATTGCTGAAATGCTCGAAGGTCGCCGCGATCAATTCGCTGCAGAAATCAGCGAACTCACTGGCGTTACACCAAAGAAAGCCCAAGACGAAGTTGAAGCAAGCATTGATCTTCTCGTTTGGTATGCAGGCTGGACAGATAAAATCAGTGCACTAGATGGTGCAACAAATCCTGTTGCCGGGCCGTATTACAACTTCACAATTCCAGAAGCACTCGGTGTTGTGGGCTTTATTGCTCCAAAGAAATCAGCACTTCTCGGATTCGTTGCGGGTATTGCGCCAATAATTGCCAGCGGAAATACCGTTATTGCCCTAGCGAGTGAGAGTGCTCCATTGCCTGCGATGAGCCTTGCAGAAGTTATTGCAACGAGTGATGTCCCAGCAGGGGTTGTAAATATCTTGACTGGAAAGAGCGCGGAGCTTGCTCCATGGTTTGCGTCCCACATGGATATTGATGGTTTAGATATCTCTGGCCTTGAAGCAAAACTTGTTACCGAAATTAAAAAGGGCGGTGCACAAAACCTAAAGAGGATTCATTCGTTCAAAGAGGTTTCATCACCAGCACGAATCTTGGCATTTATGGAGTCAAAAACAGTCTGGCACCCAATAGGCGTTTAATTCGCGCCTAAATCTTTATTCTGCCGCAATCGCTGCATATCGTGGCTTGATAATTTTTTCGATTATTTCTAAACGCTCTGGGTACGGAATAAACGCACTCTTCATTCCATTAATCGTCACGCGTTGTAAATCAGCTAAATCCCACTTAAAAGTGTGCACGACCTGTGTCATTTCATGTGTCATAGATGTTTGGCTCATGAGTCGATTATCGGTATTGAGAGTCACACGAAAACGTAACTTTGCAAGAATTCCGATTGGATGTTGTGCCAGATTCTTTGCTGCCCCTGTTTGTAAATTAGAGGTAGGACAGAGTTCTAGCGGAATTCTACGATCGCGAATATATGAAGCCAATTGACCTAATCGTGGTTCGGGGCCAGAAACATCAATGTCATCAATGATTCGTACTCCGTGACCTAAACGTTCTGCTCCACACAATTGAATAGCTTCCCAAATAGAAGGCAATCCATAGGCCTCACCAGCATGAATGGTGAAGTGAGCATCTTCGCGGCGCAAGTATTCAAAGGTTGATTGTTGATTAGATGGTGGAAAGCCATCTTCGGGTCCGGCAATATCAAATCCCACAACACCTTTATCGCGATACTTCACAGCGAGTTCAGCTACTTCTTGTGATCGATTATTTTGTCGCATTCCGCACAAGAGAGAGCGAACTTGAATAGTTAATCCTTCTTTGCGAGCTAACTCTTCGCCCTCGCGATAACCATCTAGCGTCGCCTGAATAACTTGGTCCAGCGAAAGCCCTTGTTCCGTAAATAACTCAGGTGCACCACGAACTTCAGCGTAGACAACGCCATCTCGTGCTAGATCAAGTGCACACTCGCGAGCAACTTGAACAATATTTTCTCGGGTCTGCATGACAGCAATTGTGTGTCCAAAAGTTTCTAGGTATCGAACGAGTGAACCTGAATCACATGATTCTCGAAACCACGTTGCTAACTCGTCGGCATCCATGGTTGGAAGGGCTGTGTACCCAATCTTCTTTGCAATATCAATAATTGTTTGAGGACGCAGTCCCCCATCTAAGTGATCGTGCAATAAAACCTTTGGAACACGTTTAATCTGATCCTCGGTAGGAATGCTCTGCATGCTCACTTATTCACCAATTTCAACTAATTCTTTCGACAATCAGTGGCATCCGCTTCACGTCTGCGCTACCAATTGCAACACTACCTTCTAATACTTCTTGCGCCCGCGCAAATCGTTCGGGAGTATCCGTGTGAAGCGTGTACAACGGCTGGCCTGCAACAACTTCTTCGCCTGGTTTTTTGTGAATCTCGATGCCCGCACCCGATTGCACGCTCTCGCCTTGCCGTGATCGTCCTGCACCTAATCTCCATGCAGCAACTCCAACAGCCATCGCATCCATAGAAAATATTGTGCCACTCGATGGTGCAGAAATTGTTAAGTTCTCACGTGCTACCGGCAACGGCGCATCAGGATTTCCACCTTGGGCGCTAATCATTTTTCGCCAGACATCCATTGCAGATCCATCTTTGAGTGCCTTCGCTGGATCCTTACCTTTAATTCCAACTAATTCCAACATCTCTTGCGCAAAGATCAACGTCAATTCGACGACATCTGCGGGACCACCACCAGATAAAACTTCGAGTGACTCGCGTACCTCTAAGGCATTACCGGCTGTCAATCCAAGCGGAATATCCATTGCTGTAACGAGTGCAAGAGTTTTTACTCCTGCATCTTTTCCAAGTCCAACCATTGTCTGTGCTAATTCTCGCGCTTTAAGTGGATCGCTCATGAATGCTCCGGCGCCAGTTTTCACATCAAGAACTAGAGCGCTGGTGCCCTCTGCAATTTTTTTACTCATGATTGATGATGCAATAAGTGGAATCGCTTCAACTGTTGCTGTGACATCGCGCAACGCATAGAGTTTTTTATCGGCAGGGGCTAAACCGGCACCAGCTGCGCAAATTACCGCTCCGCAATCTTGTAAAACTTTAAGCATCTCATCATTTGATAAAGAAGCACGCCATCCTGGAATGGATTCAAGTTTGTCCAGTGTGCCACCAGTGTGACCAAGTCCTCGGCCAGATAATTGCGGTACGGCTGCGCCACATGCTGCTACCAATGGTGCAAGAGGCAAAGTAATTTTGTCGCCTACTCCACCAGTTGAATGCTTATCTACTGTCGGGCGATCTAAGGCGGACCAACTCATTCTTTCCCCGCTTTTAATCATTGCAATTGTCCAGCGAGAGATTTCTCTTGAATTCATTCCGTTAAGCAAAATTGCCATGAGTAAAGCAGACATTTGTTCATCTGCTACAGCACCATCGGTATACGCGCGAATTACCCAATCTATTTGCGCGTCAGTTAATTCGTGCTTGTCACGCTTGGCTGCAATTATTTCAACAGCTGCGAATGATTCACTCACTTGTCTAAATCTTCTGGGCCGAATCCCCAAGGAAGCATGAGCGACATTGGTTGTGGGCCATCTGGCGTCATTAATTGCATGCTTGGACCGCCATGTTCAAAGAGTAGTTGTCTGCATCGCCCACACGGTGAGAGGTAGTTGCCATGTTCATCAACACAAAGTGCAGCAATGATTCGCCCTCCACCAGTCATCGCTAAATTTGAAATCATGCTGCATTCAGCGCAGAGGGTTAATCCGTAACTAGCATTTTCTACGTTGCAACCACTAATTATTCGGCCATCGCTGACTAAACCAGCAACACCGACCGGAAACTTTGAATAGGGAGAATATGAAAGTTTCATTACGCGCTTTGCTTCATCATGCAGCGCTTGCCAGTTAATCTCCATCAATCGGATCTGCCTCTGTTATAAGGAATTCCATCTGCTGCCGGCGCTCGTACTCGACCTATGAATCCGGTTACTGCAATGACAGTGACAATGTATGGGGCCATCAACATAAATTCACTAGGAATCGGCGTACCAGTAATAGAGAGAACGCCTTGTAAATTATCAGCAAAACCAAAGAGTAACGCTGCCATTACCGCGCCAACTGGGCTCCAGCGACCGAAGATCAATGCGGCTAAGGCGATGAAACCTTTTCCTGCAGTCATCTCTTTTCCAAACGCACCGACGGCGCCGACTGTGAAGTACGCACCACCTAGTCCTGCTACCAATCCTGCAAAAATTACGTTTTTATATCTGAGCCTATTTACTTTAATTCCAACAGAGTCAGCTGCAGTTGGATGTTCACCGACTGCTCGAGTTCGTAATCCCCAGCGTGTATTAAAGAGTGAAAGGTGAATGACAGCAACGATTACGTACATCAGATAAACAATTATTGTCTGGTTAAACAAAATAGGCCCAAGCAACGGAATCTTGCTCAGAATTGGAATCTCTATCGGAGAAAGGACGGGACCAGAGTTCCAGGTATCTTGATAAGGAATCAATAGCTTCTTATAGAGGAAGCTTGTAATACCAATTACCAGAACGTTGATAACGAATCCCAGAATTACCTGATCAATTGAAAACTTAATGGCAAAGACAGCCAGAATTAAAGAAATCATTGCGCCTGCAATTGGTGCAACTAGCAATCCATACGTTGTGTTTTGACTCAAACTAGCGACTACTCCGGCTGCAAATGCTCCTGCTAATAATTGGCCTTCAATGGCAATATTGATTACGCCAGATCTCTCGCAAAGCACTCCGGCCATTGCACCAAAAATAAGTGGCACTGAGAGCAACAAAGCACCTTGAAGCAAGCCGGTAAATGGAATCATCTTTCCGCTTGCAGCCCAGGAGATAAATGCCATCAATATTGAGAAGCCACCTAGGGCACCTTGCAGTTGAATTTTCTTATCTCTACGAAGCTGAAGGATGGCCCAAATAGAGAACACAATTGCAGCGATGCTAAAGCCGTAGGACGCAGTTCGTGAATCCACGGTCCACTCATTGATCGCAACCCATTCATCTTCCATAACAAACTTGTATGTAACAGGGGCGGTCTTCTTTTGAAGAAATCCAAAACCAATAAGAGAACCGAGAGACAGAGTTAGAAGGGTGAATGCTCCACGTCGACGACGTTTTTGCAGTGGGGTTAACTGAGAAACTGAACTCATCCGTTCCACCCCTTTGCAGCCATGTCAGTTCCGGTTCTAACATTTTTTAATCTAAATATTGCGCGCACCATGGTTGGCGCTGCAATGAAGAGAACGATTAAAGCTTGAATAACCAAAACAATATCTATAGGTGTTGTGGTGTTTGCCTGCATTGTTAATCCACCAGCTTTTAATGCACCGAATAACAGTGCGGCAATTACAGTACCAAGTGGTTTTGCGCGACCTAAGAGCGCAACAGTAATGGCATCAAAACCAAAAGAGCCCGCAACTCCAGCAGTTAATGCGTACTCAGTTCCGAGCACTTGAACAGCGCCACCCAATCCAGCTAACGCACCACAAATAACCATTACCGAAGTCAAAACAAATGGAACAGACATTCCCGCTGTTTTGGCTGCAAGTGAGTTTGCTCCGACTGATCTAAACTGGAAACCTAGTGTTGTTCGCGACAGAAGAACATGAATTAAATACGCCACACCAAGTGCTACAAAAATACCCACATTAACCCGATAATCCACGCCAAATAACTTTGGAAGTTGCGCGTTTTCAAGTACTGGAGGCGCAATCGGATCTTGACGACCTTTTCGCAAGAACGTTTGTGTGCTCAAAAGCCAGAGTAAAAAGTAGATAGAAATATAGTTAAACATAATCGTGACGATTACTTCGTGCGCACCAGTTCGTGCTTTCAGGAACCCAACAAGTCCTCCCCACAAGCCAGCAAAAATCATTGCGGCCGCAAGCGCTGCGAGGGCATGAATAACTAGAGGCAAATCAAATCGGAACCCAACGTAAGAAGCAGCTATTGCACCAAAGATGAATTGACCTTGAGCGCCGATGTTAAATAGGCCAGCTCTAAACGCAAGAGTTACCGATAGTCCCGTCAGAATAAGTGGCGCTGCTATGACAAAGGTTTCAGAGAGTGGATAAAAACCTATGAAGAAATTTCGAGCAGTTAAGTTGGGGTCAAAAATCGATCCTTGTAGTAGTGCCAAATAAGCGCTGCCTGCTGAAGAGAAACCAGTTCCAAGAAACTGTAGAGGTGATTTCCAAAGCTTATAAATTTCAGGGTTTGAAAAGGCAATTAAAAGCCCTCCCGAAATAATGGCCAGCAAGAAAGATAGTAATGGCAGCTTTATGGTTCTTAAAGTATCTGACATCTTGGATTTAAATGTGCTCATGAGCTGACCTTTGGTTTGATGCCAGCCATAAGTAACCCGAGATCGCTACGCGAAATTGATGCCGGCACAATGTCAATAATGGTCCCGCGATACATAACCGCAATTCGATCAGCCAGTGCAAAAACTTCATCTAACTCGGAACTAAAGAGAAGAACTGCCCGGCCTGCATCACGTTCTTGCACGATTTTTTCATGGACGAACTCAATTGAGCCTACGTCTAGTCCACGAGTTGGTTGAGATGCAACAACTACTTTTACCGGGCGAGAGAGTTCTCGTGCCAATACAACTTTCTGCTTGTTTCCACCGGAGAGAGATGAAACCAACTCATTAGCGCCTTGGCTTCTGATATCAAATTCCTTAATTCGCTTTACTGCATCAGAGTTAATGACATTGAGATTCATCATCAATTTTTTCGCGTTCGGTGGTGAATCGTAGGTATCTAAAATCAAGTTTTCAGCGATAGAAAATGAACCAATCAAGCCATCTAATTCTCTAGATTCGGGAATAAAGGCAATTCCAGAGTGAAGTGACTCTTTAACACTCTTGCCGACAATGTCGACTCCATCAATCATGATTTTCCCACTTACATGTGGTTCTAAATTCAAAATAGTTCTAGCCAACTCTGTCTGTCCATTTCCTTGGACTCCAGCAACGGCCACAATTTCGCCTGCTTGAACATCTAATGAGAGATCATGTAGCAATTCTCGGCCGGCGCCATCAATGACCTTGAGATTTGAAATCGAAAGTAGAGTGGATCCAATGGCTGCAGGCTTTTTAGACATGGTTAGATCAACAGGTCGTCCCACCATCTGTGAAGCTAACTCTTCTTGCGTGGCGGTCGGCAGTGCAGTTCCAACAACTTTGCCACGGCGAATAATTGTGATCCGATCCGCTGCCTCTTGTACTTCACGCAATTTGTGGGTGATAAAAATAATTGAGGTTCCGTTATTCTTTAAATTCTTCATTACTTGTAGCAACTCATCAGTTTCTTGCGGGGTAAGAACAGCAGTAGGTTCATCTAAAATCAAAACTTTGGCGTTGTAAATCAAAGCCCTGATTACTTCAACACGTTGTTGAATACCTACGGGTAAATTCTCAACAATTGCATCGGGATCAACATCAAAATTGAACTCCTTGGAAATTCGAGCAATGTCAGACCTTGCTTGGTCAAGATTGAGAACTCCAAATCCCTTAACTTTTTCATGTCCTAGAACGATATTTTCCGCAACAGTAAATACTGGAATGAGCATAAAGTGTTGATGAACCATGCCAATACCGGCAGCAAGTGCGTCGCTAGGTTCAGAAATTGTGACTGGTTTTTCGTCAACTAAAATTTGGCCACTATCTGGCGTTAATAGTCCATAAACAATATTCATGAGAGTTGATTTACCGGCACCGTTTTCACCGAGAATGGCGTGGATTTCACCAGCTTCGACTCGCAAGTCAATTTCATCATTGGCAACGAGAGCACCAAATTTTTTGGTGATGCCACGTAATTCGACTGACACTTGAACCTTTCGTCTTCTTCGTTGTTACCCAACGGATATGAAATTAAGCCGGGCAGGTTTTTAATCTGCCCGGCTTAATTTTTACTTCTTTATTATCTCTTTTCAACCACTGCTTCGATTAAGAAACAGCAACCGTACCGGAAATAATGTCTTCACGGAGTTGTTCAACTTCTGCTGCCAAGCCGGCATCAACTGTTGACTCCAAATCGTGGTACGGAGCCAAGAATGTTCCGCCATTTTCTAACGTACCTAGGTAGTTAGTTGAGCTGAATGTGCCATCAATAACTTCCTGAATTGCTGCAGTTACTGAAGTTCCAACGCCCTTCATAACAGAAGTTAGAATTACAGAAGCAAATTGTGGAGCTTGCTCATAACCATCTGAGTCAACCCAAATTGTTACTGACTTATTTCCTGTCATTGATTGGTTTGCTGTTGCAGCACCAAGGCCACCAGCTACTGGGAAAATTACGTCCGCACCTTGCTGCTCAAAGTTCTTTGAGATCTGAAGTGCTTTTGCTTGGTCAGAGAATCCACCGACGAAAGTTCCATCTTTCTTCGCAGTGTCCCAACCAAGAACGCTAACTTTTGTGCCCTTTACAGTGTTGTAATGAGCAACACCACGAGCAAATCCATCCATGAAGATTGTTACTGGTGGAATGTTTAGACCGCCGTACGTTGCAACTTTACCGGTCTTTGAATAACCAGCTGCAAGGTAACCAGCTTGGAATGCTGCTTGGTTAGTTGCGAATTCAATTCCCTTGAGGTTATCAATTACTGTTCCTGGGAACTGATCTCCAGCAGGTCCGTGATCTTTTCCATCTTGGTCAACGATTGCAAACTTTGTATCTGGATAAGCCTTAGCAGCCTCAACGATTGCACCGTTAATCAAGAATCCAACACCAATAACGATGCTGCAACCTTCATCAACGAACTTCTTAATGTTTGGTGTGTAATCTGCATCTGAAGTAGCCGCAAGGTACTTAACCTCTGCGCCAGCTGCTTCTGCTGCTTGCGCGCCAGCCCATGCTGAAGCGTTAAATGACTTGTCGTCAACTCCGCCTGTATCTAGTGCAAGACAAGCTTTAACACCTGATGATGCACTATCAGATGAAGATGAACATCCGGCGATAAGTGTTAGCGCTGCAAGAGCTGCTACAACTTTCGTCGATTTCTTAATTAATGAATTCATTAATGCACTCCTCCTAAGAATTCCTATGAAGCCGCTTCGAATACGGCGTCAATTACGGAATTAAATTGTGGGCTCACCCTATAGTGGCGACTCAATAATTAGGTATGCGCGATAGTGAACGTCAGATAAATAAAAGAAAGTCTCAACCTCAAGTTGAAACTATTAACCTACTTAGCGTACTAATCCCAGGTTGGTGTACGTCTTGGCCAGGGTTGTGGATGCCACTTCATGAGCCTTTGCAGCGCCATCGGCGAGTATTGAAAGCAGATGTGGCTCATCAGATAGAAGCTCTAGTGTTTTTTCGCGTATTGGTTTGAGATACTCAACGACTACTTCAGCTACTTCGCTCTTGAGATCTCCATAACCTTTTCCTGAGAAATGATTTTCAAGATCAGAAATCTTTTGTCCAGAAAGAGCGCTATGAATAGTTAGTAAGTTACTTACGCCAGGTTTCTCTTTTTCATCAAATGTGATTTCGCGTCCGGCATCAGTAACTGCCGACTTTATCTTTTTCGTATTTACTTCTGGAGTGTCAAGGATTTCTATAAGTCCTGCGGCTGAATCTGCTGACTTGCTCATTTTCGCAGTTGGATTTTGTAAATCATAAATTTTAGCGCCCTGCTTAAGAATGAATCCAGCAGGAATGTTAAAAGTTGATCCGTAGCGTGAGTTAAATCGTTCTGCTAAATCTCGAGTGAGCTCTATGTGTTGACGTTGATCCTCACCAACTGGCACCAGATCAGCTTGATACAACAAAATATCGGCAGCCATCAACATCGGATAGGTGAAGACTCCAACTTTTGTCGAATCAGATCCACCCTTTGCGGTTCGATCTTTAAATTGAGTCATACGGCTAGCTTCACCAAATCCAGTTATGCACTCCATGATCCAAGCCAGTTGATTGTGCTCTGGAACCTGTGACTGTACAAACAGCGTAGATTTTTCTGGAGAGATTCCAAGTGCCAATAACTGTGCGGCAGAGACAAGCGTTCTTTTGCGCATGAGCGCAGGTTCGGTTTCGACAGTGAGTGCGTGTAAATCAACGATGCAGTAAAAAGCATCGTGTCCATCTTGTAACTCGACCCATTGTTTAACGGCGCCTAGGTAATTACCTAAATGAAAGGAGTCACTCGTTGGCTGAATGCCGGAAAGTACTCTCTTGGTGCTCATGGTCGTAATTCTTGCATGAACTAGGCGTTTCGAGAGATCAATAACTGACCTGCTCGCTTACCTTCTAGTGTTAAAACAGTAAATTTCATTCCGTTGATACTTACAACATCGTTTACTGCTGGGATTCGACCAAGCACATGCATGACAAAACCGCTTGCGGTTTCATACGGTCCTTCAGGAATTTCAAAACCTGTCTGCTCGCATAAATCTTCAATCGAAATCAATCCATCAACTTCGAAATCGCCCGTTTGCGATTCAACTTGAACTTCCATGTCATCCGAGTCGTACTCGTCTCGGATATCTCCAATCAGACATTCAACTAAATCTTCTAATGTAATGATTCCATCGGTACCGCCGTATTCATCCAAAACAATTGCAAGATGCTGTCTCTGATTACGCATTTCCGTAAGTGCAGGCAAAACACCCTTGGTACCTGGCAAGTACATAATATTTCTAACAAGCTCCTGAACTTTTCCACCCGTTGAAATAAGAGAAGTATCGAGCAAATCTCGAACGTGAATAAATCCAATAACCTCATCGGTTGAGCCACGAACAACCGGGTAACGAGAGTGGGCTTTATCGACCGCGAGTTCAATTGCTTTAGAGACAGTAAGCGAAGCATCCATGAAATCAACTTCGGTACGCGGCACCATCAACTCATGAATCTGACGCTCTGATGCGTTAAAAACTTCTTCAACAATATCGCGCTCTTCGTCTGTCAAAGCGGCATGGCCAGCCACTAGATCCAGCAGCTCTTCTTCAGACATTGCACTTCTTTGTTCTTTCGGATCAATTCCAAAGATTCGAACTACTAAATTTGTTGAGTGTGACAGTAGCCAAATAATTGGGCGGAAAAGTATTGCTACAACATCAATTATTGGAGCAAGTGCAAGAGAAATCTGTTCTGTGCGAAATAGTGCTAAACGCTTTGGAACGAGCTCGCCAAATACTAAAGAAAAATAAGCGATGACAACTGTTACGCCAATGAGTGATGTAATCGAACTTAATGAACTGCTAATGCCTAGGCTTTCAAGCCACGGAATAACGTACTCGCCGAGTTGTTCAGCACCCAATGCTGCAGATAGAAAACCACAGAGTGTTATGCCAACTTGAACTGCAGCTAAGAATCGGTTTGGGTTTGCAGAGAGCGCAGCTACGCGTCTCCCACGTTTGCCAGTAGTAGCCATTTGGCGTACCTGGCTTTCGCGAAGTGAGATGAGAGCAATTTCAGCCGCGACAAAGAGAGAGCCGAGAAGAATCAGAGCTGTGACAGTTGCTAAAGCGCCGAGTAAACCGCCGAACGAGTAGGGCTCCATAAGGGTCATAAGTCTACAGGAATGCCCAATGTCTTCACGCGCTAAACTTGTAAACGTTGAGTTCACTCGGGCTCATCACCTTCATCACAGGAGCGTCGGGCACGTACCTGCCCGGAGAAGGAGAAAATTTTCATGGCAACAGTTGTGTTTGAAAACGCATCACGCACCTATCCGGGATCTGCAACTCCGGCAATAAACAAGTTAAATCTTGAGGTGAAAAATGGAGAACTTCTAGTTCTTGTCGGACCATCTGGTTGTGGCAAGTCAACGCTATTGCGAATGCTTGCAGGATTAGAAGAAGTTGATGAAGGACGCATTTTAATCGGTGGTAAAGATGTCACGCAGGTGGCACCGAAGGATCGCGATATCGCAATGGTCTTTCAATCGTATGCGTTGTATCCCCATATGAGTGTTGCAGAAAATATGGGCTTTGCACTCAAGATTGCAGGGATTGCAAAAGAAGAACGTGATCGCAGAGTTCTTGAAGCTGCGAAGCTCTTAGACCTCGAAGAATTCTTAGAACGCAAACCGAAAGCACTTTCCGGTGGCCAGCGTCAACGTGTTGCAATGGGTCGCGCAATTGTTCGCGAACCACAAGTATTTCTCATGGACGAACCTCTCTCAAACCTTGATGCAAAATTACGTGTTGCAACTCGCACACAAATTGCAGCACTGCAACGACGCCTAGGAATTACTACTGTCTACGTTACGCATGATCAAGAAGAAGCTATGGCACTGGGTGATCGCGTTGCAGTACTCAAAGATGGAGTGTTACAACAAGTTGATACTCCTGCTAATTTGACCAACAAACCAGCAAATGCATTTGTCGCAGATTTTCTTGGTGCCGGACGGCTCAATTCCTAGTTAGGCAAATGAGCCAAGCAAGGCAATTTCTTCGCCACCTGTAAATGTTTGTGGCGATTCTGGAAGTCCCTTAAGGACGTGAACCTTTGCGCGTCCTTGTACTCTCCATTTATCGGTAAGCACAAGTGCAGTGTCTTCATCTATGCCAAGTAGGTATACACCGTCATCACTGCGAAGTGCAATTGATGCAACGCGATCTGGAACCCATCCAAGAAACTTGTCATAGTGTGGAATAACTTCAATATTTGAAATAAGTCCAAGACCACTCTGGGCATGCGATATTCGCAAGCCAACAATCTTTGTACCAAAGGCCATTGCACCTGCAGAGCAACCTGCTAGCGAAGATCCTGAATTGAACTCTTGTTTTATCTTTTCCCACAGTGGCGTTCCTTCAAAAACTCCAGTGATGTAACCAGGATCTCCGCCTGAAAAATAAATGAGTCCAGCATTTGTTACTTCTTCAATGTACTGCGGATTAAATGCATCTTCCCTTTTTAGGATCGGCAAAAAATGACATGTGGCACCCATTCGTTCAGCCTGCGCGGCTCCACGCTCTTTCCAAAATTGAATACGATCCGCGCTTTCTTGTCCCGCGCCTGTTGGAATCTGAATATAAGTATTTGACTTGCCTCTAGAAATACCACGATGCAGAAGATCAGTTTCAATCTCCTGCATCTGGATTAAGTACTCACCTGAGCCAACAAGTGCCACAGCACCGCGCCCAGAATTCATGAAATTAAGCCATAACCTTCTTGAGATTTTCATCAATTGAATTGAGGAACTCTTGTGTTGTTTGCCATGGGGCATCTGGTGCAATCAAGAGTGATAAATCCTTTGTCATCTTTCCTTGTTCAACAGTTTGAATACACACTTGTTCGAGGGTGTCACAAAATTGTGCGAGCTCCTTATTGTTATCAAGTTTTGCACGGTGAGCAAGACCGCGAGTCCACGCAAAAATTGATGCTATTGGATTTGTCGATGTAGCTTTTCCAGCTTGATGATCACGATAGTGACGAGTCACTGTTCCGTGTGCCGCTTCAGATTCAACAACTTTTCCATCTGGTGTCATCAGCACTGATGTCATTAATCCGAGTGAGCCATAACCTTGTGCAACAGTGTCTGATTGAACGTCACCGTCATAGTTCTTGCAGGCCCAGACGTAGCCACCTTCCATACGAAGTGACATGGCAACCATGTCATCGATGAGGCGATGCTCATACCAAATTCCGGCAGCATCAAATGCTGACTTGAACTCTGCTTGATAAATTTCCTCGAAAATATCTTTAAAGCGTCCGTCATACGCCTTAAGAATTGTGTTCTTTGTTGAGAGATAAACAGGATACTTTCTGTTTAATCCATAATTTAGTGATGCGCGTGCAAAGTCGCGGATAGAATCATCAAGGTTATACATACCCATTGCGACACCGGCAGTCGGGAAATCAAAAACATTAAACTCCATGGGAGCAGAACCATCTTCTGGTACAAAGGAGAGAGTGAGTTTTCCTGGACCAGGAACTTTGAAATCAGTTGCTTTGTATTGATCACCAAAAGCGTGACGGCCAATAACAATTGGCTTAGTCCAGTGCGGTACCAAACGTGGAACATTGCTGATGATGATTGGTTCGCGGAAAATTACGCCACCCAAGATGTTGCGAATTGTTCCGTTTGGAGACTTCCACATCTTCTTAAGCCCAAACTCTTCAACGCGGGCTTCATCAGGAGTAATAGTGGCGCACTTGATTCCGACTCCGTGCTTTTGGATTGCATGAGCTGAGTCAATCGTTACTTGATCATCGGTTGCGTCACGGTTTTCCATACCAAGATCGTAATATTCGAGGTTTACATCTAAGTAAGGAAGAATCAACGAATCTTTAATGAACTGCCAAATAATGCGAGTCATTTCATCGCCATCTAGTTCGACAACAGTTCCTTCAACTTTGATCTTGGCCATGCTGCGCGCTCCCCTTAGAGTGTCTGTACGTCTGCTTGTTTTGCACGAACTGCTTCAGCAGCCACTTTAAGTGCTGCTAATTCGCTATCCGTAAGTTTTGTTTCAACGACTTTCTTAACGCCTTCACGACCAATTTGTGCTTCAACGCCAAGGTAAACACCTGAGATGCCGTATTCGCCATCAACCCACGCACACACTGGCATTGTTGCGCCAGAATCTTCAATCACAGCTTTTGCCATTCGAGCTGCTGCTGCAGATGGTGCGTAATAGGCCGAACCAGTCTTTAGTAGTGCAACGACTTCTGCTCCACCATTTCTTGTGCGATCAACGAGTTCATCAATTTCTGCCTGGGACAATTTTTCGCTCAGTGCTACTCCACTAACTGTGCATCGACTTGGAACCGGAACCATTGTTTCGCCGTGTGAACCAAGTGTGAGAGTACTTACTGATGAAACTGGAACGTTGAGTTTTTCAGCAACAAAGTGTGTAAAGCGCGCAGTATCTAACATTCCTGCCTGACCCATCACGCGGTTATATGGAAATGCAGTTGCGATTTGCGTCAGCGCAGTCATTTCATCAAGTGGGTTTGAAACCACGATAATGACTGCATTCGGTGAGTGTTTAGCAATGTTTTCAGCAACGCCACGAACAATTCCTGCATTTACTCCAATGAGATCCATTCGACTCATGCCTGGTTTGCGTGGAAGGCCTGCAGTAATTACAACTACATCTGAATTCGCAGTTGCTTCATATCCTGCGCCATCAGCACTTGTTGTGGCACCAATTATTTTTGTTTCAAATCCTTCAATCGAGCGAGATTGATTCATATCGAGTGCCAAACCTTCTGGCTTGCCTTCAAGTATGTCAGTGAGAACAACGGTGTCCAATATGTTGTACTCAGCTAATCGCATGGCAGTTGTTGAACCATAAAAACCTGCACCGACGACGGTTACTTTGCCTGCCATGATTTACATCCCTCTTTCAATATTCGAATCTAAAGTGCCTTGATATCAAGATAACTCTACAACCCGTTAGGCAGTGAAATTGCCAGGACAAAGAGCCCCACTGCAATGCCCACCGGAAAATAGAACTCGATTGTGCGTAGGTGCCGTGACGGAAAGGCAATCCCCAAAGTTCCAAGGGCAATTAAGAGCGCTCCTGATCGCACAAAACTAAAGGCTCCTAAAGCGATACCCGCCGCTACTAATGAATAGCTGGCAATTCTAATTACGCGCGAATCTAAGAACACGCATCCACAACATTCGTAACGAGCATCGCTCTTGTCATTGGTCCAACACCACCAGGCATTGGAGCAACGAATCCTGCTTTTTCCATTACATCTGGATGTACATCGCCCAGTAAACCCGCGTCAGTGCGTGAAATTCCAACATCAATAACTGCAGCACCTGCTTTAATCATTGAGGCATTGAGGAAGTGCGCCTGACCAATAGCTGCAATAACAATGTCAGCATTGCGAGTGTGTAGTACTAAATCTTTTGTTCCGGTGTGAGTCAAAGTCACGGTTGCATTTTCTTGCTTGCGTGTAAGCAGCAAACCGAGTGGGCGACCAACTGTAAGTCCGCGACCAATAACTGTTACTTCGGCACCTTTGAGTGCAACGTTGTAATGCTGCAACAACGCAACTATTCCGCGTGGAGTACATGGCAGTGGCGCGTCATAGCCTGCAACGAGTCTGCCTAGGTTCATGGGGTGCAAACCATCAGCATCTTTTGCTGGATCAATTGCTTCAAGAATTACTTGAGGATCAATACCTTTAGGCATTGGTAATTGCACAATATATCCAGTGCACTCTTTTGCATTGTTAAGATCTTTAATTGCAGCAAGTACATCGGCTTGCGAAGCTGAATCTGGAAGATCTACGCGGATTGAGGTAACTCCGACTTCCTGGCAATCGCGATGTTTGCCGCCAACGTATGAATGTGAACCGGGATCATCGCCAACTAAAACTGTTCCGAGTCCTGGAGTGATTCCTTTTTTCTTCAACTCAAGAACTCTTACCGCCAGATCTTTCTTAATTGATGCGGCTAGTGCCTTGCCATCGAGAATAGTTGCGGTCATGCTCGTATCTTATTGAAAATTTATGCGTGTGAGAAATGCCGAGTACCGGTGAAATACAAGCTGATTCCAGCCTGTTCTGCCGCTGCAATGACTTCTTCATCGCGCACACTTCCACCAGGTGAAACAACAGCTTTGATGCCAGCGCTGATAAGAATGTGTAATCCATCAGCAAATGGGAAAAATGCATCGCTCGATGCAACGCTGCCATCTGCTCGATTGCCTGCTCGCTTTACGGCAAGCTCTGCACTATCGACGCGATTTACTTGACCCATACCAACACCGACACTTGCGCCATTTTTTGCTAACAAAATCGCATTGCTTTTAACTGCGCGGACAGCGCGCCATGCAAATTCGAGATCCTTCAACGTGTCAGCAGAAACCTTTGGGCCCGCAACTAATTTCCAAGACGAAGACGCATCACCGGATGCATCAATTGCATCTATCTCCTGTAACAAAACTCCACCACTGACCGGGCGCATTTCAATTGCACCTGACTCGGTGGCGCTACATTGCAAAATACGAATAGATGGTTTTTGCGAAAGTATTTCAACAGCTGCATCCTCATAGCTAGGCGCAATAAGAACTTCGGTGAAAGTTTCGGAAAGAGCTTTGGCCATCTCAGTTGTGACCATTCGATTAGCAGCTACGACTCCACCAAATGCTGACACAGGATCACATTCGTGGGCCTTTAAATAAGCAGAAGCGATATCTTTTCCGACTGCAATCCCACACGGATTAGCATGCTTAATAATGGCTACGCATGGTTCGGTGTGATCAAAGGCAGCGCGCCAGGCAGCATCAGCATCTGTGTAGTTATTAAAAGACATTTCTTTGCCATGTAGTTGTTTAGATTGAACAATGCCTTCTGAACTGCCCCGATAAATTGCCGCGGATTGGTGAGGATTTTCTCCGTAGCGAAGAGTGTTTTCTTGGACATAAATGCTTCCAAACCATTCTGGCAACGTTGCATCAGAGTTTTGACCTAACCAATTAGCAATTGTTAAGTCATATTCAGCAGTTGTTCTAAAAACTTCTAAAGCTAATCTCTGACGTTGCGCTGCGGTAAAGCCTCCCGCAGAAATTGCGCTGACTAATTGGTCGTACTGAGAAGGATTTGAAATAACGGCTACTGAGCCATGATTCTTAGCGGCACCTCTGAGCATCGAAGGGCCACCGATATCAATTTGTTCAATGCACTCTGCAAATGTTGCACCCGTTGCGATTGTCTCAGCAAATGGATAAAGGTTGATAACAATTAAATCAAAGGGTTCGATTCCCAAATTCTTTATGGCAGACATGTGTTCAGAATTTTCCTGATCAGCAAGAATTCCAGAGTGAATTGTTGGATGTAATGTTTTTACTCGTCCGCCCATAATCTCGGGAAATCCTGTAACAGCGCTTACTTCGGTAACTTCTATTCCCGCGGCTGCAAGAGTTTTTGCTGTTGATCCGGTAGAAACTATTTGAACACCTGCGGCGCTTAGCGCAGCTCCGATTTCTTGTAGGCGGTTTTTGTCATAGACGCTGATGAGTGCTCTGCGTATTTTCTTCCGCTCACTCATGGGAATTCTCCAAAGAATCTAACACTTGCGAAATGGTCTCAACAATGAGGCCGCGTTCGACAATCTTAATACGCTCATGCAAAACTGCTTCTGTATCGCCTTCCAGAATAGGCACTTCTCTGAAAACAATTACTTTTCCAGTGTCTATGCCGGCATCAACCCAGTGAATCGTTGCTCCAGTTTTGCTAGACCTGGCAGTTAAAGCATCTCGGACTGCGTGTGCGCCAGGAAAATTTGGCAACAAGGATGGGTGACTATTGATTACTTTGAATGTTGAAACGTACTCGGCATCTAAAATTCTCATGAATCCAGCACTGACGACCAGAGTTGGATTAAGAGACTCTGTTATCAACAATAATTCGTGATTCCAGTCCGTGCGATTTTCATGCATGGGGTGTGAAATTATTGGAACTCCGAGTGCTGCGCACTTTGCAACAACTTCTGCATCTGGCTTATCAGTTAATACTGCAACAACGTGTGCTGCGAGATCACCTCTGTTGCTTGCCATGATTATTGCTTCTGCCAATGAACCTGTGCCCGAAGCCAAGAGAAGAAGAGTTCTATCCATCTGACTTATTCTGTTTACGTGGAAGTGATATTCGTGGAATTAATATTGCTAGTGCAATTCCTAGTCCCATTTCAATTGCAACACTCAGTGGAAACATCCATAACGAAGGCCCGACAGTAAACATCTCTTGAGTGAGTAGGGATCCGCTTGCAAAAAAAGCTAGGAGGAAAACACAGGCGATGCTCACAAAGTAACTTTGCAACAACACTCTCGTACTCGAAGAAATAGTCCAACTGGCCAATAGAGCCCCAGCCATAACGAAGAAGAATATTGAGAACAAAAATTGCGGATGTTCAGTGCTTGGAAGTGCTCCAAGAATTGGCAGTGCCGGAATTTGATCGACGGAGTATTCCAGTGGCGAAACGAGAGTGTTTGCCCCTACGCCAAAACCCGTACCACTTAAGTAAGCCATTGCTGATACCGCAGCATTTGGTAAGTAAACAATGTTGATTAGTAAGAGTAAAAGTCCGCCAAAGATTCCTGGTTGCAAGACTGTTATCAAATCTTTAACCGTTGAAAGATTCATGAAAAATGAGAACGCCAGGAATAAAGCGCTCACAGCGAGCAATAAAGCAACTATCCGTGTGCCAAAACTTACGGGCTGCGTGAGCGTAACTTTTTTGCCCACCGTTAAGGTCGTAAGGTACACAGAGGGAATCAAAATCATCAATGCGAAGTACCCCACAGGACGAATCGCATCAGTTGTCGAAACAAATACTAAGAGTTGAGCAATCAGGCAATACATCACTGTGAAGTGAATTCGAGCTATGTTAATTAGATTTACATCTCGATCTAAGCGATCGACAATTCGTGAAAAAGAACTTCTGATTGCTAAGAACGGAAAGAGCAATCCACCAAGTGGAAGGTACGAAAGATAACCTTCAACAGCAGCTGGTGGAATGCTTAACGAAAATGGAATTCTGTGAATTCCTAGCCACACCCACAGTGATGCTCTTATTGGATCTGAAGTATTTCCGGTAAGACTTCCGGCAGTTGCCCATGCTATGAGCGATAGGAAAGATATTGGTAGTAATACGAGTGCAATGCTGCGAAGAACTTGTGACAACGAGACCCACAGGACGCGTTGAAACATATGAGCTAGCGGCCCAATATTGCGCGCATTAATTGCGCGCTCTCACTTGGTGTTTTGCCTACTTTTACTCCGGCGGCTTCGAGTGCATCTTTCTTTGCTTGTGCTGTTCCTGAAGATCCCGAAACAATTGCACCTGCGTGCCCCATTGTTTTGCCCTCAGGGGCAGTAAATCCTGCGACATAACCAACAACTGGTTTAGTGACATATTCGCTAATGAAAGCTGCTGCGCGCTCTTCAGCATCGCCACCAATTTCACCAATCATCACAATTGCTTTTGTATCAGGATCATCTTGAAATGCTCTTAAGCAATCGATATGGGTGGTGCCAATTACGGGATCTCCACCAATTCCAACTGCAGTACTGAAACCAATATCGCGAAGCTCATACATCATCTGATACGTCAGTGTTCCGGACTTTGAAACCAAACCAATAGGACCACTGCTTGTGATATCGGCAGGAATAATTCCAACATTTGATTTACCTGGGCTGATGAGGCCTGGACAGTTTGGTCCGATAATTCGAGTTGTTCCTTTGCTTACTGCGTGCGCGTAGAAACTTGCTGAATCATGAACTGGAATGCCTTCAGTGATTACAACCACGAGCGGCATTGATGCATCAATCGCATCAATGACAGCGGCTTTTGCAAATTTTGGTGGAACGAAAACAACAGATGTATTGGCTCCTGTTGCCTTCATGGCTTCTGCAACAGTGTTAAAAACTGGAAGTGTGTGGCCATCTATGTCCACGCTCTGCCCACCTTTACCAGGTGTAACTCCGCCTACAATTTTTGTACCTGAAGCCAACATGCGTTTTGTATGTTTTGTTCCTTCAGCACCTGTCATTCCTTGCACAATGACGATGCTCTTATCATCAATAAAAATAGACATTACTTGGCCGCCAATTCTGCAGCACGATTTGCTGCTCCATCCATGGTGTCCACTTGTTCAATGAGCGGATGTGCGGCAGCTTTTAAAATTGCACGTCCTTCAATCACATTGTTTCCGTCAAGTCTGACAACAATCGGTTTCGTTGCCTTTGAACCCAATAAATCCAACGCTTGAACAATGCCGTTAGCAACCGCATCACACGCGGTAATTCCACCAAAGACATTTACGAAAACACTCTTTACATCTGAATCGCCCAAAATAATTGAAAGTCCATCAGCCATTACTTGTGCAGATGCTCCTCCACCAATATCTAAGAAGTTAGCTGGTCTGACTCCCCCAAATTTTTCTCCTGCATACGCAACAACGTCGAGCGTGCTCATCACAAGGCCTGCGCCATTACCAATAATTCCAACTTGACCATCAAGCTTTACGTAATTGAGATCTTTTTCTTTAGCTGCAGCTTCTAGAGCATTCGTTGCAGCGTGATCAATAAGTGCTTCGTGATCTGGATGTCTAAAGCCTGCATTGTCATCCAAAGTTACTTTTCCATCGAGTGCAATTACTTTTCCGTCAACGGTCTTTACTAGTGGATTAATTTCTACGAGCGTCGCATCCTCAGATTGGAAAACCTTCCACAGAGTTAAAAGAACTTTTTCTACTTGTGGTGCTACATCGGCAGGAAAGGCAGCTGCTGCAACAATCTCTCTGGCTTTCTCTGTTGAAATGCCTACGTTTGCATCGACAGGAATTTTGGCGAGCTTTTCAGGTGCAGTGTGTGCAACTTCTTCAATATCCATTCCGCCTGAAACTGATGCCATGACAAGAAATGTTCGGTTCGAGCGATCTAGAAGAATTGCTAAGTAATATTCAGATTCAATTGGGGCAGCTTGCGCGATCATTACTGTGCGAACAGTGTGACCCTTGATATCCATGCCAAGAATTGCACTGGCTTTTTCTTTGGCTTCATCTGCATCAGCAGCTACTTTTACGCCCCCAGCTTTTCCACGTCCGCCAACTTTTACTTGCGCTTTAACGACGACTTTTCCGCCAATTTTTGCAGCAGCATCGTGCGCTTGATCCGCAGTTGTTGCAATGGCAGCAGAGAGCACGGGGATTCCGTGTTTTTCAAAGAGATCTCGTGCTTGGTATTCAAAGAGATCCACAGAAAACTCCACTCATGTCGAAAAAGTATTTGCTAATACTAGAGCTTCTCAACTGGTGCATAACGCAGCAGTAATCGCTTCTCGCCGTACTGACCGAAGTTTATGGTGGCTTCGGACTTATCGCCCTCACCTGCAATGGCTACAACAGTTCCGAGTCCAAATGTGTCATGTGACACACGTTCACCAACGGCCAATTCCATCGCAGTGCTTTTCTTTCCTGTTGCACGCGGTGGTGGCGCCGTTGCCACACGAGACTTCTTCGTAAGCGATGGAGATAGTGATGAAGAAGATCCACCGTGATTTCGCCACTCAATTATTCCTTCAGGAATTTCATCAAGGAAACGCGATGCAGGGTTATAGGTTGGAGATCCCCATGAAGATCGATACTCCGCGCGCGAGATGTAGAGCCGCTTTTCTGCGCGAGTAAGTCCAACGTAAGCAAGTCGTCGCTCTTCTTCTATTTCATCTTTCTCACCCAAAGTTCGTGAGTGAGGAAATATTCCATCTTCCATTCCGGTAAGAAAAACAGTTGGGAACTCTAAACCTTTGGCGGTGTGAAGAGTCATGAGAGTGACGACACCACCGTGGTCTTCGCCTTCCGGAATTTCATCTGCATCAGCAACGAGTGAAACTTTTTCAAGAAAACCAGCGAGTGAAATTTCTTCGTCTTCACCGAGTTCATCAAAGGGTCTCTCTTCATACTCCATTGATACTGCGACTAATTCTTTGAGGTTTTCGACACGAACTTCATCTTGGGGATCTGTGCTGATTGATAGTTCTGCAAGTAATCCAGATTGCTCAAGAATTGCTTCAATAATTATTGATGGACGAGTCTTTGCTTCAACCAGAGTTCGTAGCGCCACCATCATAGAAACAAACTCTTTGACTGACTGCGCCGCACGGTTTGGCATATCTGGTGCTTGATCGCATTGAGATAAACCACTCCAAAAAGAGAGGTTGTTGCTCTGGGCGTAGAGATCTACACACTCAATTGCACGATCACCGATTCCGCGCTTGGGAACATTAATGATTCTTCGTAAAGATATTTCATCTTCTAGATTGGCGAGCACTCGCAAATATGCCAACAAATCTTTAATTTCTTTTCGCTCATAAAATCGCAGACCTCCAACGACTTTGTAAGGCAGAGCCGAACGCATGAAGACTTCTTCAAATACACGAGATTGGGCGTTAGTGCGATAAAAAATCGCTGTATCCCCTGGTTCGGATTGACCGCTTCGCTGCAATTCGCGAATTTCATCCTTAATAAACTCTGCTTCATCGTGTTCTGATTCTGCGACGTATCCGACCAACGGCGCACCAGAACCAGCTTCAGACCATAAATTCTTTTCCTTGCGACTCTCGTTCTTTGTAATTACTGCGTTAGCGGCCGAAAGAATATTCTGCGTTGAACGATAATTTTGTTCGAGTAAAACTGTTGTTGCATTTGGATAATCCAATTCGAATTGAAGAATATTTCGAATTGTTGCGCCACGAAACCCATAAATTGATTGATCGGCATCTCCCACAACGCAGAGTTCTGCTGGTGCTAAACCCTCTTGGGCGGTGCCGACTAACTCTTTTACTAAGATGTACTGAGCGTGGTTTGTATCCTGATATTCATCCACGAGCACATGCTTAAAGCGTGATCGCAAACGTGCCTTTGCTTCAGGAAACTTCTGCAGCACTTCAACTGTTTTAAGAATCAGATCATCGAAATCCATGGCATTGGCTTGCTGCAATCGACGTTGATAGACCGCATAGACATCGGCAACTACCTCTTCGAACTGATTCTTAGTGGCGTTTACGTAATCGTTCGGACCCATCAATTCATTTTTAGCATTAGAGATAATTGATTGAAACTGTCTGGGTGGATAACGCTTAGGATCTAAGTTGAGTTCCTTGGAAACAATTGTGATGAGTCGCAAACTATCTGCTGAGTCATAAATGCTAAATGAATTGCCATATCCAAGACGCACAGCCTCTTGCCTTAACAATCGAACGCATGCAGAGTGAAATGTAGAAACCCACATGGATTTAGCAACAGGTCCAACGAGGGCTGCCACGCGATCTTTCATTTCGCCGGCTGCTTTATTTGTAAAGGTAATTGCCAAAATTTCATATGGAGCGACACCACGTCTAGCCATTAAGTATGCAATTCTGCGAGTAAGTACTCGAGTCTTTCCAGAACCAGCACCAGCGACGACTAAAAGTGGTCCATCGCTATGAATTACAGCTGCTTGCTGTTGCGGATTGAGCCCTTCTAATAAGGGGTCGGTACTTTCCATAGCGGTGAGTCTATTAGGCTTGCGATATGGAACCGATCGCAGATAGCGAAATCAAGCGCGTACTTGTTATAAACGCCCACCCTGATGATTCCGATTTCGGAGCATCAGGAACAATTGCACAGTGGGTAAAAAAAGGAATACAAGTGTCATACGTGTTCTGCACAAATGGTGACCAAGGTGGCGAAGAGTCAGGAATCGCTAAAGAAGATATGCCGAAAGTGCGTCAACGCGAACAACGCGAAGCCGGAGCTGTTATCGGCGTAACTGACATTACATTTTTAGATTATGTTGATGGTCATCTTGAAGCGACTATTGCACTGCGTAAAGATATTGTTCGCCAAATTCGTCGAGTACAACCAGATCGAATGGTGTGCCAGAGTCCTGAGCGCAATTGGGAAAGAATTGGTGCGAGCCATCCAGATCACTTGGCAGCTGGTGAAGCTGCTGTTCAAGCCGTTTATCCAGATGCGCGAAATCCCTTTGCCTTCACAGATTTGTTAGAAAAAGAGAGTTTACAACCGTGGAAAGTGCGCGAAGTATGGATGATGGGATTTGCTACTCCAGATCACTTTGTTGATGTTACTGAAACCTTTGACCTAAAAATGAAGGCCTTGCATGCTCATGCTTCACAAACTTCGCATAACGCAGATTTAGAAAAAATGGTTCGCGAATGGGGCGAACGCAATGCTGCTGCCGCAGGTTTGCCACTAGGACGCCTTGCTGAGGCGTTCAAGATTGTAAATACAAATTAGTTAACTAACTAAGACCTTTTGTATCGCAATAGTTTTGGCAGGTTTTCCATCTGGGGCTCCACCTACTGCACCAGCTTTGGCAATCGCTTTAACAATATCTAAGCCAGAAGTAATGGTTCCCCAAATTGTGTAACTTGGAGCAAGTGTTGTGTTTGCGTACACCAAGAAGAATTGGCTGCCATTTGTATTCGGTCCTGAATTAGCCATTGCGACTGTGCCGGCTGGATAGTTATTTTTCTTATTGGCTGGCAAATTCTCATCTGGATACGTGAACTCGGGACCACCGCTACCTGTGGCAGTCGGATCGCCACATTGCAATACAAACAATCCCTGAGTCGTTAGTCGGTGACAGAGAGTGTTGTTGTAAAAACCACCCTTAGCAAGAGCTGCGATAGATGTCATTGTGAAAGGTGCTTTAGCGCCTACAGCAGAGATTACGATGTTTCCGCAATTCGTAACAAGTGTAAATTTCTTTGGAAATTTTGTTAAAACTTTCTTCGGAGTTGCAATCTTCTTAGGAGTAATGCCTGTAGCTTTTGTGGGCGTGCATTTAACTGTCGCCGCTTGTGCAGCAGGGGCAAAAGTAAGGGCAGTCATTGCCATAACTATTCCCGCTAAGGTTGCAACTAACTTCTTCATTTTTACTCCCACTCGATTGTTGCTGGCGGCTTACTGGTTACATCTAACACGACTCGATTTACTTCACGAACCTCATTTGTGATTCGTGTCGAAATCTTCTCAAGAACTTCGTAGGGAACTCGTGACCAATCCGCAGTCATTGCGTCTTCACTAGATACTGGGCGAAGAACTATGGGGTGACCGTAGGTACGACCATCTCCTTGAACTCCAACACTTCGGACATCAGCGAGCAAAATAACTGGGCACTGCCAAATATCACGATCGAGTCCTGCGCTCTTTAACTCTTCACGAGCAATCAAATCTGCCGCTCGCAAAATTTCTAAACGCTCGCGGGTAACTTCTCCGATAATTCGAATTCCTAGACCTGGACCAGGAAATGGTTGGCGCCAGACAATCTCTTCAGGCAAACCTAATTCGATACCAACGCTTCTTACTTCATCTTTAAATAAAGCGCGCAATGGCTCGACCAAACTAAATTTAAGATCATCGGGCAATCCACCAACATTGTGATGTGACTTTATATTTGCTGTGCCTGTTCCGCCACCAGATTCGACGACATCTGGATACAGAGTTCCCTGCACTAAGTATTCGACTTCTCCACCACTTGCAATATCGCGAGCAGCTTTTTCAAATGAACGGATGAATTCGCGACCAATTATTTTGCGCTTTGTCTCTGGATCACTGACGCCTTTGAGTGCATCTAAGAACTGATCGACAGCATCAACGACAACAAGATTGACGCCAGTGGATGCAACAAAATCTCTTTGTACTTGCTCTGATTCACCACTTCGCAATAAGCCATGATCCACAAAGACGCAGGTCAATTGATTTCCAACTGCTTTTTGAATAATCGCAGCAGCCACTGCAGAATCAACGCCACCTGATAAACCGCAGATCACACGCTTTGTGCCAATTTGTCGACGCGCTTTTTCGATTTCTGTTTGTGCAATGTTTGCTGTTGTCCAAGTTGTATTGCACTTAGCAATGTTGACGAGCCAATTCTTCAGAATTGCCTGTCCATGTTCTGAGTGCAGAACTTCCGGATGGAATTGAACGCCAGATAGATGTCCGTTAGCACTTTCAAATGCAGCAATTGATGTTTCACTCGTGCTTGCTGTGACACTAAATCCACACGGTGCTTCTGTGACAGCATCTCCGTGGGACATCCATACTCGTTGCTCTGATGGCAAAGAGGCAAAAATTTTTGAACCAGCGTTAACTTTTAATTGTGTGCGGCCAAACTCTGATTTGCCTGTCTGGCTTACTACTCCACCCAACGCTGCAGCCATTGCTTGAAAACCATAACAAATTCCAAAGATTGGAATGTTTAACGCAAAGATTGCTGGATCAACCGATGGCGCATTTTCTGCATACACACTCGATGGACCACCAGAGAGAATTATTGCTTCAGGGTTTTTGGCGCTTACTTCGACGGCTGAAATAGATGATGGAACAATCTCTGAATAAATATCTGCTTCACGGACTCGGCGTGCGATGAGTTGCGCATATTGCGCACCAAAATCAACAACCAGAACTCCGTGAGGATTAGGCACGATGAATAAGTACTTCTACTCGCTGGAAAGATTTAACATCTGAATAACCAGTTGTTGCCATCGCACGTCGAAGTGCACCAAAAAGATTCATTGATCCATCAGCTGCGTGAGATGGTCCAAGCAGAATTTCTTGCAGAGTGCCGGATGTTCCAACGGCAACTCTTTCGCCGCGTGGAAGTTCTTGGTGATGAGCCTCTGATCCCCAGTGCCAACCAAGTCCAGGTGCTTCGCTCGCTTTTGCAAGTGGTGAACCCATCATTACTGCGTCAGCGCCACATGCAATTGCTTTAGCAATGTCACCGCTTCGACCAACAGATCCATCTGCAATAACGTGAACATAACGTCCACCAGATTCATCAAGATATTCACGTCGAGCGGATGCAACTTCTGCAACAGCAGATGCCATCGGTACTTCGATTCCCAAAACTTTTCTTGTTGTATGTGCAGACCCGCCACCAAAACCAACGAGCACACCCGCAGCACCTGCTCGCATTAAGTGAAGTGCACCAGTTGCAGTTGCAACTCCACCAACAATGACAGGCACATCTAGTTCGTAAATAAACTTCTTCAGATTAAGGGCTTCGGTTTCTGCAGCAACGTGTTCGGCGCTCACTGTTGTTCCACGGATTACGAAGATATCTACACCGGCATCGATGACCGCTTTATGTAATTCAGCAGTTCTTGCAGGTGAAAGTGATGCCGCAACTGTTACGCCAGCATCTCTAATTGTTTTGATTCGTTCTTTAATGAGCTCTGGTCTGATGGGTTGTGAATAAATCTCTTGCATACGCTTTGTTGCGTGTTTATCTGGCATAGATGCAATTTCACCGAGTGGAATTCGTGGATCTTCATAACGAGTCCACAATCCTTCAAGGTTTAGAACACCTAATCCCCCGAGCTTTCCAATTGCAATTGCAGTCTCTGGTGAGACAACAGAGTCCATTGGCGCAGCCATCATTGGTAAATCAAATTTGTACGCATCTATTTGCCAAGAAGTCGAAACCTCAAGCGGGTCGCGTGTACGTCGACTTGGAACGATTGCAATGTCGTCAAAGGAATAAGCCTGGCGGGCTCGCTTTCCGGGAGCTAATTCAATATCGCTCATGATTTTCCCTTCGGTGACTTAGTTCTCTGGCTTTTAATTCTTTTGGGAATAATTTGGGGCATCTGCGACGTGCAACACATCGTGCGGATGGCTCTCTTGTAAACCTGCTGCAGTAATTTGAATGAGTCGACCTTCACGTCGAAGTGTTTCTATATCTGCAGCCCCTGCATAACCCATACCTGAACGCAATCCACCAACTAATTGGTGGACAACATCTGCTGCAGATCCACTGTACGAAACTTTTCCTTCGATTCCTTCAGGAACTAATTTGTCTTCTGAAAGTACATCGTCTTGCATGTAGCGATCTTTAGAGTACGACTTTTTTTCTCCGCGAGATTGCATTGCACCAAGTGAACCCATTCCGCGATACGCCTTATATTTGCGTCCATCAATTTCTACGAGTTCGCCCGGAGATTCATCGCACCCTGCAAGTAATGAGCCAAGCATCACCGAATGTGCACCAGCAACAATTGCTTTAACAATGTCACCCGAATATTGCAATCCACCATCTGCAATAAGTGGGATGCCTGCTTTTGCGCACGCCTTGCTTGCTTCCATGATCGCGGTAATTTGTGGAACACCAACACCGGCAACAACACGAGTGGTGCAAATAGATCCTGGTCCAACTCCAACTTTTACCGCGTCCGCTCCAGCGTTAATCAGCGCTTGTGCTCCGGCGCGGGTTGCAACGTTTCCACCAATTACTTGTGTTGCAGAAGAGTAATTTTTAATGCGCGCAATTGCATCTAGAACTGCTCGGTGATGTCCATGAGCGGTATCTACGACTACTACGTCTACGCCAGCTTCGATGAGTGCTTGTGCTCGACTGAAGCCATCATCGCCAACGCCAACTGCAGCGCCAGCTAGACCAACGTTTTTAACTAACTTAACGTGAGTTACTTGCTCCTCGATCGGTAAATTTCTATGAATGATTCCGATGCCACCTGCTTTTGCCATCGCAATTGCCATCGCAGATTCGGTAACGGTATCCATCGCAGATGAGACAAGTGGAACAGCGAGTGAAATTGTGCGAGTGAGCCAGGTGCCTGTGTTTACTTCGCTGGGAACAACTTCGGAGGCATCTGGAAGTAATAAAACATCATCGTAGGTAAGGCCAAGCATTGCGATTTTTTCGCTATCGCTACTCATCGCTGCCCTCCTTCAACCTAGCCTCATCCAAGAAGGTCAGAGTCTATCGGTGCTTTAAGCCCCCACAGCCCGCGCAATTTCCTCACATGCGAAGTTCAAATCAGGGGTTTGTGTCATTTCTGCGCAATCACTTCCACGCCATCCTGGACCACCCAGTAGAACTCGTGGGGCTGGGCGCATGGCGGGTAAATCTCTAAAAAATGCTGGGTTGGCGTTCTCAACTAATTGTGCCCACAAGAAAATTGCCGGCGGTGCAAACTTTTCAACCATGGCTTCTAGTGCTGCAAATGGAGTGCGCGCGCCAAGGAAATGGCACTCGATATTTCTTTCAGCAAGAGCGGCAGTCAGTGCGTGAATTGCAAGTGAGTGCATCTCTTCGCCCACGGCCGCAACCAGAACAGGTCGTGGATTAATGGGTTTCTTAATTTCAGATGCGCTTTCACGAAAAACTCGCTTGAGGGTTTCGGAGAAGAAGTGTTCGATTTCAATTCCTTCGCCCGTTTCTTCCCATGACTTACCGATGTGAACGAGTACCGGAACAATTACTTCTTGCCAAGATCGGATAATTCCATGTTGTTCAATGTCGTTGCGTAATAGGCTTTCAATGAAATTTTTGTCCATGGCAATCGCTGCATTATGTAATGCATCTATAACGTCATGCCGATCGTAAAATCCGTGAACGATTTTCTCAAGCTTCGGAGTGCTCTTGGTGCTGAGAGCTTTTTCAGCAGCTTCTGCAGGTGACATGCCAGCAATGATTAAGCGACGCATGGTTGTTAACTTGGCTAGATCTTCGGGGCGGTATCGGCGATGCGATCCACTCTCGTGTTCGGTAGGACCGATGCCGTAGCGGCGAGCCCAGGTGCGAAGGGTTGCTGGGGCTACTCCTAGCCGCCTAGCCACTGCTGCGACCGTTAATAGCTCTTCCACAGGCCTATCGTGGCGTGATGCGACGCAAATCACCACTTGAAAAGGACATTTTGAGGAAATTAAGAGGGGAAATGCTTGAACAACCTATGAAACGGTTGTATCTTCTACGCATGGCTGAAATTTCTCGTTTACCCCAACCGATCGCCGATCATTGGGAGTGGCAGTACGAAGGTTCATGCCGCACGCTTCCATCTGAAATGTTCTTTCATCCAGATGGCGAACGTGGCCCACGCCGACGTAATCGTGAAAATGCAGCAAAAGCAATTTGCGCGGCCTGCCCAGTGATTGTGCAATGTCGTGAGCATGCACTGGCCGTACAGGAACCATACGGAATTTGGGGCGGATTATCTGAAGAAGATCGCTTAGCAATTATCGGACAGGACCAACCCTCAGAGGTTTTTCACGCTTCATAAATAAATTTAAATAATTAGGGAAAACAAAAAACCCCTTCGCGTGATGCGAAGGGGTTTTTATTATTGAACTAGTGTGAGTGTCCACCTGGACCATGTGAGTGTCCGTGGCCGCCAGCATCTGGTGCTTCATCTGCAGGACGTTCGTAAACAACAGCCTCTGTTGTAATAAACATCGCCGCAATTGATGCCGCGTTTGCAAGTGCTGATCGAGTTACTTTAACTGGATCGATTACGCCATCTTTTGCAAGATCGCCGTAGATATCAGTTGCTGCGTTGAAACCTTCGTGAGCTTTCATTGCGCGAACTTTTGCTACAACTACGTAACCTTCAAGTCCTGCATTTTCTGCAATCCAACGAAGTGGTTCATCGCACGCCTTGCGAACAAGACGAACACCAACTGCTTTGTCTCCAGTGAAGCCAAGATCGCCTTCGAGTGCATCGGCTGCGTGAACAAGTGCAGCTCCTCCGCCGATAACGATGCCCTCTTCAACTGCTGCGCGAGTAGCAGAAATTGCATCCTCAAGGCGGTGCTTCTTCTCCTTGAGTTCTACTTCTGTGTGTGCGCCAACCTTGATTACGCAGACTCCGCCAGCGAGTTTTGCAACACGCTCTTGGAGCTTGCCGCGATCCCACTCTGAATCTGTTGTTGATAATTCGTTGCGGATTTCTTGAACACGAGCGGCGACGAGTTTCTTATCTCCGGCTCCGTCAACAATTGTGGTTGCATCCTTTGAAATCACAACACGACGTGCTTTACCAAGGGATTCGATACCAACTTGATCAAGCTTCATTCCAATTTCAGTTGAAATGACTGTGCCGCCTGTAAGAACTGCAATGTCTTCAAGCATCGCCTTGCGACGATCTCCAAAGCCAGGTGCTTTAACTGCAGCTGAAGCGAATACTCCACGCATGCGGTTTACAACCAGAGTTGAAAGAGCTTCTCCTTCAACATCTTCGGCAATTACTAACAGTGGCTTTGATGCTTGTGCGATTTTTTCAAGAATTGGAAGCAGCTCTGCGAGCGCAGAAATTTTGTTTCCAACGATTAAAACGTAAGCATCCTCTAGGACAGCTTCCATACGGTCTTGATCTGTAACAAAGTATGGAGAGATGTAACCCTTATCAAATTGCATACCTTCAGTGAACTCAAGTTCGAGTGCGGTTGTTGAGGCTTCTTCAACTGTGATGACGCCATCTTTGCCAACCTTGTCCATCGCTTCTGCGATGAGATCTCCGATAGTGCGGTCTTGAGCAGAAATTGTTGCTACGTCAGCAATCTGTGCCTTGTCATTTACGACAGTGGCATTAGCGCGTAGGCGCTCTGAGATTGCAATAACTGCTGCTTCAATTCCAAGCTTGAGATCCATAGGTTGTGCACCTGCTGCAAGATTACGAAGTCCTTCTTTCACCATTGCCTGGGCAAGGACAGTTGCAGTTGTTGTTCCATCGCCTGCGACGTCATTGGTCTTGGTAGCAACTTCTTTAACAAGCTGTGCGCCCATGTTTTCTACAGGGTCAGAGAGTTCAATCTCTTTGGCAATTGTTACGCCATCATTGGTAATTGTTGGTGCGCCGTATGACTTAGAGATAACTACGTTGCGACCCTTAGGTCCCAGAGTTACCTTGACAGTGTCCGCCAAAATATTGACGCCGCGCTCCATCGCACGACGAGCATGCTCGTCGAAATCTAGAATCTTTCCCATTTACTTCTCGATAACAGCGAGAATGTCACGAGCAGATAGAACTAAGTACTCTTCATTGTTGTACTTAACTTCTGTTCCGCCGTACTTGCTATAAAGAACTACATCGCCAACCTTGACATCCATAGGAACGCGAACACCATCATCAAAGCGACCTGGTCCAACAGCAATTACTGTGCCTTCTTGCGGCTTCTCTTTTGCTGTATCTGGGATTACAAGACCTGATGCAGTCGTTGTTTCAGCCTCATTGGCCTTTACGACAATGCGATCTTCAAGCGGCTTAATGGCTACAGCCATGGGTATTACTCCTTTATTTCCGACGGATGGGTCCAGAGCCGCAATTAGCAGACTCGACCCTTGAGTGCTAACGCCAAGAATACGCGTGGCTATTCCCCATGCGCAAATTAAGGTTTACACGCTCACATCGGTGACAGCAAGGCTGGATGAGGCACGTAAATCAATGGCCGAGGCAGTCCGCCCGGCGCTACTCATGAGAGATCCGAGGGCTGCAACCATCGCCCCGTTATCGGTACATAGCAGCGGCGATGGGATTCGCACTTCAATTCCTGCCTCCTGGCAGCGCTGCTGGGCTAACTCTCGAAGTCGTGAATTGGCTGCCACTCCGCCAGCTATAACCAAGCTCTCTATTCCCGTTGCAGTGCACGCCGCGAGTGATTTTTGAATAAGCACATCAACAACTGCTTCTTGAAATGATGCAGCAACATCGCCTCGTTTGTAATCTGGTGTTGACTCTAAATAACGTGCAACTGCTGTTTTAAGTCCCGAGAATGAAAAATCATATGGACGCGTGCGCCAATCTTCGGCCTGCGTTAACCCTCGAGGAAAATTGATTGCATCCCGGTCGCCATTTTTTGCTTCTAGATCTACGGCTGGTCCTCCTGGAAAACCCAATCCCATAACGCGAGCAATTTTATCGAAAGCTTCACCAGCTGCATCATCCATCGTTGAACCAAGTGATGTAACAGATGATGTGATGTCATTGATTTGCAAAATAGATGAGTGTCCACCACTGACAAGTAATGCAATTGTTGGATCAAGTGGCTTGTCGTGAGTTAGGTAATCGACACTGATGTGAGCGACTAAGTGGTTGACTGCATAGAGTGGCTTATCTAGTGCCAGAGCAATCGCTGATGCTGTGGACGTACCAACTAATAGTGCACCGACCAAGCCGGGACCAGCAGTGACAGCAATTGCATCAATATCACTGAGTGAAACCTTGGCAGTTTTTAGTGCTCGATCAAGTGCCGGGATCATTGCTTCTAAGTGTGCTCTGCTCGCAATTTCAGGAACAACTCCACCAAAGCGCGCATGCTCTTGAACACTTGATGAGATTTCATTTGCTAATAACGTGCGCCCTCTGACAATGCCGATTGCGGTTTCATCGCATGAAGTTTCAATTCCTAAGACAAGTGGCTGGCTCATGACAACTCTTTTCTCATGACATGAGCATCTAGTCCTGGACCGTAATAATTCTTGCGTGTATTAATAATTGAATAACCGAGTGATTCATAGAGTGCTATCGCAGATGTGTTGTCGACTCCAACTTCGAGCATCATCGCCGGTGATACGCGCATCTGTGCCCACTTTTCGAGGGATTCCATAAAGTGGCGGGCAATTCCTTGTCTGCGCGCCTCAGGCAATACAGCAACCGTTAAAACATCCGCATCGACTCCGGATGCAACAACCATAACGCCTGCGTATCCCACAATTTGTTTGTCCGAATCAAGTGCAACAATGAAATAACGGGTCTTTGGGATTCCAGAAAACTCTTCTTTAAATTGGCCCATAGACCACGGTGAATCTGAAAATAGTTTGCGTTCCATAGAAACTAGTACCGGAAGATCGAGTGGCATTGCTTCGCGATAGGAAATATTCATCATCGCTCCGATGTTGGAACAGCATCAGGGCGGCGTAAATACATTGGTTGATCAACTGGCTGCAGTGTGTGAAATATAGATACATCTGGAAAAGTAGCGTGGGGTGCCAATCCATACTTATGCGCACCTTCGCCAACAAATACTTGTCCATTTACTTCGCTGGGAATACTCACGTGTGGGCCATCAACTCGTCTGCCATCTTTATACGCTGCCCAATAAATTTCTTTGCGTCTTGCATCCGTTGCTGCAATGTAATCAGGCGCTTGGCTCACAATTGCATCGAGTGAGCACACACCATGAAGTTCTACATTTCTAGCCCAGGCAAATGCTTGTGCAAAGGAAATTCCTGCACGTAATCCCGTATACGGCCCAGGACCCATTCCAACGATTACTGAGGTTATTTCATTATTTATTTCCAGCGCTTTTTGAACCAAACGTGGAACAGCTTCGGCGTGCGCAGTTGCTCCATCTTCGTGCTGCGACCAGAGCACCTCGTTATTTACAATTAAGGCAACAGATGTTCGAGACGTTGCTGTATCAATAGCCAGTACAACGCTCATGCTGAAAAACCTGCCCAGCGTTGACCCACACACCTAAAGGAAACGTTTCGGACTTCATCACTTCTATCAATTGTTATTTCTAAGCGTTCATCCGAAAGACGAGCAGATTCGGCGCCGCCCCACTCAATAACGGTGACAGCATTTTCTCGGTCAGTATCTAAGTCAAGATCATCTAAAAACAATGCAGCTTTATTTGATTCCAATAAGCGATATACATCCACATGGATCAACGGCAATGGCGCATCGTAAATTTTGGAGATTACAAATGTTGGCGAAGTAACTCCAGAAATTCCAAGTGCGTGAGCAATGCCCTGCACCAAAACGGTTTTACCCGCCCCTAATGAGCCATTAAGCAAAATCACATCTGCAGGCTTTAACTGAGTGCCGATTCGTGCACCGAGTTCGTGCATCTCTTGTGCAGTGGAGATTTCAATCATAATGAATACAGATTAGTAGATGAAAAGAAGAACGGGGGCCTGGTTGCCCAGACCCCCGCACGTTACTTCTCTTACTTCAGAATTTACTTCTGGTAGTACTTAAGAAGTGGTACTGAGTACTCGCGATCAAAGAGAAGGCCGTCAACCTTTGCGACTGCTTTTTCTACAGCAGCATCTGTTGGAACAGAACCTCTCTTTGCAGCAGATGCAGCTAGCTTCGCTACAGTCATAATTTGATCACCTGAGAAACGGCAGTGACCTGTTCCGTTTGGCCATGCAGTTCCACTTCTATCTGGTGATCCAGTTGCTGTGAACTTTGTCCACTTGCTAGCTGTTTCAACCCAGAGTGGCAAGAACTTCTTTGAGTTCTTTGCATTCTTATCTGCAAGCCACTGTGAATTTCCTGCAGGAGTAATCATGTCTGCAGTACCAGTCATTGTGATTGTTGGAACCATTGCTTTGCCCTTATGTGCTAGCAATGACTTCATGCCACTGGCACCTGCTGGACTAGCAGTGATTCGTGGTGCAAGTGGAGAGCTCAAAATTGAGAGCATTCCATCAATTGCATTATTGCCGCTGAGTGCAACGTTAAAGCTTGCGCGCTCATCAGCAATTCGCTTTGCATAATCAGTTGCCTTGTTGTCATAGAAGGTTCCGCCTAAGCGACGCTCTAAGTCAACAGTTGCCATGATTCCAAGACCAGCTGCATAACCGGCGTTCTGTGCAATTGCGATTGCTGGTGCAAGTGCAAGTGCAAAACCAGTTTCAGTGCCTGGGAAAGATGAACCATCAATGTGTTGGCTCTGCGTTGGAACACCAGCCATTAAACCAACTAATACCAGTGCGCTTCGGGCAGGAATTGCCTTAATAGATGCTGGCATTGGTGAAGTTGCAGGCCAAGTATTTGCAGGATTGGCTTCAAGAATTGTTCCACCGATGTGCTCTAAAACCTTTACAACCTTCTGAAGATTCAGAGCAGCTTGTCCAACACCTGCTGGACCAGCGGCATAACCGCTAACAGTGATGCTTGGGTCAAAGAAAGTCTTTAGACCCCAGAGAAGATCTTGAGCATATACAAGCTCCGCATTTACATTTCCTGCTGCAGTACAAATTGGTGCTGCAGATTTAATGAGTTTTGGATAACGCTCTGCTAGTGCTTGTGTGATGAATCCACCGAGGGATGAACCCCATGCGATTACGCCCTTTGTATCAGGAAGATCTGACTTAAGGACATCGATGAGTTCAACGTTGGTCTTAACAGCTTCTGCTGCGTTCCACCCTTGTGAGCTAAATCCTGAACCAGCAACTGCGAAGCCTGCTTCAAGAAGTGCTTGAGTAACTTGTGGTGAAGGCGAAATTTCTGCTGACATATCAACGATGTAAGGAGTGGTTCCGCCCGCAGGTTCGATTCCTGGTGGCAAGTTGAAGTTGTAACGGTATCCGTGTGACCAGAGGTACACAGTTCCGTTGAAGTTTTCAGTGTTGGTGCGGTACTCGTACTTAGCGCCATCTGATGTTGTACCTGTACATACCTCAATGACGAGGGCGCCAGATTGTTGTGCATCACATGTCGAAGAAGCGTGTGCAGAAGGTGCAATTGCAACTACTGACATTGTTACGAGGGATGCTGCAACAGCAATTGCTGCGAAGCGTGTTTTCTTCATAGTTAAATTCCTCATGAGTTTGTTGGCAATCCGTTAGTAGGAAGTGGTGCACGTGAAACCGTTGCGGTCTTCACTGCTCCTGAACCTGAATCGGTGGTGTAGAGAACTCTCTTGCCATCGATTGGTTGTAGCGAACCTGTTGCTGTGTACTTACCAATCCAGTAACTGTCGTAACCGACGTGTGAAGTAGATGAGTACTTAAGCCTTGTGTAACCAGCGCTTGCAAACTTTGAACCCTTAGTTTCGATTGCCTTGATGAGGCCAGCGCGTGTTGGGTTCTTGCCTGCTGCACGTAGTGCCTGAACAGTAAGCATTGCTGTGTTCATTCCCTGAAGTACTGTGAGATCAAATGTTGATCCTGGTACGTACTTCGCATAAATGCTCTTGAAGAAATTTACATATTCATCAGTTGCATCTGCAGGATCTGGTGCAAAGCTTGCTCCGAGTGCACCGTTAAGAATTGCTAGCGGAACTCCTCCAGCACGAAGTGTGTTTGAGTCTCCACCAACAGAACCGAGCATCCAGCCAGATGTTGGACGGTATTGCAGACCTGCTGCTGCACCGAGAACTGCTGCTGATGTTGTAGTTGTTGCGAAGATAATCGCAATGTCTACTGCTGCTGGCTTAAGTTGAGATGTAATCCAGCCCTGTGCAGCTGCCAATGTGTCAGCACCTGCTGCGAACTTAATTGTCACTTCTGGCTTTAGACCTGCAGCTGCAAAACCTGCGAGTGCATCTACACCGAAGTCATCGTCTTGAACAATAAGAGCAACTTTCTTGCCCTTGAAATTGTCATCGATGTACTTAGCCATGATCTTTGCTTCCATCACATATGAAGGAAGTACGGCAAAAGTTGTCTTGTATCGAGACTTGTTTGCAAATCCGCTAAATCCTGTGTTTACGAACAAGTCAGGAATTCCACGGCCGCTTAGGTTGGCAGAACGTAGTGCTGCAAGGTGATTCGCAGTACCAAGTGCTCCAACGATCGCGAAAACTTTATCTTTCATGATCAGATCGTTAGTTGCCTTGACTGCAAGAGTTGGAACGTATGCATCATCTTTAGAAACAAGATTGATCTTGCGTCCGTAAACTCCACCGTTGTCATTGACGTGAGAGAAATAGGCTTTCATCGCGCCAGGAATCTTGCCGTAAACAGCTGCAACTCTTCCTGAGAGTGGCGATGTAATTCCAAGTTTAATTTCGGTTTTTGAAATACCTGGTTGGCTCGCTGCTTGTGCTGGCATTATTGACAACACCATTGCACCTGCCGCAACTACCGCAGAAGCAAACAGCGCTCGCTTCTTGGGAGTGTTTCTGATCATGTAAGTCCTTCCATTGAGGAGTTTGTGGGTTTATTTACCGGAATGTTCTTTGCGCTTGTGACGCAGGTGATGCAACTTCTCTCCCGGTCCATTCGGTGTGAATAGAACCGCCAGAATAAGTAATGCACTCACCAAGAATCCCGGCAAGGTCGAGATGATTCTCAATGAGTCACCAAAACGGCCTGCGACCGAATCGGCAATCTCAGGGATAATCACCAAGACCACTGCCCCTAGCATCACACCTTTTAGGTCATAAATGCCAGAGACAACGGCGCCTGTCACCAGCGCAAATGAGAGGGAAAGGGGGAAAGCTGAGGGCGAAACGGTGCTTATGGTCAATACGAGCAGGGCTCCGGCCAATCCGGCCATCCCAGAGCTCAGGGAGAAGGCCAAGACCTTTTGGCGACCCGTAGCGACTCCGCAGAGTTGGGCGGCGACTTCGTTGCCGCGTAAAGCACGCCAAGTACGCCCATATTTAGAGTGCAAAAGATTTGATAACCAAAATATCGTAATTAATGCAGCTAGTGATGTTATCCAGAAGAACCATTTGTATTGAGAAAAACTCTCTCCCAGTTGCGCAGGTGGTAAACCAGGATCTAGATAAATTCCTTGTTCACCGCCCAATATTGAAAATTGATTTGCAAGTGATGGAAGTCCAACAGCCAAGGCAAGTGTTGTACCTGCCAGATATGGTCCAGATAAACGGGCGGCTGCAAAACCAAGAATGCCACCAAAGATTCCTGTAACAAGTGCTGCCATGACAAATGCAAACCATAATGGCAATGATGCATTTGCAACACAGAGTGCAGCGACGTATCCACCAAAAGCCATGAGCGCTCCATGCCCAAGAGAAATTTGTCCGGAATAACCTGTGAGCAAAATAATTGAAGCAATTGCAATCGTATAGACAGCAATTGATGCACCTTGATAGACGCGCAATTCATCGACACGATCGCCGATTAATAAGAGCACCCAACCAAAGGCAATAAAGAGAAGTAAACGTTTACGCACGGCGACTCCGCTTTCCAGAAACAATTCCTGAAGGGCGAACGAGCAAAATAACTATTAGGAACACGAATGCTGTTGGGAATACCAAAGAGGTGCTCACATAATTAGAAACAAATGTGACACCAATTCCTAGGACCATCCCACCAACAACTGCACCAACCATGCTTTCTAACCCACCAATTACTGCAGCAGCAAATCCAAAGACAAGAAGAATGTCTAGAGAGTTTGGTGATAGATAAGAGGTAGGGGTTGCCAAGATTCCTGCAATTGCACCCGCAGCTCCTGCAATTGCCCAACCAAGAGTTCTAATTTCATTCACTCGAACTCCTGAGAGTCGTGCAATTTCTGGTGAGTACGCAGATGCACGTAGAGAAAGTCCCAAATTTGTCTTTTGAAATAAGAGTGAAAGTACGATTAACACGATTGCAACGATGACAATTACAAGCGCGTTATATGGCGCGAATGGCAAAACCTCAGATCCAAGGGAGTAGCCATTAAGTGATACTGGCGCAGCAATTGGTTTGAGTTCTACACCCCACACAAATCCAACTACAGCACGTAGTACCCCAAGAAGTCCAAGTGTTGCTACAACTGGTGCGATTGCGACAATTGGACCAGTTGTGACTCTCTTAAATAGTGGACGCAGAAAGTATCGATCAACAATCGCACCCAATAACGCACCCGCAAGAATTGCAACCAAAAATGCCAACCAGAATGAACCCGTGCGATTTACGACTTCGTAAGCAATGTATGTAGAAACAATTGCTTGGCCCGCTTGAGCAAAGTTAACAACACGAGTAGATCGCCATACCAACACCAGTGAAATAGACATCAAACTGTAGATAGCACCAAGAGATATACCGATCAGCAGTGAACTAAGAAATTGATACATAGTTAGTACCCCAAATAAGCCGCGCGCACGGCTGGGTCATTGAGTAGAGATTGTGCGCTTCCTTGAGCTACGACTTTTCCTAAGTTGAGGGCAATTCCTGTATCGGCAATTTCTAAGGCGCCTAAAGCATTCTGCTCGACCAATACAACGGTCAGACCCATCTGATCGCGCAAAGATTTAATAGTTTGAAAAATTTGCTCAACAACTAGTGGAGCTAATCCAAGTGATGGTTCGTCAAGTAATAAAAGTTGTGGCTTTGACATAAGTGCTCGGCCAATTGCCAACATCTGACGCTCGCCGCCAGAGAGTGTGTCAGCACGCTGTTTGATCCGTTCACCAAGAATTGGAAATAATTCGATGACATCTAATTGCGTAGATTTCATCTCTTTCTTATCTTTGCGCCAAATAGCGCCAAGGTGAAGGTTTTCTTCCACACTTAACTCTGCGATTACTGATTTACCTTCACCAACGTGAGCAATACCGTGGCGAACATTGAATTCAGGTTTAACTGAAAACAAGTCATGCTGGTTCCAGTGTGCGACTCCGTGCGAGGCGCTAGTTAATCCTGAAAGCGTGCGCAGCAAGGTTGTTTTTCCTGCGCCATTTGAACCGATTACCGCTGCGATTTTTCCACTTTCAACTGTAAATGAGACACCTGAAATTGCTCGGATTGCACCGTGATCTACGCTGAGATTGCTGACGACAAGACTCATAGTTTCACCTTTGAGGCACCCAAGTACGCAGCGATAACTGCTGGATCTCGTCTAACAACATCAGCAGTCCCGCTAGAAATAACTTCACCGAAGTTAAGTACATAGAGACGATCGCAGACAGACATTACGACATCCATATGGTGTTCGACGATTAATACAGACATTTGTGAGGTGAGATTTCTAATGAGCGAATTCATCCACTCGATATCTTGTTGACCAAGACCACCGGCAGGTTCATCGAGCATCAAAATTTTTGGTTCACTCACAAGTGCACGTGCAATCGCAACGCGTTTTGTATCTGGGTAAGAAAGTGTGTCTGCTCGGCGCTCAGCGATTCCAGTTGCATAGACGCGCTCGAGTGCAGTTTGTGCGCGCTCACGCAAAACTTTTTCATCTTTACCGGTGCGACCAAAGGCAGCTGAAATCAATCCAGAGTGGCTAAATTTTTGTGCACCGATCATGACGTTTTCTAAAACTGTTAAATCGCCAAACAAGCCCACCCCTTGAAGAGTTCTGGCAATTCCAAGTTTGGTTAAGTGATCTGGTTGAGGCCATGAATATTTCTGGCCATTCAAAAACAACTCACCTGAATCAGGCTTTACGAGTCCACAAATAGCGTTAAAGGCAGTTGTCTTTCCTGCACCATTTGGTCCAATGAGTCCAACAACTTCTCCAGGCTTTACCTCTAGCGCTACATCGCTCAGTGCGCGTAATCCACCAAATGAAACGGTGAGGCCACTAATGGCCAGGAGTGAGTTATTAGTAGACATGAGGTTCGTAGATTCTAGGCACACGCGGACCAATTCGGGTAACAATCTCATAATTTATGCTCGAACTTGCGCTCGCCCAGTCATCAGCGGTGTATTCACCGTGAGAACCATCGCCAAAAACGATCACCCAATCTCCAGATTTCGCTGTGCTATTAGAACCAAGGTCGACGACAAATTGGTCCATAGAAACCCGCCCAATGATTGGTGCTCTCTTTCCCTTCACAAAAACTCCTGCGCCTTGTGCAATCCGAGGAATTCCATCGGCATACCCCATCGCTACAACACCTAACTTGGTATCTGATGTCGTGTGTGCACTTGCGCCGTATCCAACTGGTGAACCTTTTGAAACTTCTTTTACTAAATGTAGTTTCGCTCGCAACTGTCCAACAGGGCGCAATCCCAAATCTTTACTTGTTCCCATATGAATGATGTCTGGAGTTAATCCATACATGGCAATTCCCACTCGAACCATCGAAAAGTACGAATCTTTGTCTTTTAAGGTCGCAGCAGAATTTGAGAGGTGTTTGATGGGCGGATTGATTCCAATCTTTTCAAGTTCGCCAACCATCTGCTTAAACTTTTGCAGTTGAACTGTATTTTGTTTTTCACCCGGTTCGTCCGCTCGAGCAAAGTGTGAAAATACTCCGATTACTTGTACGTGCGAGAAATCTTCAGCGAGTAATTCTTTCCACTCATCCAAGAAACCACCACGCGTCATTCCGGTATCAACTTCTATGTGGATCAGAGCTTTCTTGCCAACTCTCTTTGCGGATTCACTAATCTCCCGTAATCCCTTAAGGCTTGAAACTCCAAGTTCGATGTTATTAGAAATGGCAGAATCAAAATCTGAGCCCGGTGACACAAGCCAGGCAAGTATCGGTGCATCAACTGCATTTTCTCGAAGAGTAATTGCTTCCTCTAGAAGTGCGACACCTAAATACGATGCACCTGCTTTGAGTGCCGCCTGCGCAACACGAACGAGCCCATGTCCATACGCATCTGCCTTGACGACAGCCAATACATCTACTGCACACTCATTCTTTAATCGCGAAACATTTGTACTCAATGCACTGAGGTCAATGAGAAATTCTGCACGATCACTCATGCTTTCTCCTCAATGACCACCATGGCTGAGGCAATTCCGCCATCATGTGAAAGTGAAAGGTGCACACGAGATCCGCTTATTAATTCTGCGATTTCACCTCGAAAGAGAAATTCTGGTTTGCCATTTTCAAGATTTATCACTTCTGCATCGTGCCACTGCAATCCGTGCCCAACACTAAGTGCTTTTGCGAGTGCTTCCTTAGCGGCAAAACGAGCTGCAAGTGATTGCATGTTCTTAGTGCGTTCGGATTCTGTGAAGAGTTTTTCACTCAGTCCAGGTGTGCGCTCAAGGGATTCCTTAAATCGATCGATGTTCACGACATCGATTCCAACACCCTCAATCATTTGGCAATAGTAATAAGAACTACGAGAGTTGGCTATTAGATGCTACAAAGCGATCAATTGCGATAACCATAACCAGTAAGGCTGCGCCGATAAACAAACCACCAACTAAGTCAGAGAGCCAGTGGGTATTTCTAAAGAGTGAAACGACACAGACACTCACTGAAATCAACGCTACGCCGGCGCTAGCAAGGCGGCCACGGTAGCGATCCACGTGGGCATATCTGTAAATCAAATATGCCAATACGCCCCAGGAAAGAATTGCATTTGATGCATGACCACTTGGATACGAAAGTCCACCTGCATAAATTAGATCCACATTGAGTTGAGGTTTAGTTCTACCAATTAATAGTTTTGCGAGGCCAACAGTTAAATTAAGTGCAATGATCGAAAGTATTGCTAAATTTAATGGCCGCCATGTTTTAAAGCGTCGTGCGATATAAATTGCTGCAATCATCAATGCCGTTGCTGTAAGTCCACGTAGACCAAGGTCATCAATTCTCATCAAAATGTAATCAATCCACGACGGGAAATCAAATCTGCCAGCATTTGCAATCCGGGCATCCAACGATATGAGGGGGCCATTAGTGATTACTTGTTGAGTAACAGCAATGAATCCGATGAAAAATAGAGTCGACCATCTAATTGCACGAATCATCTGTTGCCTGCGCAAGGAAGGCATTTATTCCACCGTTACGGATTTAGCCAAGTTGCGCGGCTGATCTACATCGCTTCCACGAGCAACTGCGATTTCGTATGCAAAAACTTGTAAAGGCACGGTTGCAAGAATTGGTTGAAATAGAGGATTTGTCACTGGAATACGGATGACGTATTCGGCGCCGACAACATTGGCGCCTTCTTCGGCAATAACAATTACGCGTGCACCACGTGCCTTTACTTCTTGAATATTGCTTGCCATTTTCTCATCGAGTGAGTGTTCTTGACCTGCAGGCAAAATAGCAATCACTGGAGTAGCAGAGACTGAATCAATGAGTGCAATTGGTCCGTGCTTGAGTTCTCCCCCTGCAAAACCTTCGGCGTGGATATATGCCAACTCTTTTAACTTCAGAGCGCCTTCGAGTGCGACTGGATATCCGATATTTCTACCTAAAAATAAAATTGTGTTTGCATCTGCAAATTTACGTGTCAAAGCACGAAGAGGTTCTACGGTTTCAAGAATTTGTTCGATTTTTCCGGGCAGTTCGAGCATTTCGTTATATAGATCTGCCACTTGGTTATCGGTTAACTCTGAACGTACCTGTGCAAGATGCAAACCAATCAAATAGACAGCAATGATTTGAGTAAGTAGAGCCTTTGTGGAAGCAACTGCAATTTCTGGACCAGCATGTGTATAAATAACTGCATCAGATTCACGCGGAATCGTTGAGCTATTTGTATTACAAATTGCCAATACTCGAGCACCCGCAGCTTTTGCGTGACGCAAAGCCATCAAGGTATCCATCGTTTCGCCAGATTGAGAAATAGCGATTACCAAGGTGTTTTTATTAATTATTGGATCTCTGTAGCGATACTCGCTAGCGATTTCTACTTCTACCGAAATCTTTGCCCACTTCTCAATTGCATACTTGGCAATCATTCCGGCGTGATAGGCAGTTCCACATGCAATGACAACGATTTTTTCGAGTGACTTAATTTCAGCAGGAGTTAAGTGGATTTCATCGAGCACAATCTGTTTGTTATCACTCAAGCGTGCCATCAATGTATCTGCAACCGCTTTAGGTTGTTCAAAGATCTCTTTGAGCATGAAGTGTGCAAAGCCACCCTTTTGCGCAGCGCTTGCATCCCAGGTTATTTCATACTCTTTTGGAGTAACAGTTTTCCCATTTAGATCTGTGATTGAAACAGAAGTTGGTGTCAGTGTGACAACTTGATCTTGTCCTAGTTCGATTGCACGCTTTGTGTAATCAATAAAAGCGGCAACATCGGATGCCATAAAGTTTTCATTTTTTCCAATGCCTACAACGAGTGGTGAATTTCTGCGAACTCCAACGATGACATCTGGTGTATCAGCATGAATGGCCACCAGAGTGAATGAACCACGTAGGGATTTAACAGCCTCGCGCATCGCAACCGATAAATCGCCACCATGCTTCTTTCTTAAATCACTGAGCAAGTGAGCCACAGATTCTGTGTCTGTATCTGATGAAAACGTGTGACCTTTACTTTCAAGTTCTGCCTTTAGCTCTGCATAGTTTTCAATAATTCCGTTGTGAATGACCGCTAACTTTCCATCGTTATCAACGTGTGGATGCGCATTGCGATCAGTCGGTCCGCCATGTGTTGCCCAACGAGTGTGACCGATGCCAGAGTGCGCTGTTGGAATAGAAGAGAGTTCTTGTTCTAAGTTTGAGAGCTTTCCTGCACGTTTTTCTATAAATAATTTATTTGGTGTTCCGAGTGCAATACCTGCTGAGTCATAACCACGATACTCGAGTCGTCGTAAACCTTCGATTAATGGCGTGATTGCAGATTGTGGCCCTGTGTAACCCACAATTCCGCACACGTGCCTACCTCAATTCTTCTTTAACAACTTTGGCAAGTTTTTCTGCAACTTCTTTGGCGATGCTATCACTCTGGGCTTCAACCATGACTCTTACAAGCGGTTCTGTACCTGATGCGCGCAGAAGAATTCGTCCGGTATCGCCAAGTTCGGCTTCAAACTTTGTAACAGCGGTGCTAATTGCTGGTGATGAATCAAGTTTTTCTTTTGCAACGCCAGAAACATTAATTAAAACTTGTGGGAATCGTGTCATGATTTTTGCTAAATCATTGAGTGACTTCTTAGTGTGAGCCATCTGTGCAATTAGCTGCAGCGCAGTAAGAAGTCCGTCTCCCGTTCCGGCGAAGTCGCGCATAATGATGTGACCAGATTGTTCGCCGCCGAGTCTGTAATTATTTTCAAGCATGTTTTCAAGAACATAACGATCGCCAACGGCTGTTTTAACAACATTAATTTCAGCGTTTTTCATCGCACTTAAAAAGCCGAGGTTGCTCATTACCGTTGCAACAACTGTTGAATCTGTAAGTTTTCCTCGCGATTTAAATCCCTGGGCCAAAATCGCCAAGATGAAGTCACCATCGATGACGTTGCCTTGGGCATCGATAGCTAGGCATCGATCTGCATCACCGTCATGGGCAATACCAATATCAGCTTTGTTTTTTAATACAGCTTCGCGAAGAAAATCTAAATGAGTTGATCCAACGCCATCATTGATGTTAAGACCATTAGGTGTATTTGCAACTGCAATAACAGTTGCACCAGCTTTTTCTAGAGCAATTGGGGCCACAAATGATGCTGCGCCATTGGCGCAATCAACAACGACAGTGATTCCGGCGAGTGAGATATCAACGCTACTCAGAAGGTGGGCAATGTATTTTTCGCGAGCGCCGGCATCTTCAATAACGCGGCCAACGTGTGCACCTGTTGGACGTTGCCATGGTTCGCCTATGCGAGCCTCTATTGCTGCTTCTAATGAATCGGCTAATTTTTCCCCACCGCGTGCGAATAACTTAATTCCGTTATCTGGTGCTGGATTATGAGAGGCCGAAATCATTACGCCTAAATCGGCACCGGTTTCGGCAACTAAAAATGCTATTGCAGGAGTTGGCAATACACCGACTCGATAAACATCAACACCGGCGCTAGTGAGTCCTGCAACAACTGCTGCTTCTAGGAATTCACCGGATGCGCGCGAATCTTGTCCAACGATTGCGCGTGGACGTTTGTTTTTATCGCCGAGTGATTCAACAAGAATATGTGCTGCAGCAACGGCAACATCGAGTGCTAATTCAGCTGTGAGATCCACATTTGCTAAGCCACGAATTCCATCAGTGCCGAATAGGGCCACGGAGATTGCCTCCAAATACGATAGAAATTAGCGCTTGCTGTATTGAGAACGCTTACGTGCTTTCTTAAGACCGTACTTTTTGCGCTCAATCACACGTGCATCGCGTGAAAGGAATCCAGCCTTCTTAAGTGCTGGACGGTGTGCTTCTGCATCAATTTCATTAAGTGAACGTGCAACACCAAGACGTAGTGCGCCAGCTTGACCTGAAACTCCACCACCATTGATGCGAGCGAAAACATCGTATGAACCTTCAGCACCTACTGTGCGAAATGGTTCAGAGACTGATTGTTGGTGAACTTTATTTGGGAAGTAATTCTCTAATGTCTTTCCGTTAACAACCCAACGGCCTGTTCCTGGAACAAGGCGAACGCGAGCAACTGCTTCTTTACGGCGACCGACTCCGGCGCCTGGTCCCTTAAGTGCTGGACGGTTAGTTGCTGGTGCTGGTGTTGCCGATGTGTACGAAGTTGGAATTTCGTTCTCATCTAGTTCGTCAACGAATGTGTTTTCAGACATGAATTATTTATCCCTTTTTTCTTCTTCGATTACTTGACGATTTGTGAGACTTGGTTGAATACATA
>JBIIRY010000001.1:0-123012 GCA_044341305.1 Candidatus Planktophila sp. | reverse complement strand
ATTCCGAACCCGGAAGTTAAGCCTCTCAGCGTCGATGGTACTGCACGGGTGACCTTGTGGGAGAGTAGAACGTCGCCGGACTTCTTTTATAAAAGGGGGCACTTTCATTAGTGCCCCCTTTTTAATTGTCTATGCAATTATATTTAATGAATGTATCTAGATAGTTGTTCTCGTAGGAGGTTTGTATGAACGGTAGAGACAAAAAACCGTATTCGGATAAACCTTCGCGTTCATCTGCGCCATCAACTAAGCGAGCCGGGTCACCAACTCGTGCGGGTGCTCCACGTCAGGATTCACGCGGTTCTCGTCCTGCTCCGGTTGATCGAGATATGACTCGTTTGCGTCCACGAATTTTTGAACCAGATATTCCTGAGGAAGTAACTGGTGAAGAGTTAGAAAAATCTGTTCGTGCAGAGTTATTAAGTTTGTCAGCAGAAAATGCAAAGGTTGTAGCACGTCATTTAGTTTGTATAAATCTAAATATGGATAGTGATCCTGAATTGGCTCACAAACACGGTATTGCAGCAGCTCATCATGCTGGCCGTCTAGCTGTTGTTCGTGAGAGTGCGGGATACGCTGCTTATCGCGCGGGACACTACGAAATTGCACTCAAGGAGTTACGGGCTGCACATCGAATTTCCGGTGATGTTTCTATGTGGCCTGTCTTGGCTGATTGTGAACGAGGGCTCGGAAAACCATTAAAAGCACTGGCTTTAGCGGGTTCACCTGAGGTTTCACGATTAGAAAAAGCTGAAGAAATTGAGATGAGAATTGTTGCATCAGGTGCGCGCTGCGATCTTCAAGAGTTTGATGCTGCTGTAATTACTTTGACGTGCAAGGAATTAAAGAGTGAATCTGAGGAGTGGGCTGTGCGCCTTCGTTATGCCTACGCCGATGCATTGGATAAAGCTGGCCGTATTGAAGAATCTAAAAAATGGTTTCAGGAGTGCGCAAGGATAGATCTCAATGGTTTCACCGACGCAGCAGAACGTGCTTAGTTCGTAAACTTCTATCCACAAGCATCCGTATCTTCCACGGAATTGTCAGGGCCTTTAACGATGATGGGCGCTATCTGAAACTTTCAGAAAATCGTGAAGATGGGGTAGCCATGACATCCACAACCAAGAAAAAAGGCACTAGTACAAAAGAGAAGATTGAATACGAAGAGCCAGATTATTCTCTCGATGATGTGATGCTCCGGGGCAGGGTTTCTGATATCGCTATCGAAAAAGTATTACCCAGTGGAGATAAGGTTGTTGAGTTTCGTTTAATTGTTTCGCGTCTTGAACTCTCAGGTGTTGATACGTTAGATATTGCTGCATGGAGTGCGAAGTCTCGCCGAAGTGCGTTATCTCTCAAACCAGATGAATGGATAGAGATTTCTGGCGCAATTCATCGGCGTTTTTGGAAAGCTCCAACAGGGCTAGCCAGTCGATGGCAAGTTGAAGCAGCCGAGATTTCACGAATTTAGGTACGCTAGAGCCATATCTGTACCCAGTTATTGAAAGCGGTAAACATGGCTAATGATCTCTTCGCATCTCTTCGTACTTACCTCAATAAGGTAAGTGAAGGCGAGCGAACACCGACTGAGCTAGCCAACGCTCTAAATGCTTGGGTTAAACAGAGCGGTGATGTACTTAAGTCAAAGATTGACGAAGAAGTTCATAACACCGTGACACGAATGGGATTTATCAAGCGAGAAGAATTTGACGAACTCAGAGCAGAGTTTGAACACTTCAAAAAATCTCAAGAATCCCAAAGTGCCCAATCATCGCGCGCGCCTAAAAAGAGCGCCGCGGCTCCGAAAAAGAAACCGGTTGTTAAGAAGAGTACTTCCCAGAAAAAGAGCACACGATGACAGAGCACACGATGACAGAGCACACCCAACAGGAATCTTTAGATTCAACAATTGTTGATAGTGTTAAAAATGAACTGAACGGAATCGATGCCATGGATGTTTCTGAGCATGCAGCGCGATATGAAGCGTTGCATCAGAAATTGCAAGAAACACTTTCAGGTATAGACGGTCTTTAAGTAAATCAATGAAAACTCGTTTGGACGCCGAACTCGTTCGCCGTGAACTAGCGCGCTCCAGAGAGGCAGCTGCGGATTTGATTGAATCACGTAGCGTTCTGGTTAATGGAATTCCGGCGACTAAACCTGCAACTCAAGTTGATGCAGAAACATCAATTACTCTTCAAGGAAATCGTGATGATTTTGTTTCACGTGGTGGTCACAAACTAGCTGGTGCACTTGACGCATTCCCAGAAATAAGTGTTCAAGGCGCACGAGCGCTCGATGCTGGTGCATCAACTGGCGGGTTTACAGATGTTCTGCTTCGCCGCGGTGCCAGGGAGGTAGTAGCTGTAGATGTTGGTTATGGTCAATTAGCGTGGGAACTACGACAAGATCCTCGAGTGCTCGTTTTGGATCGAACAAATATACGTCACCTCACAGGTGATGTTGTCGGCGAGCCAACTGATTTAGTTGTTGCCGATCTTTCGTTCATCTCACTCACATTGGTATTACCTGCGCTCTCTGCAGTCTCTAAACCTGACGCTGATTTCTTGTTAATGGTGAAGCCTCAATTCGAAGTTGGTCGTGAGAAATTAGGAGCCGGTGGGGTTGTTAGAGATCCAGCCTTGCGTAAATCAGCAGTAATGGATGTTGCTATCAGTGCATACGATGTGGGACTTGGTACAAAAGGAGTTGTCGCAAGTTCATTACCTGGACCCGCAGGAAATGTTGAGTATTTTCTATGGCTCAAAAGAGGAACCGGCGAAATTTCAGAGAGTGCTTTGGAAGAAGCGATCCAGATTGGACCCCAGTGATGAGTCAACGTAACGTACTAATTTTTGTTAACTCCGCTCGCGCAGAAGCTAAGAGCGCTTCAGAAACAATTATTTCTAGGTTAAATGATGAAAACATTAAAGTTTACCTATCAACTGATTCATCGATTCCTGCTGTAGAGCTCGTACTGGTTCTAGGTGGCGACGGAACAATTCTGCGTGGAGCCGAATATGCAGTTGCTAACAATGTTCCATTACTGGGCATCAACTTGGGTCACGTCGGTTTCATGGCTGAAGTTGAAGCATTTACTTTTGAAGATGTAGCAAATGCTGTTATCAACAAAGATTATGTTTCAGATGAGCGAATGTTGTTATCTCTCGAGGTAAAACGTAACGGTTCAGTAATTGAACGCGGCTGGGCTCTTAACGAAGTAAGCATTGAACGCAAGAGCACAACTATGGTTGAACTCTTTGTTCAAATAGATAACAGGCCATTATCAAGATGGGGTTGTGATGGAATTATTTGCGCCACACCTACGGGTTCAACAGCTTATGCATTCTCAGCTGGTGGACCTGTTCTCTGGCCTGAAGTTCAAGCTCTTGTTCTATTACCTATTGCCGCTCATGCACTCTTTGCTAAGCCCATGGTTATCGCCCCTTCGTCCACCATTGGAATAGCGATTGAATCATCTGACGCGTCCTTATCCGCTGATGCGCTTCGTAAAATCGAACTTAAGAAAGATGATGAAGTTGCTATAACCAAGAGTGATACTCAGATCACTTTGGCACACCTTAAGTCCACTGTTTTTACAGACAGGCTTGTTGCAAAATTCAAGCTGCCAGTTGAAGGTTGGCGCGGTGAGTGATCGCACTTTTCTCGAAGAGATCCATATAAAAAATATCGGAGTTATCACCCAAGCCAATCTGGAGTTCAATAGAGGTTTAACTGTGCTTACTGGTGAAACCGGCGCTGGAAAAACAATGGTTCTCACCGCTTTGAATCTTGTTCTAGGTGGTAAGTCAGAGAGTTCTTTAGTGCGAAGCGGCGAGGAGAGATTAACTGCCAGTGCCCTCTTTAGTATTCCGAAGAAAAAACTGGATGCATTTGAGAATTTAGGAATTGAAGTTGAAGAGGGATCGCTAACGATTTCGAGAAGTGTGACGCGAGATGGCAAAAGTAAAGCGATAGCAAGCGGTGTCAGCGTAAGTGCAAGTGCTCTATCTGAGGCCAGTGATTATCTCGTTGAGATTCATGGGCAAAGCTCAGGGATGAATATTACGAAAGGTTCTCGACAAAGAGAGTTATTAGATCGATACGCTGGTAAGCCGCTCTCTTCAACGCTGATGATTTATCAAGACCATTTGAACGAGTACCAACAAGTTAAGAGCAGAATCAATGATCTTAAGAAAAGCGCGGCGAGCCGTGAAGAATCATTAGCTTCTCTCAGAGCCTTTAGTGAAGCTTTTTCCAAACTTAAACCATTACCCAATGAGCTATCCAGTATTGAAGATGAAGTTCGACGATTATCTTCTGTTGAAGAACTTCGAATAGCTGTAACCCAAGCACTTGTCTCTTTGGAGAATGAAGACGCTGGTGTTTTAAACGCATTGGGACAGGCAAAGAAATCACTAGATTCAGTTAAAGAAAAAGATTCTAAGCTGGAGAAGTTCTCTGATGATTTTAACGATGCATTCTTTATCTTGGCTGACATATTGCCGAATTTGACTTCTTATCTTCAAACTCTAGAAGCCGATCCAGAGAGATTAGATTTACTGCAGGAGCGAAAATCAGCACTTACTTCTTTTGTGAAGAAGTGGAGTCCTGAAATCAACGGTGATGAAGGTTTAGATGCCTTGATTGATCGCAGTAAGAGTGTTTCATCTCAGCTCGATGATTTAAGTGGCGGAGACGAGAGGATTCAAGCGCTTGAGAAAGAGTTATCGGCAATCAAGAAGAATTTGTTGGCTGCGGCATCTGATTTAACTCACGCACGAAGAATCTCTGCCGGTGATCTTTCAACGAAAGTTTCTATCGAGATGCACTCATTGTCTATGCCGCAAACAAATTTAGTCATTGAGGTGTTAGCCCCTGATTATGAGGGTTCGATGAAGGAGAGCGATTTTTCTTCTCATGGGTGTGACACCGTAAGTATGTTCCTGCAAACACATAAGGATGCTCCTTTGGTGTCCTTGGCTAAAGGCGCTTCAGGCGGAGAAATGTCACGCGTTATGTTGGCACTTGAGGTTGTTCTTGCAGCCTCTAATCCAGTTGGTACGTATATTTTCGATGAAGTTGATGCTGGTGTCGGGGGAGCCGCCGCAATAGAAGTAGGACGTCGATTGCATGCGTTGTCTAAGAACGCACAAGTAATAGTTGTTACGCATCTTCCTCAAGTAGCTGCTTGGGGAGATCAGCACTATGTTGTTGAAAAAAGTATTGATGGAACAGTTGTTTCAAGCGGTGTAACGCAGGTTGAAGGCGAGGCCCGAATTTCTGAAATAGCTCGAATGCTCGCGGGATTGCAAGAATCTTCCAGCGCTAAAGAACACGCGAGCGAACTGCTCAATATGCGACTTATAGGATAAAACCTTTAATCAATGATAGGTTGTCCTTCCATGGGCCAACCTCATGTAACCAAGCATTTATTCGTAACAGGCGGTGTCGCCTCCAGTCTTGGTAAAGGTCTCACAGCTTCAAGCCTTGGCAGACTGTTAATCTCTCGCGGACTGCGCGTGACTATGCAAAAGCTGGATCCCTATCTTAATGTTGATCCCGGCACAATGAATCCGTTTCAACATGGCGAAGTATTTGTTACAGATGATGGTTCTGAAACCGATTTGGATATCGGTCACTATGAACGTTTCCTCGATGGGAATTTACACGGATCAGCAAATGTAACTACAGGGCAGGTGTATTCGCGCGTAATTAGCCGTGAACGACGCGGTGAGTACTTGGGCGAAACAGTTCAGGTGATCCCACATATTACAAATGAGATAAAAGAACGCATTCGCGCAATGGCAGCACCGGATATTGACGTAGTTATTACGGAAATTGGTGGAACAGTAGGCGATATTGAATCTCAACCATTTCTTGAAGCAGCCAGACAAATCAGACAAGAAGTGGGTCGAGACAATGTTTTTTACTTACACATCTCACTAGTGCCATATATAGGACCCTCCGGTGAGTTGAAGACGAAACCCACTCAACACAGCGTTGCTGCTCTGCGCAGCATTGGTATTGCCCCTGATGCAGTTGTTTTGCGATCAGATCGCCCGATACCTGATGGGATTAAGAGAAAAATCTCGTTGATGTGCGACGTGGATTTAGAGGCCGTTGTTGCAGCTGTAGATGCGCCATCCATTTATGACATTCCAAAGGTTTTGTATGCCGAAGGTTTGGATGCCTACGTGGTACAAAGATTGGGTTTGAAATCTCATGATGTTAAATGGGGGGAATGGGATGACTTACTAGAAATTGTTCATAATCCGAAGCATCACATCAGGGTTGCACTCGTTGGTAAATACATCGATCTTCCCGATGCGTATCTATCAGTTTCAGAGGCTTTACGAGCAGGCGGTTTCGCCAATAATGCGAAAGTTGAATTGAAATGGATTGCCAGTGATGACTGCGCAACTCCTGAAGGCGCACGCAACGCCTTGAGTGATGTCGATGCGATATGTGTACCTGGAGGATTCGGAGTACGAGGCATTGATGGCAAGCTCGGCGCTCTTACTTTTGCACGCGAAAATAAGGTTCCGACGTTAGGGCTATGTTTAGGACTGCAATGCATGGTTATCGAAGCTGCACGCAACTTAGCGGGCATAAAGGATGCTAACTCTTCAGAGTTTGCGCCAGATAGCGGAACGCATGTAATCGCCACAATGGAAGATCAGAAATCGATAGTTTCAGGAAGCGGAGATATGGGAGCAACCATGCGACTCGGCTTATACAAAGCAGATTTATTGGCAGGATCACTTGTTGCACAAATGTATGCAAGCAAAGAAGCATCAGAACGACATCGCCATCGATATGAAGTAAACAACTCTTTTAGAGACAAAATTTCTTCAGCAGGCCTGGTTTTTTCAGGAGTTTATAAGGAACAAGATCTTGTGGAGTTTGTTGAATTGCCTCGAGAAGTTCATCCTTTCTATGTTGGCACTCAAGCCCATCCGGAACTCAAGTCTCGACCAACACGACCACACCCTCTGTTCATTGGATTAATTGCAGCAGCTTTGAACCGAAAGAATTCGTAATGATCATTGGCGTACCCCGAGAGATAAAGATTCAGGAATACAGAGTAGCTCTCACTCCCGAAGGTGTCACCGAGTTTACTAAAAATGGTCATACAGTTTTGATTGAAAGTGATGCTGGCCTGGGTTCAAGTATTACAAACGATGATTACATTCACGCAGGGGCGCAAATTAGATGCACTGCAGAGCAAGTCTGGCAAGAATCAGAAATGATTATGAAGGTAAAGTTACCTACAAGGCCGTAGCAGAAGCACACGGTTATGAATTCTCGCCTGTATTTTGATCAGTTTTTAAATTTCCAACGCATTGAGCGTGGTTTGTCCTCCAACACGTTAGCTGCATATACGCGAGATTTACAGCGCTTATTCACATTCCTAGAACAGCGAAATTTACAGGTTGAGAAGTTGAGCGAAGCGGATGCAAAGGAGCTGGTCACATTTTTGGATTCATTGAAGTTATCTCTCAGTTCGACTAATCGTGTTTTGTCCACTATCCGCTCTTTCTACTCATATCTAGAGAGAGATCACCAAATAGATAATCCAATGAAAGAGATATTGTCCAGAAAAGTACCTTTGCGTTTACCAAAGGCTTTAACAATTACTCAGGTGACAAGTTTAATTGAAGCTTCTTTGGCTAATGACAAGATTGTCAGTTTAAGGGACAAAGCTATCCTCGAAATTTTGTATAGTTCAGGAGCTCGTGTATCTGAAGTTGTTGCTATAAACGTCAATGATGTGGCTGTTGTTGCTGCAGGCGGTGAGGAAATCCGCATCGTAAAGTTACGCGGCAAAGGAGGCAAAGAGCGTGTAGTTCCACTGGGAAGCTTTTCGGTAAAAGCTATCGATGATTATTTGGTCCGAGTAAGGCCTTTGCTTGCATCTAAGGGGTCTACCGGTAAAAGTGAGGCTTTGTTTTTGAACCAACGAGGTTCGCGGATGTCTCGCCAAAGTACATGGCAGATAGTTGTTGATGCAGCAAAACACATTGGATTACGTGAAGGCATCTCGCCCCATGTCCTAAGACACTCTTTTGCTACACATTTATTGGATGGTGGTGCTGATATTCGCGTGGTGCAGGAGTTACTGGGACATTCATCGGTTACGACAACGCAGATTTACACTTTAATTACGATAGATAAAATTAGAGAATCTTACGCAATGGCTCATCCAAGAGCTATGAACTAATCACTGTCCTCTTAAACGACGCGCAAGAATACTTTGATCGCCCTTGGCTTCGAGATCGGCAATTATTACTGCAATTGATTCACGAACTATGCGTCCACGGTCTACACCTAATCCAAGATCTCCTCGCAGCTGCAAACGTGCTTGATCTAAGTCATAGAGTTCATCCGGTGAGAGATAGACCGTGATTTTTTCATCGTGTTTTTCGCGGCCTGAAGGAGAACGATCAACACTTGTTACTCGTCGACGTTGAATTGCGCGAACACCTTTTTTAGATGGTGAAACAACCGGTGCCGATATTGCGGGTGCAACGAGCGGTTTCGCTGGTTCAACATCGGGTTGCTTTACTGAGGTAAGTGAAGGTGATGTAGATCTAAATAACTCATCTGCACCTGGAAGACTAGCTCTGCGTGTCATTTTGCGCCTCCTCTGGCAATTAATTCACGTGCTAAACGACGATATGAAGCAGCTCCACCTGATGATGAAGCGTAAGAAGTAATTGGTTCTCCAACAACTGTGGTTTCCGGAAATCTAATTGTTTTAGCAATAATTGTTTCAAAAACATCTTCGGGATACTTCTCGAGTATTGCGCCCAGCACTTCCCGGTTATGGAGCGTTTTTCGGTCATACATTGTGGCAAGAATTCCAATTAACTTTAGATCTGGATTCAAGAAACTCTTAACCTTATCTAGGTTTCCTTTGAGTTCGATAAATCCATGGAGTGCAAAGTATTCGCATTGCAAAGGAACAATTACTTCATCCGAAGCGACAAGTGCGTTAATTGTTAGTTGTCCCATGGTTGGCTGACAGTCAATCAAAATAACATCATAGAATTCTTTAAGTGGTGCGAGCGCACGCTTGAGGTATTGCTGACCTCCAATTTCAGCACCTAACGTAGTTTCAGCTGTTCCAAGATCACGGTTTGCTGGAAGAAAGTCCAGACCAGCAACACTTGATTTAAGAACTATCTGGTCTATGTCAGCTGTAGGAGTCATCAACGCGAAATAAACCGTTTGTTCAAGAGGTAGAGAGTGCGCGTTTACGCCAAGGCCTAAAGAGAGACCGCCCTGTGGATCAAAATCTACAAGAAGTACTCGTCGCCCAAGTTCGGCAAGACTGGCTCCTAAGTTGATAGTCGAAGTTGTTTTGCCTACGCCACCTTTTTGATTAAAAATTGCAATGACTTTTGCCCCGCCGTGCTCAGAGAGTGCAGCAGGTGTTTTGAAGTTCAAAGGTTCTTTATTGAGAAGGGCAGAGGTTGTGGCGACATCGTCTTCAATTGTCGATTTAGCGTTCAAACGAGAAACCTCTTTCTTCTGATTCGCGTGACTCTACGCATTAGCCACCGACTAGGCAAGTGGGCTCCCTAACTTACTTACCAAGCAAATTGAAGTACGGTTCGCACGTGGATACCCAATTAAGCAACGGTGATGAAGTAATCACACCTGAAAACCCTGGGTTTTCCGTTCATTTAACAAACTTCGATGGTCCCTTCGATCTGCTGCTTCAACTGATTTCTCGCCACAAAATGGACATTACGGAAGTGGCTCTGAGCGCAGTAACTGATGAATTCATCTCATTTATTAGATCACTCGAAGTATCAGGAGAGGGTTGGCGCTTAGATCAAGCAACTGAGTTCCTGGTTATCGCGGCCACGCTGCTCGATCTCAAAGCGGCGAAGTTGTTGCCTAGTGGAGAGATAGAAGATGAAGAGGATTTGGCCCTTCTAGAAGCGAGGGATCTTCTCTTTGCTCGTCTACTCCAGTACAGGGCCTTTAAGGAGATAGCAGCTACTTTCAATGCGCGTATAGAGGCCTTCGATAAAACCTTTGCCCGTGTTGTTTCATTAGATCCAGCTCTATCCTCGCTCTTGCCAGAGGTGTTAATTGGTGTTGGTCCTGCGCGCTTCGCTGCAATAGCCGAACGTGTCCTCACTCCAAAGAGCGCACCAGTGGTTGCTATCGAGCATCTACATTCGGCTTTGGTAAGCGTAACCGAGGAGTCTAAAGTGGTGGTTGAAGCTTTACGCAGAGGTCGAACTCTAAGTTTTCGTTCGCTGGTCGCAGATGCCTCTTCAACACTGGTAATAGTTGCTCGTTTCCTTGCTCTTTTGGATCTTTATCGACAAGGCGCTTTACGATTCAATCAGGTTGTAGCGCTGGGGGATTTGCAGATTAGTTGGACGGGATCAGAAACAGGTGATATCGAAACTACTGATGAATTCGATATTCCAGTAGTTTTAGGTCAAGAGACGGGCAATACCGAAGGCATCGAGGAGTAGCGTGGAAATCAGGGATATCCATAGACACATTGAAGCCATTTTGATGGTGGTAGACGAACCTGTCTCAGAGTTGACCCTGGCCACAGTTCTAGAAGTGCCCCAAGAAGAGATTTCCCAGGCTTTGGCCGAGCTCACAGAGAGCTACGGTGAGCGTGGTTTTGCCTTGAAGAGCGTAGCCGGAGGATGGCGTTTCTATAGCCACCCTGATAGCGCCGCTGTGGTCGAAAAATTTGTTTTAGATGGTCAGCAGTCGCGATTGACCCAAGCAGCTCTCGAGACTCTGGCCGTTATTGCCTATCGCCAGCCTGTTTCCAGAGCACGAGTATCGGCTATCAGAGGAGTTAACGTGGAAGCTGTCATGAAGACCCTTGTGACGCGCGGATTGGTAGAGGAGTACGGTCTTGAACCTGAAACCGGGGCTATTTTGTATAAGACGACGAATTACTTCCTGGAACGTCTGGGCCTGAATTCCCTTGAGGATTTGCCTGCTCTGGCTCCATATCTGCCTGATCTTGAGCACTTGGATGAGATTCTCGATTCACTCGTAGATTAATTCTCGTCGTTTTTTCTTCCAGTAGGTAACCCTTAACTTCTGCTGTAGGGTTGTCCCAGTATCGCCTATTTAGTCGGCGATTCGTTGACTGTCGGGAATGGATAGCCACACATGAATGAAAAGCGCTTAAACAAGATCATCGCCGATGCGGGTATAACAAGTCGCAGAGGAGCCGATGAACTAATAGCATCTGGACGCGTGAGCGTAGATGGAATAGTCATTAGAGAGCTAGGAGCTAAGTTTGACCCTTCAAAGTCTGATGTAATGGTTGATGGTGAGACAATTACGCAATCTTTGACCAAAACTTATCTTGCACTTCATAAGCCAAAAGGTGTTTTGTCAACGATGTTTGATCCGGAAGGTCGACCTTGTTTGAGCGATTTTATTGATTTAAGAACCGAGCGTTTATTTCATGTCGGTCGCCTGGATAAGGACTCAGAAGGATTGATTCTGCTTACAAATGATGGGGATCTTACTTTTCGAGCTACGCACCCTTCCTATGGACTTGAAAAGACGTACATTATTCAATACGAAGGCAAGCTGCCGGTAGGGGTTGAAAAGACCCTTCTCAAGGGGGTCGAACTCGAGGATGGAATTGGGCGAGTGCTGACCTTTAAAGAACTCTCCCCAACGTGGTTGGAAGTGAGTATTCATGAAGGTCGCTATCACATCATCCGACGGTTAATGGCTGCCGTAGGTATCGATGTTCTCCGTTTGATCAGAACAAAGTTCGGACCTATATCCTTGGGGGAAACAGCTGAAGGACGTTGGCGGGATCTCAACTCTGGAGAATTGCTAAATATACAACAGGCTTTACATATTTAACTACATAACCTTATATACATATTGCCGCTTTTATCGTTTTATTAATTTAACGATATTATCCACCAAAGTGTGGTTTTATCGATAATTGTGCGGTGATTTACGCGCAATTTAATAGATATATCGATATTCATGGCTGCTCACTAGAATGCGGATCCCTAGTAGGGGATTCATCCACAAGTACTACTAAGGACATACATATAAACATATAAATTTATTTAACGGTATTTCCTTCCCACCGCAAGCAAGAGCGAAGCGTTACTCTTTACCTATGAGTGTGCGCGCAATTAGGGGAGCAATCCAGGTAACGGCCAATGATCCTCTGGCTATCGGGGAGGGTTCTAAGGAGTTATTGTCTGCAATTTTAAAAGCCAATTCACTGGATATTTCTGATGTGATCTCTGTATTGCTCACTGCTTCACCTGATCTAAATGCTGCCTTTCCGGCTAGCGCTGCCCGTGAGATTGGCTTTGCTTCGGTTCCACTTCTTTGCGCTCAGGAAATCGATGTACCCCAAGCTCTACCTCGAACAATTCGTGTGATGTTGCACTGCAATACCGAGCGTTCAGCCTCTGAAATAGAGCATATTTACCTGCATGGAGCCACGGTTTTACGTAAAGATTTAGCGCAGTAGAGGTTTCTCATGGCTCTTTCATCGGTCAAAATCGTAGGTTCTGGGCTCATTGGAACTTCTATAGGCCTGGCATTGGTATCGCATAACGTGCGAGTTTTGATGTCTGATCACAGTGCGCAGGCTAAAGATTTATCCCAATCACTGGTTGATCCAGGCGCTTCATTTGAAATTGGCCATGTTTTTGATGTTGTGATCCTTGCTGTGCCCCCGAGCGCTTTCGCTACGGTACTGAAAGAGGAGTCTGCTCTCAATTCTGCATCTACATTTGTAGATGTTCTTAGTATAAAAATTAAACCTCTACAACAAGTTCAAGGTTTAGATGGAGTTTTGCAACGATACGTGGGAACCCATCCGATGGCGGGTCGAGAAGTATCAGGTGCGCAATCGGCACGCGGAGATCTCTTTAGTGGGCGTCCGTGGATAATTACGTCGAATGAGGATTCAGGTAAGGCAAGCGTTGAATTAGCGTTGGAGCTCATAAATCTTTGTGGTGCTATTCCGATTCATATGGGTCCGCAAGAGCATGATCAAGCGATGGCTTTGATCTCTCATGTGCCTCAATTATTGGCCAGCGTGCTGGCAGGGGAACTAATTGAGAGTGATCCGAAATGGTTGGGACTTATTGGCCAGGGTTTCAAAGATCTGACACGCATAGCTGATTCTGATTCGCTGCTATGGAAAGAGATTTTTAGCGAAAATTCAACGAACATCGCAACTGTTTTGAGTGGACTGCGCGAGAAGATTTTAAAAATAGAAGCAAGTTTAAATGAACCTGCGGTGGCGAAGGCAGTTATTGAATCAGGCAATAAAGGTCGTGCTTTGATTCCCGGAAAACATGGAAGTTCAGCTCGAACATATGTTTTCTTGCATATTGTAATTGATGACAAAGCGGGTCAACTTGCTGCGATTTTCAATGATTGCGCCACTGCTGATGTCAACATTGAAGATGTATCAATAGAACACACACCTGGTCAAAATACAGGTTTAGTAACTTTATCGATTCTGGAAGTAGAAAAAGCACATCATTTGGAGCAGTTCTTGAGCACCAAAGGCTGGAAAGTGCATTCAACTCGTAATTAAACCGCAGCATTAGTCGTAGAATTACGCCATGGGAATCGTTGTAGCAATAGATGGTCCCAGTGGAGCCGGCAAATCTAGTACTTCCAAGTTGATCGCCCATCGTGCTGGTTGGAATTATTTAGACACCGGCGCTCTTTATCGCGGAGTTACCTGGTTAAGCATTGAAAAGAACGAACAAGATCCGCACAAGTTACTGGAATTGCTTAAGTTGTTCCCGCTCAGATTCAATTGCGATCCATTGACACCCATCTTGTTCGTTGGTGATACGGATGTAAATATCTCTATCCGGTCACAAGAAGTTAATGATCGCGTTAGTTTTATCGCGGCTGTACCAGAAATCAGAAATGAGTTGTTAGCAATTCAACGTCAATACATTAAAAACGCTTCGCGGGGAATCGTTGTTGAGGGTAGAGATATAGGAAGCGTCGTCGCTCCTGAATCTGCATTAAAACTATATTTAACGGCTGATCTAGAAGCTCGCGCTCTTCGTAGGGAAGCTGAAATAGAAGTGCAGATATCTACCCAAGAAGTGAGAGAGTCCTTAGATGGACGCGACCTAATTGATACCACGCGCAAGGTTTCTCCATTACAAATGGCTGCTGACGCAGTATTAATTGACTCAACGCTGCTTAATCTTGAAGAAACTGTTGAGCGAGTATGGGAACTGTTGCGAGAAAGAAACCTTCTTGGTTTACCTATCGTTGGAATCCTCGGGCGACCTAATGTTGGAAAATCTACATTAATAAATCGATTTATAGGCAGGCGAGAAGCCATCGTAGAAGATACGCCAGGTGTGACTCGTGATCGCGTTCAGTACGAATGTGAATGGGGCGGACGTAGATTCATTGTGATGGATACAGGTGGTTGGGAATCTAAGCCCGACGGCATCTCTGTTGCAGTAAGCGCTGGTGCTGAAATCGCTATGGAACAATCAGATGTCATCTGCTTCGTTGTTGACGCGCAAATAGGCGCACTAGATGAAGACGATGTATTGGTTCAGGAGTTAAGAAAAGCCAAGAAACCGATAGTACTTATCGCAAATAAAGTTGATAGCGAACGTGAAGAATCGGATGCGCATTCTCTGTGGAATTTGGGATTAGGCGAACCCTACTTCGTATCTGCTTTACATGGACGCGGCAGTGGAGATCTATTAGACAAAGTTGTTGCCCACCTTCCTGAAGTTGGCAGAGCGCAAGTTCAAGATGGTTATCGCAGAGTCGCACTTATTGGTCGACCAAACGTTGGCAAATCATCATTGCTCAATGCATTAGCGGGTGAAGAACGTTCTATCGTCTCTGAAATAGCAGGAACAACTCGAGATCCAGTTGATGAATTGATTTCCTTCGGTGGTTCTACCTGGAGATTCATTGATACCGCGGGGTTACGAAAGCGATCGAATCAAGCAAGTGGTACTGATTACTACGCCTCTTTGCGCACACAGGCTGCTATTGAGAGGTGCGAAGTTGCCGTCATTGTTCTAGATGCCAGCGAAGCTATTTCCGAACAAGATTTGCGAATTCTGACGATGGCCGAAGAGGCCGGCAAAGCAATGGTAATTGTCATGAATAAATGGGATCTAGTGGATGAAGATCGCAGAGATCAACTTGATCGTGAAATTGACCGTCACCTAGATCAAATCGAATGGGCGCAGAGAGTAAACGTTGCTGCCAAAACTGGTTGGCACAGGGATCGTTTAGCTCCGGCTCTTCGTACTGCTATTGATTCTTGGGAGAAACGTGTTCCTACTTCGAAGTTGAACTCTTTCTTGGGAGCACTCATCGGAGCGACCCCACCTCCTGTACGCGGAGGAAAGCAGCCAAAGATTTTCTACGCGACTCAAGCGGGCATTGCTCCGCCTAAGTTTGTGATTTTTTCTAGCGGGTGGATCGAAGCGTCTTACCGCAGGTTTATCGAGCGTCGCTTACGCGAAGAATTCTCTTTCCCTGGAACCCCGGTGCAAGTAGCGATACGCGTTAAAGAACGCGAGAAGAACTAAATCTGATTATGAATAAGAATGTGAATGTTCCAAATGCACTCAGTGTTCTGCGATTATTGGGAGTACCGGTCTTCATTTACTTCGCACTTATCAGCGAAGAGGATTTCCTAGCAATTCTTACTCTGATGATTGCAGGAGCTACAGATTATTTTGATGGAAAAATCGCTAGAGCGTGGAATCAAACATCAACTATCGGTGCAATGCTAGATCCTGCTGCGGATCGAATCTACATCGTTGCAACCCTGGTTGTTCTATATCTAAGGCAAGCCATCCCTCTCTGGGTGGTTCTTGTCTTACTTGGCAGAGACTTAATTCTCGCTCTTGTAACACTAGTGATGAAGATTCGAAAGATCGAGCTTTTAGAAGTTTCATTTCTAGGCAAAGCCGCTACCTTCAATCTGCTGTACGCATTTCCTCTTTTATTGTTAGCAACTCACCAATCATTGATTGGAGACATTGCCTTCGCGCTGGGATGGAGTTTTGCTACCTGGGGAGTGGTTCTCTACATTTATACTGGTTTGACCTATTTCCAAAGTGCCATCAAAAGTATTAGAGTTGCATCAACTCAATCATAGAAGCGGAACGTACATGTCCAATATTCCTGATTCACTGCGCTACACCAAAGAACACGAGTGGGTAGCAGACACGGCAATCGCTTTAGTCCTGCGTGTTGGAATTACTGATTATGCCCAAAGCGCTTTGGGAGACATTGTTTATGTGCAGCTGCCTAAGGTTGGCCAAGAACTCGGTGCTGATAAAGTTTGTGGGGAAGTTGAGTCAACAAAGAGTGTTTCTGAAATCTTTTCTCCGGTAACCGGAAAAGTAAGTGCCATAAATTCGGAGTTGAACACAGCTCCTGAAACAATCAATAGCGATCCTTATGGTTCGGGTTGGCTCTTTGAGATAACCGTCGAATCAGCGCCGCAGAACCTGCTTTCAGCGGCAGATTACGCTGGTATCACCGCTTGACCCGCAGGGTGACATCCCCCTAGTGTCACCCTTAAGTTCAAGGTGAGCCAGTGGATGCGCGTGAAAGGGGTTATTCGTGGCAGCAGTTGAAAATGAACGCGAACTAACCTCAACCCTTCATCTCGGATTACGCAGTGTTGATGGAGTTAGCGAAGTATCTGCATCCCAGCTTTTTCTGCAACAAGTGGACTCATCTGTTAAAGCGATCATTGATGAAGTGTGTCAACAAGGTTCAAAGAAAGCCATGCTCGTAATCCATAGAGGACCTTCTCAAGGATCTCGATTTTTACTAGATTCGGAAAATACTTCTATCGGACGTTCGCCTGAAAGCGATATTTTCTTTGATGATGTAACTGTTTCACGAAAGCATGCGATTATTGAACGTGATGGAGATAGTTTTACGATTATTGACTCCCAGAGTTTAAACGGTACCTACGTCAATTCACTTTCAATTGATAGGCAAGTTTTGAAAATGGGAGACCAGCTGCAAATTGGTAAATTTCATGCATTATTTTTTGGAAATTCACATGTTAAATCTCAAGGGGAGAAGTAATGAGCGTTCCAGCACGCGCGTATTTGAGTATCGGCGAAGTCCTCACGAAGCTGCGCGGAGACTTTCCTGACATCACTATTTCAAAGATTCGCTTCCTTGAATCAGAAGGTTTAATTGATCCACAGAGAACTCCATCTGGATATCGTAAATTCACTAGTTCAGATTTAGAACGTCTGCGATATGTATTGCTCGCTCAACGTGATCAGTATTTACCTCTGCGCGTGATAAAAGAGAACCTTGACGCACTTGATCGCGGATTACAGCCAGCTGCAATTTCCGGTGGCGTAGCGGCTCCTAGACCGTCTCTTGCAACAGTTGATGGTGAAATGGCACCAGCAGTCTTCTCTGAATCTAGCGAAATGCGACTTTCTCGTGATGAACTGCTCAAAGCAAGCGGCCTCACTGAGGCATCATTAGTTGAGCTTGAATCTTTTGGACTTATTGCGCCGCGTGGTCGTCACTACGATGGTGATGCTTTGGCAGTCGCGAAAGCTGTTACCGAAATGGGAACCTTTGGAATAGAACCGCGTCACTTGCGCTCATTCAAATCAGCGGCCGATCGTGAAATCGGATTGATTGAGCAAGTTATTACTCCCTTGCATCGTCAGAAAAATACTGAGTCAAAAGCTCGTGCGCAAGAGGTTCAAAAGGAAATCGCTTCACTCTCAATCCGCCTTCATGCATCTTTGGTGCGCGGTGGATTAAATCGCCTTCGATAGATCTTTGTTAAAATGAGCATGGTTGCTATGCAAGTTGTGGGCGTTCGAATTGAAATGCCATCGAATCAACCAATAGTTCTGCTTAAGGAAATTGATGGAGTTCGTTTTTTGCCCATATGGGTAGGTGCTGTGGAAGCAACCGCAATTGCATTTGCCCAGCAGGGAGTTATTCCTCCAAGACCTCTAACTCATGACCTCATGCAAGACATAGTTGAGTCTCTCGATGCCACACTAACCGCTGTTCAAGTAACAGCAATCGAAGATGGTGTTTTTCTCGCTTCACTTCTTTTGAGGGATCCAGAAGGTAAAGCAATCAGTGTTTCTTCCAGGCCATCGGATGCGATCGCTTTAGCCCTTCGAACCCATAGCAATATTCTTGCCGATTCAGATCTGCTTGATAATGTTGGTATCGAAATACCAGATGATGTTGCCGAAGATGCTGCTGCGGCCTCTGGGCAGAGCTCTGAGCTAGAGCGATTTAGGGAATTCCTCGATCAGATCAACCCTGAAGACTTCGCTGGTTAGGCATTCGAGCCCGTGAAACTCTCAACCTCAAGTATAGGTTTTGGGAGTGTCGGAACCCGTGATAATGCGCTCTTCGTTCTATTCTTAGGCACTCCCCAAGAGAATTGAGATTCCCCTCATGGCGCCAACTTCGGACTTCGAACTTATAGGCTATCGCGGCGCTACCGCTTGTTCAGCAGCGGGAATTAGTTATCGCCAATTAGATTATTGGGCACGCACAGGTTTGGTTGAACCGAGCATCAGAGCTGCTGGGGGATCAGGATCGACTCGTCTTTATGGGTTTCGAGATATTCTTGTTTTGAAAATTGTTAAACGCTTACTTGATGCCGGCGTCTCGCTTCAAAACATTCGTACAGCCGTTAATCATCTTCGTGATCGAGGTGTCACTGAACTCGAACGAATTACCCTAATGAGCGATGGGGCTTCAATTTATGAGTGCGCTAGCGCCGATGAAGTGATCGATCTTTTAGCTGGAGGTCAAGGCGTCTTCGGAATAGCCGTAGGCAAGGTATGGCACGAAGTTGAAGGCTCGCTCTCAACTCTTTCCGGCGAACTAGATGGTCACACGGTGGGTGGCGAAAGTAACGATGAATTATCACTTCGTAGAAAGCGCAAAGGCGCCTAAACAGGCATATTCTTTCCTTATAGCTTTTTACTTACACGCTAGGGGATAGTGCAATGTCACGCGTTGAGCACTTCGGTTCTTACAAAGAATACGCCGCTTTCGAGCGTCGACATATAGGACCTACTTCTACAGAAGAAAACACAATTCTTAAAGCTCTCGGTTACTCCAATATGCAATCCTTTATCGCAGATGTTGTTCCTAGCAATATTGCAATGTCGAAGAAGCTCAGTGACGAGTTGCCAGAAGCGTTAACAGAAGTTCAAGCTATTAACGAACTCCGACAAATGGCAGATAAGAACAAATTATTTACCTCCTTTATTGGCTGCGGATACTACGGAACAATTACTCCGCCCGTAATTCTTAGAAATGTTTTAGAAAATCCTGCTTGGTATACCGCGTATACCCCTTATCAACCAGAGATCTCTCAGGGACGACTCGAAGCACTCTTCGCATTTCAAACAGCTGTCTGTGACCTAACAGCTTTGCCTATAGCAAATGCTTCTATGCTTGATGAGGGTACGTCTGCCGCCGAAGCCATGACGCTAGCAAAACGAGTGTTTAATGGAAGTGATGATGCTGTTTTCCTAATTGACAAGAATGTTCATCCGCAAACAAAAGCAGTTATCCAAACGCGTTCTAAACCACTTAATATCATTATCGAAGAGTTTGATTCTTCAATAGGTATCACAACGAAATCACCATATTTCAGCGTACTAGTTCAGTATCCAAACACACGTGGAGATATTCAAGATTTCAAAGAATTAGCAGAGGCCGTTCACGCAAATGAAGCTTTACTAATTGCTGCTACAGATTTGCTTGCCTTAACGCTGCTTAAACCACCAGGGGAGTGGGGTGCCGATGTTGCAGTTGGTTCTGCTCAACGCTTTGGTGTTCCTATGGGATTCGGTGGACCACATGCGGGTTTCATTGCTGTCAGAAATGGATTAGAACGATCTTTACCTGGTCGATTAATTGGTCAGAGCGTTGATGCACACGGTAATCCAGCGTTTAGATTAGCTCTACAAACTCGTGAACAACATATTCGCAGAGACAAGGCAACAAGCAATATCTGTACTGCGCAAGTTCTGCTAGCCGTGATGAGTGCCTTCTATGCAATGTGGCATGGTCCTGTTGGTTTAAGAATGTTAGCCGAACGGATTAATAATCAAACCTCTGCATTCACTTCTGCGCTAAAAAAGGCTGGATATGCGGTTGTTAATGCTTCGCACTTCGATACTGTGACCATCAAAGTTGATGACGCGGATGCTATTCACAAAAAAGCTTATGAAAATCAGATTAATCTTCGTCATGTTGATAGCACCCATGTTTCAGTTTCATTAGATGAAACAACAACAGTTGAGTCACTCAATCAACTCGGTAAAGTTTTTGGTGTCACAATTGATGACGTACATAGTGAATCGATTATTAGCAAATCTTTGATCAGAGAATCCTCTTATCTACAGCATCCAGTCTTTAACTCTAATCACTCAGAAACAGCGATGTTGCGATACATACGCATGTTATCCGATAGGGATTTAGCGCTAGATCGCACCATGATTCCATTGGGCTCATGCACGATGAAACTTAATGCCACAACTGAGATGGAATCCGTTACGTGGCCTGAATTCTCGCATTTACATCCTTTTGCGCCAACAGATCAAAGTATTGGATCACGTCAATTAATTGATGAGTTATCGCAGTTCCTGATTTCCATAACTGGCTATGACGCTGTGTCCTTACAACCGAATGCCGGTAGCCAAGGAGAATTCGCTGGATTGTTAGCGATTAGAAATTATCACGATAGTCGCGCAGATCAAGAACGAACAATATGTTTAATTCCGTCTAGTGCGCACGGTACCAATGCTGCCAGTGCTGTAATGGCTGGCATGCACGTTATTGTCGTTGCTTGTGATGATCACGGAAATGTGAGTCTCGAAGATTTGAAAAAGAAGATTGCTGAACACGGTTCTAAGTTGGCGGCATTAATGGTCACATATCCTTCAACTCACGGTGTCTTTGAAAGTGCAATTTCCGAAATTTGCGAACTCATCCACGATGCCGGAGGACAGGTATACGTCGATGGAGCAAACTTAAATGCATTGGTTGGTTTGGCTCAACCAGGTAAATTTGGCGCTGATGTTTCGCATTTGAATCTACATAAAACATTCTGCATTCCACATGGTGGTGGGGGACCTGGTGTTGGTCCGGTGATTTCCAGATCACATCTCGCACCTTTTCTACCGAACCATCCGTTAGATGCTTTGGCTGGTCCTGCGACCGGACCGGGTCCGGTAAGTTCTGCGCCTTATGGATCGGCGAGTATCTTGCCTATTTCATGGACATACATACGGATGATGGGGGGAGCAGGGCTCACTCATGCGACACAAGTTGCAATTTTATCCGCTAATTACATAGCCATGAAGTTAAATCCTTACTATCCGGTTCTGTATACCGGTAATAACGGTCGCGTTGCACACGAGTGCATTTTGGATCTTCGCGAAATCACCAAAGAATCAGGTGTAACCGTTGATGATGTAGCTAAGAGATTAATGGATTATGGGTTTCATGCTCCAACAATGAGCTTTCCAGTAGCTGGAACGCTAATGATTGAACCAACTGAGAGTGAAGATATAGCGGAGATAGAAAGATTTATTTCGGCCATGATTTCTATCCATGGTGAAATCATGGATGTTCAAAGTGGAGTTATCACGCACGAAGATTCGCCTTTAGCTCATGCGCCTCATACGGCAGGAGATGTTGTATCTAGCCAATGGGATCGAAAGTATCCACGTGAAATTGCAGCTTTTCCTGAGTATCTAGATGGCTTTATTCCTGGAGAAATCGTTGGTATGCGTGGAAAGTACTGGCCAACGACGGGACGAATAGATGGAGCCTTCGGGGATAGGAACTTGATCTGTTCTTGCCCGCCAATCTCGGAGTTTGCCCAGTAATTAGAATTACTTTACATAATGTAACTTATCGGCGTTAATCCCAAGCACACGCTGAACGCCCCAGAGGCTAACTCTAAAAAACGCCTCTAAAACTATTGCCTTACTCATCTTAGATACTCCACCTTGGCGTTCTATGAAATGTATTGGAATTTCTTTGATGAATGCACCATGTGCATGTAATTTTCTGATCATTTCAATTTGAAAACAATATCCATTTGAGCTGATCTGAGAAAAATTGATGCCTTCTAGAACGTTTCTGCCATATACACGCAAACCACCTGTTAAATCTCTATACGGTAGCGCCAAAGATCTTCTTGCATACCAGGTACCGAATTTGGAGAGAAATTTGCGACCATTAGACCAATTGGTAACTAAACCACCAGGTATCCATCTACTTCCCATAACAACATCAATTTCCGGTCCTAAATCCAACATAGCTGCTAAATCATCGACTAAGTGGGAACCATCAGCATCCATGGTTGCGATCTTGTCATATCCACCTTTGATCGCCTTCTGCATTGCAAAAACGTAGGCAGGCCCAATTCCAGCCTTTCGGCCGTGATCTATTACGTGCACATGGGATAGTCCAAGATTGCTGACAATTTGTGCGGTTCCATCTGGTGAGGCATCGTCAATTACAAAGATGTCAATTTTAAGACCAGATAACTCAAAAATTATCTGAGAAATTGTTGCAGCTTCATTGTATGTCGGAATAAGAACCGCGTTTTTATACATTCATTTTCTTCTTGCGTAGATAAAGCACAACGGATAGCACAACGATAAAGATTGCGCTGTATCCGTTCACCCGCTGGGCTATAGATGCTTTTTGAATCAACAGGACTTCTGAGTCTATAAAATCAGATTGATTCTGTTTTGTAATAGCTCTCACGACTCCATGATTATCGATAATTGCCGAAACTCCGGTAGTTGAAACACTCACAACCCATCTGTTGTATTCGATGGCGCGAATGCGACTGATATTGAGTTGCTGAATACTCTGACCACTGTCGGCAAATGTCGCATTATTGGTCTGAACTACCAATAAATTTGAACCAGAAACACTTGAATCAACATTTGAATCATTGATTATCTCATAACAGATTATGGGTGCAATATTTGCATCAGAAATCTCGTGTCGGATCGATGATGTTCCAGGTACAAAATCAACAACATTCTTCGCTAATGGCGACACTAATTCTGACAGTGATCGCAGAGGTATGTACTCACCAAAAGGGGTTAACGTTCTCTTCACATACGTTGATTCAACATCTCCCTCTGAATTCCACAAAATGGAAGCATTCTTTGGTTGATTCGAATCACGTAAAACCGCTCCAACAATAATCGGGGTACTAGAAGAACGAGCCAGATTAGAAATCTGCTCTCCTACTTCTTCGTTAATGAATGGATCCACATCAACCGAATTTTCTGGCCAAACAATAAAGTCGGGTTTTGTCTCAATCTGATTAAGTGCCTTCTGGGTCTGCAAAAGATGCATGTTAAAAACTTCTTCTGCACGAGAGTTGAAATCTAATCCTAAACGAGGAACATTTCCCTGTACGGCTAATACGCGAGCACTCCCCTGTCCTGGACCTTGCACCGGAACAAACAAGGAGGCTGTGCAGACAAGTGCAATAACTGCAATCGAAGTTAGTTGCGCTCGTGCAAAGAGAAGATACAGAGCAATACCTAGCAATACGGATAAGAAGGTTAAGGATGAATCGCCTAGATAAGAAGCGATTATCCGAAAGGGCGAATCCGCCTGGCTAAAGGACAACCGATTCCATCCAAAACCTTGAAAAGGAAAAACTGATCGCAATTCATCAGCGATGAGAACAATCGGTAAAACGAGCCAAATCCGCGAGTATCTGTCTCGCTTGAATGAAATAAAGCCAAGGGGTACATAAAAGACAGATTGCAAAAGAACTAAAAACAGAACAGGAAGCAAACCTACAAACTGTCCGCTCCACTGCAACGTTAGATAGTTAAACACCGCAGCGAATGTAAAGGCATTGAGAAAAGGGTGTCGTGTCTTTGTTACGGCATAAAGAAAGACTGCGATGGCAATAGGTACCGCAAACCAGAAATCAATAGGAGCAAAAGCTGCTGATAAAAAGAAACCAGCGAGAACAGAAAGAACCAGACTTACCATCGCAGAGCTGCAATCATTCGATCAATGCTTGCACCCAAGCCATAATCCTTCTGCAATTTATAGATATGCGAGATGTCTGAAGGTCTCTGAGGTAATGCAAGATCTACAACCGGAAGGTTTACATCTCTTGCACAAAGGACCAGAGTAGGCGCAATACGCAAGTAATCCTTACCTGCAATAATCTTCTTAATTAGATTCTGGGTTAGCGCTGGATGTTCAGATTCTGCTGCCGCGATAACTTCATCAATTGTTGCGAAGTTATTTGCGATCAGAGCCGCTCCCTTTTCACCAATACCTTTAACACCCGGTAAACCATCGGAGGGATCTCCTCGAAATATGGCAAATAGTGAATACCTATCCCCTGGAATTTCATATCTTTTAGAGACCCACGAAATATCGACTAAATCATGTTGCGAAATACCTTTAGCTAAATAAACTACTTTGACATCTTTTTTATCATCAACTAACTGAAACATGTCACGGTCACCGGTAACAATTCTGATTGGACCATTTTCACGCTCGGAATATGAAGCCATAACGTCATCGGCTTCGTAATCATCTGCTCCCACGATGGCAATGCCAAAAGCATCCAATACATCCATCAAGATTGGTATCTGTGGGGCCAATAAATCTGGCTCTTCCTCCGCGCCTTCTGCGTCCAAACGATTGGCTTTGTACTCTGGAAAAAGTTCAACTCTCCAGGAAGGTCTCCAATCCCCTTCAATACACGCAACTAATCTGTTGGGCTTGTAAGTTGTTATCAGACGCGCACTCATATCCAAATAACCCCGAACCGCATTCACAGGGGTGCCATCAGGAGACAAAAGTGAATCTGGCATACCGTAGAAAGCCCGATACCAAAGGGATGCTGAATCCAGGAGCATTAGAGTCATACATCTCCCAACAAATATGTTACAACTCCGCGATCAATAGATTTTACTGCTTGTCTGCATTTCGTGTTCAGTTCTGGTGACGCATTTGCAATCTGCCCAAGTAAATCCACTAACTGTTTAGTTGATCGAACAAAATCGCCAACAGACATATCTGTACCTTTAAGCACATGACTAAGGCTTGAACCATTGGCCCATCTAAAAATCATGTAACAAAAACCAAGATCCGGCGCTCTTTGTGTTCTTACCCCGGCCTCTATTTCCATATCCTCAATCTCTGTCCAAATTCGAGTGATGGCCGAAAGAGCGTTTGCAACGGTGTCATTCGGAATTTTGGGTGATAGATCTTCCTGACTTCTTGATTCAAAAATCATTGCCGAAGCAACACTCACAATTTCTGCAGGCTGTAACTCTGCAAAGATCCCTCGTCGGATGCTTTCTGTGAGTAGAAGATCTGATTCAGCATAGATTTTGGAGAGAATTAAACCTTGAGGAAGTAGCTTCTCCCCTTCGATGTATCCAAGCAACGTAAGCACGTTACAAATCTTGTCAAAAGTTTTTGCAATTACATGGGTACGATTCATCACACGATTATTTAAACCTTCATTTTCACGCTGTAAACGATCAGATCTTTCGGCGAATCGAGCGTGCGATTCCCGATCATTACAGCTGTGGCAAGCATGATTTTTCATTTTTCTGCGTAGCTCATCTATCTCTGACTCCATGTGCAGTCTCTGCTTAGAATCAAAAGCTTTCCGGCCGCCTCGTTTGCTCAATAAGGCTTCGACATCCTTTATTTCACGGCGGAAACCTGCGTACTCTTCAAAATTTCCAAGATGACACGTGGCTTGGTCTAATAATTCATTGATTCCTTCTTGATTACGCTTTTGCTGTTTAACCAAACCAACAACAGCTCTATCGGCCTGAAACTGAGCAAAGGATGACTCTAAGGATCCACGTGCTCGTTCTCGACCAAAACGCGAGATGAGATTAACTGCCATATTGTAAGTAGGAGAGAAAGAAGAACGCAGAGGGTACGTTCGGGTCGAAGCTAAACCAGCAGCGGTTGCCGAATCAATACTCGGAGACCACTGAATAACGGCGTTACCTTCTATATCTATGCCTCTTCGCCCCGCGCGACCGGTTAATTGCGTGTACTCACCAGGTGTGATGGGAACATGTGCTTCACCGTTGTACTTAACCAATTTTTCAAGAACCACAGTGCGAGCAGGCATGTTTATGCCCAACGCAAGAGTTTCAGTTGCAAATACTGCTTTAACTAAACCCCTTTGAAACAAATCCTCCACGGCTGACTTAAAACTTGGGATCAAACCGGCGTGATGCGCCGCGATACCTCGCTCCAATGCCGTAATCCAATCTGAGTGATTTAGCACCTCTAGATCTTCTTGAGCAAGATTCTGTGTATATCTATTGGCTGTCTCGATTATCTCCTTGCGTTCTTCTGGACTCGTCAACTTGATACCAGCTTGCAAGCACTGCTTAACCGCAGCATCGCACCCAACTCGAGAGAAAATGAAAGTAATCGCCGGTAATAAAGACATGCGCTGCAATTTCTCAATTATTTCTGCTCTAGATAACCGATTCGAATCATCGATCCAGCGAGAATTTCTACCAGCCCTAGATTTAACTCGTTGTAACGCTTCATTCTCTAATTTAAGTATCTCTGGATTTACTTGTCCTGGTTTTGTGAACAGATCAACGAGCTTATTGCCGATAAGAACGTGCTGGTATAACGGAATAGGTCTAACTTCACTAACAATGACATCTATCGTTCCGCGAACTTCTCCGAGCCATTCACCAAACTCTTCGGCATTAGAAACGGTTGCCGAAAGCGATATCACTTGTACGCTCTCCATGAGGTGAATGAGAACTTCTTCCCATACAGCTCCCCTGAATTTATCGGCTAAGTAGTGAACTTCATCCATTACTACTGAACCCAAATTTATTAGTGTGTTTGAGCCTTGATACAGCATATTTCTGAGAACTTCTGTTGTCATGACCAGAATTGGAGCTTCACTATTTATGTTTGTATCCCCTGTTAACAAACCTACGTTCTCGGAGCCAAACTTTTCTACAAACTCTTGATACTTCTGATTCGATAGAGCTTTGATAGGGGTTGTATAGAAACATTTCTTCTTTTGCTTCAACGCGATAAAGGCTGCAAATTCACCGACAACAGTTTTACCGGCCCCAGTGGGTGCAGCTACTAAAACTCCGTTGCCATCCTCAACGCTTTGGCACGCTGCAATCTGGAAGTTATCGAAGGCAAAACCAAATGAATCAATAAACTCTTGTGTCAAAGGATGGTTAGTTCTTGACCGTGCAGCGGCAAATTTCTCTGCCGGGGTTATCAGTTCAGCCACGTTAATCCAGCCCCAGCAACGCATTCAGCACTTACAGGAAGTGCACCAATACGTTCACCATCAGCATATGCAACGGCTTGAGAGTTAATACGCACTTTTTTGGTTCGATAAACACTCACTTCTGGATGATTTATATGGGTACCTGAATACACAGTTGGAAAAACACGAATAAATTCAAGCTTCGAAATTGGACTAAGAACCATCACGTCGAATAAACCATCAGTAAGGGATGCCTGAGGACACACTTGCATTCCTCCACCATAACTAGATCCATTTCCAACAGCGATAAGCATTGCTTCCGTACTGATAGTTCTGTCATCTAATTCAATCTCAAAATGCGAAGGCTTAAAGAGAGGAAGTTCCAGCGCTATTGCTAGATTGTATTTTGATCGACCTTTTGGCCAGGTTAAAGCATTAGCTTTTTCATTGACCGTTGAATCAAATCCCGAAGAAAGAACCGCACCGAACCATTCACCATCTACTAAACCAAGATCGATGATTTGCGGTGATGTGGTGGTTACATGATCGAGAAGTTTAATAATCTCATCAAGAGGCCAATTCAATGCCCGAACAAAATCATTTCCAGTACCTGCTGGAATTGCTGCGAAAGCTATTTTCATAGGCACAACAACTTGCAGAACCAAGTGAACCAATCCGTCTCCTCCTACAGCGATTACACCAGGACAATCGTGGTTTTCATCGATAAATTTGAGTAAATCACTCTGAACATTTTGAGCCGAGATGCCAGTTATTAATTGGTACTTCAAATCATGCTTCGCAAAATAACCAGCTACCACTTTTCCTAAACCTGCCCCTTTGCCTTGGCCAGAAGTTGGATTAACCACTACGGCCCAGCGAGGGTTAGACACGGTCAGGATTCTTTCGATCTCGCCGTTTATCGTTGAGTAATGCGAATGTACCTGAAGCGAGATACAAAAGAATTAGCGGAACTGCCAAGGCTGCCATCGACAACGGATCAGCTGTAGGTGTAAAAGCGGCAACGAATAGAACTATCGAGAAAACCCATATTCGCCAAGGTTTCAAAATCGTTTTACCGCTCAGAAAACCAATGAGATTAAGGCTGATCAAAAAAACTGGTAATTCAAAAGCCAATCCAAAGAGCAGAATGATTCGAAGAACAAAGTCAATGTAATCATCAAAACGTACAAGGTTATTGAGAGCATCTGGAGTGAAGCCAAAGAGCACTCGTACAGCCGCCGGTAATATTGAATATCCAAGAAATGCCCCAGCCGCAAAGAAAGGTGTTGCAGCGATAATGAAGAAAATAGAGTTCTTCTTCTCTCGTCTATGTAACGCAGGCGCGATAAAGGCCCACAACTGGAAAAGCCATGCGGGAGCAGCAAGTATCAATCCAGTAAGTATCGCAACTTTTATCTGTAAATTTAAAGGCCCCAACACACCGCTGATGTAAAGAGCACCGCAGTTTTCATCCCCTGATTCTTGAGCTGCTCTTAAATCACATACTGGTTTGGCAAGTTCGATGATGATGTCATTATAAAAATACCAACCAAGTGCGGCTGCGATAACAATAAATATTGCGGATCGAATGATGCGTTTGCGTAACTCACGAAGATGATCTAGCAAGGGCATTCGACCACCAGTTGAGGTCGACATAAGACTACTTCTCAGTTGACTCGTCGGTATCCGGTTTCTTATCGTCTTGCTTCATTTCCTTGATTTCGCTCTTGAAAATTCTCATGCTTTTACCGAGAGAGCGAGCTGAATCAGGAAGACGTTTTGCACCGAAGAGAACTAATACAACCAACAGCAGAATTAGAATGTGGCTTGGTTCGCGCAAAAACATAACTTCTCGCTTTCTAAACGTAAGAATCTACGATTAACTTTATCTCAAATAGCCTCAGAACGCACAGATCAGGCGTTTACCCGTACTGATTCAGCGCTTTCTGAGCCCTACTTACTACCAGTTCTCGTACGTCCAAAGGCTCAAGAACCTCTGCCGTTCCTAGAAGGCTACAAATTGTACGGATAGCCCATTCAGTACTAAATACATTGCAAACAACCTCATCTTCAGGTTTGAGTTCCGTATGATCCCTAAGATTAAATGTTTCGGATATTTTCCGTAGGTTGCCATGAACTTTCATGCGCAACTCCTCATTAGCTTCGGGCGCAGATTGTGGTAGCGGTAAAACCCTCTTGCTTCCTGTCGATTCCGCTTGCGATATTCGATCTAAACGGAACACTCTGAAATCCTCGGAAGATTCACAAAAAGAGTAAACATGCTCTGTATTGCCCTCGCTGAAAACTTTCAATGGTGTGATATTTCTGGAACTAACTTCATCACGCGAAACAGAGTGATACGAAATCTTTACACTTTCGCCGGTCTTAAGCGATGAAAAAATAACCTCCCTGACTTCAGGCAAAACATTGACAGAAATATTCTTCGGAGCAACGACTCTTGTTTTAACAGAGAGTTTCTGAACAAGATCATCAATTAAAAGGGCGTGAGTACTTGAAGAAGGTAGCGAACCACGAATAATGCTTAAGCCAAGAATTAATGCTGCAACTTCTGAATCGCTGAGTTTGCGTGGACTACTTAAAACATCGGCATTGCGTATCGAAACATAACCAGTTTCAAAGGATAGATCGATAAGTTCCAGCGGTGTGTAACCCGGTAATCCACACATCCATAAAGTATTCAAATCATCTATAACAGAAGATTTGGTTGTGTTGAAATCACTCGCTATCTTCTCCAACGCCACCCCTTGATTAAGAGTTAAATACGGAACTAGATCCAAAAGCCGAGACACCTGATTATCCGCCAGCTTCTTAACCATGAACCATCACCACATTCTTCAATGACTTGACCACGTTATTTCTTAGTTCGGGAGGGGCAAGCACCTCAACATCATCCAGATGCCACAGTATTAAGGAGATTAATTCGCTCTCGGAAGAATACGCAACATCAACGGCGTCGAACTCTTCCTCAGTAACTACCTTCGATGCACGGTTGCGTAGTTGAGAACCCCGTCCTTTACGAACAAGAAGTTGAGCTGTTAGTTCGTGGGTCGAATCTCTCGTTTCGGTCTTCGAAACATAGTCTTCGGGTATTTCATACGCTTTCAAACCTTTAGCTGCTGATACATCCCCCACAATTCGATCACATTTAAAGGTACGAATCTCCGCCTTGAGGACGTCAAGTCCACTGAAATACCAATTACCTTTAAATGAAAAGTAAGAATAGACATTGACCTGCCTAGATTGTTTCAACATCTCAGAATCTAAGTACACAAACTCAATTGTTCTACGTTTACTTATGCAATCAATTATTTCATTAAGAAATTTTGGGGCATTAATTAATACGGGTGCGATGGCAGGAACTTCGGAGATATCAATAGGGCTAGCCAACCCAGCTAACTTCCTCATCGCATTCTGCGCGATCTCACTCAACGCTTCTTCTTTCCACACTTGGGCGGCCAAAGACATGTAAGCAATCTCGTTGTTTGTGAATCCACTGTGATCCATCACGTAGTTTTCAAATCGGATCCGGTATCCAATCTCATCGTCAAAGAGGGGATCTAGAGCAGATACTTCGATTTCAATTCCTAGTGCCCGCAGTTCGTCCTTATCGCGTTCAAACATGCGCTCCATAGATTCACTTGAACCTTCATAGCCTTCAATAGTTCGAAAGATTTCGGATTTCGTCAGATATCTTTTTGTTGCCAACAATGCAATAACTAAGTTAACTAAACGTTCACTCTTCCGCGACACCGTATGCACCTTTTGAAGGACGTCGACGCCGTGCCAAAACATTAACTCCTGGCGCCATTCGACGAGTAACAATAAGAAAACCGGTATGACCAATCATTCTCTGCATTGGCCGTACCGCTAAACCTTCATGATGCCAATCGCGCACGATTGTCTCTGAACTAAGAGGTTCGGTGAAATGACCATCTTCCTTGATGGCTTCAGCCGTCATAGATAATTGCGTCGTTGTGGCAACGTATGCAAGAAACACTCCGCCTGGGCGCAAAACTTCGGCCGCAAAAGAAATACACTCCCACGGAGCGAGCATGTCAAGGATTACACGATCGTATTTGTTTTCTGTCGAAGACTCCTGAACCGAGCCGATATTTAGGTTCCAGTTTGTTGGAACTGTGCCAAAGTATGTGCGAACATTTTCACTTGCAATGTCAGCAAAATCTTTTCGTCTTTCAAAACTGGTGAGTTCGCCGGTTGGTCCGATGGCTCTTAGTAACGAAATGCTCAACGCTGCGCTTCCAACTCCAGCTTCAATAACTTTAGCACCAGGGAATACATCAGCTACGCCAATAATCATCGCAGCATCCTTGGGATAAACAATCGTTGCACCCCGAGGCATAGATAGAACAAAATCCCCAAGCAATGGTTTAAACGCCGTGAATTGCAAACCTGCACTGGTGCTTACAACGCTTCCTTCAGGCAAACCAATTAAATCGTTGTGCACAATCCAACCCTTATGGGTATGCCATTCTTTGCCCGGAGTAATAGTAAATGTGTACATCTTCCCTTTGGGATCTGTAAGTTGAATTCGATCACCTGCAGAGAAGAAACCATCATTAGACATGGGAGTATCTTATGCGTGCGGCCCAGCAAATATCAGAGTATCTTCACGCAAGTGCAGCAATTAAGACTTTCTCCAAGCAGGGTTAATGACTTCTCTAATTGTCCTTTGCTCTATAAGTATCGCGTCATTGATCAACTCCCTGAGTCCCCTAGTTTGGATGCCGAACGCGGCACCCTAGTTCATACGGTTTTACATGATCTTTTTGAATCACCCGCACAATTACGAACCATTGAAACTGCCGTGGATTTGCTCCCCAGTCGTTGGAAAGAACAGTTATCACTTAAGCCAGAACTAGCACCCATGATCACAAGTGAGAAAGAGTGGCTGGATCGAGCGAAATCACTCCTCGAAACATATTTTCAACTGGAAAACCCAACAATCTTTGAGCCAACGCATCGTGAACTTCATTTAGAGCAAGATCTTTCGGAGCAAACATACTTGCATGGATATGTTGATCGGTTAGATGTTGCACCTACCGGTGAAGTAAGAATTATTGACTATAAAACTGGCAAGTCTCCTAAACCTGGATGGGAAGACAAAGCTTTGTTTCAACTCAGAGTGTATGCACTTCTTTATTGGAAAGAACATAATGTAATTCCCAAGCTGCTGCAATTGATCTACTTGGGAGATTCAAGCGTTCTGAAAAACACTCCTACTATGGAAGATCTGAATTCCACAGAGAAAACGCTTCTAAAGATCGCATCTTCCATAATGGAATCCATGGAAACATCTACATGGACACCAAGAAAAAGTAGGCTGTGTGATTGGTGTTCCTTTAAACCAATCTGTCCTGCTCATAACTGATAAAAAGATTCAAGTAATTAAGTTCTTCTAGTGTTTTGATAACTCGCAGACGCGGACGAGGTTCGATTGCGACGAAATGAGGTACCGCTATCGTTATAGCCCCACTGGAAGTAGCAGCAGTAACACCATTAGGTGAATCTTCAAGAATCAGGCAATTAGTAATATCAACGTTTAATCGACTTGCGGCAGCAAGATATGCTTCTGGGTTTGGTTTCGGGTGTTGTACATCGTCGGCTGAAATAGAGAACTCGAAAGTGTGTTGCGAATACCGATTCAGAACAGCGTCAACTAATACTCGTGGACTCGCCGATACCAGTGCTGTCTTAATTCCATTGTTTTTAAGCGAACTCAATAATTCGAGAGCTCCAGGCATCACGGGCACTCCATCAGCCAGCTTCTTACTCATTAAATCAATAACTTCATCGGTGAAAAACTGAGGATTTTCCCTACCACCGGATTTATCAAACATGTATTCGCCTACTCGGCTAAGTGGTCCGCCAAGACATGCATCTTGATCATCGGTCTTCCATTCATAACCGTACCTAGCCATGAGTTCTGTCTCTGCCGTAAGCCACACTGGTTCAGAATTAACAAAAAGACCATCCATGTCGAAAAAAACGGCGCTATAGAAAACCGACATCTTAGATAGCAATTCCAAGTAAGGCATCCAACGTTCGAGCGAGTTCACCTGGATGTCCACCTGAAACTCCAGATTTAGAATCATTTATCCACTCATTGAGCAGAACAAAAACTCTCTCAGTGTCCAAGTTAGATGACAATGCATTAATAATTGATTGAATTACTTCCTGCGTAGGAGCGCAATCAGGTTGAGATAAATAAAGAGTTAATTCTTCAAGAAATATTGAAGCTTCCTCTAGCAAATCATCACTCCACATACGATCACGGGAATAGTTATGCATCAAGAGGGCGCAGCGAAGAGCCATCGGATTGGCGCCGGCTTGGATCAATGACGAAACAAATTTCAAATTACCTAAACTCTTACTCATTTTTTGTCCATCAAGACCAATCATTCCCGTGTGGACATACATGCGTGAAAAATTTCTTCCAGTCGAAACTTTTGCTTGCGCAGCACTCATTTCGTGATGAGGAAAAATTAGATCACTTCCACCTCCTTGAATATCAATGAGATAATCATTGGAGAAATCTGGTTCTAGATACTGCAGCGCGATTGCACAGCATTCAATATGCCAACCAGGTCGACCCTGTCCATAGATGCTAGGCCAACCAGGTTCATTAGGTCTCTGAGATAACCAAACCAAAGAATCTAAGGGATTTTCCTTACCTAGACGATCTGGATCTCCCCCACGTTCTGCGAATGTTTTTTTCTGTTCTTGTTCGCTGAGGTGGCTGCGACTACCAAAATCAGGATCTGCATGAACCCTAAAATAGAGATCTTTCTCAACACCGTAAATTGATTGTGCTGATTGCAATTCTTGAATTTTCTTTGTTACCAGCGGGATAGCCTCAACTGCTCCTATGTAGTATTTCGGCGGAATTACATGCAGAGCGGTCATATCATTCCTAAAGAGATCAACTTGTGATTCTGCTAGTTCTTGCCAATCCACACCATCGCGCTTTGCTCGCTCAAGCAGCGGGTCATCGATATCAGTGATGTTCTGAACATAATCAACAACACTCCCAGTGGCTCGTAAGTATCTATTGATTAAGTCAAAAGAAACATACGTAGCGGCATGACCAAGATGAGTAGAGTCATACGGCGTGATACCACACACATACATTCGGTATTTATCTTGAACAGGCAATTGCTGCACTGACTGCGAAGCAGAATTAAAAAGTGATAGCGCCGGAAAATCGAACTTTGAATCAATGGATGGAATGTATACCTCTGGCCACGATTTCATCTGCTTATACTAATGCATCAATTTTATAAACAATTATTAAAACGCGGGCCATGGAATTGCGGGCCACTCTGGATTAGGCATCGGAAACGTCTTATGATCAATTAAATTCATAATCCTCGATCGAAGGGCGTGAATCTCATCAGTAGTTAGTAATGCATTAAAAGCCTCACCCTGATGTGACTCCAACTTCAGCATTAGTTCATTCAATGAATTTAACTCATCAACAGAGAGATCTTGTCCAGCCCATTGCCACAAAACGGTACGCAACTTATTCTCCTCATGAAAAGTAACTCCATGATCACATCCATAAAGTTTTCCATCTTCTTGAGGGAGTAAATGGCCAATTTTGCGATCCGTGTTGTTAATGACGGCATCAAATAGAGCCATAGCCCTTAATTGAGACTGATCTTGTCTGAAGTAATCAGCAAGATCAATATTTGCATCGATGTCTATCCACTCCTGAACCATTCCCATTCCATATGGACCGTCTCGAAGGATCGTCGTTGGAACAATATGCAACTGCATCATTTCGCTGATCAAAAAAGCCGCGTATTCGCGTGATGCAAGATTGCCATCTTGGAAATCCCAAAGAGGTCGCTCCCCCGCTATTGGTTTATAAATGCACTTAATAGATTCATTGCCGACAATACAATTAGCTAACAAGGTTGCATTGGATGCATCGATAAGACGGCCTGTAACAACTAGCTCTCCTTGGCGCAATTTCGCTTCGAAATCACTCATCTTCGATATCCATTTGAGCGGGGGCAAAGGTGACCACTGGGATCGATAGGAATTCCGCAGAAAGGACATGACGTTCGGCCCGCACTTGCCAGTGATATGCAACGTTTGGAGAATGCTGCAGCTTGCATAGGCGTAGTATGAACACGAAGTAGATCTACTGAAAGATCACGTTCATCGAAGACAATTTCACCCTCGGAATCCTCTTCACTTCCTGCCATGTCACGTAGTTCGTAAACAATCTTCGAATTTTCAGCATCCCACGCCATGGCAATCACTCCGGCACGGAACTCCTCAAAGATAGGTTGCTCCAGCGGAGCATCATCTACCTCAAAACTCTTTACAACAATTGTTGGATCAGTTTTCTTAATCTCGCGAAGCATGATTTTTGTGCGCTCACCAAGAGCGATTACCTGAGACTTATCGACCACAACGGAAACAACCCTAGAACCTGTACGCGCCTGTATAAAAAAAGTTCGTTCGCCGGGAGCCCCTACCGTTCCGGCTACAAAACGTTCAACTGGATTGAACTCATAAATTATCGGCGTCATTTACTTCCCGATCCCCCACCAACTAGGACCTTCTTTGACCGCTTACTATTTGAAAGAAAGTCAAAACATGTGATGGAGTCATTAATGTGCAATAAACGGAAATTACCCTTGTTGTAATCAAGAACAGATATAGATGCAGGATCTATGACGATTTTTTGAAACTTATCAAGATCTAATTCCAGTGCTGAAGCGATAAGGCTCTTTATGACATCACCATGACTAACAATGAGAACGGGACCATTACCAGCCTTTTTGATCGAATTCAAAAGAGATTTCTTAGCTCTACTTTGAACTCCGGCTAAGGCTTCCCCGCCGGGGAAAACCATTTGACTTGGTGTCTTTTGTACAACACGCCACTCTTTTTTAAGCGATAAAGCCGACAGTTTCTTACCTGTCCAATTTCCATAATCTACTTCTATGAGACCCTCATCAAGATGAATACTTTTGGTTGAAATACCCGTGGCGTTTATCCAAGGTTGAATGGTTGCCAAGCATCGTTCTAGCGGACTAACGCTGATGTACCCAAACTTTAAATCGCCCAGCCGCTTCTTTAAACTAATCGCTTGTTTTATTCCTGTTTTACTCAAAACTACACCAGGCAATCGACCTGCCAAGATGCCCTTTTCATTGGCGATGGAATGGGCATGTCGGATCAAAATTACTGTGGTCACAACACAAGGTTATCGGGATTTACGAATACACACTTGCTAGGGTCTCTCCATGCAACTTCGACGTGCGGGTAAAAGCGGCCTCATGCTTTCCAGGGTGGGTTTGGGAACCATGACGTGGGGTCGAGATACCGATGAACACGAAGCTGCGGATCAATGTCGAGCATTTCTTGATGCCGGAGGTAACTTCATTGACACCGCTGCAGTTTATGGCGACGGTGATAGCGAACGAGTGATCGGTGGGCTGATTGGAACATTGTTTGACCGTAATGAAATCGTGATTGCATCTAAGGCCGGATTAAGTTTTCCAGGTGGAGTACGAACCATCGATAACTCACGCACGGCGCTCATTGCGCAATTAGATGCTTCTTTACAACGCTTGCAGTCAGATTACATAGATTTATGGCAAGTACATACGTGGGATGCAAATACCCCACTCGATGACACTTTGTCGGCTCTCGATTATGCATATGCAAGCGGAAAAGCAAGATACGTAGGAGTATCAAACTTTTCAGGTTGGCAGAGTGCTCGTGCCATAACTAGACAAGAAATTATTGCCAACAAAGCACCGATCACAACACTTCAAAATGAATACTCTCTTCTTAATCGCAGAGTTGAAGATGACTTAATAGATGCAGCGAGCAATCTAGATGTCGGATTTCTAGCGTGGTCTCCGCTAGGACGAGGAGTTCTGACAGGCAAGTATCGAAGAGGTATTCCGAGTGATTCAAGAGCTGCGACCCCACATTTTTCTTCTTTTGTCGAACCATATTTAACAGAGAATCAATCTCAGATTGTTGAAGCAGTATGTGTTGCTGCGGAAGGACTTGGATACTCGCCTCTTGAAGTGGCACTGGCATGGGTAAGGGATGCTCCATCTGTGACCAGTGTAATTCTTGGAGCACGTACAGGAGCCCAGTTACGCGGTGCCTTATCTAGTGAAGAAGTTGTTCTTCCAGATGTTGTGCGCAGCGCCCTTGATGAAGTATCAGGAGTTTCTTAAAAAATCTTCAAGAACATCTGCGCCAAATTTCAAACCATCGACCGGCACTCTTTCATCTACTCCATGAAACAGCGCCATAAAATCCAGATCTACAGGCAACTTCAATGGCGAAAAACCGAAACCAACTATTCCTAAATCACTAAGAGCTTTATTGTCAGTTCCTCCGCTCATCAAGTACGGAACAGGAATACCCTCTGGATCAAATGCGAGAATCGATTGAATCATCGCATCAACTAAATCACCTTCGAAATCAACTTCCAAAGCGATGTCATGTGTGATTGTTTCAATAACAATATCTGGACCGACAATTTCGCGGATGGTTTGGTTCAATTCATTTTCTAAGCCTGGGAGAAAGCGGCCATCAATAACGGCTTGCGCGCTCTGCGGAATAACATTTGCCTTATAGCCAGCTTCAAGCATTGTTGGATTTGCGGTGTTCTGAAGAGTCGCGCCAATCATTCTGGCCATAGACCCAATTTCAGGGAGCAAAGGTCTCAAATCTTTTTCATCGTATTTCTTACCGGTTACTTCTGCAATTTTCTTAAAAAGGGTTTTAACTGTCTTGGTATACCTCTGTGGCCATGCGAAGTTACCTATTGCCGAAACCGCCTCGCTAATTCGAGTGAGGGCATTCTCAGGATTCATCATCGACCCATGGCCAGCACGTCCCTCTGCGCTTAAACGCATCCAATGAATTCCTTTTTGAGCAGCTTCTATAAAATAAAGACGCTTGTTATTTGAAAGTGCAACCGAAAAACCGCCTACTTCAGAAATTGCTTCCGAACAATTATCGAATACTTCTGGGTGATTAGCCACCATCCAACGGGACCCAAAGAGAGAACCAGCTTCCTCGTCAGCAAAAAAAGCAAGCACAATATTGCGAGGCGGTTTGATTCCCTTTCTTGCCCATAACCGAAATACTGCGATGATCATTGCAACCATATTCTTCATATCTATGGCGCCACGACCCCAAATCATTCCATCTTTAATCTCGGCGGCGAATGGATCAACGCTCCAATCATCAGCATTCACGGGAACAACATCTAAATGTCCGTGCACAACTAATCCTTGTCGGTGTGAATCTAAACCAGTTATCTTCGCGATTACGTTACAACGACCGGGAGCTGATTCGTAAACAATGGCATGAATGCCCACTTCTTCAAGTAGTTCGACAACTTTTTGTGCGATTGCGGCTTCATCGCCCTTTCCTTCACCATAGTTAACACTTGGAATTCTGATGAGTTGCTGGCAAATTTCAACCACTTCAGCATGCAACTCATCACGATCAAGAGGCGTTAACGCCGTGGTGCTCATGGACACATTCTCTCGTAGATGCTTCTCTTTTGCTTACCTTTAAAGGCATTGCTATCGTTCTGTTTGCACTCGTCCGGGTGGCGGAATTGGCAGACGCGCTAGCTTGAGGTGTTAGTGCCCGCAAGGGCTTAGGGGTTCAAGTCCCCTCTCGGACACAAAAATGTGAAACTATCAGCACCGTGAATGTAAAAGTCGCATTAGAACTTATCCGTGAAATTCCAGATTTCCCTAAACCAGGAATCATCTTTCAAGACATAACACCTTTGCTAGCCCACTCCGAAGCTTTTGCTCTGGTTATTGATCAAATGGCTACAGCGGGACAAGGTTTTGATTCTGTGGCGGGAATGGAAGCTCGCGGATTTATCTTCGCTTCCGCTATAGCCAATCGCACTTCGAAAGGGTTTATACCCATTCGCAAATCTGGAAAGCTCCCACATGACACATACAGCGAGAGCTACGGTTTGGAATACGGCGTCGATACTTTAGAAATTCACAAAGATGCATGCACTAATGGAAGTACAGTGTTGATCGTCGATGACGTTCTTGCCACAGGCGGGACCGCTTGTGCGGCGATTAGATTAATCGAAAAAACCGGGGCAAACGTCACAGCTATTGCTTTCCTGATTGAAATAAGCCAACTCAATGGTCGTGCGAAAATTCAAGAAAATTTTCCAAGTATGCAGATAACATCATTGAAAATTATCTAATGGCAATACATTCAACGCCGAAAATAACCCAGATTCAGGGTTTAAGAGCTCTTGCTGCAGTTTTAGTTCTCTTGTTTCATGCTAAGTGGATCAGTGGCGGTTTCATCGGTGTGGACATCTTCTATGTGATCAGTGGATTCTTAATCACCGGCTTGTTGATGCGAGAAATTGATCGCACAGGAAGTATTAGCTTCAAAGAGTTCTATGCCCGGCGATTTAGAAGATTGCTACCTACGTCCTTTTTCGTTTTGCTTGTAACTGCGGTATTGGCTTGGTTCTTACTTCCCGGTATAACCCGTGCCACTCTGGGCCGAGATGTAATCGCAGCTAGTTTGTATGTTTCAAACTATTTTTTTGCGTGGTGGCAAACGGATTATCAGAACTTGGATGCAACGCCTTCACCGGTAATCCACTACTGGTCACTTGCTGTAGAAGAACAGTTTTATCTTGTATGGCCAGTCTTAATCCTTTCGTTCGCTACCCTCGCGATAAAACTGAAATCTAAGAATGTTATTGCGTGGATGGTCGCCTGCGTGACTCTGTTCTCATTTGTTTATTCAATGTATCTAACTGAGAATTCTCCTATATGGGCTTTTTACTCATTACCTACCCGAGCTTGGGAACTTGGTATTGGTGCTCTCATAGTGCTTCTTCCACAGATGAAAATGAAGCGCGTATTTGGACTTGTTGGATTCGTTTTTCTCGTTATTAGTTCTTTTCTTTTCAACGAATCGACAGCCTTTCCTGGCATAAACGCTCTCTTGCCAGTTCTAGGAACGGCAATGTTGATTGCAACAGTTCATTCATGGCCACCCTTTCTCAATGATGTTGCCAACAGCAGAGTTTCACAGTGGCTCGGCAGGATTTCATATCCACTCTATTTATGGCATTGGCCGTTACTCGTCCTCCCAAGTTCCTATTTTGCACGGCCATTAGAAGTTTATGAACGCCTCATTGCCATAGCTGCAACTCTACTTTTTGCGGATCTCACCCACAGGTTCATTGAAGAACCTTTTCGGCGAAGCAACTCTCCTGCAGTATTGATTTACAAAAAATCCGCTGTTGTAACTGTTGCATCCGTGCTTCTGGGTACAGCAATTATGTTTACCAATACAAACAAAATTGATGTGTCGGGAATTAATGGTGCAGTATCCCTTGCGCAGATCAAAGCGCGTCCTCTGATTTATGACGATGGGTGTCACGCGAACTACAATCAAACGGAATCTGGAAAGTGCGAATATGGCGATTTACAATCAAATAAAACCATGGTTTTATACGGCGATTCTCACGCCGCTCAATGGTTCCCAGCCGTGTTAGAAATAGCGGAACGCTCCGGATACAAATTGATTTCACTCACGAAATCCGCCTGCTCATCTGTTGAGGTGATAAGACAAAATCGAGGCGCGTTCAATATGTCACGCTGTGACAAATGGCGTGAAAATTCAATTGATCGAATCCAGCAGATTAAACCCGATGTTCTGATTATGAGCAGCTTTCAGTATTTTGCAATGCCGCCACAATTTAGAGATCGAGAGCAGTGGTGGAATGAAGGTCAAAAGAAACTATTATCCGGTGTGAAAAACTCCGCTACTCACCTGATTTACATAACAGATACACCGCATCCAGAACAAGACATACCTTCATGCCTGGCAACTAATTCAATAGAAGATTGCAATGACATCACACGAAGTGAAAATCTGTCTATCAATGGTTTCAAGGTGGTCGATCCAAATCCATGGCTCTGTTCGGACACATGCTCTCCCGTCAAAGATGGAGTTGTCGCCTACCGGGATCAATCACACATATCCGTCGATATTGCTCGGGCATTAATTCCTCGATTAACACAAGCCCTGCGAGACCAAGGTGTGAATCTCTGAATTAGACATTTGCTCAATAGAAGAAAAATTCCCTCTCCAATGGCAAGATTCACCCGTGGCCGAACTCATTTATTACTGCGGAACGATGGATAGCGGAAAATCAACGCTGGCACTTCAAACCGCTCATAACCACCAGAGTCGCGGGCGCACAGGATTAATTTTTACATCCCAAGATCGAGCCGGTTCGGGCGTCATTTCTTCACGTTTAGGATTGCAAAGCCCGGCGATTGAAGTGTCATCGGATTTAGATATACACAAATTTGTTGTTGATAAATTGTCACAAGGTTCACGAATTGATTACATTATTTGTGATGAAGCGCAGTTTTACCAACCGAAGCAGATAGAAGAACTAGCCAAGATTGTTGATGGTTTAGGAATTGATGTATACGCTTTCGGAATTCTCTCCGATTTTCGCACAAAACTTTTCCCTGGATCAGCCCGGTTAGTAGAGCTTGCTGACCGTGTAAACACTCTACAAGTTGAAGCCTTGTGCTGGTGCGGATCTCGAGCCACGCATAACGCCAGAACCATTGGTGGCACTATGGTTACTCAAGGAGAACAAGTGGTCGTTGGCGATGTAGCACCTGATCAAGAAGTAGCATATGAAGTCTTATGCCGCAGACATCATATGCGTGAAGTAACCGCTCGCTCTTCCAAAGCGGCACATGTATCAACAGAACCACTTCCATTCACATAAGAACAGAGGAAAAACATGAAAGCACGTGGACTAGCAGTAGATAACGCAACATCACCATTGAAGGCTTTCGAATTTGATCGCCGAGAAGTGGGAGCACATGATGTTGCACTAGATGTGAAGTTTTCAGGAATATGTCACTCAGATATTCACACTGCACGCGGCGAATGGGGTTCTGTTCTTTACCCATTAGTGCCAGGACACGAAGTTGCTGGAGTAGTAACAGCTATCGGTTCATCCGTAAGTAAATTTAAGGTTGGCGATCTAATTGGTGTTGGAGTTTTCGTTGATTCATGCCGAAAGTGCCCTAACTGTCTTCAAGGATTACAGAATTACTGTCTTGAAGGAATGACTGGAACATATAACAGCATGGAGCGAGATGGCAAGAACGAAACAAGAGGCGGTTACTCAAATAAGTTTGTCATCAATGAAGATTACGCAGTGCATATTCCTTCCAATCTTCCACTTGAAGGTGTAGCTCCCCTGCTCTGTGCAGGAATCACTCTTTACTCTCCAATCAAGCATTGGAATGTCGGACCGAAAACTAAAGTAGCTGTAATGGGTCTAGGTGGACTCGGACATATGGGCGTTAAGTTTGCGGTGGCGATGGGAGCAGAAGTTACGGTTCTCTCGCACTCTCCATCTAAGGAGAGCGATGCAAAGAAGATGGGTGCGCATCACTTTGTTAGCACCAAGAATCCAAGCGCATTAGATAAATTGAAAAAATCTTTTGACATCATCTTGAATACAGTAAGTGCTGAGTTGGATATAAATGCTTATTTGCAATGTTTAAAACTAGACGGAACTCTCGTTGTTATTGGTCTTCCAGGTAAGGCTTATGCACTTAATCCGGCTGTAATGCTAGATGGTCGTCGTTCTTTGACGGGATCAATGATCGGTGGAATGCCAGAGCTTCAAGAAATGCTTAACTTCTGCGGCGAGAAGAACATTGTCAGTGATGTTGAAGTTATCAAAGCTGACTACGCCAATACCGCGTACGAGCGCACTGTCGCCAGTGATGTGAAGTATCGATTCGTTATCGACGCCAGTACTTTCTAAGCTAAGAAAGTATTGAGTACGTAAACAAAAACGGGAGCAATAGCAAGTGCTGGAAGCAAATTGCCGACAGCGACTTCTTTAACGCGCAGCAAACGCAATCCAATAGAGAGAAGTAGCAATCCTCCTACAATGGTCATGGCGTCTATTTGATACTGCGCCAAAACATTTCCAAGGAATAAGCCGATAAGGGTCCAAACACCTTGGTAAATGCCCACTGGAATCGCTGAAGCAGCAACTCCCCAGCCCAGAGAAGCTGCGAATGCAATGGCTGCAAAAAAGTCGAGAATAGATTTCAGCGAGAGCTGGTCTATTCCAGTTCCCATTCCATCGCTAATGCTGCCCAGAATAGCTAGAGGTCCAATGACAAAGAGTAAAGAGGATGAGACAAATCCCTCGACAAAAGTTCCTTCCTTGTTTGCACCGAATCTCCGGCGCAAATTCTCTCCCAACATTTCCAATCGATCCTCTAACTTAAGAGCAGAACCGATTAATCCGCCAATTAACAGAGATCCCAAGATGCTCAGCAACGTCCAACCTTTAGGAAGTGATGAAGCAAAATCGCTGCTAAATAATGGAATAACAGCACCAGCGGCGGCGAGAATCGTGATTAAACCTAAGACATCTGTAATCAGATCTCGCGTTTTTACGGCCAAACGTGAACCAGCAAGAACGCCGACGGTTGAACCAGCAACTATGCCGACGATGTTTATCAAAGTACCTAAACCAATAATCACGATAAGAACCTCATAGTTGCAGTCTATCCCTTACTATTGCGCAATGAGCTCGGATGCATCTAAGAATGTTTTCCTGGAGTTTTTACGTCCACATCGCACTATTCCTCACACTTCTTGGGCCGCTCGTCATCGTTGGGATCTATCACCTAAGCGAACATTTATTCTCTGTTTCGGATTGTTAATGTTTGGTCTCGGAGATTCACTCTTTGTTCAAAGTGGAACCGGAAATGCTCCGTGGACTGTTCTCGCTGAAGGAGTTTCAAAGAGATTAGATATTTCCTTAGGCTTTTCAACTTTCGCTATTAGTACTGTTGTTTTACTTTTGTGGATACCGCTGCGTGAAAAACCGGGTTTCGGAACCATTGCAAATATCGTAATCATTGCTAGTTCTATTCAACTAGGAGTAAGCATTTTTCCAAGAGCCAATAACTATTTCACTGGAATCGCCATGGACCTTATTGGAATAGCGATGGTTGGAATGGGATCTGCTCTCTACATTACATGCGCGTTAGGTCAAGGGCCACGAGATGGGCTCATGACAGCTCTTCATCACCGAACCGGCGTGCGAGTAGGACGAGTGCGACTCGGAATTGAATCAACCGTGCTGATTCTGGGAACACTCCTGGGAGGCACAGTGGGGCTCGGAACTGCGCTCTTTGCCCTTCTTATTGGGCAATCTATTGCTATTTCTTTGGGTGTTGTTTCCAGACTCACCGCTGCTTCATAGATAGCGTTCTCCTATCTTCCTTCGGCCCTGCGAGCCGTGATTTCGCACGGGGTCGCAAACACCCCCGATACCAAAATCAGGAAGGTCGTTCATGTTAGATACATACTTCAAAATATCTCAACGAGGATCAACGCTTGGTCGTGAAATTCGCGGCGGAGTTGTCACATTCTTCACGATGGCATACATCGTGGCCCTTAACCCACTTATCTTGGCAACAACCGATGGAACAGGTGCCTTCATTGGTGGTGGCGATAGAACAAATGCAATCATTATCGTTGCTGCAGGTACCGCACTAGTTGCTGGAGTCTTAACAATTCTCATGGGAGCCGTTGCTAACTTCCCGTTGGCGCTAGCTACTGGACTTGGACTTAACACTTTCGTTGCAGTATCCATTGCAAAGAATTCAACGTGGGCGCAAGCAATGGGATTAGTTGTTCTAGAGGGCATAATAATTCTCATTCTTGTTCTGACAGGATTTCGTATTGCAGTATTCAAAGCAATACCAACTCCACTCAAAGTAGCAATCTCTGTTGGTATTGGTTTGTTCATCGCACTCATAGGCTTGGTGGACAGCGGTTTCGTACGCCGAACCCCAAACATGGTGTGGGGCAGCGTTAACTCAAAACCAACAGCAGTTCCTCTGGAATTAGGAGACGGCGGACAACTAGTTGGTTGGCCTATCGTTGTGTTCACTGTCGGTCTCTTGCTGACAATCATCTTGATGGTAAGAAAAATAAAGGGATCAATCCTTATCGGTATCATTACTTCAACAATTTTGGCAATCATTGTTGAAAGTCAGTTCAAAGTTGGCAATAGTTTCATCAGCCCAACGGAATCAAACTCTCGTGGTTGGGGCTTAAATACTCCTGCACTGCCTAAGAGCGCCGATGGAAGCTTAAACTTCACCGACACACCACGCTTTGACACATTAGGTCTTGGCTTTGAGGACATCTTCGGTGCCTTCACTAATCCAAAGACCGGATTCCTTGCTGCATTACTCCTCGTGTTCACACTTCTGCTTGCAGACTTCTTTGACACGATGGGAACAATGACCGCAATTGGAAATCAAGCTGGATTAACTGATTCAAAGGGCAATGTAGAAGGTGCAAACAAGATTCTGATCGTTGATTCCATTGCAGCAGCAACAGGTGGAGCAGCAGGAGTATCTTCCAACACAAGCTATATCGAATCAGCAACAGGCGTCGGAGAAGGCGCCAGAACTGGAATCGCTTCAATCGTTACAGGAATTCTTTTCTTGTTAACAACGTTTTTGGCGCCATTAGTAGCCATTATTCCGTACGAAGCAGCAACACCAGCTCTAATTATTGTTGGCTTCTTGATGATGTCACAGGTTAAAGATATTGCCTGGGATGACTTAGGAATTGGCTTGCCAGCATTTCTTACAATCATTCTGATGCCATTTACCTACAATATTTCAGTCGGTATTGGCGCCGGATTCGTTTCACACGTAGTAATCCGAATAGTTCAAGGACGACGTAAAGAAGTTCATCCGCTTCTTATTCTCGTCAGCATTCTATTCATGGTTTACTTCCTATCTTCTCCAATAAATTCTTGGATCGGATAAATTAATCCAGGAAAATTAACTTAGAGCAATAGCGCGGAATCGAATCGGTTCCGCGCTATTGCTTTGTCCACTTAATCGTTGACTTGTTCTGTGCTTGAAGAATTGTATTTGTCTTACTAAAAGGTTTACTCCCAAAAAAACCCCTATACGCCGACAATGGGCTTGGATGGGCGCTACTTATTTTTCTCTCATCAGCGAAATAATGTGAAAGTTCTTGTGCCTGATTACCCCAGAAAATACCAACAATATCCATGCTTGCCAGTAGCGAAGCCACTTGGTCCGTGAACTCATACCAGAGTGGATTCACTTTATTATCAATCGTTGAAATACTTAATCCTCGATTGAGCAGCATTACTCCCTGGTTCGCTAAGTAACTGAGGTCTCCGTTGTCAGGAACTGTGCCTCCTACATCACTTATCATCTCTTGATAGATGTTACGCACAGAAGCCGGAATCTTTTTAACATTGGGTGGAGTACTAAAAGATAATCCCATTGCATGTGCGGTATTTGGATATGGATCTTGACCAAAGATAACCACTTTGACATCTCTTGGTTCGCAATCAAAGGCCTTAAAAATAGAATCCTTGGGTGGGATATTTACTGAGAAATCGATTTCGGCATCTAACTTATCCAATACCTGCAAGGCTGGTTCAAGTATAAATTTCCAGCGATTATCAAGAGCATCCTTAAGCACGAGCAGAAAAACGAGCGTTCTCGTGCGTTACTTCTATAGGTAAACCAAAAACAGCGCTCACGTGTTCAGAAGTGATTACTGATGCAACGGGCCCGCTCACAGCAATCTTTCCATCCTTGAGCAAGATTGCATGGGTGGTTCCTACCGGTATCTCTTCAATGTGATGAGTCACCAAAACGCTTGCTGGCGATGTTGGATCAAAAGAAAACTCAGCAAATCGGCGCAATAGATCTTCTCGTCCACCGACGTCTAATCCGGCTGCAGGTTCGTCTAGTAAGAGTAATTCTGGATCTGCCATGAGAGCGCGAGAAATCAAAACTCGTTTTTTCTCACCCGAACTAAGTGTTGAGAATCGTCTATCTCCTAATTCGCGGACACCAAAAGTCGTTAATAGCGCCACAGCGCGAGATTCATCCCACAAATCATACGTCTCGTTCCAGCGGCCGATAATGGCGTAAGCAGCTGTTAGAACAAGATCTTTAACGAGTTCATCAGATTCAATCATGGCTTCTAAGGACGGCGCAGCTAATCCAATACGAGTTCTTAACTCAGATAAATCAACGCGACCAACTTGCTGATCCAGCAACATAGCGTTACCTTTACTTGGAAAAATTCTCGCAGCTAAAACCCCAAGCAGAGTTGACTTCCCTGCTCCATTCGGACCAAGAATTACCCAGCGCTCCCCCGTTGATATACGAAGTGAGAGGGGACCTAAAATTTGATTTCCATCGCGCACAACACATACCCCATCGAGGGCCAAAACCAACTGTGTGGACATAGAGCAAAAAGATAGCGCGTCCACGGGCTAGATGGGTGCAATAGCGCGCGATTTCCTATGTGTAATTGGCGATAACCTTGCGTAGTGGATGCACGTAATGATGTTGAGAATCGCTACACGGGTTTGATCCTGCTTTCAGGTGTAGATACCCCAGGAATTTCTTCAGCCCTTTTTACAACACTCGAACCTTTTTCCATCACAATCTTAGATATAGAGCAAGTTGTTATCAGATCTCGACTGATTCTTACAGTTTTAATTGACTTAGATCCAGCCCATGCTGATGCTGTTGAATCCGATCTTAATGAGTGCGCCAAGAAACTAAATGTTGACATCGCTACTTCTTTCTCAAGTGAGTCGATGCAATCCATCGCACAAAAGACAGGCTTAATTCATGTAACCGCTCTTGCTCAGAAAATTACACCGGGTGCTATTGCCGAACTAGCAACAGATATCGCCTCAACTGGTGGAAATATTGAACGTATCCATCGCACTGCTTCCTTTCCGCTAACAGCAATTGAATTTCTTATCTCCGGAGCTAATCCAGAACCCCTGCGTGCCTGCCTTGGTCCAACAGCTAAAAAATTTGGAATAGATATCGCTGTGCAAAACTCTGGTTTAAATCGCTTTGCTCGCAAGTTAGTTGTGATGGACGTTGATTCAACTCTGATTGAACAAGAGGTCATAGATCTGCTTGCAGAAGCCTGTGGCGTGGGAGAGCAAGTGCGAAGCATTACCGAGAGCGCTATGCACGGAGAATTAGATTTCGAAACATCATTGCGTAAGAGAGTTTCGCTACTTAAAGGCCGGCCATCAACAATAATCGATGAAGTCGCAACAAAGATTTCACTTACTCCAGGTGCCAGAACATTGATACGAACACTCAATAAACTAGGACACGGTGTAGGACTTGTATCTGGTGGGTTTTCTCAAGTTATTGATCCGATCGCTAGGCAATTGGGCATTGTTAACGTTCGGTCTAACACGCTAGAAATCATCGACAACATGATTACTGGGAATTTAACCGGTCCAATTATTGATAGAGCAGGAAAAGCTCAAGCGCTCAGAGAATTTGCAGGTATTGAGAAAATTTCCTTGGCAAACACGATAGCCATCGGTGATGGAGCCAATGATCTAGACATGATTGCAACAGCCGGCCTCGGAATCGCTTTTAACGCCAAACCAACAGTTCAAGATGCTGCAGAGAGTGCTCTTAATGCGCCTTATCTAGATTCAGTGCTTTTCATCCTAGGAATAAATCGCGAAGACATTGAAGAATCAGAACGCAACAATTAAAGACGACACGCGTGAATATCAGTAACTAATATTCCACGTGCCCCAATTTCCCAGAGTTCATCCATCACACGGTTAGTTTCTTTTCGCAACACCATCGCTCTGACTGCTACCCAATCAGGATTCTGAAGGGGAGAAATTGTGGGAGATTCCAAACCTGGAGTGATTGCGCAAGCTGCATCGGACTTTGTTCGAGGTACATCGTAATCAAGCAAAACATACTGTCTGGCCGTAATTACACCTTGCAAGCGACGAAGAAGAATCTGTAGCGAAGGATTCTCTTTTTCGTTAACACGACTAATCAAAATCGCTTCACTAACCAGAATAGGATCTGCAAATATCTCTAATCCAGCTTGTCGTAGGGTGTTTCCAGTACTCACAACATCGGCTATTAAATCGGCAACTCCGAGTCGAACACTACTTTCAACAGCGCCATCCAAACGAACAACGGTTGATTTAATTCCCAATGAATCCAAGTGTGCATTTACTAATCCTGGATAAGCACTCGCAACACGTTTTCCAGCTATATCCGAAACTTTCCAACTCTTTCCGTTAGGGGCAGCGAATCTAAAAGTAGAACCTCCATAACCGAGTGAAAGAATCTCTTCAGCTTTAGCTGCAGAATCGATAAGCAAATCTCTTCCAGTGATGCCTGCCTCTAATTCGCCAGATCCAACATAGAGAGCAATATCTCGTGGTCTCAAGTAGTAAAACTCAACCTGATTTTCAGTGTCAACCAAGACTAAATCTCGGCTATCTGTTCTTTGCTTATAGCCAGCTTCTCGCAAAACGGCAATGGAATCTTCAGCAAGAGATCCTTTATTCGGTATAGCTACTCGTAACATTATATTCTCCTAAAGATTCTTATAAATATCTTGAAGCGTTAATCCCCTGGCCAGCATTAGAGTTTGAAGATGATAAATCAACTGACTAATTTCTAGAGCTAAAGCTTCGTTATCCTCGTGTTCTGCTGCCATCCATACTTCACCTGCTTCTTCAATGATCTTCTTACCGATTGAGTGAAGTCCGGCATCCAGCGCTTTCACAGTCCCAGAACCTTCAGGGCGAGTTAACGCGATATTTTCTAACTCTTTCCACAATGACTCGAAGGATTTCATGTCATTAGTTTACTAGAAACCTTCTGTAGCTTTCTTGCAATTAGAGATGCGACAGAAGCCAAACACATACCGCAGCTCAACTTTAGGCTTTTTCAGCCAATTCGCGTAAAACATTCACCATTGCCGCTGGATCCTCCGCCTTATACACCGCACTACCTGCTACAAAAGTATCGGCACCGGCAGCACTCGCTATCGCAATAGTTTCTTTAGAGATTCCGCCATCGACCTGTAACCAAATCGGCCTATCTCCAATTAACTCTCGTGTTCTGGCAACCTTATCCATCATCTGCAACATGAAAGATTGACCACCAAAACCTGGTTCTACGGTCATGATTAAGAACATGTCAACTTCATCTAAGTAACTTACATAATCTTCAATTCTGGTAGATGGCTTCAATGCCAAACTAGCTCTACTACCATGAGACTTTATATTCTTCACTGCTTTGCGAATATCAGTAGTTCCTTCAACATGAATAGTTACGCTCTGACAACCAGCTTCAGCATATCGAGGTCCTTGCTCATCACAATCAACTACCATCAAGTGCGCATCAACTGGAATACTCGAGCCTTGAATAATATGCATCGCTTCTTCCCAAGAAAAAGAAGTGTTCGGAGCGAACTTTCCATCGAGTATGTCTAGATGAATGAGGTCGGAAACTTTAGCCACTCTATTGATCTCAGCCAGAATGTTTGAATGATCTGCATTCAAAATGCTTGGGTGCAACCGAACGGTTTTTTTCATTCCCAAACCTTATTTGTTTTTACGTAAAACACTCAGGAACATAGCGTCCGTGTTGTGACGATGTGTCCACAAAGCTAAAAATCCACGATCAATCGCGCTTTCCCGCAGCTCTGAATCAACATACTCGCTCAGATTCACCAATTCCATCTCTGGATGGCGCTTGAGGGTTTCTGCAATGGCTATACGGGTTTCAGACAAATGTGGACTACATGTGGCGTAACCAAAAATACCGCCAGGAGATAAAACAGAAATAGCAGAATCAATAATTTGCTCTTGTAACAGGACTAAAGATTTCAGGTCGCCCACACTTCGTCTCCATCTAACTTCTGGACGTCGACGAAGGGCCCCTAAACCAGTACAGGGAACATCGGCCAGGATTGCACCGTACGTTCTTCCTAATGATGAAATCTCACGTGCGTCTATAGTCGTTACTTCGGCTCCTTGTACAACTTGTGCGACTAATTTAGCGCGCACTTCTGATATTTCATTTGCAGAAAAAACAATGTTTTCACTCTTTGCAATCGCGGAAAGAAGAGCAGCTTTACCGCCTGGACCAGCGCATAAATCAAGCCATGTTTTTTGATCTTTAGCTACATCAGCAAAGATTTTCGCCACCAGTTGTGATCCTTCATCCTGCACGCCGGCCTTACGTTGAACCACTAGATCAATCGATGATGGCGCGCCATCATAAACTGCACCATATGGTGAATACTTAGTTGCTAACGCTCCACGTTCTACTAATTCTTCTTGCGTACTCAAACCTGGCCAAGAAACCAGAGTTGGTTTTGCTGGCACATTATTTGCAATCAGTAACTTTTCTACTTCATTTAAGTCTCCCAATAGATCTAAGAAAGCACTGATGATCCATTCCGGATGCGAATGCAGAATCGATAACCTTTTAATATCATCGCCAATCTGGGATATATCGAAGATGTATGCGTCAAGAGTCTTCTGACTAATCTTTCGTAAGATGGCGTTAAGAAAAGATGCCTTGGATTCACCTAACACTTTGCGACCTAATTCGACGGTAGCTGACACAGCAGCGTGAATAGGCACTCGCATTTCGAATAATTGATGGGCACCTAAACGAGCTACATCAACTAATGCAGGATCCACATCAGCCCATGGTCGATCACTAGCCTGTGACAAGATCCAATCATGCCTACCTTGCATACGCAGAGTTCCGTACACCAATTCTGTTGCGAAACCTTTATCACGATCATCTAACTTTGATTCTGATAACGCTCTGGGTAGCAATAGATTAGAGTAACCACCATTTCGATTGACCTCATGAAAGACGTCATAAGCTAACAATCTGGTTGCATCAGGCTTAGGGGCAGAAAAATTCTTACGGGGAGGTTTATTCAAAAACTTCACCTTCATTTATTCGTGCCCCATTAGTCCAATCTGTCACGCTCATCTCTTGTTTACCTGAAGGAATGATTCGAAGAATTTCGATGGGTAAATCCTTGGTTCCAACAAATACTCTTTTTTGGTAAAGGTGAAGCGCACCGGGAGACATAGCTTCTGTTAACTCTGAAAAATTTGCAGAAGTTATTTTCATGGAAGAACCTCTGAATAGAGTCCACGCTCCAGGTGAAGAAGTATAGGCGCGAACCGAGTTGAGAATTTTGGCAGACTCTTGATCCCAATTGATTCGGGCCTCTTCTTTGGAAATTTTGGGTGCAGTACTCGCTCCCAAATTACTTTGAATCGTTGGCACAACCGACTCTTCAATCATCTTAAAAACTTCTTCGAACGCCGTTGCTCCTATCTTTGATAAATCTTCAAGAACTTGATCACTGGATGCTGCCTTTGGTATTTCATATCTTTTTTGTAAGTAAATAGGCCCTGTATCAAGATTCTCATCTATCGCAAAGATGGAAATCCCTGTGATTGTTTCTCCATTTGCAATTGCACGCTGCACCGGAGCCGCTCCCCTATAGGCAGGCAATAATGAAAAATGTAAATTTAAGAAGCCACGTGCGGGTATATCGAGAATACTTTTCTTAAGAATTCGTCCATACGCTATTGCAATCACCAAGTCTGCACCGGTAAACGCTTCCCGCATTTGCTCGTCCGTATCTGGTTTAAACAGAGCTACTCCATGAGTCTGCGCCCACTGCGCTACGGGTGAGGGAGTTAGAACTTTTCCTCTACCGGATTTTGAATCAGGTGTTGTAATCACCCTCAAAAGAGTGTGAGGTGAACCTAACAACCATTGAAGAGTTGGGATGGCAACGTGCGCTGTTGCTGCAACCGCAACAATCACTAGAGTCCTTTACCAAAATTTATATGTGGGGAAACCTTAATAACAGGCGCAGCTCCAGCAGCCGATGCTTCCCCAAACCACTCTGAATCTCGAATGTCTTTCATTGCTATTTTTCTGGTGGCAGCATCAAGTCGATCGATAAATACAACTCCGTCTAAGTGATCTGTTTCGTGCTGTATTGCTCTGGCTAATAACTCTGTTCCTTCAACTGTTACAGGTTCCCCATGCATATTCCAACCTTTGGCAACTACGCGCATAGCTCTTTTGGTTGGATAAGAAAGAGAAGGGAACGATAAGCATCCCTCTTCTCCTTCTTGTATCTCCTCACCCAAATCCAGCGTTGGATTAATCAAGTGCCCTAGTTCTTCATCTACATCCCAAACAAAAACACGCAAAGGCACACCTATTTGTGGCGCTGCTAAACCAGCACCAGGTGCTGCAATCATTGTGTCTGTGAGATCAGCTACAAGCTTTCGTAATTCTTTATCAAAATCAACCACAGGAGAAGCCGGCGTTACAAGAACCGGATCACCAAATACTCGAATCTGCTGAATAGACATGTCGCAAGTCTACCAACTCCTCTAGGTCAAAAGTGTGTATGGATCAAGAGCGATATTTACTATATTTTTCTTAGCTACTGCTCTTTTGCGAGAGAGTTCGAGTATGAATGTTGATAACAATTCACGGTCTTCGATAGGAACGCTGACAATAACTCGGGATTGAGATTCTCCTTGACCAGGCACTAAAACCACATTGGTTTGACTTGGCAGACGTCCGTCGGCCACGCTCTTTGTAAATCCATTCTTGAGAACAACTGCTTCAGATTTTTCCAATGTAAGAACTGCAATACTTGAATATGGTGGCAAGAAAGCTTCTAGGTTCTCTCTTAGTATCTTCTTCACCAAAATACTCGGACTCCATCTTGTTAACGCAGCAACAACAGGGTGTGAATGGTCTAAAACAATGAGAACTGAACCCTTCTTACTTACATGGGAGGCTGCCTCAAAGAAGTTTTCATACACTTGCTCTTCATAAACAGTTGTCGAAGCCGCCAGAAATCTTTGTCCTTCAAGTATGACCACAGCGGAATAGTCATGCTTATTTCCCGGCACGGCGCCAGCAGTAGCAATAACAATCCTGGTGTTAGGCGCCACGTTACCGAGAATGTTCGGAGAACTAGAGAGTTGAATCCTTGTATTGGGAAATGCTCTTCCTATTTCTTCGTGCAATCTGTCAATGCCTCGAGCTGACACGTAACGCGCGGTTGAGTCGCACCACTTACACTTCCAATTTTTCTCTGGAATTGCGCATGTTGAGCAGAGCGGATCGGAGTTGGAACTAGTGAGGATGTGTCTACCCCCGCAATTACACAACGAAATGTTTCTGCACTTGGCACACAACATTGCATTTCCATAACCTTTTCGAGGTGCCAGGAACAAAACCGTTCCATCTGCCAAAGCCTTGCGGATCGCAGGAATAATTCGATCGGGCAATAATTCCCCCTGCGCCTGTGGAAATGCAATCGTTTTCAGAGATGCTCGTGGACCAACAAAATCAATTTTTCTATCTTCGATTCGACTCGATACCATCGAAGATGGAACGTATCCTGTGAAGAATACATTGAGATTTTCTAACTCAGCCCTCAACAAAGCGCTATCTCTAACATTCCAATATGGATGTTTCTTCTCGTAGTACTGCTCGGATTTCTCAAAACCAACAATGAGTGAATTCAAACTCTTAATTGGTGCAAAAAGCGCACTTCGATTGCCAATTACTAGAACATTCTCCATCGTAGATGCTTTGAGGTAATTTTCATACCTTTGCGCCCGAGACAAAGAAGAATCCAATCGCAGTACGTAGTGCGAAGTTGTTGAAGAAGAAAATAACTCAAAAATTCGATCTATATCCTTCACATCAGGAAGCAAAAGAAGAGTGGAACCATGTTTCAACTGAGTAAGTGATAGTTCAAGTATTTCGGCATAAGCGGATTTATGAGGACTATGCATGTAAAAAGATTGCTGCCTTTTTCGCCGTCCAACTGCGAAACGATAAGACTGTGGTGTGTCGCGAAATGTTAAACTCTTCTCCACAGAAGCTATGCGTGGAGGGATTCCTGATTTGACTACAGAATATGGATCACTAGACCAGTACTTTGCCATAAGTGCATAGAATTTAATCATTGACTCATTGGTAGCGGGAATCTCACCCAATAGAGATTCAATAACTTTAAATTGATTATTCGCTTCTTCGCTACGTACCAACTCGACTACCAAAGCTTCGCAACTACGAGAGTTAAAAGGTACCTTGACTCGTGATCCAACAAAGATGTTTTCTTTGAGTTCGGTTGGGATCCGATAGGAATAAACCCCATCTAGATGCGAAAGTCCTGAATCCACCCACACATTAACTATTGTTGTTCGATCAGTCTCGGATTTGCCTCGAAACGTCTCTCTTTTGAGGCGTAGCGGTTTAACGCTCTGCATTGGATAACCGAATGATTATTTAATGGCTGCGCGCAGAGCATCGACGCGGCTCGTTGACTCCCATGTGAACTCTTTTAACTCACGTCCAAAGTGTCCATATGCACTGGTTTTTGAATAAATTGGACGTAACAGATCAAGGTCGCGAATAATTGCTGCTGGTCGAAGATCAAATACCTGTAAAACAGCATCCTGAATCTTTGTTACAGGAACCGTCTCAGTTCCAAAAGTTTCGACAAACAAGCCAACTGGCTGAGCTTTCCCAATTGCATATGCAACCTGCACTTCACATCTACGAGCAAATCCTGCTGCAACTACATTCTTTGCAACCCAACGCATCGCATACGCTGCAGAACGATCTACTTTAGAAGGATCTTTACCGCTAAAGGCTCCTCCGCCATGTCGAGCCATTCCACCATACGTATCGACGATAATTTTTCGCCCTGTAAGTCCAGCATCTCCCATAGGACCGCCAATGACGAAGCGTCCAGTTGGATTGATGAGGATTCGCAAATCTTTCTTTGGCAAATCAATCTTCGCTAAAATTGGATTGATCACATGCTCAATTATTTCTGGTGTGAGTTGCTTTTCTACGGATACTTCTTCACTGTGTTGAGATGAAATAACAACAGTGTTGAGTGCAACGGCTTTATCACCTTCGTATTCAATCGTAACTTGTGTCTTTCCATCCGGACGTAAATATGCAAGTGCACCAGATTTTCGCACTTTGGAAAGCTGCGCTGCTAATTCATGGGCGAGCCAAATAGGTAATGGCATCAATTCTTTAGTGTCATCGCAGGCGTAACCGAACATCAAACCTTGATCGCCCGCTCCTTGTAAATCCAAAGGATCAACTGAGGATGCCACCCGATTTTCATACGCATCATCTACGCCTTGCGCGATATCTTGGGATTGCTGACCTATAGAAACAGAAACACCGCAAGAGTTTCCATCAAAACCTTTTATTGATGAATCGTAACCAATGTTTATAACGGTTTCACGAACGATTCCTGTGATATCGGCATATGCATCAGTAGTAACTTCTCCCGCAACATGCACCTGACCTGTAGTGATGAGAGTTTCAACTGCTACGCGTGATTTTTTATCTTGTCCAATCAGGGAATCCAATATCGCATCGGAAATCTGATCGGCAATCTTGTCAGGGTGACCCTCTGTTACGGATTCTGAAGTGAATAGTCTCTTAGCCATTGGCATAACTTAACCTAGAAACTACGTTATCGAGAATAACTCTGGCCACTTTTGCTTTAGATGTCTGAGTAATGTGGGTGCTCTGCCCATCGGCACTCAATAAATACCCTTCGCTGCTGTCGGAGGAAAATATCGCCCCTTCGGAGACATCATTAACATATATGAAATCCAGATTCTTGCTTTTCAACTTCTGCAATCCATACTCTTGAATTCGTGTTGTTTCGGCTGCGAAACCGACTATCACTTGCGAATCTTTCGCTTGTGAACTCAGATCTGCGAGTATGTCAGTATTAGATACCAGCTCTATAGAGTTAAATTCACTCTTCTTGATTTTATCCGTCGCTAAATGGGCAGGTTTAGCATCAGCAACTGCGGCTGTCATAACCAATACATCACAGTCATTCATTCTCTCCTTTAAAGCAAAGTGCATCTCTTGTGCTGTTTCAACACGAATACATTCGATACCTGCAATATCTGCGAGATTTGAATTAGCAAGTACGAGTGTGACCGATGCTCCTCTGTTTCGGGCTTCTGCGGCTATAGCCGCCCCTTGTTTGCCGGAGCTACGGTTGCCTATATATCGAACTGGGTCTATTGCTTCGCGAGTTCCACCAGCAGATATAAGAAATTTCTTACCCTTTAGATCCTGTACCGATCCAATGTGTTCAAGGAAATTGGAAATGATCTCAGAGGTTTCCGGAAATCTTCCAACACCCGAATCATCTCCAGTTAAGCGACCCGTATCTGGTTGCATTACCGCAAAACCTCTACTTCGTAAGACACGTACATTCTCCTGAGTAGTTTCATTGAGCCACATCTGTGGATGCATTGCTGGTACTAGGAATTTTGGAGCTTTGCTGGCGCTAATAACATTGGTCAACAAATCATCTGCTCTTCCTTGAGCTAATCTGGCTAGAAGATCCGCAGTTACAGGAGCGATAATGATCGCTTCAGCAGTATCTGCGAGAGACACATGTTTCACTTCCTCAACATTTTCCCACACCTGGGTTGTTACGGCTTTACCAGAAAGAGCTTCCCACGTGGCACTACCGACGAAGTTTAAACTCGATGGTGTTGGAACGACTGTGACCAAAAAATCCAGATCTTGAAGGCGACGCAAAACGTCACACGCTTTATATGCTGCGATTCCTCCACCAACTCCGAGAACTATTTCTCGCTTGGCACTACTCATGGGGAAATTTACGCTGTTGGCTCGAGGTTTTCGATTGTTAACAAACCTTCGTTAATTTCGCGCAAAGCAATCGATAGTGGCTTTTCATGAACATGAGTTTCAACTAGTGGTCCAACATACTCGAGCAAGCCTTCACCTAATTGCGAGTAATACGCATTGATTTGACGTGCGCGCTTAGCAGCGTAAAGCACAAGACTATATTTTGAACCGCTCTTATCTAACAATTCATCAATAGGTGGATTTGTAATTCCGTCCATTGTTATAGCTCCTCAATGTGGCAAATATGCTGGCAGGCCCTACTGGGCAGAGGCCAAGGATAACAGTTTCTGTGCAACGCTTTCGACCTCATCATTAATGAGGCGATGATCGAAGAATGAGGCTGCCGCAAGCTCCTCTTGAGCGAGTTGTAGACGTTCGGCTCTTCTCTGCGGGGAATCCGTCGCTCGTTTTTCAAGGCGTGAAACAAGTTCCTCCCATGAAGGTGGTTCAAGAAAAACAAGTATTGCTTCTGGGGCATGGATTTTTACCTGTTTTGCACCCTCAATTTCAATTTCAAGGAGAACATTTCTACCCGAGTTTAAAGCTTTTTCTACCGGTTCTCGTGGTGTTCCATATCTTGCGCCAGCAAAGTGAGCCCACTCCAGAAAATGATTTCTGTTCACTTCCTCATCAAATTCGGGATCAGATAAAAAATAGTATTCAACGCCGTCTTCTTCTGTAACACGTGGTTTGCGAGTAGTTGATGAAACACTTACCCAAAATGTTTTATGTTTACGAATATAAGCTGCAATAGTGCTCTTTCCCACCCCACCTGGACCAGAAAGAACAATTAGTTTTCCGCGTGTTGTTGTACGTGTGAATTCGCTATTGAGAGAGGCAACTTGGTGCTTTCCAAGACCCTGAATTCGTCGGGTGGGTGAAATATCCAATCGCTCCATAATCGCTTGTGCCCTTATTTTTCCTACACCGCTAATAGCCGCTAACAACTCGGCAACTCGCATTTTCGCAACAACAGGATCTTTTTCAGCAAGGTTAAAAACTTCGGCTAGAGATAATTGGCCAGATTTCACCTTAGCCTTTACCAAGGAACGTTCCTGCCTCGATTGTTTAGCCTTTGCAAGCGCCGCACTGCGTTGATCGGCAGTTAGCTGCGGTGGGAGTCCCATATGCATAATCTAGTGGAAAAAGAGGAAATTAAGAATTAAGTATTTCACTCGCTATCGCACGCGCTCGCTTTGATATTTCCACTCCAGTTGGTTCCCATGCGCTCGTGATAGGTCTACCAATAACGACAAAATTAGCACCTGCAGTAATTGCCTCCAATGGTGTCATTGTTCGGCTTTGATCATCCGTTCCGGTCATGGATAAAGGACGAACACCTGGCGTAATAATCAATACGTCTTCACCAACTACAGAACGGATACTTGCCGTTTCTAAAGGTGAACAAACTATTGCCTTGGCTCCGGCCGACACCGCGAGTGCGGCTAAGCCGGTTGCTGATTGCATTGCTTGTTGCGCAAAACCGATGGATGCTACATCTGAATCAGATAGTGATGTAAGTATTGTTACTGCTGTTATGTGCGTTTGAGGTATCGCAGCAACGGCTGAACGAATCATTGCCTCTCCTCCACTGGCATGTACTGTCAAAAACATCGGGTTCAATGAAGAAACACTCTCTGCCGCGTGCTTTACGGTATTAGGAATATCGTGCAGCTTTAAATCTAAGAAAATCTTCGCATCTGAGTTATCGGTGATTGCACGCACTCCATCAGCGCCAAAGTTAAGGAAAAACTCAAGTCCTAACTTGAAAACACTTACGTATTCGCTTGTGTAAGAAATCCACAATTTAGCTAATTCAAGATCAGAAGTATCGACAGCCAGAATAATTGGAGCTTTGCTACTCATCATGGGTTTCCAGACTCTTCGATCACTCGGTGTGCGTACCCAACGGCTTGTGCCACCGAAGTGAAACCACGTTCCGCTAAGAGTTCTATCAATTCTTTTTGAATCGTGATAATCGCAGCCGGATCTCCAAAGGAAGCCGTTCCAATTGAAACTCCTTTGGCTCCTGCCAAAATCAATTCAAGAGCGTCACGTCCACTTGAAACTCCACCCATACCCAGAATAGGTACGTGAGGAAGTGCCTCGTGAACTTGGTAAATTGCTCGCACAGCGATTGGTCTTATGGCGGGGCCAGATAATCCACCAGTTTTTCCAGCAAGTTGCGGTCGCATTGTGTCCAAATTAATTACCATCGATAGAACAGTATTAATAAGGGCTAACCCATCGGCTCCTGCATCAACTACACCTTTAGCTATTGAAACTAGATCTGTCACATCCGGAGATAACTTGGCAATGATTGGTAATTCACCTCCAAGAGTTTTTCTAACCCCGTCGATAACTCGTCGAGAAGCTTCGGGATCACATGCGAAAACCAAACCGCGATTCTCAACGTTTGGACAAGAGATATTCACTTCTAGAGCGCTAATTCCCGGAGCAGATCTCACCTTACGAGCCAGTGTTGCGTACTCTTCAACCGTTTCTCCGGCGATAGAAACAATGACACGGGCTTTTTGACTGACCAACCATGGCAGATCATGAGCTAAGAATGCGTCAATACCAGGGCCTTGCAATCCAATTGAATTAATCATTCCACTAGGAGTTTCGGCCATTCGTGGAGTTGGGCGGCCATGTCTTGGCTTACTCATAACTGACTTGGTTACGACAGCTCCGATTTCTCGTAAATCAATAAATTGAGCTAATTCTTTACCAGAACTTGCACATCCGCTCGCTGTGAACAATGGCGATGGAAACCATGCGTTACCGAGAGTTGTTGACAAATCAATCATGCGTGAACCTCGGTAACTTTACCAACTAGATCCCACACAACTTTAGATCCGTCCATTACCGGACCATCTATACACGAGCGCTTCATAGATACATTTCCTTCGGAATCACTCACTGGCAGAACACATGTCATGCATATTCCAACACCGCACGCCATTGACTCTTCAACTGCGCACTGATGAACAACATCGCTTCCGAGAACAAGTTCAGAAATTGCACGCAACATCGGCATCGGACCGCAGGAGTAAATAACATCCACCAAACCATCAGTTATCAGCGCAGGAATAGGTTCGGTAACTCTGCCTCGCTCCCCCATTGAGCCATCTTCGGTATAAATCTTTAATACGTTGACCGAGCGCTTACCCTCCATGGGCGCATAAATTTTCGAACCCGTACTCGCACCAAGATACATGTCAACGCGGCATCCTCTATTCTTCAAAACTTCTGCTAATCCAAACAACGGAGCAGATCCGTAACCTCCACCAACTAACAAAGCGCGCACTGGCTCCGTTGGAATCCCAAATGCTGTGCCTAATGGCGCGATCAAATCAATCGTTGAACCTTCAACCTGTGAACATAACCATTTACTGCCCTGTCCAAAAGGAGCCACAATTAACTCCATAGAACCGCCGTAAGGGCCTGTAAGTGAAACTCGCGAAATAGCGAAAGCTCTGCGAAGAACCATTCTCGAATTTTCGCCGCCAACTTTAATTGCAACGAAGTTCCCCGGTTTGCAACCGTTAACCATTTGCCCGACATTCAAAAGTATTTGGTGATACTGACCTACGCGCTTATTCGAAACAACTGTGGCAATAACACGTTCAGAAGCTTTATTTATAGTCGACACTGTTAAGCCAACCAACTCTGTATCGAACGAATTGATAACTCTTCACGTTGTAAAGACTTAATGCCCTCAACGGCTGCTTTGAATCCTGCCGTGGTGGTTATGCACGGCACAGATCTTTGAACAGCAGCCGTTCTGATGAACCAACCATCCTGACGCGTCCCACGCCCAACGGGTGTATTAATAATCAGATCTATTTCACCTGAATTGATCAATTCCACAATCGTCTTTTCGCCCAGAGGACCAGTTCCTTCTGAATGTTTACGGATACGAGTGCACGCTATCGATTTAGCGTTGAGTGCATCGGCGGTCCCACCAGTTGCAAGTATTCGAAATCCAATTCGGGATAAGTCATAAGCCGCTTGTATACCTTGCTGCTTATCCTTATCTGCCAAACTGATAAATACTATTCCGCTCTTTGGGAGCGCACCAAATGCACTTATCTGGGACTTTGCATAACTCTGTCCAAATGAGTTTGAGATTCCCATGACTTCTCCGGTAGAACGCATCTCTGGACCAAGAACAGCGTCTACTCCCCGACCATCTGTGCGACGGAAACGATTCCACGGCAATACCGCCTCTTTCACTGAAATACCTCGCGCTACGCCATCGCCTTTAGACGGCAACAAGCCTTCCTCGCGCAAAGCTGCAATTGATGTACCAACAGCTAGACGAGCTGCTGCTTTCGCTAATGCCACACCGGTCGCTTTGCTTACGAAAGGAACGGTACGTGAAGCACGTGGGTTAGCTTCAAGAACAAACAACTGAGATCCACTCATAGCAAATTGAATGTTTATCAAACCAACAACACCCACGGCTCGAGCAATTTTTGTGGTGGCTTCTTTGATGGCTGCAATCTGGTCACGACTTAGTGACATAGCAGGAATGACACACGCACTATCTCCTGAATGTATTCCAGCCTCCTCAATGTGTTCCATTACACCACCTAAGAAAAGCTCAGTTCCGTCATATAGTGCGTCAACGTCAATTTCAATTGCGCTATCAAGAAAACGATCAACGAGCACTGGATGATCAGGAGTGATGTCAGTAGCACGAGAAATAAACCCAGCTAGCGATTCATCGTCATAAACTATTTCCATACCTCGTCCACCAAGTACAAATGATGGGCGAACCAAAACTGGATAACCTATGCGCTTTGCAATATCGAGGGCTTCTTGTTCTGAAGCTGCCATTCCATACTCTGGAGCTAAGAGTTTTTCTTGGGCGAGAATTTGACCAAATGCTCCGCGTTCTTCTGCCAGATTTATTGCCTCTGGACTAGTTCCAAGAATCTTCACTCCGGCGCTCTTTAAACCAGCAGCCAAACCAAGCGGTGTCTGACCGCCCAATTGAGTGATAACTCCAAGAACAGGACCAGCAATAGCTTCAGCGTGAATTACTTCTAGAACATCTTCTAGAGTTAGTGGCTCAAAATATAAGCGATCGCTGGTGTCGTAATCTGTTGAAACTGTTTCAGGGTTGCAATTGATCATGATGGTTTCATAACCGCTAGATCGAAGAGTGAAACTCGCGTGCACGCATGAATAATCGAACTCGATACCTTGTCCAATTCTATTTGGACCACTGCCCAGGATAATCACAGCAGGTTTGGTGCGAGGTTTTACTTCGGTTTCTTCTTCATAGCTTGAATAATGATAAGGAGTAAAGGCTTCGAATTCGGCTGCACATGTATCAACTGTCTTATAAACAGGATGAATGTCTAAATGGTTTCGAGTGCGTCTTACATCTCCTTCGGTAATCGCACGTAAGTCAGCAATTTGTGCATCAGAAAAACCTAAACTCTTAGCATTCCGAAGCACTTCTGCATTCAGTTCTCCTGGTTGAGAAATAAGAAGAGCTCGCTCATTAATAATCTGTATCTGTTGTAAATACCAAGGATCGATTTTCGTTGCTTCGTGTACTTGCGCTATAGAACAACCAGCCCACATAGCTAATTGCACTTGCTGCAATCGATATTCAGTTGGAGTGCGCATCTTAAGTAGCAGTTCATCTTTGTTAACAATGTTCTTATCGACAGGAAAAGTGAAAATCGCTTCTTTACGTTCTAATGATCGCAGTGCCTTCATCAGCGCTTCAGGAAAACTTCGACCAATAGCCATAGCCTCACCAACGCTCTTCATAGTTGTTGTGAGTCTTGGATCAGCATCTGCAAATTTCTCAAAAGCGAATCGAGGCGCTTTCACTACTACGTAATCCAAAGTTGGTTCGAATGAAGCTGGAGTTACTTGTGTAATGTCATTACGAATCTCATCCAAGGTATAACCAATTGCTAATTTCGTAGCAATCTTTGCTATCGGAAATCCCGTAGCTTTTGATGCGAGTGCACTTGATCGTGAAACTCGTGGGTTCATTTCAATAACAATAATTCGACCATCGACAGGATTAACGGCATATTGAATGTTGCAGCCACCAGTATCAACGCCCACTTCGCGGATGATGTCTATAGATAGATCTCGCAGTTTTTGATATTCAACATCGGTTAAGGTCATTGCAGGTGCGACAGTAATCGAATCTCCAGTATGGACTCCCATAGGATCCAAATTTTCGATGCTACAAACGATTACAACGTTGTCGGTCTTGTCTCGCATAACTTCGAGTTCGTACTCTTTCCAACCCAATATTGACTCTTCAAGTAGTACTTCGGAAGTAGGACTATGTCGTAACCCCGCACCAGCTATCTGCTTCAACTCATCTTCTGAGAATGCGATACCCGAACCTAAACCGCCCATAGTAAATGAGGGACGAACAACAACCGGATAGTTTAAAGTTTTTACAGCTTCTAGGGCTTGTTCCATTGTGTGGCAAATAATGGACTTGGCACTTTCTCCACCAATTTTTTCAACGATTCCTCTGAACAACTCTCGATTTTCCCCGCGTTTAATCGCATCGACGTCAGCGCCGATTAACTTGACGCCATATTTGGCAAGAGTGCCTAACTCGAATAAACCTATTGCAGCATTAAGAGCAGTTTGACCACCTAGGGTTGCCAGCACCGCATCTGGTTTTTCTTTAATAATAATTCGTTCAATAAACTCTGGCGTAATCGGTTCTATGTACGTTGCATCTGCGAATTCAGGGTCGGTCATAATTGTGGCGGGATTTGAATTGACAAGAATTACACGGATTCCTTCGGCACGAAGTACTCGACAAGCTTGCGTGCCAGAATAATCAAATTCACATGCTTGACCAATAACGATAGGTCCACTGCCGATCACTAGAACACTCTTAATTGAAGTATCGACAGGCATTAGTTGGCCCTCACAGTTGTTGGATACTTCTGCATTAATTCGATGAATCGGTCAAAAAGATAACTTGCATCATGTGGTCCTGCTGCCGCTTCTGGATGATATTGAACGCTGAAAGCGCCACGCTCCAATAATTGTAAGCCTTCGACAACACCATCATTGAGTGATACGTGGGTAACTTCTCCCGTACCAAATACAGTTGAGAAAACTCCTTCAGTAGGAGCCTTAAGTGCAAATCCATGATTGTGCGCAGTGATTTCAACCTTGCGCGTGTTCTTATCAATGACAGGTTGATTAATACCACGATGACCAAACTGTAATTTAAAAGTTTCAAAACCGAGCGCACGACCTAATATCTGATGTCCAAAACATATTCCGAAAATAGGAATCTGGGCTAAGAGAATTTCACGTACCAATTCGATGACCGAAGTCATGGTCGCAGGATCTCCGGGCCCATTAGAGAGAAAGACTCCATCTGGACGTATCGCAAGTATCTGATCAAGAGTGCTGTTGTATGGCATCACATGGGTTTCAACACCTCGTTCTGCTAATGCTCTCGGTGTTGCACCCTTTATTCCCAGATCAATAGCGACAACTGTGAATCTTTTTTGTCCGCGTGCAGGAACGACATAGGTCTGCTTCGTGGATACATCTTCACTCAGGTAAGAACCTGACATCTGAGGTTGCTTTCGAACTTCAATAACCATCTCTTCACGAGAAAGATTCAATCCTGAGAAAATACCCACACGCATAGCGCCACGATCACGTAGATGTCTGGTGAGCGCACGGGTATCGACCCCTGAAATACCTACAATCTTCTGAGCAATAAGTTCGTCCTCTAAAGATCTTTCGCTTCTCCAATTACTCGTTACTGGAGAAGGATTACGCACTACAAAGCCAGATACCCATATTTTTTTGGACTCATTATCTTCAGTATTCATGCCTGTGTTACCGATATGAGGAGCTGTCATGACAACAACCTGCTTGTGATAGGAAGGATCAGTCAAAGTTTCTTGATAGCCGGTCATGCCTGTTTGAAACACTGCTTCCCCGAATGTTGTGCCTTCATAAGCCCATGATGAACCTTCAAATATTCTTCCATCATCTAAAACCAAAAATGCTTTGCTCATGAATTCTTCTCCGCCACCAACTGCGCGTTCAACACTGTAGGAACTCCTTTAAAAAATGTTTCAGATATCACACCAGGGAGTTCCATTCCATGAAAAGGAGTATTCCGACTACGCGAGGCTACTAAGTCGCGGTCGACTCTCCAACTAGCGCCAGGGTTAAAGACCGTGAGATTGGCCATTGCCCCTTGAATTAAATCCCCGCCTTGTTCAACATACCCACCAATGCGAGCCGGTGTACGGGAGAATCGCTGCGCAACTGCTTTCCAGTCCATCATTCCACTTTCAACCATGGTGAGCGCAACAATTGAAAGGGCAGTTTCTAATCCAAGCATTCCAAAGGCTGCTTGTTGCCATTCGCACTCTTTATTCTCTGCAGGGTGTGGTGCATGGTCAGTTGCCACTATGTCAATAATTCCCTCTGCTAAACCTTCACGCAATGCTTGTACATCCTTGATGGTTCGCAACGGAGGATTAACTTTGTAAACGGGATCATATGAGGAAGCAAGGTCATCAGTGAGTAATAAATGGTGAGGAGTTACTTCTGCAGTGACATTTATACCCCTTGCTTTTGCCCAACGAATAATTTCAACGCCACCTGCTGTAGTAACGTGGCATACGTGCAAACGAGATTGCACATGATCTGCGAGTAAAACATCACGGGCAATGATCGCTTCCTCTGCTACTGCAGGCCAGCCCTTTAATCCCAGAACAGAGGAGATAACTCCCTCGTTCATTTGTGCATCCACTGTTAAATTAGGGTCTTGTGCGTGTTGAGCTATAACTCCATTGAATTTTTTAACGTACTCAAGAACCCTGCGCATTACTTGTGCGTCAGAAACACAATGTCCGTCATCACTAAAAATACGAACTCGGGCAGCACTATCTGCCATTGCGCCTATTTCCGCCAATTCTTTTCCATCTAAATTCTTGGTAACAGCACCGATTGGATAAACATCACAAAGACCGGCTTCTACACCTAAGCGAAACACCTGCTCAACTACGCCCGCAGTGTCAGCAACTGGAGAAGTGTTTGGCATTGCTGATAGCGCAGTGAAGCCACCTTTGGCAGCTGCTCTGGAAGCAGATGCCACTGTTTCGGAGTCTTCTTTTCCCGGTTCGCGCAGATGAGTATGAAGATCTACTAATCCTGGCAAGATAATTTTGCCAGTTGCATTAATGACTACGGCATTACTGTTAGCGGGATTTTGAAAACCTGCAATTAATCCGTCCGAGATGAACAAATCTTTGCGTGTTCCATCTTCGAGGCTTGCACCTTCAATGAAATATTTCTGGCTCATGCGAGTGCACCTGCCTGAATTCCTTCTCCGGTCAGAAGCGTATACAAAATTCCCATTCGTACACTTACTCCATTACTCACTTGCTCAACGATGACAGATCGTGCGCTATCTGCAACATCTGCAGTGATTTCTAGGCCGCGATTCATTGGACCAGGATGCATGATTATGGATTCCTTTTTCATTCTTTTTACTCTATCCGTATTTAATCCGAAGTACCGTGAGTATTCGCGAGCATTTGGGAAATAGAGCTCATCCATTCGCTCGCTTTGAACTCTTAACATCATGATTGCATCGATATGGGGCATAACTTCATCCAAATCATAAGAAACCGTAACAGGCCAATTCGCTACGCCGACTGGCAGAAGAGTTGGTGGTGCCACGAGAGTTACTTTCGCACCAAGTTTTGATAGTAGTAATACATTTGATCTGGCTACTCGCGAATGCAATATGTCACCAACTATTGCAACGTGAATTCCTTGCAAGTTTTTTAAGCCATGCATTAAGTGTTTACGAAGAGTAAATGCATCCAGCAAAGCTTGACTGGGGTGTTCATGTGTTCCGTCACCGGCATTAATTACTGTGCCTGACATCCACTGTGATGTTGCGAGTCTGTGTGCTGCTCCGCAAGCGTTATGACGAATAACTACGGCATCAGCGCCCATAGCTTGAAGGGTTTGAGCTGTGTCTTTAAGTGATTCACCTTTGCTGACACTCGATCCTTTGGCGCTGAAATTTATGACATCTGCCGACAAGCGTTTGGCAGCTGCCTCGAACGAGATACGAGTTCGTGTGGAATCTTCTGCGAAGAGATTAACAATTGTGCGACCGCGTAACGTAGGTAGTTTTTTCATCGGGGCATCTGATACCCGTGCCAGTTCTGTTGCCGTATCCAGAATGGCTATTGCTTCAGATTCGCTTAAATCATTAATTGATAAGAGATGCTTCATGCTTCACCTGCTTTATCGATAACAACTTCATCTATTCCATCAATTTCGCTTAAGTGAACCTTTACCGATTGCTCCAATGATGTTGGTAGATTCTTTCCAACGAAATCTGCTCTGATTGGCAGTTCGCGATGACCTCTATCAACCAATACTGCCAATTGGACGGTACGTGGGCGACCTATCTCCCCGAGAGCATCCAGAGCTGCTCGAATCGTTCTTCCTGAGAAGAAAACATCGTCTATCAAGACGACATCCTTATTTTCTATACCAGTGGGTGGAATCTTCGTCGGCATGATTGCCCGTGGGGGACGTAATCGGAGATCATCTCGATGCAGGGTTATATCCAATGTGCCAACGGATACGGATTTGGATTCAATACCTTCGATAATCGAAGCGATACGTACCGCTAAATGGGCACCGCGGGTAGGAATACCGAGTAAAACTAAATTATCTGAACCACCATTGCGTTCAAGAATTTCGTGTGCAATGCGTGTTAACGCTCTTGCTATATCCGCCGACGGCAGGGCAACACTCATGTAAATCTCCTTCCCCACCTCGCAGGATGGGTCGTTAAAGGATGCTGGCGAAGAATAGCACTAAAAAACCTACCTCTGTGGATAAGAAATCCCGGTGTTTTCACCATGATTTAGATTACGCATATATGAACATAGATGTCGATACGCACAATCAATCACAGAGATTAGGTCGAGCCCTGCGTGCACTCCGCATCGCGCGAAACTGGACATTAAGCGATTTTGAACGGGCTAGCGGTGGAAGAGTGAAGGCCGTCGTTATCGGATCCTACGAACGTGGTTCCAGATCAATTACTGTCTCCAAACTTCAAATGATTGCCGCGATATATGGTGTGCCGATGTCGGCAGTACTGCCTATTGATAGTGAAAGTTCATATGCGACTTCTGAAAGCGTAATAATCGATTTACGAAAATTGAGAAGCACTCTTGCGATTAATACATCTAAGAATCTTCTGAACCTAAATGTGTTTATCACGGGATTAGTTAACGCGCGAAGAGATTACAACGGCGAAATACTCTCTTTGAGAGCAAGTGACCTGAATTTTCTTGCAATTATGGGCTCTACGAGCACTAATGAAATGGTTACAGAGTTTGCTCACTTACAAGTTTTGTTTACCTCTAAAGATTGAGCTCTTTGCTGATTGAGGAAATGCGACCAAGAACCCCGTGAATGTATACCGATGATTCATCCGTCGATAGCTCCTTTGCCATTGCTAAAGCTTCATCGATTGCAACCGCATGTGGAACATCTTCTTGCCACAAAATTTCGTAAATTCCAATACGAAGAACATTTCTATCTACCGCTGGCAATCGATCCATGTCCCAACCCTGCGCATAGGTTGAAATCAACTCATCAATCTTTCTTATGTGCTCATTTACACCGTTGACCAAAACTTTCGTGTATTCACGGATCGGTCTGGCATCTGGTCCATCATCGATGACATCCCGAAGTGAGAGCAAGTCCGTAGATGATGTTCCACGAATGTCAGATTCGTAGAGCAAATCTAAGGACTGCTTGCGAGCTTTACTGCGTGCAGACACTTTTATGCGCGACCTTGATAAGAACCATCTCTAGTATCAACGAGAACCTTCTCATCTTGTTTGATGAATAGCGGAACCTGTATCTCTATTCCAGTTTCTACCGTAGCCGGCTTAGTTCCACCTGAAGAACGATCGCCTTGGATACCTGGCTCGGTATATGTAATCGTAAGAGCCACAGATGCTGGCAATTCAATGTAAAGAGGATTTCCTTCGTGTACAGCAACAATTGCTTCGGTATTTTCCAACATGTAATTAGAGGCATCTCCGACAACTTCTGCCGATATATTGGTTTGATCAAATGTTTTGTTATCCATAAAAACGAAATCTTCGCCATCTTTGTACAAAAAGTTCATTTCACGCTTTTCTAGAATAGCAACGTCAATCTTTACGCCAGCGTTGAAAGTCTTATCTACAACTTTTCCTGTAAGAACTGACTTAAGTTTGGTGCGCACGAATGCCGGGCCTTTGCCTGGTTTCACATGTTGAAACTCAACTACATTCCAAAGCTGACCCTCTATATCTAGCGTCATTCCATTTTTGAGATCGTTAGTCGTTGCCACTTGTATAACCACGCTTTTCTTTTATCAGGCCATCCTGGCCCGGCTATCGATTCCCGATAGTCAATGAAGTAAGGATACCCGCTAAAGTGAGAATGAAATAATTCAGAGAAGCAACAAGGTTTACAAGAGTGCTTTAAGTGCGCTCATAGCCAATGCATAGGAGTTGGGACCAAATCCACCAATAGTTCCATTAGCAACACCTGAAATTACTGATGTATGGCGAAACTCTTCTCTAGCCAAAGGATTTGATAAGTGCACTTCAATCAGTGGGGAATGAACTAATTCTGCTGCATCCCGAATTGCATATGAATAATGCGTAAATGCCGCCGGATTAATAATTACAGGATAAGAGTTATCGGCAGCTTCATGCAACCAGGAAATAATCTGTGCTTCATCATCGCTTTGGCGAACATCAGCCGTGAACCCATGAGCAGACGCAGCTGATTCAATTAAATTGACCAATTGTGGATAACTCAAATCTCCGTAAATTGAAGAGTCGCGGATATCTAAGCGTGAAAGATTCGGTCCGTTAATTACGAGAACTTTCATACAGATATTTTCTCATAAACATGGGCGAGATCATCACTTGTAAGGCCTTCGATTCGCTGTGTCTTTGCGATGGCAGAAATTCCCACGAAACGGATGTTGCTGCCTCTAGATTTCTTATCAATACTCATGAGAGCCAGTAGTTCAGCAAAAGCAGATTCTTGGTAGGTAATTGGTAAACCGATATTGCTTAGTAAACGTCGGTGCTGTTCTACTATTTTCTCATCTAAACCGCAGTGAATCTGAGAAAGATGGGCAGCAAAAACTAAGCCGATCGAAACAGCTTCTCCATGGCGCAAAGAATATTGAGAGTGTTTTTCAACCGCATGACCTAGTGTGTGACCATAGTTAAGAATTTCTCTTTCATAACTCTCTTTGAAGTCACCACTGACAACACGTGCCTTAACGCTCACGGAGCGATGTATCAGTTCGTTCATAAGATCCTCATTAACACGATCACGCTCAAGGTCGAAGTTCTCCATTAACTCCAAGATTCTTGGATCCCCAATAAAGCCAGTTTTAACAACCTCAGCTAATCCAGCTGCAACATCTCGAGATGACAGCGATGTAAGCCACGTTGAATCAATAATTACTTTACGTGGCGAATGAAATGCTCCAATGAGATTCTTTCCATAATCACTGTTAATACCCGTTTTCCCGCCAACAGATGCATCAACCATTCCTGCCAAGGTGGTTGGCACCGCAATCCAATCAATGCCTCGCAACCATGAAGCACTGATGAATCCAGCCACATCTGTGACGGTCCCACCGCCAATTGCAACTACCGCATCAGATCGCGTGAAACCAGCAGCACCCATCCAATCCCACATCTTGATCAATGTTTGAATCGATTTAGCAGCTTCGCCTTCTGGCAGCGGAAAATAATGTACCTCGCTGTTAATTGATAATTTGGGTATTGATTTCTTCTGAGATTCTGCATAGAAAACAGCAACTCGCGAATACTCATTGAGACTTGAAGTGAGCGCAAACAACCAGTCATCACAGATGAGAACATCGTATTGGTGCTCTGATTTAACTGTGATTGTTTTCATGACAATAGTGTAACAATCGCATTGGCTGCTTGCGTTGGAGATAATTTATCGGTAACTACCTGATGTTGGGCTAAAGATTCATATATTGGTCTGCGCGTATTCATAAGTTCTTGCCATTGTGCACGTGGATTTCCCAGAAGTAATGGCCTATCCCGGTTGAAACCAACGCGTGGCGCAGCCGCTGATAATGAAACATCAAGAAAAATCACGGACGAACCCGACTCTTTAATAGCGCTCTGCGCAGTAGGTGAAAGCGGAGCTCCGCCACCTAAACTTAAAACTCCGCTGTGATTCTTAAGCACGTCAAGGAGAACTTCTTCTTCTACTTTACGAAAATATGGTTCGCCCTGATCGACAAATATTTCACTAATGGATTTGTTCTCACGAGCAGCTATCACAACATCTGTATCGATAAACTCTTCTTGCAATAGACGAGCTAAGGATCTGCCAACACTAGATTTTCCCGCGCCAGGTGGGCCTATAAGTATTACGCGAGGTGGCATTTTTACTTAAAGCGCAAGTTTTCGATGTAAGACAGATAATTGCGACGAGTTTCAGCGACGCTATCACCACCAAATTTTTCGAGTACAGCTTCAGCCAAAACTAGCGCCGCCATAGCCTCGGCAACAACTCCCGATGCTGGAACTGCACAAACATCTGAACGCTGATTGATTGCTTTGGCAGCTTCTCCAGTAGCAACATCGATAGTGTCCAAAGCTTTAGGCACAGTTGAAATAGGTTTCATCGCGATACTAATTCTTAAAATTTCACCATTAGACATTCCACCTTCAGTACCACCAGCACGATCTGTTCTACGAACAATTTTTCCTGATTTATTCTTTTCAATTTCATCATGTGCCGAAGAACCTCTGCGTGTGGCTGTAAGAAATCCGTCACCAATTTCAACGCCTTTAATTGCTTGAATTCCCATCATTGCGCCAGCTAAGCGCGAATCCAGTCGACGATCCCAATGCACATGTGAACCAAGTCCCGGTGGTACATCGAAGACTAAAACTTCGCAGACTCCCCCGAGTGTGTCCCCATCGGAGTGTGCACTCTCTATTTCTTTGATTATCAATGCACTTGTTTGTGCGTCAGCGCATCTAACTGGATCTGCATCAATTTTTTCTTGATCGTGTTTTCCAGGCAGCGCAGCGTCTTCAGGAATACGTACGTTACCTATTGAAATAACGTGACTAAATAGTGTTATGCCGACGCTTTGTTCCAAGAAAGCACGCGCTATAGCGCCCAACGCCACGCGCGCTGCCGTTTCTCTCGCGCTTGCTCTTTCTAGAATTGGACGTGCATCTGTGAAATCGTACTTTTGCATTCCAACCATGTCAGCATGACCTGGTCGAGGTCTCGTGAGGGGTGCATTTCGCGCTAAACCTTGTAACTCAGATTCATCAATTGGATCGGCCGACATAACTTTTTCCCACTTTGGCCACTCTGAGTTGCCTACTTCAATCGCAATGGGCCCACCTTGGGATAGACCTAAACGTATTCCACCTTTAACAGTAATTTTGTCTGCTTCAAAATTTTGTCGAGCTCCCCGGCCAACACCAAGTCGACGTCGCGCTAAGTCCTTATCTATATCTTGAGTGGTTATTTTTATGTGTGCAGGTAGCCCCTCGACAATAGCCGTCAGGGCTGGGCCATGTGATTCTCCTGCAGTTAACCAACGCACTGTCCTATTGTGGCAGAAGAAGTGCGATTGGGGTGTACAAATAAAGCCCACTCGCAAGAAAGATATCTGGGGCCAACGCTAAACGGCGAGGAAACTTTCGATAAATTAAGTAGTAAAGGCTGACGTGTGCCACAAGAATCATCCATAAAGAAATGAAGAATATTGCGATTGACTGCAATCCTGAGTCAAAGAAAGCAAACGCAAGGACGGCAATAAGTTTGACATCACCAAATCCGATCCCGCCAGATTCCCCAAACCTGCCACTCAAAAAATAAAGGAGGGAAAGAACACCAAAATATTGAATTCCTGCCAATGGATTTACATGCCCATCAAGAGATGTAAGGCTAGAAAAGCTAGTGATGCCAAGTAACGCAAAGAGTTTTCGGTTACGGATCAAATGATTTTTTACATCATCTATCGAAACAATAATGGCAAATAGTAGAAAAATAGCGTTCTCAAAAAAGCTCACCTTGAAAGGGTAAGGTCTATCAAAATCTAGAAAAAACGAGTGTGGATAACCTAGTTTGCACCTAGATCATGCTTAAGATGCGCAGAGAGTCCTTCTCCATCAATATCGATTCCCGTGAACAATCTGATTTGTTCGATACCTTGCGCGATCAGCAAATCCAGGCCACTTAGTACAGGAGCTCCAGTTCTAAACCATGCATCAGCGAATCTTGTAGGCCATGGGTTGTAAATAACATCGAAAAATGTTCCACGAGGTTTCTCCGACAATTCATTAGCAAAAGAATCTAGAACTCCTTTAGGAGTCGTGTTAACAACTAGGTCGTGCTTATAAAAAACATCTGAAAACTGCCAAGGCAGAAAATTAACTGTTGCTTTACTTATTGCATTTATCATGGATTGTTCTCGTTCTGAATTTCTGTGAAGAACGGAGATGGATGTACCTGATTTATCAAATGCCGCTGCGGCAGTCCTCGCCGTTGCACCGGAACCAACTATGAGAACAGATTGTGGTTGGCTAGAATTCTGACCTCGCAAAGCGTTTTGAAATCCGATTACATCAGTTGAATACAGATTCCACTCTTCGCCTTGCTTTACTAATGTATTTCCAGATTGAATTCTTTGAACCATTGGATCAATGACATTTGCAACTGAAAGAACTTCCTCCTTCAATGGCATTGTGAGAGAAAAACCTGTCCAACCACGGTTCTTATCACTTAGAAAACTCTTTAAAGTTCCTGCAGGAACATCGAAGGCTTCGTAATTACCTGCGATATTTAAAAACTTATACGCACTCATATGCAATCGAGGCGAAAGCGAATGCGATATTGGAGATCCCAAAACAGCTGCTTTAATCACTTAAATGCACCCGCCTTTCGATTCTTTGTATAAAGAACTTTCCATCTATTGAACTCGGCGAAATCGCTAGTGAATCGCGTATCTCCTGGACTAACTGTAATGAAATACAACCAATTGCCGTCAACTGGATTTATGGCGGCTTCCAGAGCATCCATCCCAGGATTTCCAATAGGTGAGGGAGGTAATCCATATTTTCTATACGTATTAAAAGGTGATTTTAAAAGGGTTGACTTGGTACTCAAGAAGATATCTCCACGAACTTTCTGTGCATAATGAATTGTTGAGTCCATTTGCAGAGGCATACCTATCTTCAATCTATTCTTTATCACGGTAGAAATTTTTCCAAAATCCTCGGTAATTCCTTCAGCTTGGATGATTGAAGCAACAATAACTATCTCCTGTGGTGATAATTTTGAAGTGTTTTTTGCTTCAAGTGTTAAGAATTGCTCTTGAAAACGACGAACCATTGATTCGAGGGCTTGTTTGGCCGTTGTTCCCTGAGCAAAATTGTATTGAGCAGGAAAGAGAACACCTTCGAGTGACTTTATGCCCGTCGGTAGTTTTAGCTCTCGTACTGCAACTTGGATATCTTTGCTTGAAAAACCCGATTTTTCCAACATCTTGAAAATTTCTGCGTTCCAAGAACCTTCAACAATCCTAATTAAATTTGGCATTCTCTTCGGATCAAGTAATTGCTCAAGCGCTTGCTTTGCTGAAATTCTAGAGTTCAATTGGTGGGTACCTGGAGCAATTCTGGTTGCTCTGGAATCCGAAACTGCAACTCTGAAAAAGCTCTGGGAGGATTCAACAATTCCAAGATCAAATAGTTGCTTTGCTATTTCAGATCCAGTAGATCCGTTAGCTACGGATACATCAATGAGCGCTTCTGAAGCAGATATCGTTCGTTCAGGAAAATCACCAACAGATCCCCCTGATGTACGAAATTGATGAATAAGCAGAGTTATTGTCGCCACGGCCAATAGGGCAACGGCAACTCTAAAAAGCTCACTCTTTTTCATTGAGAGATTTTCTCTTTTCAATCGCAAGCGCCTGTTCTAGAATTGCAACCGCAGCTGCCTGATCGATTGCCGATTTACTTTCACGGGAGTTCATGCCTGAATCTTTTAATTGTTTAGCCGCACTAACTGTGGAGAGTCTCTCGTCGATCATTGTGCAATCTATGCTTGTCCGTTCAGTAATCTCGTTCTTGAATACTTCTGCTTTCTCAACCGATGTTCCTGATTGACCTGAAAGATGTTTAGGCGAACCCACGTAGATATGAACTGGCTCGTACTCTTCTATGAGAGCGATTATTTGATCCCAAAAATTTGAGTCTTTAACTTTTAAGGTAGCTACAGGTGTTGCAAGAATTCCATCTGGATCGCACACAGCAACGCCAACACGCACATCTCCATAATCAAAGGCCAAACGTCGCCCTCGAAGCATCTTATTTACCAGATATAGCGAGCTCGATAGCTGAAAGTGCTTCACTTATCTTCGAGGTATCAACACCACCGCCCTGTGCAAAATCATCTTTACCGCCACCGCCACCGCCCAGGACAGCCGACCCAAGTTTTACCAAAGCGCCCGCTTTAATCCCAGCTGTGCGCGCTTCTTCACTAGTTGCAACAACTAAAACTGGTTTGGAATCGACAACACTTACTAGAACAACAACACTCTTCGGTGTCTTGGATCGTAAATCTAAGGCAATGGTTCGTAAATTTTCATTGTTAATGCCATCGGCCATCTGAGCTGAAATCAAGGATAAGGAACCAATTTCTTTTTTGTTCTTCAACAACTCTGAACTTTTGGCGAGTGCAGCATCTGTACGTAGCGACGCTAGCTCTTTTTCAATCTCTTTTACCTTCGTAATGAGATCAGATATACGTTCTGGTAACTCTTCAACGCGTGCACCTTTAACAATTTCGGTCAGTGAATTGAGTAAAACGTGTTCGCGTGCCAAGAAGTTGTATGCATCTGCACCAACAAGGGCTTCTACCCGACGAACTCCAGCACCGATTGATGATTCACTCAATAACTTGATCACTCCAAGTTGCCCAGAGCGTGAAACGTGTGTACCGCCACATAATTCTCTAGCCCAATCTCCAACGCTCACCACACGCACTTGGTCCCCATACTTTTCACCAAAAAGTGCCATTGCCCCGAGCTTCTTCGCCTCAGATTGGCTCATGACCTCTGCACTAACCTCTAAGTTATCTAACAGCAGTGCGTTAACACGTGATTCAACGTCATTCAAAACTGATTCAGGAACAGCGCCAGTTGCCGGGAAATCAAAGCGGAAACGTCCGGGTGAGTTTTCAGATCCTGCCTGCGTTGCAGTTTCGCCCAGAATTTCTCTAAACGCCTTATGAACCATGTGCGTTGCAGTATGCGCACGAGAAATCGCATCTCGTCGCTTAACATCAATCTGCGCCAAAACCTGTGTGCCTGATTCAACAGCGCCGCTTCGAACTCGACCACGGTGAACGCTTATCCCTGGCACTGGTGTTTGTACATCATCTATCTCAATGACTGCACCATTTGATAACGTGATTAAACCGCCATCTGCTAACTGACCGCCACCTTCTGCGTAAAAAGGAGTGCGATCTAAAATCACTTCTACTTCATCACCAGACTTGGCTGACTGAACAGCCGAACCATCGATAACTAATGCTTTTATGGTGGATTCACTCTCTTGATGAGAGTAGCCAATAAAAGTTGTTTGCCCATGTGAGTCTGCAATCGAACGGTACACACTTACATCAGTATGTCCGCTCTTCTTAGCTTTCGAATCGGCTTTTGCACGATCGCGCTGCTCTTTCATTAGGCGGCGAAAACCATCCTCGTCCACTTCTAAACCTTCTTCGCGAGCCATTTCTAAAGTCAGATCAAAAGGAAATCCGTAAGTATCATGTAACTTGAACGCAGCATCTCCAGAAATTTTGCCGCCTTTATTTTTCTTGAGAGCCGCACTCTCAACTTCAAAAATAGTCGTGCCGCTCTTTAGCGTTTGCAAGAAAGTTTCTTCCTCAGCAATGGTTACAGTCAAAATTCGATCACTTTCAACTTTAAGTTCTGGGTACTGAGGCGCCATAGCCCCAATTGCAGCCTTTGTTAACTCAGCCATAATTGAATCTTCTGACCCAAGTAAACGCATATTGCGAATTGTTCGACGCATCATTCGACGCAGAACATATCCACGACCTTCGTTTCCAGGTGTTACACCATCTCCAATTAACATCGCGGAAGTTCGCGCATGATCGGCAACTACGCGAAGTGCTACATCAGACTTTTCATTTTTCCCGTACTTAACGCCTGTAAGTTCTGAGGCTCGATTGAGAATTTGAGCTGTCGTATCAATTTCATAGATATTTTCAACACCTTGCAACAGAGCTGCCATACGTTCTAGACCAAGACCGGTATCAATACTCTTTGCGGGAAGTTCTCCAAGAATTGGAAAATCATCTTTGCCGGAACCTGCGCCGCGTTCATTTTGCATGAAAACCAAATTCCACACTTCCATGTAGCGATTCTCATCTGCAATTGGCCCACCTTCACTGCCATATTCAGGGCCACGGTCATAATAAATTTCAGAACACGGTCCGCATGGACCAGGAACACCCATCGACCAGAAATTATCTTCCATTCCTCGACGTTGAATGCGATCTAGAGGTAAACCGATTTGTTTATTCCATATTTGCACTGCCTCGTCATCATTGTGAAAAACCGTTACCCATAATCGCGACTCTGGGAAGCCATAGCCTCCATCGGCAATAGAGCGAGTAAGTAAATCCCATGCCAATGCAATTGCGCCTTCTTTGAAGTAATCGCCAAAAGAGAAGTTTCCACACATTTGAAAAAATGATGCATGACGAGTTGTCTTTCCAACTTCATCAATATCTAATGTGCGAACGCACTTTTGAACAGATGTGGCTCTCTTATACGGCGGCGTCACTTCACCCAGAAAATATGGTTTAAATGGAACCATGCCTGCATTTACTAATAACAGATTTGGGTCATCAGCGATGAGCGATGCTGAGGGAACTACGGTATGCAGTAAACCTTCGCGGTTATCTGTTTCGAAAAAGCGCAGCCAGCGCGAACGGATCTCGGCGGATTCCACGTGGGCAGATCACTCTGCCTTCTTCTTCTTCTTTTTTGCACGACCCTTGCTCAACTGAGCCGCAGAGACAAGAGCTCCTGCAACTTTCAAAGCTGGACCACTCTTGTCCAACAGTCCAGATGTTGCACTCGTAACTTTCTCAGATATCTCTTCAACATTCTTTGTTATTCGGTTAAAGCTTTGCAATGGTCCATTTATTAGTGTCACCGTTGTGTGAACTTCTTGAATCAATGGTGTCGCTTCTTCCGTTACTGCCTTCAACGAAACTTTCGCCTCATCGATAAATCTTCCAACTCGAATAATTGCGTAACTGATTGCAATTGCAATAACCAAGAGTGAGGATGCCGCAATAATTGTTGCTATTCCACCTGGGCCCATAACTTCCTCCTTGAATTATGCAATTTAAAAACTAATAGGACCAGCCTACCCGATGGACTTACTTGACTCCCTCTTTTGGTGCCCCATCGATTCCACTCTCTTTACGTTGTGCGGGAGTAATTGGAGTTGGCGCGCCAGTGAGCGGATCTCCACCACTTGCTGTTTTAGGAAATGCGATGACTTCGCGAATTGAATCTGAATGCGAGAGCAAAGCACACAATCTATCTAAGCCCAGAGCAATTCCACCGTGTGGAGGTGGTCCATAGTTAAACGCTTCTAGCAAGAAACCGAATTTACTTGCGGCTTCTTCATCACTTAATCCAATGACAGTAAAAACATCTTTTTGCATCGTGCGGCTATGGATACGAATTGAACCGCCGCCCAGTTCGGTTCCGTTAAGAACGATGTCATAGGCGTACGCCAATGCACTTGCTGGATCTTTAGCGAAAGTTTGTGCGAACTCTGGTTTTGGTCCTGTGAATGGATGGTGCACCGCTGTCCAACCACCATCATCAGTTGGTTCAAACATTGGCGCATCAACAATCCAAACAAATTCCCATCGACTGGCGTCAATTAAATTACAACGCTTTCCTATTTCAAGACGTACAGCACCAAGTAAGTTAAGGGACGCCGAACGTTCGCCAGCAGCAAAGAAAATCGCATCGCCTGGTTTGGCGCCAACATGTGAAGCTATTCCTGAAGCTTCTTCTTCAGATAAGTTCTTAGCAACAGGCCCACCGAGTGTTCCATCAGGTGCAACCAAAATGTACGCCAAACCTTTTGCTCCGCGTGCCTTTGCCCAATCTTGCCACGCATCTAGTTCGCGCCGAGGTGAGTCGGCACCGCCAGGCATAACGACAGCACCAACGTATGGTGCTTGGAATACTCTAAATGTCGTTTGGGCTAAATACTTGGTGCAGTCAACTAGTTCAAGAGCAAATCTCAAATCTGGTTTATCCGACCCATAACGTGACATAGCATCTAAATAAGTCATCCGTGGAATAGGTAACGAGATTTGATAGTCGACTACTTCTTTCCAAACTTTCACAAGAATTTTTTCCGCTACAGCGAGAATGTCCTCTTGATCAATAAAAGACATCTCAATATCTAATTGCGTGAACTCAGGTTGGCGATCAGCTCTAAAATCTTCATCTCGGAAACAACGTGCTATCTGATAATACTTTTCCATTCCAGCAACCATCAACAACTGCTTAAACAATTGAGGTGATTGAGGTAAGGCATACCAACTACCCGGTTGCAAGCGAACCGGCACAAGAAAGTCTCGGGCTCCTTCTGGAGTAGAACGAGTCAAATAAGGAGTTTCGATTTCGAGAAATGCCTCATCTTCCATAACTCGACGAATCGTTGACGTTACTTTAGAACGTAAACGCAAATTTGCAGCAGGTCCTTCGCGCCTTAAATCTAAGTAGCGATATTTCAATCGCACTTCTTCTGAAATTTCTACATCATCGCCACTATCGACAGGAAATGGAAGTGCAGAGGCTTCACTTAAAATCTCAACATCATCGCCCATAACTTCAATGGCGCCAGTTGGTACAGCCGAATTTTCATTGCCAGAAGGTCTAGTGACAACTTCGCCCGTAATTTTTAAACACCATTCAGCGCGAAGTGCTCCTGCGATTTTTTCATCTCGGATTACAACTTGTACCCACCCAGTAGCATCGCGAAAATCTATGAATGCCACTCCACCGTGATCGCGACGTCTGGCAACCCAACCGGCGAGGGTCACGGCTTGGCCAACGTGGGATGCTCGAAGCGTTCCAGCTCCGTGTGTGCGCAACATTTAATGGCCTCTTCTTCTAATGTTAATTACTTTCCAGAAACACTACGTAGGTGATCCTGCAAGGAGGTAAGAGTAACCGAAGAAGTCTTACCTGTGCTCATCTGCTTTAGCTCAACGGTTCCGGTTGAAATTTCACTTTCACCAAGTACTACAACAAAAGCGGCACCGCTTTTATCTGCTGCCTTCATTGAACCCTTCAACGCGCGATCTCCAAATGAAACTTCAACTCTAAATCCTGCATTTCTCAATTCTTGGGCAGTCTTTAAAGCCGTTGATTTGCTTTCATCTCCTAAAGGAATGATGAACAGATCAGAAGTAAATTCTTGGTCAAATGAAATTCCTTCCGCATCTGCAGCTAAAACACAGCGGTCGATTCCTAGTCCGAAACCAATTCCAGATAGTTCTTGTCCGCCCAATTCAGCCATAAGCCCGTCGTAGCGACCACCGCCACCTATTCCAGATTGTGCTCCAAGCATCTCATGAACAAACTCAAATGTTGTGCCCGTGTAATAGTCCAAGCCGCGCACCATCCGAGGGTTAATCACATAATCCACATTTAATGCTGCAAGATGTTTTTGAACTTCTTCGAATTCATTTAGAGATTGTGGAGACAAATAGTTAAGAAGTAGCGGAGCATCAACCATCTGATCCTTAATTTCATCACGTTTATCATCAAATAAACGGAGTGGATTGATGCTTGCCCGTGTGCGAGTTGCATCATCGAGATTTAACTTTTCAATGAACTTGACTAACTCAACTCGATGGCTTGCTCGTGAGTTAGAGTCACCAAGAGATGTAATTTCTAAGCGATACTTCTTGAGTCCAATTGATTTGAATCCCGCATCCGCGATTGAAATCACTTCCGCATCTAGAGCGGCATCCTGAATTCCAATCGCTTCAATTCCAACTTGATAAAACTGACGATATCTGCCAGCTTGCGGGCGCTCAGCGCGAAAGAATGCTCCACTGTAATAAAGTTTTGTTGGAAGTTGTCCGCGATCTAAACCGTGTTCGATAACCGCACGCATAACACCAGCTGTGCCCTCTGGACGCAGAGTGATTGAACGACCACCGCGATCTTCAAAGGTGTACATTTCTTTAGAAACAACATCGGTTGATTCACCGACACCACGTGTAAACAATTCTGTGTCTTCGAAAACTGGTAGTTCGATTAACTCATATCCCGCTTTCCGTGCAGGTTCGAGCAAAGCGTGACGGACAGATTCAAACTTCCTAGATTGTGGTGGTGCATATTCACTAACGCCCTTTGGGGCTTGAATTTGATTGGCTTTACTCATCGTCGATTAGCTTTCTTGGCAGCATCGATTAAGTAGGGATTCGTTTTTCTCTCGTGTCCAATATTTGTATCTGGCCCATGTCCCGGAAGAACTCGAAGGTGATCCGGAAGTGTTAATACCTTATTCACGAGAGTTTCTTGCATGTCGCTGCTTGATCCGGATGGCAAATCGGTGCGCCCAATTGCTCCTGCAAATAAAACATCACCGCTAATGAGAACTTCATCATCGACGGAAAACATTAATGATCCACGAGTGTGACCAGGAGAATGAATCGCTCGGAACTTCATTCCTAGCATTTCGAGTTCAGCTCCATGTCGTAATTCTCTTACATCACTTGGTTCAACAAAGTTCATTGCGCTTAATGTCGCTAGAAATTCGGCTCCATGTGCGCGCTCAGGATGCAAAAGCAAGGCTCGATCTTCACTGTGAATGTATGTCGGGATGCCATATCCATCAGCAACAGGAACAATTGAAAAAGTGTGGTCTAAATGTCCATGAGTAATGATTGTTGCAACTGCTTTGAGTTTATGTTCATTCAAAACCATTGCAACCGTGTCGTAAACATCAGGCATTCCCGGGTCAACAATTATGCACTCACCACCGGGCGCATCGGCGATGATCCAACAATTTGTCGCAAACATTGGGGCAGCAAACGAGGTGATAAAGATGGTGATTTACCTCCGCCTACGCCTATTTATGGAGCTCAGTACGCGGGAAATTTCGCCGCGCTCATAGGTACAGGGTACCTTTTACCTTCACTAAGCCGCCTGACCAACTCGACTCGAAGCGCTATGAACTCATATTCATGGCCTCGATATTGATGCGGTCCAATAGCGAAGATCGAAGTCGATTAACGCGCTGAAGGGAAAACCATGTCCGACCTCACTCCAACTCCAGTTTCTATTCCATCATCTGCAGCATCTGCACTTATAGGTGATCCTGCGAAATTTGGTTACGTAGCACCTGATGGAACGGTTTTCGTAAAAACTTCAGCTGGCGATAAAGCAGTCGGTTCATATCCTGGAAAAAGCCCAGAAGAAGCACTCTCCTATTTTGTTAGAAAATTTGAAGCAGTTGCTTCAGAAATAGCATTACTCGCTGCACGCATTACTAGTGGTGCAATGGTTCCTTCAGATGCATTGGCCTCTGTAAAAAAACTACGCGATCAAGTGAAAGAGATTAATGCTGTCGGCGATCTTGAAGCTCTCGCCAACTCTGTCGAACAACTCGAACCGCTCATCGAAGGTCACCGCGGGGCATATGAAGCGAAGAAAGCTGCTGCTGAAGCTGAAAAGGCTGCCAAGCGCGTTCAAGTTCTTGTTGAAAAAGAGAAAATTGTTGCTGAAGCAGAATCACTTGCGCTTTCAGAGAGTTGGAAAACTACAGGTGACCGACTTAAAGAACTGCTTACTGAATGGAAGTCCGCGCCCCGTTTAGATAAGAAAACTGACACTGATCTTTGGAAGCGCTTTTCAGTTTCTCGTAACAAATTCGATAAGCGTCGCAGAACCCATTTTGCGAACTTGGAAGCGACAACAGCCGTTGTTACTGATGCCAAAAAGAACTTGGTTGAGCAAGCAGAAAAATTAGCAACTTCTACCGAATGGGTTCCTACGGCAAAAGCATTCAAATCCCTCATGGATCAGTGGAAAGCAACCGGCCGAGGCAAGCCATCAGATGATGCAAAGTTATGGGCACGTTTCAAGAAAGCGCAAGATCAGTTCTTCCAAGCGAAGAGCGCTGACCTTGAAAAACGCGAAGTAACTATGGGTGCCAATTTGGCAAAACGAGAAGAACTCATTGTTCAGATTGAAGCACTTGTTCCATTTACGGATGTGAAGGATGCAAAGAACAAGTTCAGAGAACTTGCTCGAGCATGGGAAAAAATTAGAATGACTAATCGTGACAAACGAGCTGCACTCGATGCTCGCGTCAGCAAGGTGGAAGAAGCGATTAAGTCTGCAGAAGCTGAAATTTGGAGAAAGACTGATCCAGCAGCGAAAGCACGTGCTGCCGAAGTTGTCGCTCAACTCCAAGGGGCAATCGATAATTACGAAAAGATTGCAGCGAAAGCGACAAGTGCCGGAAATGTTAAGAAGGCATCAGAAGCTCTCGAATCTGCAGCAGCGCGACGCACCTGGCTTGAAGAGGCTCAGAAATCGTTGGCGGAGTTTAATTAATTATTTGTTGTTCTATAAACGTCGTACACACCTTCAACTGATCTCACAGCAGTTAAAACAGCATCAAGATGTGTTGCATCCGCCATTTCAAAAGTAAAGCGTGAAATAGCCACGCGATCTTTAGTCGTACTAACTGCTGCACTTAGAATGTTGACGTGCTGCTCAGATAACGTACGAGTTACATCCGCTAATAGTCGAGCTCTGTCTAAGGCCTCGACTTGAATATTGACTAGGAATAAACTCGATGCACCTTCTAGCCACTTCACTGCAACAATTCGATCGCTCTGATGAATGCGTAGATCATCTGCGTTAACACAATCAGTTCTATGTACGGATATTCCACTGCCACGAGTAATAAATCCCATAATCGGATCTCCTGGTACTGGAGTGCAACAACGAGCAAGTTTTACTAAAACATCATCAATACCTTCAACTTTGATTGCACTGCTAGAACGCTTAGCAACTGGTGCTCCCCCAGGAACAAAATCCATCGTTGGCTCGGGGTGTGAATCTTCAACACCCATGAATTGAACTAGTTTGTCAATAATCGCAGCCGAAGAAACATGACCATCACCAACAGCGGAATACAGCGCCGAGATGTCTGGATATCTCAACTCATGTGCAAGTTCCAGAAGTGCGTGGCCTGCAAAAATCTTTTGAAGAGGCAATCCAGCTTTACGCATTTGGCGTGCAATTGATTCGCGTCCTGCTTCAATGGCTTCTTCACGTCGTTCCTTGCTAAACCATGCTTTGATTTTTGATCGCGCGCGCGGACTTTTAACGAAGTTCAACCAATCACGAGATGGCGCTGCTGATTCACTCTTATTTGTTACAACTTCAACGACATCTCCATTATTTAATCGAGTATCCAATGGAACTAGTCGGCCATTGATTTTCGCACCGGCGCATCTATTTCCAACATCGGTGTGTACCGAGTAAGCAAAATCAACAGGAGTTGAACCACCAGGCAGAGCAACAACACTCCCCTTCGGAGTGAAGACGAAAACTTCAGGAGTGCCTAGATCAAAGCGTAGGGCTTCCAAAAATTCCGATGGGTCTTCGGTTTCTTTCTGCCAATCGTGTAGCTGTCTAAGCCAGAGCATTTGTGGAGACGATGAGTTTGTATCTGTACCGTGCTTGTATTTCCAATGAGCAGCAATTCCAAATTCAGCGCGAGAGTGCATTTCGATTGTGCGAATCTGTATCTCAATAGCTTTGCCATCTGGACCAATCACAGTTGTATGAAGTGATTGATATAAATTGAACTTTGGCATCGCTATGTAATCTTTGAATCTGCCAGGAACGGGTGACCATCGAGCGTGAATAGATCCTAACACCGCATAACAATCTTTCACATCATTTACCAGCACTCTGATTCCAACTAAATCATAAATGTCATTGAATTCACGGCCTCGAACAACCATTTTTTGGTAGACGCTAAAGAAGTGTTTTTTTCTACCAGTAACTGTTGCTTCGATTGAATCCTTGGCTAGGTCTTCTTCTACTTCTTTAATCACTTGAGAGGTAAGCGCATCCCTAGAAGGACTACGTTCTGCAACTAGTCTTGAAATCTCTTCAAACTTTTTTGGTTCTAGGACCGCAAAAGACAGATCTTCCAGCTCCCATTTAATTGCATTCATTCCTAACCTATGAGCAAGCGGTGCATAAATATCTAAGGTTTCTCGGGCTTTGCGTTCGGCACTCTGTGCGTCTACGTATTTCCATGTGCGAGCGTTGTGTAAGCGATCGGCTAATTTGATGACAAGAACTCTGATGTCTCGCGACATTGCGACAACCATTTTTCGGACTGTTTCAGCTTCAGCAGTAGGTCCATAACTTAATTTATCTAACTTTGTTACGCCGTCGACAAGAGATGAAATCTCATCTCCGAAATCACTCTTTAATTGAACCAATGAGTAAGGAGTATCCTCGACTGTGTCATGCAAGAGTGCAGCGATGATTGTTGAGTCATTAAGACCTAGTTCAGAGAGAATCTGGGCAACGGCAACAGGATGAGTGATGTATTCATCACCAGATTTACGTAGTTGCCCAAGGTGCGCGGTTTTCGCTACTTCGTACGCTTTTTCTACTTTTGCGACATCAGACTTTGGATCATGCTCCTGTAAGGAGCTGATTAGAGGTTGTAAGAGAGTGTCCATCTGGGACGCAAATAAATTTACTTGCGGCCTTTACGTTTTGGTTGGTTGCGTGGTCCGCGTTTTTCGGTAACAACTGAAGATTCAGCAGTTGTTGATGCAGATGTTGATGCCAGTACCGGTGCTCCGGATCGAGCATGAACTCTCTTTGATAGAGCCTGCATTGCCGGTTCACGTTCACGCAATGATGCCAATAATGGGGTAGCAATGAAGATCGAAGAATAAGCACCAGTAGCCAAACCAATGAAGAGGGCCAAAGAAAGATCTTTGAGCGTTCCAGCTCCGAGCAAACCCGCTCCAACAAAGAGAATTGATCCAACAGGAATCAACGCAACAATTGTCGTATTAAGTGAACGAACGACGGTCTGGTTTACCGCCAGATTTGCCGCCTGTGAATACGTCATTCTCGATGTAGACGTAATTGACTTGGTGTTTTCTCGAACTCGATCAAAAACAACGACTGTGTCATATAACGAATATCCCAAAATGGTTAAGAATCCAATTACCGTTGCGGGCGTAACATCAAAGCCCACGAGAGCGTAAATACCAACAGTGATGAAAACGTCGTGAACCACAGCGACAATGGCTGCAAAGGCCATCTTGGGTTCAAAGGCCATTGCAAGGTACAAAACGACAACGATGAGAAAACCAATCAAGCCATAAAGAGCTTTGCGGGTGATTTCCTTACCCCATGAAGGTCCAATAATTTGAGTATCTATGGAGTCAACTGCTATTACAAAAGTAGCCGCAAGCGAATCTTGTACAGCATTGGATTCTGCACTCGTGAGCGAACCCGTTTGAATTCGAACTTTATCATTTCCAACTTTTTGAATTATTCTCTCTCCAGTAATGCCAGCGCTTTGAAGAGCTGATTCAGCTTGTGCAATCGAAGCACCAGCTTTCGTTACTGTGTAAGAGGATCCACCTTTGAATTCGATTCCCAGATGCAAGCCCTGCAGCGACAGCGCACCGATGGAGATAAGAACTAAAAGCCCTGAAAGTGCGTACCAACGACGACGTTTTCCAATGTAGTCAATAGAAGTTTCACCCGAATGAAGACGGGCACCCAATCCTGTGAACTTAGACATAACTTATGCCCCCTTTTCTACATGAGATACCGTGCCAAAAGTTTTTGCAGAAACTCCCGAGAGAGCATGACCTGAGTTAAAGAATTTAAATCTTGCCAATAACACTGTCAATGGCTTAGTAAAAGCAAAGACAACGAGTAGATCAATCAAAGTGGTTATTCCCAAAGTAAAAGCGAATCCTCGCACGCCACCGACTGCAAAGATGTATAAAAGAATCGCAGAAATAATTGAGACAAAGTCGGCAACAACGATGGTTCGTCGTGCTTTAGTCCAGCCCGTTTCTACAGCTGTTCTAAGGGATCTGCCATCACGCACTTCATCTCGAATTCGCTCGAAGTAAACAATGAACGAGTCAGCAGTAACACCAATGGCAACGATTGCACCAGCGATACCAGCTAGCGTCAATGTGAAGCCGATCCATTCACCGAGAAGTAAGAAGGACATGTAAACCAGTGCGCCTGCAACAAGTAAGGAGGAAACCGAGACCAAACCTAAACCTCGGTAATACAAGATTGAATATAAGAAGATTAAAACTAAACCCAATAGACCAGCAAGCAATCCCGCATCTAGCTGTTCCGCTCCAAGAGTTGGAGATACTTGTTGAATTTCACCTCTATCAAATGCAAGGGGCAAGGCACCGTATTTAAGGACATTCGCTAAATCTTTTGCTTCTAGCTGTGTGAATGAACCCGTAATTTGAGCATTACCCGATGGAATTGGTTCATTAATGCGGGGGGCAGAAACAACTAATCCGTCTAAAACAATAGCTACTTGATTCTGTGGAGCGGGTAGTGATGTAACTCGAGAAGTAATATCACTAAAGGCCTTTGTACCTTCTCCATTAAACACTAAAGATACAAACCAGGCATTACCACCTTGTTGATCAATACCTGCGGTTGCTTCAGATACTTGACGTCCAAGAACTTCAGCCTTATCAAGAATATATTTTGCGCCGCCGCTTCTATCGCACGCGATGATTGGACTGCCGGCATTATCTGAACCAGTTCCTTGGAGATTTTCGGGCAGTGTGCAATCAAGTGCTGCAAATTGTGCATTCAACTCTGGAGTAACCGCGGCTGCAGGTGTGGCAGTTGGGTCAGTTGGAGCAGCTGATGGTGTTCCTGCAGCAGTTGCGAGCACTTGTCTAAAGCGTAGTTCGGCAGTTTGGCCAACGAGTTCTACAACACGACGACCAGTGTCGCCAGGAATCGAAATAATAATTTGGCGATTCGTTCCGCTACCTTGCGAAGCTACTTCGCTCTCTGCAACACCTAATGAATTTACGCGTTGTCTAATAATTGCGACAGCTTGATCGATTGCTTCAGCCGTGACTTTGCCATCATCACCCGGTGCAATTCGAGGTTGCAAAGTCACACTTGTTCCACCGCGAAGATCGAGTCCCAAACGAACAGATGTTGCACCTGAAATAAATACTGCTGCAACTAAGGAGAGCAGAATCAAGGCAAGGACCACCAGGGTGCGCCCTGGTCGGGTGGAGTTTTTCACTGGTTTATTCGATGTAGACATAAGTGCAGAGTCTAGGCGTGAATATCTGGTGTGTCGAAAAGGCCCGGAGTTGGCGCTAAGTCAGCAGGCGGCGTGCGCCCAATATGGGTCCATCCCAAAGCCGTTGCAATGCGTCCGCGCGAGGTTCGTGCCATAAATCCATTTCTTACCAAGAAAGGTTCAGCAACAGATTCAACGGTTTCAGTCTCTTCGCCCACCGCAATTGCAAGGGTAGATAAACCAACTGGACCGCCATTAAAGCGTTCGATAAGTGCCGAAAGAACCGCTCGATCGAGTCTGTCTAAACCTTTTTCATCAACTTCGTACATTTCAAGGGCTGCCATCGCATGTTGATGTGAGAGAACATTGCCACCCTGAACCTGTGCGAAATCTCTTACTCGGCGAAGTAATCTGTTGGAAATTCTCGGTGTGCCTCGTGATCGGCCAGCAATTTCATCGATTGCTTTTGCATCGATTGTTAAACCAAGCAATTTTGCACTTCTGGAAATCACTGTAGCTAAATCCTTCTCGTCATAGAAATCTAAATGGGCAGTAAATCCAAAGCGATCTCGCAACGGACTAGGAAGTAAACCTGCTCGAGTTGTTGCGCCAACTAATGTAAATCGCGGAAGTTGCAAGGGAATGGCGGTGGCACCTGGGCCTTTTCCAACAACAACATCTACTCGAAAATCCTCCATAGCAAGGTATAGCAACTCTTCGGCCGGACGAGGCAAACGATGTATCTCATCAAGAAAGAGAATTTCTCCTTCAACAAGTGAAGATAAAATTGCGGCGAGGTCGCCAGCGTGAGTAATCGCTGGTCCACTTGTCACACGAATAGGCGTATTCATTTCACTAGCCAAAATCAAGGCTAGGGTCGTTTTTCCTAATCCAGGTGGGCCAGATAAAAGAATATGGTCGGCGGCACTTTCGCGCTTTCGGGCTGCGCTCAGTAATACATCTATCTGTTGGCGAACTCGATCTTGCCCAATAAAATCACTTAAAGTTTTTGGACGAAGAGCATTTTCTGCAGCACCGTCATCGCTTCGAAGAGCAGGAGTTATTAGGCGATCATCTGATGTCATTTTTTGCCACTCTGTAGAGCGAGTTTAAGTAATTCGCCAAGTTCCATCTGTGCAATTTCCTCCTGCGAAATTTCAGAGAGAACCGAGTTGATAGCATCATCAGAGTCTTTTGCTGAAAAGCCCAAAGAGACAAGAGCGCTTGTTAACTGTTCTCGCCATACTGGTTGATGAGAACGTGTGTATGTCCCTTGTGAGAAATCGCTAATCTTCGACTTGAGTTCAAGAATCAATCTTTGAGCTCCTTTTTTACCAATTCCCGGAACCATTTCGATAGCCGAAATGTTTTCAGTATTAACAGCATGCGCCAACTCTGAAGGAGTGAGTGCACCAAGAATTGAGAGCGCTACTTTGGGGCCAATTCCTGAAACAGTCTGCACTAATTCAAAGAGGACTCGTGAAGGCTCATCACTAAATCCAAAGAGAGTGAGTGAATCCTCGCGGACAACAAGAGATGTATAAAGATTTGCATGCGCGCCCAGTGTCATCGCCGCACTCGTGTGCGCATTAATCAAAACGCTCATGCCCACTCCCCCAACTTCAATAATTGCGCGATCAGGTGAGAGTGATTTAACAGTTCCGCTTAATGTGGCAATCATCGAAGAGTCGCCAATCTCTTCTTCTCCGCGGCCAAAGCGCTCTTAATTTTCGATTCGCCTGCGCCGCGCCAAATATGACAAATAGCTAGCGCTAGTGCATCGGCGCTATCGGCTGGTTTAGGAATCTCTTTCAGATTCAATAATCGCTTAACCATCTCCGAAACTTGAGATTTATTTGCTCGCCCGGAACCGGTTACTGCAGCCTTTACTTCACTTGGTGTATGTAGAAAGACTGGAATATTGTTTTGTGCTGCAACCAATAATGCAATTCCAGCAGCTTGCGCTGTACCCATAACCGTGCGCACATTGTGTTGTGAAAAAACTCTTTCTACAGCCATCACATCAGGAGAGTATTTAAGAACCCATTCGGTCATACGTGAATGAAGTTCGAGTAATCGCAAATCTAGATCTATAGCTGTATCAGTCATGATGACACCAACGCCATCTAAAGTCAGCGTCGATCCTGGAACCCCAGAGACGATGCCCACTCCGCATCTAGTCAGACCTGGATCAATTCCTAGCACTCGCATAGCGCAAGCCTAAGAGGTGCGGCTAAAAAATTAAGCCAGGCTCGCCATTACTTCATCTGATACATCTGCGTTACTGAAGACATTTTGTACATCATCTAGCTCTTCAATCGCATCGATAAGTTCGAATACTTTGGTCGCAGACTCGGCATCTAAATCTATGGTCATAGATGGGATGAAGGATGAATCTGCAGATTCGTAATCAATACCTGCGTTTTGTAAAGCAGTTCGGGCTGCAACTAAATCGCTGGCTTCGCAAATAATTTCAAATGCATCGCCATTGTCCTTAACTTCTTCGGCGCCCGCCTCTAGAACTGCTTCGAGAATCGATTCTTCGGTTGCACCAGATGCTTTATTTACAACGATTAATCCTTTGCGGTGAAACAAGTAAGAAACAGAACCAGGATCAGCCATTGATCCACCATTTCTTGTAACTGCGACGCGAACTTCAGAGGCCGCACGATTGCGATTATCTGATAAACATTCGATCATGATTGCGACGCCATGCGGCCCATAACCTTCATACATAATCGTCTGCCAATCAGCTCCGCCAGATTCAAGTCCAGCGCCTCGCTTTATTGCGCGTTCAATATTGTCAGCAGGCATAGAGTTCTTTTTTGCTTTTGTTACAGCATCAAAGAGTGTGGGATTTCCATCCATGTCTGGTCCGCCATTACGGGAAGCTACTTCAATTGCCTTAATCAACTTCGCAAAATTCTTAGCACGACGTCCATCAATGATGGCTTTTTTATGCTTCGTAGTCGCCCACTTGGAATGGCCGGACATTTAACACCTCACCTGATAGTTCCTGTAACGAATGCCTTACTTTATCGCAATTTACTCAAGCCTTACTTGCAGACTTTCTCCAGGAAATAACGATGCACGCTGTAATCCTCCGTAATTTCAGGATGAAATGCTGTGGCTAATAAATGTTTTTGGCGAACAGCAACAGGATGAGCCACGCCATCGGATCCTTCATAGCTCGCTAAGACTTCAACGCCTTTGCCAATTTTTTCAACCCAAGGAGCTCTAATAAAGACTGCACGTATTGGTGAGCCCGAGATTGCAGGGGCTGAAATGTCAGCTTCAAAAGAATCAACCTGTCGGCCAAAAGCATTACGTCGAACAGTAATATTAATTCCACCAAAGGTTTCCTGTCCATCTTTAGCAGCGACTATGTGATCCGCCAACATGATCATTCCGGCACAAGATCCATACGTTGGCATGCCTGATGCAATCCGTTTTTTGATGGGTTCAAATATTTCAAATGTTTTAGCTAAGGAAACAATCGTTGTTGATTCTCCCCCAGGAATAATGAGGGCATCTACTTTTTCTAGCTCGCTAACCCTGCGTACTTCGGTGGCTTCTACTTGGCAGTGAGTGAGAGCAATAATGTGCTCGCGAAAATCCCCTTGCAAAGCTAAAACGCCAACACGCAAGTTTTTTATTACCAGCCGCGTTCAGAGAGTCGATGTGGGGCTGGGAGATCAGCAACGTTGATTCCAACCATCGCCTCACCAAGTCCGCGTGAAGCGTCACCAACAACTTTTGGATCATTAAAGAACGTGGTTGCTTTTACACATGCTTCAGCACGTCGTTTCGGATCTCCAGATTTGAATATTCCAGAACCAATGAAAACGCCATCGGCGCCCATCTGCATCATCAGTGCAGCATCGGCTGGAGTTGCAATTCCACCGGCAGTAAATAGAACTACCGGAAGTTTTCCATTTGCTGCAACTTCTTTAACCAAGTCATATGGAGCCTGCATCTCTTTGGCCGCCACATAGAGTTCATCTTCGCGCATTGAAGTAAGGCGACGGATTTCTCCACCGATTTGGCGCATATGTGTCATTGCATTTGAAACATCGCCGGTGCCAGCTTCACCCTTTGAGCGAATCATGGCCGCACCTTCATTAATACGACGAAGCGCTTCTCCTAAATTTGTTGCTCCGCATACAAATGGAACAGTGAAATCCCACTTGTTGATGTGATTTGTGTAATCAGTTGGTGTGAGAACTTCTGATTCATCAATGTAATCCACATCTAAGCTCTGAAGAATTTGAGCTTCTACAAAGTGTCCTATGCGCGCTTTAGCCATAACTGGAATTGAAACTGCGGCTTGAATCGCTGCAATCATGTCAGGATCTGACATACGAGCTACTCCACCTTGTGCGCGAATATCTGCCGGAACTCTTTCGAGTGCCATAACAGCAACAGCACCAGCATCTTCGGCAATTTTTGCTTGCTCAACATTGACGACGTCCATGATGACGCCACCTTTAAGCATTTCTGCCATGCCGCGCTTAACGCGAGATGTTCCGCTTTCCTGTGCCATTACAACTCCCTGTATGAATAGGAGGGTAATACTACTTTGAAGTTGAAGATGGCGCGCTCGCTACTTTGCGCGTGAAATCTGGCTCTTTATCCGTCAAGGCTACCCACACTTGTCCCGGCGCGAACTTAACTTCTGCCCCTGTTGCATCGCTCCACGTTGTTGGAGATAAAGGATCTGGTCGATTCCATGTTGCTTCAATCACAGTGGAATCGCGTAACACGTAACCTTTGCCTGTTCCTACCGTTTCAGAAAATGGTGTGTTGCCACCGAACTTATCGCCGTATTCAGATGGCGTTATTGAAACCAGCTGTATCACCAACGTGGTTGGACCAAGATTTTCACCGCGATCAGATAAATTTAGCTGCGAATCAAAACTTAACAACCAACGGCTGGTGGTGGGATCCCACATAGCCGAGTATTTCTGTGCAGGCCAATACATCGTCACATCTGAAATTTCGATTCCTTCATTCTCCAACTTCTTTGAAAAACTCCATCCCACATTTTTAGCTGAGTCGATGACCGTGCCCTTGCTCACTTCATTTGCCATAAGTGTTTGAGCATTCAGAATCATCGCAAATGGTTGGTTTCGATTTGGATCAGTTTCATAAAAAATTGGACCTCTACGCATTGCACCCACATCCGACCAATTTGCTCCTGCAATAACAGGGAGTAATTTTTTCTGTGCTCCACTGTAGGCAAATGCAACCCGACCATATTGTGCGAACAATTCAATATCACTTATGCGTGCGCTTCTTACTGGTCCAATTCGGGCTGGGATAGTTGAAGAGAATACTGCGGCTAATCTGGTTAGACCGCCTTCAACTTGTTCAATATAAACAACGTCTGCGTACTCCAATCCAACCTGTGGTCGTGCATATCGTGTGTCATCTATCTTCACAACTAAGACAGGACCATTTTCGCCTTCGCGACCACTTAATACATTCGTCTGTACCGGATCGGAAACCAAATTTGAAACACTCTGTGTAATAGATGCACACCCTGCTGTGCTCAGCACAGCAATATATGCAGCTAGCACAAGGAGAGTTTTGGATTTAGAGAACATCAGATTCAAACTCATAGGTAATTGGCAAAGGCGCAGTACCCGCTAAGCGAAAAGCTCGGACTATAAATTTACTACGCACTAAATGGGTTCTAGCCACAGCATCAACGTGCAATGAGATAGCAATTCTGATTTTGTCAGTTAATGCCGATAACTCACGGAGCAAAACAACCTCTGCTGGCCGCTCACTACTCTGTCCATCTGCAAGTAAGAGCCCTAATGCTCCGGATAATCCGCTTTCGGCTGCAGATCGATTTTCGATGCTGGCCTCTCTTGCTTGGTATGCAGCCGCAGTTAAAAGCATTGCAGAAGCCGGATCAGCAATCTCGCTTCGAGCAATTTCAAGTGCAATCGCTGCTCGCCGTTGCAACAACCCATCTAAGTTGGCCCAACTTGTTTCAACACGATGATGCAGACGATCTAAGCGAGTCGCCAGGAAAGTTAAGTACCAGATGACAACTATGAGGAAGATGCCTACAAATACTAAAGCTCTCATCTATTCACCCCCTTTTGAATCGCGGCCAATAAATTTGCTCCATGAACGATGCTCTGAGGCTAGTCGAACCTTTTCACCGCTTACGAGTGACATCTCATAAATTGAAAAGATTTGATCGGCTACAACTTTCCAATCAAATTGTTGAGCGTGCTTTTTCCCAGCTATACCTAATGCGATCCGACGTTCGTTATCACGCAACAAATCAATAACTCGTTTAGCAAGATCTGTCGAACTCTCCGACTCAAACAATTCGCCACACTTTCCATGGTCTAAGAGTGAATCAAAAGCTGGAATGTTACTTGCAACCACTGTGGCGCCTCCGGCCAAAGCCTCTGCCAAAATTATTCCAAATGACTCTCCCCCAGTATTTGGCGCAACATAGAGTGATATTGAAGCAAGAAAGTTAGCTTTGTCCTGTTCCGAGATTCTTCCAAGAAAAGTAAACCGCGAACGAAGTTGTGGATCTATGGATTCAATAACATCCTTTGGATCTCCCGGTCCGGCAATTAGAACACGAACATCTGGTGCGAATCGAGAGATGATTGGCAGCGCATCAACTAAAACAGAGAGTCCTTTTCGTGGTTCTTCAAATCTGCCGATAAATCCCAGAGTGTTTCCCTGCCACTGCTCTTGCGCAATGCCGTCTCTGTATCGATCAGCATAAATTCCATTTGGAATAACCACTGCATCGGTTTCAAGGTGTTCAGTTAATGTTGCTCGAGCAGCTTCACTAACTGCAATGCGTGCAGAGAGTTTTTCAATGACAGGTTCAAGAATTGGTCCAATTGCGAAAATAGCTTTCTGTCTCTTTGCTGCTGCGTGGAAAGTTCCAACCATTGGACCTTCTGCAGCCCAACACGCTAGAAGAGAGATAGATGGGATTGCTGGTTCGTGTAAATGAAGAATGTCGAAATCGCCCTGTGAAATCCATTGACGAACTCGAGCAAACGCAATTGGACCGAAAAGCACACGAGCAACTGCGCCGTTATATGGAATCGCAATTGGTTTACCAGCACTTGTTACATAATCAGGAAGCTTGCTTTCATCAATGGCAGGTGCCAGAACTGATATGTCATGACCGGCTGCAATCAAATATTCGGTTAAATCACGAACGTGATTTTGTACGCCCCCTGGTGTATCCCAACCATATGGGCAGACGATTCCGATTTTTAGTGAACGAGTAAGCATTACATTCGCTCCTTGAAATCTTCATCAATCCAAATTCTTTGTAGCATGTGCCAATCTTGCGGAAAATCGGCAATCCCTCGTGAAAAGTTATCAGCTGATTTCTGAACTATGTATGAAACTTTCTCTTCTTGAGTGCCGTTGCTCGGTACTTCGATTTCATCAAAGGTTATGTGGATTCCACGTTTTGTGTAATTAACAAATGCGGTAAGAAGTACTGCGCCAGTCTTTATCGCCAATACAGCAGGACCCGCAGGCATGCGTGCTGGATGATTAAAGAATTGCACATCAATTCCCGACTTTGAAAGATCTCGATCGGCCACCAAAGCAACTAAATGACCTTCACGTAACCTTTGCGCCAATGTCGCGATTGATCTGGAATCCAAAGCAAGAACTTCCATGCCCATAGCTTGTCGGTAATGAAGAAACTCGATAAACAACCTCTCGGGTTTCAGTCTTTCGGCAACCGTAACTAAGTGAATTCCTTTAAGACAGAAATAAGCTCCTGCATGATCCCAGTTGCCTGCGTGAGGGAGTGAAACAATTACTCCTTTGCCACTCTTTATTCCATCTAATAGTAAGTTTTCTCGTGTAACCGTAACTGTTGAATTAATGCGATCTTTATCCCAATTTGGGAATCTAAATGTGTCACACCAATACCTCATGTACGAGGCAAATGCTTCTTCGAGTAGAGACTGCAGTTCTGCTTGTGAGATTCCTGGCTTGACTCTTGCCAAATTGCTTCTTAAACGTTTAACACTCTTTCCGTTGCGCTTAACGATCCACCGTGCGCCTTTGTCGAAGAGCGAATATGCCAATGACTCAGGGAGTGCGCGTATTAATCTCCAGGCCAGAATGTAGACCCAAGCAACAAAACTTTCCTTCATATGTTTACGGCGCGTTTAACAATGATTAATCGTTGGACAGTTGTAATTATTCCGAGTATTGCAAGAATCCAAGCGCTAGTTGTCAAAGCATAAGGAACACCCAGCCCATGAAGCCCTGTTCCTACTAGAACGATTATTGCGCGTTCAGTACGCTCAGCGATTCCCCCGCTGCACTCGATATTCATGCTCTCAGCCTTTGCGCGAATGTAGGGAATTAACATTCCAGTAATCAAGCAGACTAAATAAACAATCGATAACTGATCATCTTCTTGAATCAAATAAATTGCTATCGCACACAAAACTGCGGAATCTGAAACTCGGTCAACCGTTGAATCTAAAAAACCGCCCCATTTGCTTGAGCCCGCTGCACTAATTCTTGCCATTGCACCATCGAATAAATCACTCAATATGAAGAAAGTAATGACCATTGTTCCGATGAAAAAATCTCCCCTCGGGAAGAAATAGAACGCACTGGCTAGTACACATAAAGCTCCGATTGCAGTGACTGCATTTGGGGTTAAGCCGATTCGAAGGAAGAATCGCGCCACGGGCGAAATTATTCGCGTGACCGCTGGTTTTAAAACTTCGCTAATCATTGGGTACATCGTAGGCTGAGGTCATGCCAACTCCTAGTCATGAACTACAAATCCGCGTGTATGGGCACGAAAGTGCGCACCCTGAATCTGTAGCCGAGGTTCTTGGGGCTACTTACAACTTAAAGGCCGATGGCTCCGAAGATGTAGCAATATTTGTCATTAATCCAAATACTGGAATTGATGAACAAACAACCACAAACTGGGCAGCTTTAGATGAGTTTCAGACACCTCGAATAATTGTGGTTACGAACTTAGAGAGCGGCGAAGGCGATTTTGATGATGCAGTGTTGCTTGCGAATCGCTTGTTCGAACAAGTTATCACTCCGTACTTAGTGTTACACGATGATTCCGGTGTTCCGTGCGCCCTTATAAGTTTGGAAACACAAGAAATTATTGATTACTCGACAACACCAGCCAGTATGATTCCCAGCGAACCAGAGCATAAAACTTTAGTGAGCGAGTTTGTTGAAGAGTATAAGAACCACATGGCAGTGATGGGCGAAGATTCTTTTGCCGCTGGTTTACTTTTTCCTGCGATTCCGGTGTGGATTGAGAAAAACATCGGCATCGATATTGTTAAGAAATACCTTCAAGAAGTTAGTCGATAACCCAACCTGAAGCCAAGTCGCTTCGAGTTTGAGCTAACAACTGCGGCAACACTTTAGTCTGACCAATAATGGGCATGAAGTTGGCATCTCCACCCCAACGAGGTACAACGTGTTGGTGAATATGCTCAGCCACGCCAGCACCTGAAATTGCACCTTGATTCATTCCAAGATTAAAACCTGCAGCATTAGAAACGCTACGCAATGTTTTCATCGCCTGCGTACTTAAAAAAGAAATCTCATTTCGCTCTGATTCCGTGAGATCAGTTAAATCAGCAACGTGACGGTAGGCACAGACCAAAAGATGGCCAGCGTTATAGGGGTATAGATTCATTACGACATACGCTTCGTGGCCACGATGAACTATCAATCCGTCTTCATCACTCATTGATGGAATTGCACAGAACGGACATGCAACGCTATTTCCTTCAAGGGGTCTGTTTTCACCCTTTAAGTACTCCATGCGATGAGGCGCCCACAAACGCAACCACGCGTCAGGAATTCCTGCACCACCTTCGAGATGCATCTGTTATACCTGAATTCGCTTTGTTACTGCTTCTTTAATCTCTGCAATTGCTTGCGCGATTGGAATTCCGTTTTTCTGTTCGCCATTTCTGTATCTAAATGAAACAGCGCCAGCTTTTTGGTCTTCTTCTCCAGCAATAACCATGAATGGAACTTTCTGCATTTGTGCATTTCGAACCTTTTTCTGCATACGATCATCGGAGGCATCTAGTTCGGCGCGGATTCCCGCTTTCTTCATCTGAGTAATGACATCGGCTAGGTAATCGGCGAAAGCGTCAGCAACAGGAATACCAACAGCTTGTAATGGAGCTAGCCATGGTGGAAAAGCGCCTGAGTAATGCTCTGTCAGCACTCCGAAGAATCTTTCAATCGAACCAAACAACGCGCGGTGAATCATTACCGGACGTTGACGTGTTCCATCTGCTGCTGAATATTCAAGTTCAAAGCGTTGTGGTAATTGAAAATCAACTTGAATCGTCGACATCTGCCATGTGCGACCGATGGCATCTTTTGCTTGCACAGAAATCTTTGGGCCGTAGAACGCTGCTCCACCTTCATCTAGAACTAACTCAAGTTTTTGCGCTTCTGCAGCTTTTCGAAGAGCTTCTGTTGCTTCAGTCCAATCCTTATCGTCACCAACAGATTTTTCGGGATTGCGAGTTGAAAGCTCTAGATAGAAATCATTGAGTCCATAGTCACGTAGCAAATTAAGCACGAAAGTTAATAGCGAATCTAGTTCTGCAGGCATCTGTTCTTTGGTGCAATAAATATGTGCATCATCTTGGGTGAAACCACGAGCACGAGTAAGTCCATGCATTACGCCTGATTTTTCGTAACGATAAACAGTTCCAAATTCAAACAAGCGAAGCGGCAATTCGCGATACGAGCGACCTCGTGCACGGAAAATCAAGTTATGGAACGGACAATTCATGGGCTTCATGTAGTACTGCTGTCCAGCTTTTTTGATTGTTCCATCTGGGTGATGTTCTTCGTCCAAGATCATTGGTGGATACATGCCCTCTGAATACCAATCCAAGTGACCTGATGTTTCAAATAATGCAGCCTTAGTTAAGTGTGGTGAATAAACAAATTCGTATCCTTCTTCTTCGTGACGGCTTCTCGAGTAATCTTCCATTGCCCGGCGAATGATGCCGCCCTTGGGATGGAAAACCGCTAATCCAGAACCAATTTCTTCTGGAAAAGAGAATAGATCTAACTCATTACCTAATCTACGGTGATCGCGTTTTTCTGCCTCTGCCAATAGTTCTAAGTGAGCAGTTAGTTCTTCTTGGGTTGGCCACGCTGTTCCATAAACTCTTTGGAGCATCGGATTCTTTTCAGAGCCGCGCCAATATGCAGCGGCACTTCTCATTAACTTAAAAGCCGGAATATATTTTGTGGATGGAAGATGCGGACCACGACATAAATCGCTCCAGGCTGGTTGACCATCTCTTCCGAGATTGTCATAAATCGTTAACTCTGCGCCACCAACTTCGACACTTGCTTCATCGCCGGCGCCAGATTTCAAACCAATTAATTCACATTTATACGGTTCATGAGCGAGTTCCTTGAGGGCTTCTGATTCGGTAGTAATACGACGCTTAAATCTCTGACCATCCTTAATGATTTTCCGCATGGCTGATTCGATCTTTTCGAAATCATCTGGATTAAATGGACGCTCCGGATCGAAGTCATAATAGAAACCATCAGTGATTGGCGGACCTATGCCGAGTCTTGTTCCTGAGAAAATACTCTGTACAGCTTGGGCCATTACGTGAGCAGTTGAGTGACGCAAAACTGCAAGACCTTCGGGAGAAGAAATTGTTACTGATTCAATGACATCACCGGAGGACAGATCCGTCCATAAATCCTTTAATTCGCCGTTAATTTTGCAGACAACGACATCTTTTCTCTCTGAAAAAATCTGTGTTGGTTTTTGATCTGCCGCAACGTTGACGACAACACCATCAACGGTAACTGAAATCTCGGACATGCCCCTAGCCTACCGAAGTCCGTACTGCCATTTCTCGGATTTCTTGCGCAAACATTTCACTAATTTGCAGATCAGGCATTACACGCCCATCAATACTGTGTACGGCACTAGCAATTTTCAAACTAGAAATCACAATTGCTGCCTGTACATGTGAAAGTCCATTGGTGTCCACATTTCTGACTTTAACCGGTAAGTTTTCTATTACTAATGCGCGCATAACTCCTGGCAGAACGCCCTGCACGATAGGCGGAGTTACCCACTCGCCATTAGTGTAAAAAAGTAGATTAGAAACGGCGCCTTCGCAGACGTCGTGATTGCTGTTTATGACAATGGCTTCGTCACAACCCCGCGACTTAGCTTCTTGCAGAATGTCCAACCGGGATGTGTACGGAAAAGTTTTACTAGGTACACCTTTGATATCTACGCGCGCTGAATAAGTACATAGATTCAAGTTATGTGTTATCTCCATATATGGGTTATGTACGGCTAGAAAAGTTCCATCTTGCTTAAAAAGTAAACGTAAGCGACCCACTGGGTGCCTTACTTCAGCGAGTAGTGAGTCGATTGCAGTGCGCACGCGATCTTCATTTGGTATGGAAACACCAATGCGCTCTCCTGCATCAAGGGCTCTTCTCATATGTCTGTTTAGCGCATACGGAATTCCATCAACAGTTTTAATGGTTTCAAATACTCCAAAACCATCAGGCCAATAGTCGCTTGTCAAAGAAACCGTATTCGCATCTACAAGGACCTCATTTAGCCAAATCTTCATGAAATTTCTCCAGAAGCAATTTTAATTAAGCGTTGAGCTTTTAACTCTGTTTCTTCCCACTCAGCCTGCGGATCACTCGCCCATGTAATTCCGGCACCTGTTCCAAATTTCAACGCGTGCTCATCTTTCCAAAAAGTTCTTATTGCAACTGCTAGTTCACAAGAATCGCCTTGAATCCATCCAATAGCTCCGCAATATGGACCACGAATATTTTCATGTTCTGCAATTATCCGAACAGCAGATGACTTCGGTGCACCGCTCACCGATCCTGGAGGAAGCAATGGAGCGATGATTTGCTGCCAATTTAAATCATGCTTCAATTGCCCAGTCACATCAGAAACTAAATGATCTAGCCCTGGATGAACTTCGATTGCCAATAAACGCGGGACATCGATAGAACCATCTTTGCAAATCTGTCCAAGATCATTTCGAATCAAATCAACAATCATTATGTTCTCAGCTTGATCTTTACTTCCAAAATCAGATCCACCGGAAGGCCGAGTGCCCTTAATTGGCGATGAAATTACTTTTGAACCAGATCGCTTGAGGAAAAGCTCAGGTGATGCCGATGCGATTTCAAGACCAGGAATTCGAAGATACGAAGCGAATGGTGCTGGATTGTTATTTAAAATTGAAGAAAAAAGTGGAGCCAAAGAAAATTCAGGATTGATTGCAGCGCTCAAGATTCGACATGCATTTACCTGATAAACCTCTCCGTTAGATATGTCCTCTTGGATGCTGGATACATAAGAAATGTAATCCTCTTTGCTCATTGAAGAAGTAAATTTGTCAGTAACAAACTCTGATGCATCGTTCTTAAAATCAGATTGCTCGACGTCAGAGAACTTTGCACATGTCCATTGACCTTCAAATGAAATAGATATCGCCCAGAAACCATCGTCGGTAATTTCTCGGGGGTCGTGCGTCACCAGCTGCAGATTGGTTGCATAGCGATTGCCCATCCAAAAGATCGGCTCAACCCCTGCGTTCATGCGGACAACTTAGTCGTTAGCGACTCGCTTTGGCTCTTACGCACTCATGCGATAGATTTTGCCCTGTAATACGCGGACGTAGCGCAGTTGGTAGCGCGGAACCTTGCCAAGGTTCAGGTCGCCGGTTCGAACCCGGTCGTCCGCTCTGATTCACCGCCACTTACATATCTTTACTAATGTAAACGATAAAGGTGGCGGTCTTTCTATGGTGGAATGGCCGAGAGGCGAGGCAAGGGACTGCAAATCCCTCTACACGGGTTCAAATCCCGTTTCCACCTCCATTATTTAAAAGTATGTCCTTTCACGAATAAAACTGAAAGAATCCGACCATGAGTTCACAAGATGAATCGCAACGACCATGGGGTCGTTATGAAATCTTGCAAGAAAGTGCAATTCACAAAACCAAATGTATTTATGTGCAACCAGGAAAGCGCTTGTCATATCAGCGCCATCAAAAGCGCGCGGAGCATTGGTTCATAATTCAAGGCAGTGCGGAAGTAACACTTGAAGGTAAAGTATCGAAGCTATCTTCAGGCGATACGGTTTCAATCGGAGTTGGACAACTGCATCGGATCGCAAATATAGGAAGCGATGAAGTTATCTTTATTGAGGTTCAAACCGGAACGTACTTTGGCGAAGATGATATTGAGCGTATCGAGGACGATTTCGGACGCTAAATTAGCTGTTGTATAGTTTGACCACCTAAGGACGATTGGCTCAGCGGTAGAGCACCACATTGACATTGTGGGGGTCACTGGTTCGATCCCAGTATCGTCCACGTTTACAAATAAATCGCGTCCTTCCAATTCCAATTACTTTTTGCTATTCTCCGGTCATGACAATTAGACCAGCGTATTTACTTGAATGCGGACATGAATGGAATGCCGATTTAACTAAGCCAAATGAAAATTGGATTGGCAAATCAGCACTCTGCCCAGTTTGTAAAGTTGAGAGCCCAGTAAAGGCAAAGGTTTCTAACTAAGGTTAGGTCCCATAACTTTTCGCTAGAGTTCGCAAGTGAGTAAGGCAGATAGTAAATTCAATCCCGACGAGTTTTCAGAGTTTCTTGCGTCGCGTCGAAGCATTCGTGATTTTCTGCCAACCCCAGTAGCGCCGGAAATAATTGAAAAAATCCTAAAAGACAGTCTTACTGCGCCGAGTTGGTCAAATACCCGTCCTTTCAAAGTCGCTGTAGCTTCTGGAGAAGTTCGCGACAAAATTAGTAATGAGTTTCTATCGCGTTGGAGTGTTCTCTCCAGAATCATGCGAAAAGGTTTGTTAAATAAATTAAGAGTTATCTATTCCCGTTACGGACTTCCGACAAGTAATCGTTTCATTGTCAAGCCGTACCCCACCGAATTGAAGCCACGAGCCGAACGAGTCGGTAGAGAGATGTACCAAACTTTGGGCATTGTGCGAGGAGACCGCGCCGCTCGCGATCAGCAGTGGGGCAAGAACTATTCATTCTTTGGCGCACCTGTGGAACTTTTCATCTACATTCACAAATCACTTCACATCTACGCAGCATCGGATGCAGGATTAATGATGCAGAACTTAATGCTCTCCGCACATGCTCATGGGCTAGGAACATGCGCCCAAGGCGCAGTTGCTATTTGGGATGATGTTGTTCGTAAAGAGTTTGATATTCCTAAGAGTTACCGATTGCTGTGTGGAATCTCGTTGGGATATCCGAGTGAATCATCAATAAATGAATTCAAGGCTCATCGCATACAAGTAGAGGATCTAACTATAAAGCCACGGAATGTGTGATCGAAGCTAGAAAGAAATACGGCTTTAAGGTGCCGACTTCTTAAAGACTGCTAGATATGCCGGGTGTATTGGCCAAAGCTTTGTGAGTATTGCCGGAAAATGCGGCAAATAAGAATCTCGCAAAGTTTCAAATCCCTCGGCTTCAAAGAGTTTGCGCACGCTTTTGCCGGAAGGTCGATAAATATGTGTTGGATCTGAATCATAAAGTTTGGAATATTCCCAGCGCGTTAGCCAATTCGAAATTGTTGGCATGTGAACCAGAACAATGGCTCCAGGTTTTGCTGATTCACTAATTGACTGAATACCTGCTTCTGGATCTGATAAGTGTTCAATAATGTTAATCGCCAAAATTAAATCAAACTTCTGTGAAAAAGGACTAGCGTCGTGAAGGTCTCCCTGTTTGAAAAATCTTTCAGGCTTTCTTCCCGCTGCAACTTCAACTGCATGATGGGCAATGTCTACTCCGCATAAGGACCGTGCGCCTTCAAATGCATCCAAGAGCCACCCATAGCCACATCCGACATCGAGAACATCAGATTGAGAAAGTTCTTTGGAGCTGTACTTGGCGTAAATGTTGAACATAATTTTGTCACGCCATTTATCAAAAACTGTTTGTTGGGGTTGACCCTCTTTTGAAATTGCGCCGTAGAGTTGGGAGAAATACTCATGACCGGCGGCTTCGCGATTCTTGTCCATCAGGATGCCCCGTGCTTTCAAGTAAATTTCACGAAAGTTACCAGTTCGTTGCGGAATTAACTGTACCAGCGAAGCATTCCAATTACTCCAGCCGTTGCATAGAAAAACTGCAAGAAAAGTATGCCCCGATGTTTACCGAGATAAGCCCATACGCCTATGAGTAGCGAACTAATGAGCAGCAATGTGAAGCCTATGAATTCGAGTCCAGTATTTGATGCAACTAGAAGCGAGTAAGCGATAGCAGTAACAACACCTAGCCATTCAAAAATGCGAGATTTAGTCATGGCAGTTAGTGGCTTGCTCCACCAAGATTCATAATAACAACTCCTGCAATTATTATTGTCATTCCAATAATGTTTAATTTCGTCAGATCTTGATTGAAAAAGATCATTCCACCAATGGCGGCTCCTACAATTCCAAATCCTGACCAAATTGCATATGTAATGCCCACGTCAATTTTCTTTAATGATTGAGACATGAGAGCGAAGGCGGTGAGATAAGCGAAAACAACTCCCACCGAAGGCCACAACCTAGTGAAACCATTGCTGACTTTTAGCATTAATGTTCCTGCTATTTCAGCCACGATGGCGATTGCCAGCAAGAACCACGTCATGGCTCTATGGTATCCCGACTAACGTTCTCGCGTGGCGGTCCCGAATGATTGGGATGTTGACGAAAAAATCCTTGTAAATATGGTTAAGAGCGCTCTTTCACAAAAGTAAGTGCCTTTTCAAAGATAATCTCCATGTCGTGATCTAACGTTGCAACGTGATAACTATTGGTTAACTCCACACGTTCTTTATCCTTTGAAGTAATCCCTTTGAGAATGATTTCTGTGTTTGATACCGGCAGTACGTGATCTTCTGTGCTGTGAAAAAGAAGGGTTGGGATGCTCACTTTTGCCAGATTCTCTCGGGTCACCTTAAGCATTTTTGTGAGCTCGTAAATTCCGACCAACGGATTAGCGTCGTAGGCGTATTCCGTAACATTTTTACGCTTGATGTCATTTCCAACTGCAGAACGCATTTTCTTGAACATGGAATAAATCTTTGCAACAGTCGGAGTGACGAGTGGGATATGAATCATTGGATTAACTAGGACGATTCCAGTGATTTTGTCTTGATGATGTTGCGTTGTGTAAAGGGTTAATCCCCCACCCATTGATAAACCAAAGACAAATATTTTTGAGCAGGATTTTTGCAACTCTCGTAGTTCGCTCTCAATCTTGCGGGGCCATTCCTGCCACTTAACATTATTGAGGTCTTCAGGTTTAGTCCCGTGGCCCGGCAAACGTGGCACGCGAACTGTGTAGCCCTGTTGGTGCATGAACTCCGCCCAAGGACGCATCGACGATGGAGAGCCAGTAAAGCCATGGACTAAAAGAATGCCAATTTCTTTTGTTGAGCCATTTCCTATTGCAGAGAAATCTTCCAAATAACCTGCAGGTGCGCCTTCGGTTCCCATGTGCGAAAGAGTACGCGTTGATTTACTGCGCAGCTAGATTTTGCGTAAGTGTTGACCACTTGCTGAGTAACTCTGTTGCTTTGCCAGAATCAACTGCATCGATTGCTCGCTTAAGTCCGGCAGAAATTCGTGCGTGTATATCTGCTGACACATCGCCTTCAAAAGCAGCTATGGCTGCCGCTGCGTTCAAAAGAACTGCATCCCGTGGTGCGCCCTTTTCGCCGTTAAAGATTGCTCGTGTGATTCGAGCATTCTCTTCTGAATTTCCACCAACTAGTGCCGATATCGGTGCTGCGGATAAACCAAAGTCCGCCGGTTGTATGCGTTCACTTGCAATTGTGCCGCCACCAATTGACAGAACAGATGTTGTCGTTGCCAATGTAATTTCATCTAAACCATCATCGCCGCGAAAAACAAAACCATCTACTCCTCGATCGCCTAATACTTGAGCCATAACCAGATGCATCCGTTCATTTGCCACACCAATTGCTGCGGCCGCGGGCTTTGCTGGATTAGCCAGGGGCCCCAAAATGTTGAACACGGTTGGCACGCCCAATTCCTTGCGAACCGCTGCAGCATTTTTCATTGCTGGATGAAACTTCTGTGCAAAGCAAAAACCAATTCCCAAATCCGCGACAGTTTTTTCAACGCCTTTTCCATCTAGAGAAATGTTTACACCCAGCGCCTCTAATAAATCCGCGGCACCAGATTTTGACGAGGATGCCCTGTTGCCATGCTTAACCACTCGTGCTCCTGCGGCTGCAGCAACAATTGCCGCTGTCGTAGAAATATTTATTGTGTGCGCGCCATCTCCACCGGTGCCCACGGTGTCTACGGCTCTTTCAGTAATTTTTATCGGTGCGCTGTGATTAAACATTTCACTGACAAATGCGCCTACTTCATCTGATGTTTCGCCCTTATTCTTTAGGGCCAACAAGAATGCGGCTAGGTCAGAACTCTCTGCACGTCCTTCAAGAATTTCGCGCATAAGCCATTGCGCATCTGATGTTGATAAATCTATGCCAGATTCAATCGATGCAACTGAAGATTTCCAACTCGGATTCATGAGTGGTTTTCTAAGAGAGTTATGCCGAAGTGAGTGAGCCAGTGCGCAATAAATCTGCGACAGTGCGCGCAAGTGTGAATGGATCAATAGGATGAATCACAGAAGCCTCTGCTTTAGACCAAGCAGCCAGCCACGCATCTTCTTTTCGTCCTGTAATTGCTAAGACTGGGGGGCAGTTAAAAACTTCATCTTTGAGTTGGCGGGCAACTCCGAGGCCGCCTTCGGGAGTCGCTTCCCCATCGAGAATAAACAAATCAATTTTAAAGGTGCCATCTTGGGCATTGCGATCGATGTATTGGCGAAGAGCTGCTCCGGTGGCGAATTCATGAACTTCATGCTCAGGCAAATCTTGTGCAACGCGAGTTCCTAGCGCCGTAATTACAGCCGCGCGAACAGAACTATCGTCGGAGTAGATAGCTATCTGCTTCTTCTTTTGTGATGCCTGCGCGGATGAACCCATGCTCGTATCTTATTGTCTGAAACCCTGTTTTTTCGGCCAAAAAATCTAGTGACCTGTTTCACCTAGGAAATGGGAAAACGCCTCAGGCAACTGGGTCATTCGCGGTGGAAGTCCGAGGCCTTTGCGGGAATAATCATCCCTATGTCCACCGCAGCCCCAACTCACAGAATCTCACGTCCAAACCTTGTAGCGGTCGGCACAATCGTTTGGCTCTCTAGTGAGTTGATGTTCTTTGCTGGATTGTTCGCAATTTATTTCACGACTCGAGCAGTGCAAGGTCCAGAAATTTGGGGCGAATCAGCTGGACTTCTAAGCATTCCATTTGCAGCATTTAACACAACGATTCTTGTTCTCTCATCTGTTACATGCCAATTTGGTGTTTTTGCTGCAGAACGTTTCCAAAATAAGCGAACTGGTTCTTTACTGCAAGTGAGCAAGTGGGGAATGCGGGAATGGTTCTCTCTAACATTCTTGATGGGTGCGTTTTTTATCGCTGGTCAGGTTTACGAATACGCGGTACTCGTAACTGAGAACCTAACTCTCTCATCCAATGCCTATGGATCTATTTTTTACATCGCAACTGGCTTTCACGGTTTACACGTAACTGGTGGGCTCATTGCGTTTCTCATCGTATTACTGCGTGTTGCAAGGGCTCGACGCTTCACGCATTCACAAGCGACAACAGCAATTGTGGTTTCTTACTACTGGCACTTTGTTGATGTTGTGTGGATCGCACTATTCGCAGCAATTTATTTGATTAAGTGATTTTGATGGCAACGAAAGGCAGAATGTGAAGCGTCTATCTCGATACCGCAGACACCGTGCGGTTGCACCAATGTTCTTAATCCTTGCCCTACTTGCAATCGGTACAACTTTTTCGGTAGCAAGTGAAACAACAAACAACTCTGATTTAGCTCTTGCGCGATCGACTGTAATCGAAGAAGGTAAACAACTCTTTCTAAAAGGTTGTTCCTCCTGTCATGGTCTAAATGCCGAAGGAGGCGCTATTGCACCGTCCCTCATCGGTGTTGGCGCAGCATCTGTTGATTTTCAAGTGGCGACAGGTCGCATGCCAATGGCAGACATGAGCACACAAGCTATGCGCAAAGAACCTGTTTACACACCTGATGAAGTAGCAGCTCTTGCTGCATACGTTGCATCGCTTGCACCTGGTCCAGAAATTCCAGGCGATGAGTTACTTAATTACGAACGTGATGGAAGCATTGCAGAGGGTGGAGAGCTGTTTAGAAACAACTGTGCAATGTGCCATAACTTTGCAGGCCAAGGTGGCGCCCTTACTCAAGGTAAATATGCACCAACTGTAATGGGCGTAGAACCTGTGCACATATATGAAGCGATGATTACTGGTCCACAATCAATGCCTGTTTTTTCCGATAAGACACTTACTCCGGAAGAAAAATTGTCGATCATCAAATGGATAAAGTCTGCTGAAGCAGAACCAGCTCTCGGTGGCGCATCACTCGGTCGCGTCGGTCCGGTAACTGAAGGCTTGCTTGTATGGACACTAGGAATCGGAATGTTAATTGGCGTTGCAGTCTGGCTAGCAATGAAGGCGAGATAGTAAAAAAATGGCAAACGATTTAGAAGCGATTAAAGATCCAGGTATTCCGCCGCATGTGCACCGCAAAGCAGACACAGATCCACTTGCTGCCAAGAGAGCCGAGCGTCAGGTAGCAATTCTTTTCTCACTATCTTCATTTGGAACGCTTCTTTTTATCTTCGCCTACGTTGCTATCCCTGATGATATTTTCGTTTTCTTGCCAATTATGGGTAACACAAATGCTCATCAATTATTTCTTGGTTTAGGTCTGGCTTTTTCTTTATTCTTTATTGGAATAGGCGCCATTCATTGGGCCAAAACGTTGATGCCAGATAATGAAGTCACGATACAACGCCATGAATTTCGCTCACCAGAAGAAGATCGCAAAGATTTTGTAAAAACAGCTAAAGAAGGCGCAGCAGCAGCAGGTCTTGGTCGTCGATCACTCATAAAAAGATCACTCGGGTTATCACTCGGATTAGTTGGTTTATCGCCACTCTTGCTATTGCGCGATTTAGGTCCTCTTCCTGGAGATTCCCTAACGAAAACTGGTTGGAAGGCTGGTACTCGCTTAGTTACTGATCCAGGCGATCGCCCGATTAAGCCAGAGGATTTAGAAGTTGGCTCAGTTGCACAAGTTCTGCCTGAGATGCTTCCTGGTGAAGATCACCGAAAGTTAACCGAAATTGCTACAGATGCTGTTCTGCTGATTCGTCTTCGTCCAGAAGAGTTTAATTTGGATGCAGAACGCCTATCGTGGACATATGAAGGAATTATCGCCTTTTCAAAGATTTGTTCTCACATGGGATGCGCCGTTGCTCTCTACGAACAGAACACCAAGCACTTGCTCTGTCCATGCCACCAGTCCACATTCGATGTTACGCGCGCCGCAAAGGTGCTATTTGGACCTGCGGCCAGACCACTACCTCAATTAGCATTAGCACTGGATGCCGAAGGCTATCTCGTAGCAAAGCAGCCATTTAGTGAACCAGTAGGACCTAGTTTTTGGGAGCGATCATCATGACAGCACGTGAACGCATTGCAGGAACAGTCGCTAATTATGTAGATGAGCGAACTGGTTCTGCTGCGTGGATGAAAAAGAATCTGAACAAGGTTTTTCCTGATCACTGGTCATTCTTGCTGGGTGAAATTGCACTCTACTCATTTGTTATCTTGTTGCTTTCAGGAACATTTCTAACTTTCTGGTTTGATCCATCTGCACGCGAAGTTGTTTACGAAGGTGATTATCAGCCTTTAGCAGGCCTCGAAATGTCTGCGGCCTATGCATCAACTCTGCATATTTCATTTGAAGTCCGCGGTGGATTATTAATGCGTCAGATTCACCACTGGTCAGCTCTACTCTTTATGGTTTCAATTGTCGTTCACTTACTGCGCGTCTATTTCACTGGCGCATTTCGCAAGCCTCGCGAGTTCAACTGGATCATCGGAGTTGGCCTACTAACACTTGCAATCGTGGAAGGCTTCCTCGGTTATTCACTCCCTGATGATTTGCTATCAGGCACAGGAATTCGAATCGCACATGCAATTATTCTTGCTATACCGGTTGTCGGCACTTACTTAGCTTTCTTTGCCTTCGGTGGAGCATTTCCTGGCGAGGCATTTATCCCGCGCATATTTACTGTGCACGTACTGATACTTCCAGGTATTTTCCTAGCTCTGATTACAGTTCACTTGATGTTGGTGTGGTACCAAAAGCACACCCAATATCCGGGTCCTGGTCGCACAGAGAAGAACGTTGTTGGTTATCCGTTGATGCCTGTGTACATGGCTAAAGCTGGTGGATTCTTCTTCGTAGTCTTCGGAGTAACGACATTCCTTGCAGCAGTTGCCTCCATTAACCCTGTTTGGTTATACGGTCCCTATACGCCGGGGCAGATTTCTGCCGGTTCGCAACCCGATTGGTATATGGGTTGGCTAGATGGCTTAGTGCGCATGGCGCCGCCTCTTGAGAGTTATTTATTTGGTTACACCATTTCCTGGAACATTCTTATTCCAGGTTTGATAGTTCCGGGTTTGATGTTTACTGGATTGGCGCTGTACCCATTTATTGAAAGTTGGATCACAGGAGATAAGCGCGAACACCACCTTCTTGATCGTCCACGTAACGCACCAAACCGCACTGCAATTGGAGCAATGGCGTTAACGTTTACATTAGTTGCTCTGATCAACGGCGGAAATGACATCATCGCTCAACAATTTCAATTGAGCATCAATCAGATCATGTGGTTTAGTCGCATCGGAATTATCGTTCTTCCACCTATTGCCTTCGTTGTAACTAAGAGAATTTGTCTCTCACTACAACGAGCAGACCGAGAACTTGTATTGCACGGTAAAGAAACTGGCCGCTTGGTACGACTACCTCATGGAGAGTTCATCGAAGTTCACGAAGAACTATCTCCAGAGAAGAAATGGCTACTGACTTCGCACGAGCAGAGTGGGCCGCTTGAATTGCCTGAGACAGATAAGGCAGGAGTCAGACGTCCATCTGCGATCCGCAACAAGCTGCGCGCGCGCATGAGTACAGCTAATGCTGAAGCCGTGCCTAAGGTTTCATCAAAAGATCTCAACGAGATCGAACACCACTAAAAAAGAATTATCACTGCAACAGCCACAGCGATTAGTGCTGCCGCTATTGCAATTGAACCTGACTTGCCAACTCTCTGAGGTAAGCCCTTAATTGCGCTCTCCCGATCTTGATCCATATCTTTAACAACGTTAATAAAGTGCGCAGCACATCCCAGAATCGCTCCACCTAGCCACATCCACACCGGTGGTGTGACTGATTTCGAAATGGCTATACATGAAGGCAGGATTGCAAAGGCCGCTGCATATGGAAGTGGCGAAAAGGCTGAAAACTTAAAGTAAAAGTTGTAAGCAACTCCACAACCTATTCCTAGCCAATACAACGCTCCCCCTTTAAGGCCTAAGGGACCCAGAAGGTTTGCCAGGAAAGAGAAGGGCACCATGAAAATTAACCACTTACGTAAATATGCTTCAGTGATTAGCCCAGAAACCAAGGGCTTATTCATCCGTCCGTGGCGTTTATCATCGGCGAAGTCGTAGAGATCATTACTCCAGCCAACTATGAGCTGGCCCGTAAAAACGGTGAAGGCGATTACATACGCCGGACCTTCCCACCAATAATGCACAGAAAAAACGAAAGCAATGCTTGTCACGATTAAAGTGGGTATGAAATGAGATGCCTTAATTAGGCCACGGAATTTTTTCATTTCTGCTGTGTCGTGATTAAGAAATTAGTGCTCTGACGAAGCTAGTGGTTTTTCGTACTCTGTAACCCAGCCAATCACGCAAACAATTAATCCTGTGACCATGATGAGTGTGAACCACCATCCGATAATCAATCCAAGTCCTGTACCAACGGCAAAGAAGCCAGTTGGCAATGGCCACCAAGAGTGAGGGCTGAAGAATCCTAATTCACCGGCACCATCAGAAATTTCGGCAGTCGTATTATCTTCTGGAAGTGTCGTACCAATGCGTTTTTGTGTAAACCAAACATAGAACCCCACCATGCCGGCTAGGCCTGCAGAAAGCAGCAAGCCAGTTATTCCGAGTGCTTCGCCATCTATTTGCCAGTAAACAATGGTGATAATTACGTAAAAAACTGATAATCCAGCAAAGAGCATCCAGTTAGTTTTCATTTAACTTAGTGTCCCTCTGTCTTCACGTGCGGATAATGCAGATCAAATGCTGGGCGCTCACTTGAAATGCGTGGCATAGAAGTGAAGTTGTGGCGCGGTGGCGGACAAGAAGTCGCCCACTCAAGTGAAGAACCGTAACCCCACGGATCATCAACGTTGACGAGAGGGCTCTTGCGTGTAATCCAAACGTTAATAAAGAACGGAATCATTGAAAGAGCTAGCAGGAATGAACCGACTGTTGAAACCGTGTTCATGAAAGTAAATCCATCAGTTGGTAAGTAGTCCGCGTAGCGTCGTGGGAATCCCTTAATTCCGAGCCAGTGTTGAATTAAGAATGTGAGGTGAAAGCCCATGAATAGCGTCCAGAAGTGAATTTTTCCTAAACGCTCGTTGAGCATGCGCCCAGTCATCTTCGGCCACCAGAAATAGAAACCAGCAAACATTGCAAAGACCACTGTTCCGAATAAGACGTAGTGGAAGTGGGCAACAACGAAATACGACGCCGAAACTGCGAAGTCAAGCGGTGGTGAAGCCAAAATAACTCCTGTTAAACCACCGAATAAGAAGGTTACTAAGAATCCCATTACCCAGAGCATTGGTGTCTCAAAGGTCACATGACCGCGCCACATTGTTCCGATCCAATTGAAGAACTTCACACCAGTTGGAACACCGATAAGAAATGTCATAAACGAGAAGAACGGCAGTAGAACTTGGCCACTTGCAAACATGTGGTGAGCCCACACAGATACAGATAGGGCGGCAATCGCAATCGTTGCGGCAATCAAACCTTTATATCCAAATATTGGTTTGCGACTAAATACTGGCAAAATCTCAGTTGCAATTCCAAAGAATGGCAGCGCCAAGATGTATACCTCAGGGTGACCAAAGAACCAGAAAAGGTGCTGCCATAGCATCGCACCGCCATTAGCAGGATCAAAAAGATGTGTGCCGTACAGACGATCTGATTCGAGTCCTAGGAAAGCAACTGCCAAAGGTGGGAACGCTAACAAAACTAATATCGATGTGAGCAGAACGTTCCAGGAAAAGATCGACATACGAAACATCGTCATACCTGGAGCGCGCATCGTAAAAATAGTTGTAATGAAGTTAACCGCACCCAAAATTGTTCCGACACCACCGATTGCTAGACCCACGATCCACAAATCCGCACCAATTCCTGGTGAATAAACCGAGTTAGAAAGCGGCGCGTAAGCAGTCCAACCGAATGATGCTGCTCCTCCAGGTGTGAGGAAACCTGCAAAAACCATGATTGAAGAGAATAGATAGAGCCAGTAAGAGAGCATATTTAGTCGAGGGAAAGCAACGTCTGCCGCGCCAATTTGCAGCGGCATAATCACGTTTGCAAACCCAACAAAGAGTGGTGTTGCAAAGAGCAACAACATGATGGTTCCGTGCATTGTAAAGATTTGGTTGTACTGCTCGTTACTTAAAAACTGTAAACCTGGGCGGGCTAACTCTGAACGCAAAAGCAGAGCCAAGAAGCCACCAATTAAGAACCATGCGAATGTTGTAAAGAGATACATGTAGCCGATGCGCTTGTGATCTGTAGTTGTTATCCACTTCACGAACTCGTTGCCTTTTCGTGTTGGCCTTAACTCCTGGGTTGGAAGCTTGAGCGGTGTGCGTTCTGCGAAAGTTGTCATGCTGCGCTCGCCTTCAGAGACTCTAGGTAACTCTTGTATTCAGATGGGGTAACAACTTTGACGGTAAAGATCATCTGTGTGTGATTTCGTCCGCACAAAATATTGCATCGCCCTGGATATGTGCCCAACTTATTGGCAGTGAACTCTAATTTATTGGTCACGCCAGGCAGATTTTGCATCTGAATCATAAAAGCCGGTATCCAGAATCCATGCACAACGTCATTCGACGTAATCGTAAATCTAACTTTTTCACCTTGTGGCAAGTACAGAGTTGGTGGTTGGGCAGGCGTTCCTGTAACCACAGCATCTGGACCGGCATCGGTATAACCAAATTGCCACGACCATTGAATGCCTTCCACTGATACTTCGTGCGCAGGACCAGTTGTTTTAGCAGTAATCACATTTTGTGCTTGCAGTGTATAAATAAAGAGAACTGCAACGATGATGAAAGGGATAACGGTATAAAGAACTTCAACAGGCACGTTGTATTGAGTTTGCTTCGGAAATTCTGGTGAATCTTTTTTAAGTCTATGGAACATCGCGGGCCAAAGGATCAAAATCAATGTGATGACTCCGACTACGCCAGCTGCAATCCAAGCGCCTTGCCACAGTGATAGCGACGCATCATTAACGCTGGTGATACCTTCTTCAAATCCGAGTCCAGAAACTTCTGCGCAACCAGTAAGAAGCAACGTAGCCGGAATCAGAAGTGCGACTAGGGAAAAGGATCGCTTCATACGTGCGGGCATAGGCTTAAGAATAGTGCTCCATTTCCAAAACGGCGCCACCAGCCAGTAGCGTTCATCTGGTGGTACGTGTCACAGGAAATTTCCAGAGTGAGAGCCCTCTTCATCCAAAGGCTTTTGAAGTGCTGCACGCTGCCTTTGACAATGGTTGGGCCGATCCGGCAAAGCTCTCAGAATCCAGCGCCAAGGCTCGAGCATTAAGAAATAACGCCCTTGAAACTATCGCCACCTCTCTGAATCTGCAGGTTGATTGGCTTGTTCCTGTTTCTCCAACTTCGTTGGGTTATTTCCTAGGCATTCAAGGTTTACCGATAAATTCAAAAACATTGATTCATGGTGCAACAGATCGAAAAGATGTTTTTGCGGTTGCCGCACAAAATCGCCACCAGGTAATGCAGAGCGCCCTCGATGGAAAACTAATCCCATCACCAACTGATTCCAAGAACTCAGTTCTTGCTCTGCAAGTTGCCAACGCCGAAACAGGTGTTATCCAAGAGTCCGATGCAATAATTACAGGCACAAATCCTGAACACATATTTCTAGATGCGACCACGAGTGGGGTCAGGATTCCTTTAGGCAATCAATTCACCACAGCTCTATTCGACAGTAAGTCTTGGTATGGACCATCCGATATCGCCATGTTAATCGTGAAAGAGCCATCCCATTGGAGCAATCCGCTGCCTCACCTCAATGCGGCACGTCCTAATTTTGATGTCTCACTTCCACTCTTACTCGCAAGTGCTGTTGCACTGGAAAACTTCTCATCTGAAGTTAAGGCAGCAAACCTAGAAGCGTTCGAATTCAACTCTCAGATGCGAAAAGCATTTGCGGCACTGCCTGATGTTGATATCGCTGGAAACTTAGATTCCAGCATGGCCCACATGCTCAGCGTCTCTTTCCTTAATTGCAACGGCGAAGAATTACTTAGAGCAATTCAAAAAGATGGTTACAGCGTTGATTCAGGATCTGCTTGTACAGCAGATGATTTGCAGCCAAGTCATGTCCTTGCTGCGATGGGTGTTCTGACACATGGAAATATTCGAATCACCATTCATCCTGCTACCAGCCAGTCAGAAGTCGATGGGCTGATTGCCTCGGTTATAAGAAGTGTGGAAGAACAACGTTCATGAGAGAAATTGACGCACGCGGGCTACGTTGCCCTCAACCGATTATTGAGTTAGGAAAAGTTATTTCAGAGATTGCTCCTGGCAATCAAATCACACTGCTATCAGATGATCCCGCAACAGAGCCAGATCTGTCGGCATGGTCACGAATGACTGGAAACGCATTTGAGAAAATAGAAAAAGACACTTTTCTAGTAACAAAATTAAGCTAAGTGGGCAGAAATCTCTTTTGCAGCACTCTCGCCATATGCCACTTGAAATCTTTCAACGAATTGGGCTGAAGTAAATCGATACTCCTGTGTTCCTTTTGTTTCAATTACGTACGTTGCAAGCATCGCTCCAAGTTGTAAACATCTTTCGTGAGAAAGCCCCCACGCAAGGCCTGCAATAAAACCTGATCTAAATGAATCTCCCACGCCAGTAGGGTCAACCTTGGCATTCTCCTTTGGACACTTAATTTTTATGAGTTCGCCACCCTTTGATTCAATTCGAGCACCCTTTGAACCTTGTGTCACAACGCGATGTTTAACTCGAGAGAGTATTTCAGCATCGCTCCAACCAGTTTTTTGAATTGCGAGTGCAAGCTCGTATTCATTCATAAACAAATAAGACGCACCATCGATAAGCGTTTTGATTTCTTGTCCATCCATTCGCGCCATTTGCTGCGATGGATCTGCAGCAATTGCAATGCCACGAGATTTTGCAACCTCACTATGGCGCATCATCGCTTCAGGATCATCAGGTGAAATCACTATCAGATCGAGCTCGCCCGTTTTTTCCATAATTGGTGCTAACTCAATATTTCGAGCTTCACTCATTGCGCCCGGAAAGAAAGAAGCAATTTGATTGAGTTCGGTGTCCGTGGTGACCATAAAGTGCGCCGTGAAAAGATCTTTAGAAATTAACACGTGCCCTGTGTCGACGCCATGTCGCGAGAGCCACGCTTCGTAATCAGCCCAATCCTTGCCGACTGCTGCAATCAAAATTGGTTTAAGACCAAGCATGCCCATGCCAAAGCAAATATTGGCGGCACACCCACCGCGGCGAACATCGAGGTCATCAACTAAGAATGAGAGGGAGACTTTTTCAAGTGAACCTGCAACTAATGAATCCGTGAATTTTCCGGAAAAGGTCATCAGGTGATCAAGACCAACAGAACCTGCTACACCAATTCGCATGGCGTGATACTAGTTAACTGAATGCTTAGTTAAAAGAATCGCCACAGGCACATGAGCCTTGGGCGTTTGGATTATCAATTGTGAAGCCTTGCTTCTCAATCGTGTCCACAAAATCAATCGTTGCACCAGATAGATATGGATCACTCATCTTGTCTGTAATTACTTTAACGCTTCCGAATTCGCGAACAATGTCGCCATCGAGATTACGATCATCGAAATAAAGTTGGTACTTCAAGCCAGAGCAACCACCAGGTTGTACAGCTACACGAAGATTTAAGTCATCGCGGCCTTCTTGTGCCAATAGTGCAGCAACCTTTGATGCTGCGTTATCGGTAAGAAGAATTCCTGTTGTTGTGCTTGTCTCTGTGCTCATGTTCTCTCCCTTTCGAGTACTGGCTAAGCCTAGCGACCTCCACGACTATGCGCGACATGGACACAGATTATGCGAGAGAATACAGCTGTGAATATGAGTGAGTTGCTACTGCTCGGGCAGGGCAGTGATCTAGCCAGTGAACGTGGCGTTTCCTGCGATGGCAAATTGCCTGCAGCCAGTGATCCGGACTTAGTTACTCGCGCTCGAGCTGCTCGCAAAACTCTCGGCTCAAACGTTTTGATTCTCGGACATCACTATCAACGCAATGAAGTGATTGAGTTTGCAGATATTACTGGCGACTCTTTCAAGTTGGCACAAGAAGCAGCTAAAGCCAGCAGCGTTGAAAACATAATTTTTTGTGGTGTACACTTCATGGCAGAAAGTGCCGACATTCTGACATCTGATCGACAAAGAGTAATTCTTCCAGATTTGGCAGCGGGTTGTTCAATGGCGGATATGGCTACTGCCAATCAAGTTGCGAAGTGTTGGTCAGAACTTGAAAGCATCTCAATTGCGGAAAAAGTCATTCCTGTGACGTATATGAATTCATCGGCTGCAATCAAATCTTTTACAGGCGAACATGGTGGCACAATTTGTACGTCATCAAACGCGGAAGCTGCAATGAGATGGGCTCTCACACAAGGAGAAAAAATCCTCTTCTTGCCAGATCAACACTTAGGTAGAAACACTGCCGTCCTATCTTTGGGTTTGACTCTTGATGATTGTGTTCTGTGGAATCCCTGGAAACCAATGGGTGGCTTAACTGAAGATGAGCTTAAGAATGCAAGAGTGATTTTGTGGCGTGGTCATTGTTCGGTGCATGGACGTTTTTCAATAGATAGCGTTAATGAAATCAGAAATCGAGTACCTGGTGTACAAGTACTAGTGCATCCTGAATGTACGCACGAAGTTGTGAGTTCTGCTGATCAGATTGGATCTACTGAAAAGATCATTCAAATCGTGCAAGCCTCCCCTGCTGGTTCAAAGTGGGCTATCGGTACCGAGCTCAATCTTGTGCAACGTATTTCACAGAATAATCCCGATAAGGAAATCTACTTTCTGGATAAGGACATCTGCTATTGCTCAACTATGAATCGCATTGACTTGCCCCATCTGGTGTGGGCGATGGAATCTCTGGTCTCTGGCACAGTTGTTAATCAGATTCGGGTAGCTCCTGAGGTAGCAAAGTATTCAAAATTGGCACTGGAAAGAATGCTCGCTCTATAGTTACGCCCATGTCCAATACTTCAGATCCTTCAGGCAAAAAAGGCCGTCCAACACCAAAGCGCAAAGAAGCGCAATCAAAGCGCGTAGTTTCTTCCCTTGCACCTGCTTCAACAAAAGAAGAGAAAAAACGTGCACGCGAACAATCACGTGCTGCCAGAATTGCATCACGTGCTGCTTACTTGCGCGGCGAAGAGAGTGCGCTGCCAATTCGCGATAAGGGTCCGGCTCGGAAAATGGTCAGAAATCTTGTTGATTCAAGAAAATCTGTTGGCGAATACTTCCTGCCGATCATCTTTGTTGTTTTGTTGCTCTCTGTTTTTCCAGTGGCTGCACTTCAATACGGTGGTATCGCTCTGATGTACGCAGTTCTTATCATTGCTGTGGTTGACGGAGTATTTCTCTCTCGAAAAATTAAGCGCGAAGTGCGCAAGCGTTTTCCCGATACACCTACCAAGGGTCTTGGACTATACGGTTGGCTTCGCTCTACTCAGATGCGACGTTTACGCACCCCTCACGCACAAGTTAAGCCGGGAGATAGTTTCTAATCGTTTGCGATTTTTATCGCACGTGTGATTCAACAAAGGGCACGTTTACTACTTCGGCCTGAGCTTCTCGCCCACGAACATCTATCACGACGATTGTTCCTAAGGTAACTGAGGAATCCAAAAGGGCTAGCGCAATTCCATTTTTCAGTGTTGGAGAAAAAGTACCGGACGTAACTATTCCGAGTTCAATTCCACCTACGTCTTTAACCTGCATACCGGCACGAGGAATAGCGCGATCGAGTGATTTAAGCCCATGTAAGAATCGACGTGGCCCATTTGTTCGTTCTTTGCGCAGAACATCATCACCAGCAAATTTCTCTTTATTCCATCCAACTGCCCACGATGCACATGCTTGCACTGGTGTTATATCTAACGAGAGCTCGTGGCCATGTAATGGATAGCCCATTTCAGTGCGCAAGGTATCTCTAGCTCCTAAACCGCAAATCAATCCCCCCAGCGGAGTGATTGCTTGCACGAGCGCATCCCATACTTTTTCTGCGTCTTTCCACAAAGGCAATAACTCAAAACCACTCTCACCCGTGTATCCAGTTCTACAAAGAATTACATTGGATCCAGCAATCTGAACATGAACAAAACTCATGTAGTCAATTTCTGAAGGAACACCTAATGAATGCAAAACTTGTGCGGAAGAGGGGCCCTGTAAAGCTAGCACTGCATACTCTTGATGCAGGTTTGTAATCTCAATACCAGGAACTCGTTTAGCATTTAGAACATCGACAACGTCTGACGTATTTGATGCATTAGGAATCAGAAAAATATCTTCGGGTGAGTTTCGGTATGCAATCAGGTCATCGATCACTCCACCTGCATCGTTGCAAAGCATTGTGTATTGCGCCATGCCATTTGAAATTCTGTTCAAATCATTTGTGAGAATGTTGTTGAGAAAATCTAGTGAGCCAGAACCTTTAACACTGACCTTGCCCAAGTGCGATACATCAAATAACCCAACGTGTTCTCTCACTGCTGCGTGCTCTGCTAAAACTCCTGAGCCAGGATATTCAATGGGCATCAACCAACCACCGAAATCTGCCATCTTGGCCTGCAGCTCAAGGTGCTTTTGATGAAGGGGCGAATTTTTCACATTCACAACCTACTCCCACATCAACAAAAGTGGCTACAACCGATAACCTGAGCGCCTTGCAGATTTGAGACGAAGGAGCAGCATGTCCTTGCTATCACTCACCGATGGTGTGGTTTCCAACGGTGTATTAGTCCTCGGGCTTTCATTTAATCCAAATAAAGAGTCAGCGTTAAATATCGAATCTGGCAATTTATCCGTGGATACAAAAACTTTGCTTGCGCACCTCAAAGAGCTTGGCGCCACCGGCAAAGCCGAGGAGATCGTCAAGATACCTGGCACAAAAACGAAGTTGATAGTTTTCACAGGATTAGGCGCAGTACAAAAAGAATTTGCACACGAAACTCTTCGACGAGCTGCTGGTAGCGCAGCACGTTCCTTATCTGGAACATCAGAGGCAACATTTGCGCTGCCGGCTACAAGTATTGAAGCCGTCGCTGCAATCGCTGAAGGCGCGGCACTGGGTGCATATGCTTTCGATGAATTTCGCGGTTCAACAAAGTCCGAACGTAAGTTGCCATTGGGCAAAATCGTTGTGTATTCAAAATTTTCGAAAAAGATTGAAGCCAAAAACGCTCTCAAGCGTGCGCAAGTAATCGCTCAATACACCCACTTAGTAAGAGATTTGATTAACACTCCCCCATCACATCTAACGCCAGATACCTTTACTAAAAAAGTTGCAGCCGCTGTTAAGTCACTGGGTGGCGCATCTGCTGGACTAAAAGTTAGTGTCTTGAATGAGAAGCAATTAAAAAGTGGGGGCTACGGCGGAATTATTGGTGTTGGACAGGGATCAGCAAATCCTCCACGACTACTTCACATTAAGTACACGCCAAAGAAACCAATTCGTACCTTTGCGTTAGTCGGTAAAGGAATTACCTTTGATACCGGTGGTTTAGCACTCAAACCTGCAGCTGGTATGGAAGCAATGAAGTCTGACATGAGCGGTGCTGCGGCAGTGTGTGGAGCAATCCTTGCAATTGCTGCTCTGAAGATTCCGGTGGCGGTTGAGGCATGGGCGCCTCTTGCTGAAAATATGGTTAGC
>JBIIRY010000023.1:0-12153 GCA_044341305.1 Candidatus Planktophila sp. | reverse complement strand
CGAACCCCTAACCTTCTGATCCGTAGTGTGAAAAGAAACTGGAGCTTTGCTACCCAGTTCTTTTCTACCCCAAGTGACTCGCTTACGCTCAATCACTCGGACAGATGCTCTATCCGTAGGTCCTAAGTTTTGTTAAATAGTAATAGGGAAAGTTCAATAAATAAAGAATTCAACTACTTTTTCTTTTTATACCCCTTCGGGCACTTGGCGCCCTTCTTCACATTTTTAACGGTTTTGCCTTTAACACATTTAGTTAAGAGTAGAGAATTTGTTAGATCACCGATGCTGAGTGCAAGGCCTGCAATGGAGGGAATAACCGAGAGTAACTCTGTTAACTCTCGCTGTTTTCTAGCGGCTTCTGCAGCGGCTGCAGCGGCTGCAGCTTTGCGTGCTTTTTCTGCCGAATCATCTGGTTTGGATGGGATCGTTACGAGAAAACGCGCCAGCGCAAAATCATAATTGCCGCCATTGAGGGAATAGCCCGCGACAACAATCTTTCCATCACTCTGTAAGGCAACTGAGGTTACAACATCGGATGAAGCTCCGATAGCCGTAGTTACTATTCCATCTCCACTAAAAGATGTATCCAGTGATCCATTGGTGTTATATCGCACTACTGCAAAATCAATATTGCCGCCAATATCGGAATAGCCCGCGGCAACGATCTTTCCATCACCCTGTAAGGCAACTGATCTTATAAAATCGCCTCCAGCTCCGATAGCGGTAGTTACTTTCCCATCAGCATCAAAAGATGTATCCGGTGATCCATTGGTGTTATATCGCGCTACTGCAAAATCATAATTGCCGCCATTGTAGGTATGGCCCGCGACAACAATCTTTCCATCACTCTGTAAGGCAATTGAGAGTGCGTAATCGTCTGAAGCTCCGATAGCGGTAGTGACTATTCCATCAGTATCAAAAGATGTATCCGGTGATCCATTGGTGTTATATCGCACTACTGCGAAATCATTATTGCCGCCAATAACGGAATAGCCCGCGACAACAATCTTTCCATCGCTCTGTAAGGCCATTGATTGGGCAAGATCGTTTCCAGCTCCGATAGCGGTAGTTACTTTCCCATCAGCATCAAAAGATGTATCCAGTGATCCATTGGTGTTATATCGCACTAATGCAAAATCATAATTGCTGCCATTGTAGGTATGGCCCGCGGCAACGATCTTTCCATCACTTTGTAAGGCAATTGAGAATACAGCATCGTCTGAAGCTCCGATAGCGGTAGTGACTATTCCATCAGTATCAAAAGATGTATCCAGTGATCCATTGGTGTTATATCGCACTACTGTAAAATCATAATTACCGCCAATATCGGAATAGCCCGCGACAACAATCTTTCCATCACTTTGTAAGGCCATTGATTGGGCAAAATCGCCTCCAGCTCCGATAGCGGTAGTTACTTTCCCATCAGCATCAAAAGATGTATCCAGTGATCCATTGGTGTTATATCGCACTACTGCGAAATCATAAGTGCCGCCAATAACGGAATTGCCCGCGACAACAATCTTTCCATCGCTCTGTAAGGCCACTGATTGGGCATCATCGGCTCCAGCTCCGATAGCGGTAGTTACTTTCCCATCAGTATCAAAAGATGTATCCAGATCACCAACTGCAGCACTAGCTGAAGGAATGAAAAATAATGAAGAGCTAAAAACAAATATGGAAATCCAAATTGAAATTTTCTTCTGGCTGTTTAAGGTTTTATGCGGCATTTTTTCCTCAAACATCCCATTAGCATTCGAGAATGTTACAGGAGGATTTCTAACAATTCCGGCACTAGTGGGTTAATTTTGCCTAAATTGTGCGCCCGAAGGGATTCGAACCCCTAACCTTCTGATCCGTAGTCAGATGCTCTATCCGTTGAGCTACGGGCGCTTGAAGCGTGTGAATACTACCTTATTCAAAGGCTCTTCTGCTTTCACGGGCGCCACAGTAAACTCGGCCGCATACTTGTATTTAACTTAATTTAAAGAGGGTAATCATGATTGTTACTGCGATATTTAAAGCACGACCAGGAAAAGAAACAGAACTTCGCAACGAACTACATGGTGGCGCGAGCGCTTCATGGAATGAACCTGGGGTGCGTGGCTATCACGTGCATGAATTAATAGATCAACCAGGAACATTCATGAACATTGAAGTGTATAAAGATGAGGCTGCTTTTCAATCACATTTAGAAACTGCGCACGTGAAATCTTTCTTAGGAAAGCTTGATGATTTGTTGGCAGAGCCTTTATCTGTCTATCAAGGTAAGGCGTTGTTTGGAGGAGAGAATTCGAAGGCTGCTCTGTAGCCCTTAAGATTCTTAGATTATGCGTCGTTTACTATCGGTGGAGCGCCATCAGAAAATTCTCGAAAGAGTTGCTTCTGAAAACGCCGTAGATTTTGCAAGCCTTGCCGACGAGCTTGGCGTCTCTTCTATGACTGTGCGGCGAGACCTTCGTATCCTTGAAGAGGCTGGGTATCTCAAGACAACGCGTGGTGGCGCATCTGCTCAGTTAATGAATACGCAAGATATTTTGTTACATCCACGTGCAATGGATCAAACATTGGCTAAGACTCAAATCGGCCAATTTGCTGCATCCTTGATTGAAAAGGGTGAGGTTATTTTCTTGGGTACTGGATCAACGACTGCGGTCTTTGCGCAGTTCTTACCAAATAATTTAGACCTCACAGTTATTACCCCCTCGCTGCCACATGCATCTCTGCTGGCATCTCGTGGAATTGAGGTTGTTAGTACTGGTGGTGTAATCAGTACAGATGACTTGGCACAGACCGGAACAATTGCGCAGGAAACAATTAACCGTTTTGTTGCGACCCGAACAATTATTGGTTCTGGTGGCGTTTCAAAGAGCGGTGGGCTTACAGAGTTTGACCAAGTGATTGCAGATATCAATCGTTCCATGGTTGAACGTTGCGAAGAAGTTATCGTTTTGGTCGATCCATCTAAGGGTGGAGTGACCGCTAATTACCGAGTTGCTGGAATTGATATCGTCGATGAGTTTGTGACCTCTAGCGACGGGCGTGAGTCCCTTAAGCGCCAGCTCGGGGCTAGGGCAAGCATATTGACCCCGAATGGGTAACATTTTATTACATTTTTTGTGTTAGATTTTGTACCTACAGAGAGGGCAAAATCCAGCCATGAGCATCGAATTATCATCAATCTTTAAAGCCAAAAAGCCAATTATCGGAATGGTGCACTTACCAGCATCTCCAGGACAGCCACAATTTAAGAGTAAGCCCGACCTCAAGGCGATGATCGCTGCGGTTTCAGCAGATGTGAAGGCGTTGCAAGATGGCGGCATCGATGGACTTTTGTTTTGTAACGAGAGCGATCTTCCATATACAACTCGTGTGAACTCCGAAGTTGGCGCATGGACAACATTTATGATCGGCGCAGTTCATGATCAATTGAAAATTCCTTACGGCGTAAATCTTTTGTGGGATCCAATTGCATCCATTGAAGCAGCATCAGCCTCTGGCGCATCTTTTGTCCGCGAAGTTATGTGTGGTTCTTTTGCAAGTGACATGGGGCCATTAGCTCCGGATCCTGCTTTGGTTGCACAGACTCGCACACGTTTAAAGGCTGAACACATCGCGCTCTTTACAAATATCGTTCCTGAATTTGCATCCGCCCTTGAAGGTCGCACCGTTGCACAACGTGCAAAGGCTGCTGAGTACTTTGGCTTTGATGCAATTCTTATTTCTGGCCCTGTTGCTGGAGTTCCATTTAGCAATGAAGATTTGCTAGCTGCAAAAGAGACTGCAAAGAAGATTCCGGTCTTTGCTAACACCGGAGTTAATCCAACAACAATTGCGGACACACTTAAAATTGCAGACGGAGTTGTCGCAGGTAGCAGTATGAAAGTCGACGGAAAGACTTTTAATCCTGTAGATCCAAAACGAGTTATCGAACTCGTTACTGCTGCAAATAAATCTCGTTAGGAGATAATCATGAATAAGCGTTTAGATGGAATGTTTAATCCAAAATCAGGTAAGTGCATCAATATTGCATTAGACCTCGGAATATTTGGTGAAAGATCATTTGCTAAAGGCATCGAGGATTTAGCAAAGGCGCTACCTGAAATTATCGCCGGGCAACCAGATGCGATTCAGTTAAATCCTGGTGGGCTTAAAATTTTTAACTCCCTTGATTCAAAGACAGATGTGGCAATTGCACTGCGCCTAGATGTAACAAATGCCTATGAAGCACGCGATATTGAATATTCTTGGGATACCGCCCATGTTTCAACGCTTCGCGATGCCTTTGATAAGCGTGTAAAAGTGGTGGTTCTAAACCTGCTTAACATTGATGAAAACTCACGCTTGCAAGAGCAGTGCGTGCAGAACATTCAAATAATTGGCGCTAAGTGCCGTGAAGAAGGCATCCCATTGATGATTGAGCCTCTAGTTATGACTGCAAAGTCAGGCACAGGAACAACATCTGTGGGCGATGTAAACAAGATCGCAGCACTCGTTCGCCAAGCTGTAGAACTAGGTGCAGACCTTATAAAGGTAGATCCAACGGCGCCAATGAGTGACTTCGGACAGATCGTCGAGATCGCATCCGGTGTGCCCGTACTTGTTCGAGGCGGCGGCTCTGTGCCACCACGCGAATTACTTGAGCGCACACGCATCGCAATTGACTCTGGTGCATCCGGTGTTGTCTACGGTCGAAATATTGTTCAGCACCCAACTCCAGCTAAGTTCATAAAAGCTATCCGCGCGATTGTTCATAAGAACGCATCAGTTGATGAGGCCATGCTCGTTCTAGAGAAAAAATAAAACGATGAGCCAAACAATGAAAGCTGCTGTAATTACTGGAATCAAACAGATTGAAATCGTTGATATTCCAGTACCAGTTATTGGACCACGCGATGTTTTACTTAAAGTTAAATCTGCAGGCTTGTGTACTTGGGAACAACGTATTTATACCGGACAAGCAAAGTCTGAGTATCCAGTTCTTGGTGGACATGAAAATGCTGGAGAGATTGCTGCGGTTGGCGAATTAGTTACTAATGTAAAAGTTGGCGACCGAGTAACAATGGGTTCTTCTTCATGCGGAACCTGTCGTGCATGTTTGCGCGGACAAGATAAAGGGTGTGCCGAACACTTTCTAAACTTCTCACTTAAAGGTGGTTCTTACGGCCCTGGTGGATTTGCTGAATACAAAATTCATAGAAGCGATGGCGTCTTTTCTGTTGGCGATGCGCCATGGGATCAAGCAGCACTTGCAGAGCCACTTTCTTGTGCAATACACGCAGCGCGTCTACTAGATGCACGTTTAGGTGACACGGCTGTTGTATTTGGTGCGGGCACTATGGGTTTGCTTAATTTAATGGTCTTAAAGAAATCAGGTCTTCGTGTTGCGGTAGTCGATGTCAACGAAGGTCGCCTTGCAAAAGCAACATCACTGGGCGCAGATGTAATTCTTAAGGCAGGTCCAGATATTCGTGATCGCGTAAAGGCTGCTTTTCTTGGCGGAGTTGATTTCTCTATCGCTGCCTATGGAAGTGAAGAAGTTAATCAAGATGCTTTAGATGTGCTCAATAATCGCGGCAAAATATGCCTCTTTGCTTCTGCTCATCCGGTAACGCCTTTTGCTATTGATCCAAACCTGATGCACAACCGCGAAACATCAGCTGTTGGTGTAGTCAGTGCAGATCGTCGCGACCATGCGGTTGCGACAGATTTAATTGCTACCGGACAGATTGATTTATCACCGATTGTTGATGCGACTTTTCCATTGTTAGAGGCTGCGGCGGCATTTGAACGCGCAACATCATCACCGAGTTATCGCGTGATGCTGCATCCGTAATTGGTTTTAATAACCCATTTCGTGCAATTTATGCATTGACTCTTTTGTTGATTGATACAAGTTTGTATAGATCTCGGTCAGTGGCGCATACGTTGCCGCAAGATCTGCGTTTGGCTGCACAATTCGTGGCTTGCCTTGCCAATTACGAATCTCTTCTGGACTTGCGACTAAACCAACTGCAACACCTGCCAAGAGGGCATCTCCGTATGAAGCACCAAATGTAAGAGGTGCGACTTCTTGTGGAACACCAGAAATATCACTGACGGCCTGTAACCAGACTTCGTTCTTGGTTCCGCCACCAACAGATTTAATTGCGTGCGGTTTAGCACCGATTGCGGTGAACAAATCAACGTGTTGCTTAAAACCGTGACCCATTCCTTCAAGCACGCTTCTAAATAAATGTCCGCGGGTATGTGTCAGACTCAAACCAAAGATCATTCCCTTTGCGCGAGGATCCATCACTGGTGTGCGCTCTCCGCTGAAATATGGAAGAACTACAACGCCTTCTGCTCCTGGTGGAGTTGCTTTAGCTTCCTTTACTAATGCTGCGTATGCGTTTTCGCCGCCCGCTTCTTCGGCAGCAATTAACTCTTTTGCAAAGTTATCTTTAAACCAACGTGTGAGTGATCCACTCGTTGCCATTCCTGCAAGCAAGCACCACGTGCCTGGGAAGAGATATGGCCCTGCCCATAATCTTTTTTCACGTGCTTGATCATTATCAGTTACTTGAATCATGAAAATTGTTGAGCCATACATCATCATTAATTCGCCGGGCTTTGTAACGCTCACACTGAGAGCTTCTGCGCCAGCATCGATTGTGCCGACAGAGACAGGTGTGCCGACAGCTAAACCAGTGGCTTTTGAAGCAGATTCAATGATGTGACCCGCTAATTCGTGGCTCCACATAATCTCTGGAAGTTGTTTGATATCTAAAATTTCTTTGCAGTATTTGTCACTCCACTCATTTTTCCGTGGGTCGTACATCGGAACCATCGTGCCGGCAGAGAAGTGATCGACAACAACGCGAGATGTCAGGCGAGCAACAATGAATGTTGTTGCATCCACAAACCAACGTGCTTTTTTATAAACCTCTGGTTCGTTTTTCTTAATCCATAAAATCTTTGGACCCGTTGATTGCGATGACAACGTATTTGCTGTTGCATTAAAAATTGTATCTTCGCCATAGATTGCATTGAGCTCATCGATCTCTTCGACTGCGCGAGTATCGACGCCGTACAAAATACCCATACGAAGTGGGTTAAAGTTTTCATCAATCGGTAAAACATCTGGACCAATTGCGCTGACTCCGACGCCTTTGATATCACTTGGTGATACGCCTTCGGTTGCAAGTAATTGCTTGCTGAGATTACAAAAATCTCCCCACCACGTTAGCTCTGGATCGTGTTCTGCCCAACCTGCACGTGGAAACAAAAGCTTGTGAGGGATTGCAGCTTGTGCAATTACTTTTCCTTGCGGAGTTGTTAAGACACCTTTTGATTCATAGGTGCCGATATCAATTCCGAGAAGTAAGTCTTGTCCCATAGTTTTTTACCCTTGTTAAAGAGTTAACCTCTTAAGAAATTCTCATCGGTTGGAAACTTCTTTACAACCCCAATAAGTAACTTTGTAAGATCTTCTAGGTCATCGAGTGAACATACTTCAACGCCTGAATGTGTATAACGAGTTGGCCAGGCAACATCGACGCAAGCAATTCCATCTCCAACTAATTGAACATAGGAAGCGTCTGTGAGTAAACCAATTGTTGCGTGACGTTGTAGATCAACTTTCTGCGCATCTGCAGCTTCTTCTACAACTTGAAGCAAACGTGGATGTGGAATTAATCCGTTGAGTGTTCCGCGACCATGAAATGTGTATGTGCCAACGACTGGACCAGCGCCTACTTCTACGGCGTTTCCACCATGTATATCGGGGGTATCAGATGCAGCAACTAAGTCAATACTGATAGCTGCAGTTGGGCGAATCTGTTGGGCTGCAACCATTGCTCCGCGAAGATTGAACTCTTCTTGCACTGTGCCAACTAAGTGCAGCGTAACTTTTGGACGCTTTTTACTAAAGTGTTGTGCAAGTTCGACAAGAACTGCGCATCCACCGCGATCATCAAGTGAGGTTGCAGCAACTCTATTGTTTACAAGTTTTTCAAAACTTGGTCGGTACAAAACTGGAGTTCCAATTTTGACGCCGGCGCTTGCAACTTCCTTAGCACTGGTTGCTCCGATATCTACATAGCACTCACCGATTGGCTTAACTTTGTACTTATCTTCTGGCGGAGTCAGGTGATGAGAAACAAAACCAATAACACCATTAACAATCTTTCCTGAAGATGTCTGCAAGATTACATTTGAGGCAGCCAAGATTCTCTCTGGAACTCCACCGACTCTTTCGATGCGGATAAATCCATTATCTTCTACGCCCTTAACAATCATTCCGAGAGAGTCTGTGTGAGCAAAGATCATTAAGTCAGAACCCTCTGGTGATGTTCCTTTAATGGTTGCAATTACGTTGCCCAGTACGTCAACGCGAATCTCATCAACGTGATCCTTTAAATCAGCTTTGAGTTTTTTGATCATCTCATCTTCAAAACCCGCCATGGCAGGTGTGAGACAGTATTTTTCTAAACGCTCGATAAGTGACATTACGACCCCAGTGACTTAGAAATGGATTTGTTAACTCTTCGTCTTTCTAGCACGACATTGAGAATCATTACGAAGATCAGCACGCCACCTTGGGCTGCTAGGTATAAGAATTGACTAAAGCGAAGCGCGTTAAAGCCAGATGCAACCATCTGCAAAACAACTGTCGAAAGAATGACGCCAGTAACAGTTCCGAAACCGCCCATCGGGTTAACGCCACCTAGTACGACAATTACGATTGCTAGCAGGATATATGACGAACCAAAGTCTGGACTTGCAGCCGATGTTCGCGAAGCAATAATTAATCCAGCGAGAGCGGATAACAAGCCTGAAACTACGTAAACCCAGGCAATAACTTTGCGATCTCCCATAACGCTGTACTGCGCAGCTTTGCGATTGGTTCCGACTAAGAAAACCTTAAGTCCAAGGCTGGTTTTGTTGATCCATACTCCGACTGCGCCTCCGATGATTAACATCAAAACAAATGGTGTTGGAATTCCAAAGAATGTTCCGTTGCCTACGCGCATAAATGATTCAGGCAAACCAGAGACTGAAACGCCATTAGTCATACCGATTGCAATTCCGTTGAAAAGTGTCATGGTTGCAAGAGTTGCAAGAATTGGTGTGACGTCGAGTTTTGCAATCAATATTGAGTTAATTCCGCCTGCAATCAATCCAACAATTATTCCTAGAACGCACGCAATGATGATCCACATCAGCGATTCGCTTCCCGTTGTATCGCTCTTGCTTCTCATTACATAAGCAGCGACTAGCGCTGCAGCGTTGGAAATAGAGACGATTGAAAGATCGATTCCGCCAGTGAGCATTGAGAGCATCACTGCGATGCTGAGAATTGCAATTTCAGGAACTTGGTATGACATTGATTTAAAGTTATTTGGAGAGAAGAAGATATTTGGAGAGAGAATTGAAAAGATTAGAAGTGTTCCCAAAGTAATGGTCATTAACTGAGTAATTTTACGGTCAGCTAAGAGTCCTGTGTTGAATTTGTTCCAACGTTCATTCATGATTAAGCCGCCTCATCATTCGTTGCAACACGACGTTTTTTAGCTTTACGGCTCTCATTAATTGCTTGAACCGTAATACCAATAAGAAGTAATGCGCCTACTGCTGCACGTTGCCACGAACCGCTTACACCTAAGAGAATCAAATTGTTTTTAATCAAGCTAATTAAAATAACTCCCAAAACAGTACCGAATACGGTCCCGTATCCACCCATAATGCTTGCGCCACCGAGGACCACTGCAGCAATGATGTCGAGTTCGGAGCCCGCAAGATCATAAGGATTCGCTTTGCGTTGAAGTGATACATACAAAATTCCGGCAAGTCCCGATAGGGCACCGACCAGCATGTAAATCTTTGCTTGTGTGCGCTTAATTGAAATTCCAAGACGTCGTGTTGCTTCGACTCCACCGCCGAGAGCGTAAACAGCGCGACCAAACATTGTGCGGTTTAACAAAAATGCGACAAGCAGAGTAATAATCACAATAGGAATAATCAGGATGTGAAGTCGAGCCAGAGTGCCTTCTTCAGGTTGAATCGACAATAAATCTGCCGTTGCGAAGTTATCGAGTCCAACTGGAATATCGCTGATAAATGATGAACCGATAAATGAGAGCATGATGCCGCGGAAAATACCTGCGGTACCAAGAGTGGCAATAAGTGTTGGAATTCCAAAACTCGCGATTGCAATTGAATTAAGGCCACCAAGTGCGACCCCGATAAGAATTGCTAAAACGATAGGAATCATCAAGCTGTTCTCGTTTAAATTAAATTTCTGCATGATCACGACTGCGGTATAGCCGGCAAAGATTCCTACGACTGGGAATGAAACATCGATTCCACCACTAATGATGACAACCAATACTCCGAGTGCGAAGAGAAGTTGAACGAATGAAGATCTGAAGATGTCAAAGAGTGTTGAGAGAGTGAAAAACTCTGGGCTCTTGATTCCAATAGAAATTGAAAGCAGAATAATTGCGATTATCAACGCTGTTTCGTTGCGCAGTAGCAATTTCTTCCAGTTCATAACTCAGCTCAACTCCTTATACAAGACGTTTTCATCTAACTCTGATTCGTTAAACTCCTTAGAGACGTGACCATTCTTGATGACCAAGACTCTGTGGCAAATCTGAATAAGTTCTGGAATGTCATCAGATACAACTAAAAATGCCATTCCTTCTTGCGCGCGATCTCGAATAATTTCTAAGATTTCGCGCTTAGAGCCGATGTCCACACCAACTGTTGGGCCATTCAAAATCATGAGGTGCGGATTCATTGCCAGCCACTTTGCCAACACAACGCGTTGTTGATTTCCACCCGAGAGTGATGTGACAGGATTTTGTGCGTTCTTAGTTTTAATTCGTAGATCTTTAATCCATCTTTCGCCTTCTTCGTAGAGGCGGGACTTTGCAAGAATTCCACCGCGTCCTCGGTGTCGATCAATACCAACTGCAACGAGGTTGCGAAGAATTGATTGATCTAGGAATAAACCTTGAGTTAAGCGATCTGGTGGAACGTATCCGATGCCAGCTTTGATGGCAGCCGAAGAAGAGTTAAGTCGAACCGACTTTCCTTCAACAATAATTTCACCTGAATCAACTGGGTATTGACCAAAAATGGCTTCTGCTAACTCTGTGCGGCCTGAGCCCAAAAGACCGGTGATACCGAGAATTTCTCCTGGAGCAATTGAGAAAGATACATCTGAAAAAGTTGGTTTAGTTGATAGCTTCTTTACTTCGATAACTTTTGTGGAAGATGGCTTTAGCGGTGGAGCAATTCGTGATTCAGAGATGTTTAATCCGGTCATCGCCTCTGAAATTGCTTCGCGTTTGTAATCCTTCATCAAACCATCTGCCACTAATTCTCCGTTACGCAAGATGGAAATGGTGTTACAGATTTCTTGAATCTCATCAATTTTATGGCTGACGAAGACGGTTGCAACACCGCGCGCCTTGATCTGCTCAATCACTTCGAAGAGGCGCTTGATTTCTTTGCGAGTAAGCGCTGTTGTTGGTTCGTCCATAAACAACATCTTCACGCCTAAGTTGGTGGCGCGTGCAATAGCAATAAGTTGTTTGGATGCGATAGAAATTTCAGCAACTGGTGCGTTGATATCGATATCAATACCAATGAGTTCTAGAGCTGTTTGTGCAATCTCTTTAGACTCTTTTTTACTTAAAAAGTGTGAGTTCTTAGAAATGTATGTAGGAAGTGCAATATTTTCTGCGACAGTTAAATTCGGCAATAGTGAAAAATCTTGAAAAATAACTTGTACGCCTTCTCGGACAGCTTCACGAGGAGATAGTGCGTTAAATGTTTTATCGCCTAAACGAATAAGACCTGAATCTGGTGCGTGTACGCCACTCATTATTTTGATGAGTGTTGATTTACCTGATCCATTTTCACCGGCGATGCAATGTACTTGGCCGCCTTTGACTGAGAGCGAAACGCCCGCTAATGCTTTTGCACCGCCGAAGGATTTAACAATATTTTCAACACCATATTCAGCAGTAAGTAATACAGACATTTTTTGTAATATGCCTTTCTTTACTGTGAGGAGGTTAAATTATTTTATTACCTTTTAAGCAAGTGTGGGGCGCGGAATTCCGCGCCCCACTCTTTTCGAGCTTAATTGCTTGGTTATTAGAT